>CAJKAR010000113.1 GCA_905197955.1 uncultured Lentisphaeria bacterium | reverse complement strand
GCTGGCGCAAATCTTTTCCGAGGTCGAGAGAGCCGAAAAACTGCATCCCGACTGGCCGACAAGTCCGATTCATCAGGCGGCCATCGTAACGGAAGAAGCGGGAGAGCTTTTGCAGGCAAGCCTGAATCACAATGAACGCAGGGGATCGAAAAAGGCGATGATCACGGAAGCCATCCACACGGCGGCAAGTGTGATCCGTTTTTTGAAAAACATCAATGAGGAATCAGCAGAAAATGTATTATGATCCGCTTCTTTTTGAATATCAGCATAAGCCGATTCGGCTTGTGATTCTTGACAACGGCATTTATTTTGTCTACCGCGATCTGTGCCGCATTCCGGGATTCCGCGCGATGACCGAGGCGCACGTGACCGCACAGCCGCTTTATTACCGGATCTGGCATCCATCCGGTTCGGTTCGCGTCCGGCTTTTGCACCGTGACACCATACGAGAGGTTCTCTGTCATATGCGACATCACTCCTTATATGCCGCAGAGGTATATCCCTTCTATCGCTGGCTCTCGGAAGAGGTTGATCCGGTTCTGCATGAACGTCCGGACTGCCAGAAGTTCATTCATCCGTCTCCGCCGTGGGTGAAGCGCAAAACGGTCTCTGCCGGGAGTGCAGCACAGGACAGTCATACAGCGGAACCGAAAGCGTCGTCGGAGGAAAAATCCTCCGCTTCAGAAAAGAAGCCAAATACAGAAGAAACCAAGGACATGTTCCCGGCACTGTTCACAATCCTGCTTCTGATCAGCATTCCTGATCCCGCACAAGAGATGTCTGGCGACAGCGGTAAAAAGGAGAAGGCAGAACATGACCGACGCAAATGAAATCATCCATGCTCTGCGCCTCTGGTTTCAGGCCGGGGACGTGTTCGAGGTGCGTGTACTGGACGCGGTGTCCGCCGACTGGATGCGGCCACACACGGAATCCGGTTACTTTGATTACGAGCATATTCCCGACGCAGCTGCCGCCATTGGGAAACTCCGTGCCTATCGCGGAGCCTATGCGACAGTCAATCCGGTCAAACCGGAGTTGCTGGCCCGCGCCTGGAACCGGATTCGCCCGGTTCTCAAAGAACCGACGACCGCCGATTCGGAAGTCCTTGCCCGACGCTGGCTCCTGATCGACTGCGATCCCAAACGCGCCTCCGGCGTTTCCAGTACCAAGGCCGAACATGAATCCGCACTGGCCAAGGCTCGCAAGATCCGCAGTGACCTCTTCTCGCTTGGCTGGCCAGATCCCATCATGACCGATTCCGGCAACGGTGCGCAGCTCATGTACCGGATCGACCTCCCGGCAACAGACGGCGGTCTCGTCCAAAAATGCACCAACGCGTTTGCACGGGCTTCGGATGACGCTGTTTCCATTGACACATCAGTTCACAATCCGGCGCGGATCTGGCGCATTCCCGGGACGATGAACTGCAAGGGCGACTCAATTCCCGAACGTCCGCACCGCATGGCAAAGCTCCTGGAAGCTCCCGACAATCTTCAGGCGG
>CAJKAR010000112.1 GCA_905197955.1 uncultured Lentisphaeria bacterium | reverse complement strand
AAGTTTGGGGGCAACGTTCGATTTTATGAGTCGACCCGAACCCCGCTGGAGGCAAAAAAACTTACTCGCGCCACAAGACCGCAACTTCGCGAATGTCGGCGCACAAAAGAGGAGCATAATCTATGAAAATCCGCATTTACGAAACAGACTTTGAAGGCAATCCCGTCGAATGCACCGGGGAATATTTTTCCGGGAGGACAGCCTTGGATATCGTCAATGCTATGAAAATGAATCCCTTTCAGGCAAGCCTGACTCCGCTGGACTTCATGCGTCAGATACTCAAGTCTATCGGTCAGGAGAAGTTTCCGCTTCCTAAAGATACCGAATCTGCCGCTTTGCTTTTTATTCAGCGGCTGGCTGTTCTCGGATTCGCAAAGTTTGAAATTGACAAAGGTGAACTGGATACGGAACAAGCGGTTCAGTCTGAGCATGGCACAGAGGACAAGTCCAGTGAAAAAGCAGAAATACTTGAATAATATAGTTGGATATATCCGGCATAATTTACTGGCTATCAACGTAATAAATGGCATTGTATGCACTGTCGGCAGGCGGTGCGGATGCCGCCTCGGAAACAGCAATTTTTAAGGAGATTGTCATGATTGTCATACCATCAAAAAACAGGGATTGGGGATTTTACGGTACTACCCGGCGGAATCGCAATTTTTCCGTCAGGAAAGAGTGGGCAAACGCTTTTCAATGGGTGGCCAAGGCCGTTCCATGCTGGTCGCCGGAACACATTCGGGATTTCCTCGACAGTCGATGCGGACGCCATCTCGCCGATGAAGCATGTGAATGTGGCGGTATCGCCAATGTCAATCCGGAACGGTGGATGAACGAATTTCTCGGTTTCGGAGACGAAAATGATCTAGGTCAGCTGATGGCGGCTTTCCGTTGCAAAGTGTATGCACAGAAAGCTTTGAAGGAGGCAGAAATAAATCTGCGGAAAGCAGAGAATTTTCTGAATGAATTTCTCTCCAATTTGCCGAAAGCAAACTCCGGATGTGCATATGACAACGGCATGGTAGAATATGCCAACGGCAAACTGGAAATGATAAAAGTATATTTCGGAGAATAACAACTTGAGCCTGGGGCTGAGCATAACTCATGCCCCGGGCCGCAACTGGAAAAAGTTTATGAAAGTCTTATACGATTTTTTGAAGCAGCCTCCAGGTCTTGATTGGTTCTCATTGCCGGGACGACCGGCAGAAAACGAAACACGTCTCTTGTGTGATTCAAGGCGATGCGCAGGCAATTCTGAACAATCGGATCACGGCATTTGAATTTGCCGATCAAGCGGCTCTTGACAGTGTCGAAGAAGCATTGACCGATTGTACAAAACAGGCTCGGGAATTAGGATATACTCTTTTTATCGAAGAGGATATTACCGGTCATCGCAGGGATCGGGCTTATATTGCAAAATAGGATTTCTTTGCGGTTTTGACCGGAGCATGACTTGACTTGTTATGCAAGTCTCCGTTGAGGTCAAATCCGGCAAAATCGCAATTATTTTTTGACCCATCGGC
>CAJKAR010000111.1 GCA_905197955.1 uncultured Lentisphaeria bacterium | reverse complement strand
GCTGGGCTAGGAATTGAACCTGACTGAGAATATCGGATATTTTCTTGTTGAGGGATATCACGTCTTCACTCCAGAGCATCCGGCTATAGCGGACCTTTTGGAGATTGGAGAGCATCTGTGTGAAGATGGGGTTGCCGTTATGCTTGAGCTTGTAGTACAGACGGCAGAAAGCTGCATTGATCGTATCTTCTGGTACTTGGCAGATGTCACAATTCTGTCCTCTGTCATGGCCTAAGCATACCCAGTAAACAGTTGCATTGACTTCCTTTCTGCGAAATACGGAATCACACGATCCGCAATACACCCTCTGGCGCAGCGGATATGCTTTGTTATGCCTTTTGGCGATTCGGTTCGATTTGTTTTCCAGCAGTTTTTGCGCCAACTGGTATTCCAAATCTGAAATAATTGCCGGATGTGTTCCCTCTGCCCAGTAGTATTGAACTTCTCCGGTATTGATTTTGCAATGAAAAGGGAAAGTATTCGGGGTGTAATATTTCTGCCATTTGGAATTTCCAGTATATTTTTCGTTCCGAAGGATGTAACGCACAGACGAAGAATCCCATTGCACACGCCCATTTTTACATGGAATGTTGTTGGTTCGTAAATCTGCGGCAACTTGCTCGGTACTGCGACCAGCAAGGAAATCGGAGAAAACTTTTTTTACAATGAATGCTTGTTCTTCATTTATGCAAATCTTTTTGCCTACAGCTTCATAGCCATAAGGTAGATATGATGGAATGAATGTTCCATCCTGCATTCGTTTTTGAACGCCCCATTTGACGTTTCCAGATATGGCCTCACTCTGCTTTTGTGCCAGCGATGCCATGATCGCCGTGACCATCTCACTGGACACCTTGCTGGTGTCGATGCCCTGTTCCTCGAACTGGACACTGACGCCAAGTTCCTTGAGTTCCCGGATGGCCGCAAGACAATCTTTCGTATTTCGAGCGAATCTGGAAATGCTTTTGACCAGAATACGGTCGATTTTTCCTTTGCGGCAGTCTCGCATCATGCGCTGGAAATCCTCGCGTTTTTCGACCGACGTGCCGGTGATACCCTCGTCGGCATAAATGTCGACCATTTCCCAATCCGGATTGCCGGAGATGAGTTCGGAATAATATTGGTTTTGAACACGATAGGAATTGAGTTGATCCTCGCTGGAGGAGCTGACGCGGGCATATGCTGCGACACGCAGCTTTCGCGCTATGATCTCATCGTGCGCCGGGATTACAATGACGCGCTGCTGTTCCAGCGCAAGGTTTCCGTTGGTTTGCTTCTTTGCCATATTCTCACCCCCCTCTGTAGCAACACACACTATCACACCGGTGGCGCAATAGCTATGACCAAAACGGAGAAAAATCAAGCATAAAGTGTGAAATTTGCACCAAGCTCGACAGCGATCCGCCGTGCGATCTTTTTGATTTCATTCTCAGAAAAACCGACCGTTCGGAGTGCTTTCAGTAGCTGGCAGATGCCTAAAAAATCAATGTTTGGATTCATATGATTCTCCTTTAGCCACGGGGCGGCTCTGTAAAACGCAGAGCCGCCCCTGCTTTTGAAATTTTGATACTCGCTCCTGTTCGACGCTTCTTCCCGGAGCCAAGGCAGCGGCTGAACGGCGGCTGGC
>CAJKAR010000110.1 GCA_905197955.1 uncultured Lentisphaeria bacterium | reverse complement strand
TCTCTTGTTGTATGGTGATTCTCCGGAATGGACAGTTTCTGCTGATTATATGCGGGAAATTCTCGCATGGCTCCGGCAGGAACTCCGGACGGACGAACTGCCGAAACTGTCCGATCATCTGGCTGAGGATAATTTTGGTCAGTATGCGTTGCGGATTGAGGCAAATGGACTCTGCAATCAATATGCCCGTGCACTGGTTCGCGTCATGCACAATGAAAACAACGGCGTCTGCTGGCTTGGTAAATTCAATCCGAAGTTTGGCGAACAGCGTCCCGGACTGCAAAAATATACGCACGGCATGGTCTATAACTTCGCCTGCGATCTGGTTCTTCCGGAATTTGATATTGAAATCGACCGGATGCTTCGGGAATATCGCACCTCTCCGGAAAAAGTTCATCTGATTGAAAAGATCAGGAATCGTGTCAAGGAACTCCAGGGACATTGGGTTTACTGGAGTTGATATAACGTTTTGTTCGACTTGCCGCGTTTTCGGAAGTTCATTCCAACTTCCGGCGCGGCTTTTTTGTGCTCGAACAAACCCTTGAAAGGAGTTGAAAAAAGATGGAAACGTATCAGGAATTGAAAGCGCGTCATGAAAAGGAAGTGAACGCCCTGCCGCTTGGCTTTGCCTTTTCGGAAGAGCAGTTTGAGGAGATGAAACTCAAACTTGGCGTCAAAGAAAACAGTGAACTCTATCGCCTTGGCAACACCGGAGGTTTCTACCGGAAAGTGGATTCGGAATTGATTCACAACACATTCAAACGTCATGAGGAAGAACGCAGAAACGCGATTTTCACCAAATCCGGAATCAATGCCGAGTATGTTCAGAGCATGTTTTATTATGAAATGTGCAATCATGAATTTGGCATCAACTGGGATGGGAAGGCAGATGTCTTATCCGCTTGCGACCTCAACGAAAAGCAGCTGAATTCCATTCCTGAGCTGAAACAGGCATGGAATGCCGCAAAAAAACAGTATGATGCCGCCGCTGAGAAAAACGACTGGTTTTAATTATAAAACATCAAAAAGAAAGACAAATCATGAGAACCGTATCTGAGTTGCTCGTCCGCGTGATCGAAGACCATGCGGAAATCCGTCATGACTATTCTGGACGCGGAATGCTCGGTGAAAAATGTTTCGGATTTGTCGCTGAAAATCCGGAAGCCGCCATTGCCGAGATTCAAGCCGCCATTAACGACATTTACGAACCGGAGAAACTGCGGCAGGAGTTTTCTGAATTGCTCCGACATACCCGGCGCGACAGTATGGGATTCGACACGATTCTCTACTTTCCCGGCTATCAGACTACAGAAACCGGTAAGGAGGCAGAAGAAAATGATTGACTTGACCAAGCTGGAGTGGGGACTGCGTCCGTTTCGTGAATTGGAGGCCCTGGCAGTCTACGGCGCACGAACGATCTTTCGAGACGGCAATATCGAATTTCTTCAAGATCGTCAAAGTTGTATTGGAGATGAAACTGCCTGTAAAATCCTCTGCGCTTGGATTAATCACAAGGCGCTTCCGGCTTTGAAAGAACATATCCGAAAACACAACTGGACACCGATGACACAGGAAACGTTCACACTTGAAACGTGGAGTTTTCTCTTTGAGGCATCACCGCGTGCCAGTGGATATATCTATATCACTGCCTACCTGAAAGGTTTCGATGAATTTCCGACAGGAAAATGGTCCGGCAATTTTATTCCGAAAATCGGAGAAACGGTTTTCGCTGTAGTCAACGATATCGGCAAATGCCAGA
>CAJKAR010000109.1 GCA_905197955.1 uncultured Lentisphaeria bacterium | reverse complement strand
GGACGCTCTATGACACGGGGTGGGGATTCCCGGCATTTGTCCCGAAAGGGAAAACAAAGGTCGTAGTCGAGCTGATTGAGATCCCGATTCGGGACTGGGCGGATGTCGACCGGCTGGAAGGGTATCCACGGCTTTATGACCGGATGCTGATGGACTTCACTCTGAACAACGGGGAGACTGTTCAGGCATGGATCTACATCATGAACCATCTGCCGGAACAGGCAAAAATCATTCCCTCCGGCGACTGGAAAGGTGAACCATGGGAAAGACTGTATTGATTGAGCAGACTGCAAAGAAAATCAAACTTGCTGAACTGATCGTGCTGGTATGTTTGTTTGGAAGCATCGCCGCCGGATTTGGGCTGATGTATCTTTGGTTCTCTCTCGGTATCGCGATGTTCTGCATTGCCGGAGTTGCCGCCCTTGCATTCTGCGGTGTTCGCGTCTGGCGGTGGTGGGTGAACGGGTGAGTCAAATGCTTGATTTTCAAATTTAATGGAGTATATTGAAGAGGGACAGGAGACACCATATTATGAAGAATATCACAAGCAGTGTTTATACATTTGAAGATATCGTTAAGGACGATTTTCTTTATGTGGATAAGACGGAATTCATTTGGAATCTGATCCGTCAGGGAAAAGCCATGTATTTTCTCTCCCGTCCTCGCCGCTTCGGGAAGTCATTGACTGTTTCCACGCTCAAGGCCGTATTCCAGGGAAAAAAAGAACTGTTCAAGGGGCTGGCTATTTATGACAAGCCTTATGACTGGAAGCAGTATCCTGTAATTCACTTGGATATGGGAAACTGTCAGGCGAAAACTTCCGAGGAGTTGAAACTGCATTTTGTACGCCTTCTGGAAAATCAATGTGCGGAGCATCAGGTCAATGTAAAGATCCAAAAGGAAGCACTTGCAGTTTCATTAGAGGATTTTATTGATGCCGTTGCAGCAAAAAATCAGGTTGTCATTCTTCTTGACGAATATGACAAGCCAATCTTGAATACTTTGACCACCCCGGAGGCCACGGCGTGCCGGGATGTATTAAAAGGATTCTATTCTTCCATCAAAAAATGCGAAAGCAAGGAACGCTTTGTCTTCGTTACCGGTGTAACGAAATTCTGCCATGTCTCGCTGTTCTCCGATCTCAACAACCTGACCGACATCTCCATGCATCGGGACTACGCCACGATGTTCGGTTATACCCAAGGAGAGTTTGAAACTTACTTCGCAGACCGCATTGACACAGCCTGCAAGCAGCTGAATATGTCACGGGAAGAGCTCCTCCCGGAAATCAAACAATGGTATGACGGATTTCGGTTTGAGGAAGAATCTGAAACAGTCTACAATCCGGTATCGCTGGCTCAGTTCTTTACGAACAGCTGCAAATTCAACAATTACTGGTTTTCAACGGGAACGCCATCGTTTCTAGTGGAACTGACCAAAAAAGCGGATTTCAACTTTGAAAAGACGTTGAGCGAGCCTGTCATGGGACTGGCTTTCAATGCGTTTGAAATAGACAAAATTGATCCGCTGGCTCTTTTGCTGCAGACCGGATACTTGACCATAAAGAGTTCATTTGTTGATCTCGGAGAAACGCTGTATTATCTTGATTTCCCCAACCGGGAAGTCAAGAACGCATTTGAGACCTATCTGATCAGCGATTATGCTTCCATCCCGCAGGAAACAGTCGGCGCAAACGTATTCAAGATGGTCAAGGCGATCAAAGCTCGCGACATCAATCTGTTCATGGAACTGCTGAAAACATTCTTTGCCGCAGTGCAGTATGATGTCGCAACAGACACGGAAGGACGTTTTCAGTTACTGTTCTACTCGGTGTTCCTCCTGATCGGGGTAAGGGTGGAAGCGGAATCCCGCACGAACAACGGACGCATTGATGCAGTGATCTGCGACGGAGATCATGTTTATATCTTTGAGTTCAAAATCAACCAGACAGCCGAAATAGCGCTGGAGCAGATTCGTGAAAAGGAATATTTCCGGAAATATCAGCACTCCGGCAGGAAGATCGTCCTTGTAGGAGCAAACTTTGATACGGTCTCTCGGCAGATCACTGAATGGAAAAGTGAAACAGTATGCTGATGCCGGGCAACATCTGTTTTCACAAGTATCTCAAAGATGTTTTCCTACGCCCGACGAAAAAGTCTTGACAAAGCTTGAATTTGAGGAAGTTTCCGGTATATTTTCATTA
>CAJKAR010000108.1 GCA_905197955.1 uncultured Lentisphaeria bacterium | reverse complement strand
AAATAAACAAAAAACGTAAAATAGAGGGTTCAGCCCCTTGACTTTTACATAACAGTGATACATCGCCCCGATACTCTCTTTGAACGAAGAAAAACTGCAAGACGGCATCACATGTGTAATCCGGTCAAGCAGAGCCCCCGCAAACATGGATGTCGTCCCCCCTCCGGAATTTCCCATGATTCCAAGAGTACGGAAATCAAGATCCGAACGCGTGTAAAGATAATCAATGAGTCGATCCACATCATAGATTCTCGCCCCAATCATCGTCCGATTGTAGAGCAGCATGGCAGTGGAGGGTTCATAGCAGGAAGGAGCTCTTTCCGGCGAAGTTCCACGTTCTCCCATGGCCCGCTGTTCAAGACAGACAGCGGCAAGTCCGCGTTTCAAACATCCGATCGCAAAATCCCTGTCTCCTTCAATCACCTTCGGTATAAGTTCATCCTTCCATTCCACACCGATTGAGTTGTGCATTCCTGTGGAGTGCCCCTGGAGACAGATAAAGGTTTTGTACGGTTTTTCCGCGCGTTTCGGCAGACAGATATAGGCAAAAGCACTTTCCCCTGGTTCTGTTTCAAAACGGATTTTCTCAATGGTTCCGAGATCGGTCTCATGCTTCCATAAACTCTCCGGAACAACAGGATTCCGCGGCATGGCAAGCCAGTGTCCGAGACCAAGACGCTCAATCAGCGCCGGCTTTGCCGCTTTTTTCCACTCCTCAAAGGAAGAGTAGTTTTCAAATGCATATAGTCCTTCTTTGCAGGTGTTGTCATTCCATGTACACATCGCATCAAATCCTTTTTTTAGTGGATGTCGGGAACGAAAAATTATCTCCGCAAGTATAATATAAAATGCGGCATTTGTGATTTCAATCTTCATTTCCGGAATGAGTCTCTCCAGATGCAGAAAAATCTTTTTCAAGCAAAAAATTATCTCTGAAAAAATGTTTATGAATTATTTCACAAAAACAGATTGTAACTTAAAGTAACTTATTCCTAAAAAATCTTTTTTTTCCTGTTTCCCTGTTGACGTATCACCTGTTTTCGAATATAATAAAAAGAAAAACTGGAAAATATCAATCTATGACAACAATAAAACAAAAAGAACATTGTAAATATGGTGAATTATCCCGTGCATTAATCAGGGATCTGCGAAAGGCTATTTCCGCTGGAGAGTATCCGATTGGATCAAAACTTCCCTCGAACCGGGAACTGGCCAAACAAAAAGAGGTCAGTCAGGTCACAGCCCGGATGGCAGTTCTTCAGCTGGTACGGGAAGGGCTTCTGGAAGTACGGAAAAACTGCGGGACTTATGTCCGGAGCATTCCATCAGGAAGCATTCCGGAAAAAGCGGGAAAACCTTCACGCATCGGGGTCATTCTCTCCCCATGGGATTCGGAAAACACACCGGCATGGGACAGTAAAGGCAGTCTTTCCGAAATTCTCAAATATGTCTCCCGGAATGAGTGCCAGATTATGATATTTTCTTATTCCCAATGGCGGAAGTATGCAGAAAAAACTCCGGAAGACTTGATTACACGCAACAATTTGGATACACTGGTCTGGTTTTACACGGGCCCGCATGAGGTTCGTTTCATTCTAGAACTGGAAAGGCTGCACTTCCGTCAGCTGATATTGAACCGTCGAACTTTCGGCCTCCAGACCGCCGCGATTCTTCTTGATGAGGAGGCTATGGCGGAAGATATTCCAGAGATCCTGACCAAAGAAGAACGCTCCTCGCTTCTTGTCATTTCCGCCTCAACGGACATTCAGCCTTACGCAGACAGGGTCGGAGCCCTGCGCAGACAGCTGGAGAAAAATTCACCTCTTCAGAGCGACTTTCTCCTGATCCTGCCGGAAGCCAGACCTGAAGGAAATTTTCCTGAATGGACCCGACTCGTACTGAAAAATGAACTGGAACGGCTCCGTCCAAAAGCAGTTGTCGATTTCGTCGGCTATATCAATTATCTTTCCAGTTTTCCTGACTCCTTCTTTGCGGGGATCGGCAATCCGCGATTCATCAGTACCGCACCGCCGACCGCCTGGGAATGCCGCAAAGATTTTCATTACACCTGTTACGATCCGGAACAACAGGCTGTCAACAAGGCAATCCGGCAGTTCTTCGAAAAAGGAGCTCCGGACCGCACAATCCGTCTGCCATACATTCGAAAAGAAATATGAATAAGCAAAATAATACAATATCAAGGTAGTGTCAAAAGTAATATGAAAAAATGAAAGTTTTTGGTTTGCGGCGGGTGAT
>CAJKAR010000107.1 GCA_905197955.1 uncultured Lentisphaeria bacterium | reverse complement strand
TAAACAAAAAACGTAAAATAGAGGGTTCAGCCCCTTGACTTTTACATAACAGGATTGCGAGACGTTGCCTACCAGCTTCGCTTCCGGCAAAGAGGCATTTCTTTCGGATGATCGCAATTCCTCGGTTGAGGCGTTCGGCCGGGTTGTTATTGATATTCAGCCTGGAATCCTTCAGGAACTTTTTGAGCTTCTCTTCGATATTCAGGGCATAAGAGACGGCTTGGGCGACAAGGGAGGTCGGTTGTTCCGACTCGTTGAGTACCCGGCACTGCTCAAAAAATTCCCGGATGAACTTTTGCGACTGCCGACGTGCATTTTTCCGCTCTTGATAGAGTGCGGTTTTCGTACCCTTCTTTTCCGCTCGTTCTTTTGCAACACGCTCAATTTGGTAGAGGGCGTGTATAATTTTCAACGGAGGCTCTGCTTTTGTATATCCGCTTTCAACACCTTGTGGAAAGCGCCGCCGGACATGCGCCCAGCAACAGGCAACCTCGCAGTCCAGTTTTTCATAGGCCGCGTAAGAATCTCTGATGATTGTTCCTGAGTAATTTCCGAGCAGACTTTCTGCAACATTCCGGGATAGGGATGGCGAAAAGTGAAAAGCAATCATTGGCGGCCCAACTCCAGTCAATCGGTACCACAAGTAAGCCTGTTTGCATTTCTTTGTCCCCTTGATCATCAATTTGATGAATGTCTCATCAGCATGGAGGATGTCACACTGCATAATCTGCTCAATCATCCGCTCATAAAGGGGCAGCAAGGCTTCTGCCGTGCGTTTGTAGAGAGCTTCCAGGTAAGATTGGAGCCTCCGGCAATTCATCGTTGCTGAACATCCGTGCCTGGCGTTCCGGAGGGATGGCATTCTCCTCCTTGTCCGCAACCACCTTGACGATGAAAGAGGCATCATAACGAGTTCTACCGCTGACCGAATCGAAAACATCTCCCGGAGCAGGAGCTGTGACAACACCGCGCAACGCATCAGACGGATCGCATATTGCGCTCGCTTGAAATGAATCACATACAATCCGGTATGGTAAGCAATCCGTTCGCTTTCCTCATAACCGATTAAAGTCATCCCCTGCCGCTTTTCTTCCGGAACATCAATGATGCGTTCCTTGCGCGGTAAGTCAGACGGTATTTCAGAAAGAGCGTTCGGCTGACGGATTCCACGTTCGTGTTCCGACACCTTTTGAGGAGCCTTTTCTATTGGGACTTCCTCTTCTTCAGGAAAAAGCGATGGGGTATCATCCTCCGGAATATAATGTTTCGTTTTGGAACCGAACATTTGGCGTCTTAACCAAGGCAATTCGTTGCTGAATTTTTCAACATCCTCTGCTCAGAGCTGCGATCCAACGACGAGTGTTTTTATACGGCAAATCTTTCAGCTCGCAATACTTCTGAATCGTTAAACCTCCATCCCAATATTATTCCGACAACTGTTCCCGCCAGTAATCACGGCTCCGCTTCTCTCGTTCCATATACTCCTCCAAATTTAGAGTTTAGTAAGCAAAGTAATCCGGATTAGCGGAAATTTCTAGATGAGGCTGCCTGGGCAGTTACTGACTTATGGTAGTTTTAAATATCTATTTTCTCTTCTTTCGCTCCAATGCTTCATCCGCCATTCGTCCGAGCTCCTGTGCTGACGTGTTTTTCAGTATCTGAAAGAGCCGATTTCCAGCCTGCGGTTTTCTCTGTTGCACAGAAGAAATTCTTTTTGCAGTTTCAAATACGGGGAGTGCCGCCGTTCCAAGACAAAGTGATTGAGTTTGAGGTGTTGGTGGAATCACGGGATGTTCCGCTGAAATTGTGTTTTTCTTTCTCAATGCCGCAGGGCGTTTCCGCTTTGCGGCTCGCTGTTCGCGGACCTTGATGAAACGCATGACTGTGGTTCGAGCAACTTCCAAACCTTCCGCTTTCAGTCGGCGCTGGATTTCGGCGGCAGTCAGGAGATCGTCATACCACCAGTCCAAAATCTGATCCGTGAACGGAATCAGGCAGCTTCTGAACGCTCCGGGATGCACTCTCGCGGCTTTCGTTTGATTCATTATGAGTCCCTCCCTGTTCATTCTTAATTCGTGCGTAATTTAAGCCTTATTTATGCCTATGTCAAGTGCGTAATTTTATTCCATTATCATATTACGCATGTATTACGCATCTAGAGAGCGTAATGTGTGCGTAATCAAAAGCCTATCGGCCACGATAGGAAATTGCGTCTGCTGCAAGCAGCAAAAAATCAAATTTTTTTGAAAAAAAATTATTTTTTCCGCAAATCAGCATTGGACTTTTTCGCGATAGCGGATTAT
>CAJKAR010000106.1 GCA_905197955.1 uncultured Lentisphaeria bacterium | reverse complement strand
GCATCCAGAACCATCATCTTTCAACTTTTTCTTTTCCTATGGGATGGCTGTGAAACCTTTTTATTCTACAGCGAAAATCGAATTCTTCAAGGGAAAAACAGAAAAATCTGCCGGCTCCCGCTTCCATATTTTTCAGAAAAACATCGTTTTCCCTCTTGACAAATCCACCGGTATCGCTTATAATTATAGATAATGCGATAACTGAATATCGTGGAGTTTGTTGAATGACAATTACAGAAAAGATTACCGCATATTTTGACGAGCTTGTTGCCCGGAAACTTCTGCGCCCGGGAGACAAGCTGCCGGGATATATGGAGATCTGCAAGCAGTTTTCCATCCCGTATTCGTCCGCGCAAAGAGCATTCAAGAACATGGAATACGCGGGGAAAATAAAAATCGTCCACGGGGTTGGTTCCTTTCTGAACGGAGGCAATGAACTGGAAGTCCTTGTTTATCTGACAAAAACCACGTTTGATTTGCAGCAAATGGAGAAACTCCTCACCCACCTCTCCCAGGCGAACAATCTGCATTTGAAAATTCGAGTCATCGACATAAAATCTCCCGACTATAAAACCGATGTTGAAGACCATAAAATCATTATTTCGGAAAAAGATCCGTGGATAAAAACAGATGGAGCTCTGCTGGATTTCAGCTCATTTCAGGATTACGGGGATCTGATCAAACAGCATCATATTCCTTCCGAGAAATATTCCAATACAGAGCTTCCGTTTTATATGTTCACATATCAGGGTCTCGTCAATACCCGGATCCAGGAAAGGCTGAACATTTCCCTTCCATCCGAGTTCAGTTCATTCGACTGGTGGACGGATGTTGCGGAATGCTGCCGGAGACATGGCGTCTATCCCTCCTCGTTTTCCCTTCAGTCCGAAGTTTTATGGGGAGGACTCGCCACCTATCTTCCTCTGTTCCTGATTCTTTCAGGAAGAAACAACTTTTCCAATCTTTTCGACGCCCCTTTCTTTTCCACGGAAAAAGGAAAGCGCATGTTTGAGATTCTGGCCGATTTCAAACGGTTCCATGAAGGATGCAATCCCTTCCTTCAGAAGGATGTCCTGCTGCATTTTCTGGTGGGTTCCTGGGCGGCGGTGCAGTATGAAAAATTCGGCTGGGATGCCAGTGATTTCCGCACAGTTCCCATTGTTTCGCAGGGAAAACGACTGCTTTTCTATTCTCCTGTCTTTCTTCAGGTTTACCAGAACAGCTCCATCACACAGAACGAAAAAGAACGTGTCTGGACACTGCTGAAACTGCTGCTTTCGAAAAAAATCATGAAAAAACTCGTTGAAAAAACCGGATTCTTCTCGTTCCGGAAAGATATGAGTCCGGAGGATTATCCCTGGATTGTCAAAAATGATTTCCGTGATTTTTTCTCGTTTCAATGCGATCAGCGGCTGCCGACAGAATATTTGTCAACAGAAAAATCCGCCGCGTTGAATGCTCTGTTTCAGGCATACTGGGATTGCGGAGCCGATTTTGAAAAAATCAGAACATTGATGGATCAGAAAATCGTTTGCCAGCCTCCCTGCGGAGGATTGAAATAAGAGAGGAACCGGCTGGAAAACTCCGGATCCGGCTGACAACAGAAAAAATATTTTCAAATCGTTCGGAACAGAGGTCCCGGAAGGATTCAGCAAAATAGAAAAAAGAACGCAAAATAAAAAGGAGTGACGCGATGGGGAAAAAATTTACCTTGATAGAACTTCTTATCGTTATTGTAATCATTGCAATACTTGCCGGTCTCTTATTGCCGGCGTTGATGAGTGCCAAGGATAAATCTCTTACGGTCCGATGTATCAGCAACATGAAGCAGCTGGGAATGTATTCCGAGTCCTATGCAGGCGATAACGACGGATTCGCTGTTTTGAACCGCCAAGATCTTTCGGATGGAAAAGTTGCCTACTGGTATGCGTTCCTCATGCCCTATGCCAAGCCGGGCTACCGGGTTGAATATACGCAATGGGGCACAATCAAGGCAGAGCCCTTCATGCAGGCGTTTCTCTGTCCCAAGGACATCCAGGCACTCCCTGCGGGAGGGACGTATTATCCGGAATCGTCTCCGGGGATGGGATACGCCATTCATCGCGACAACGCTTCGGATATGCAGGCGCTCAAACTTTCTCAGGTCACCCAGCCATCCCGTCGGGTGGGATTCGGCGAAGGAACGGGGAGCAATCAGGTCTCGCAGTGCCGGACACAGACATGGATGACTCCTCTCCTGGCGTATATTCATGGCTCCCAGCAGACGCGCAAGCAGCTCCGAGAACTTGCCGGAGGAAATTGCGGTGCCGATCAACTTACGATGTCTCTTCCGGGAATCACCAACATCACCTTCTTTGACGGACATGTTTCCGGGATCACTCACGCAAGATTTCTGCAGAACCGCATCGTCATGTTCAGCAACATAACAAAGTAGAGGTAATTTCAAAATAAAAAATTAAAATCACTTAAAAAAAGTCAGCTGAAAGTTCATTTTACGCCAGACCAAAGGAGTAACATGAACAA
>CAJKAR010000105.1 GCA_905197955.1 uncultured Lentisphaeria bacterium | reverse complement strand
TGAGCAGGTTCTCCAGCCGGTGTTCGAAGACCATTGTATTTATATAATAGGAAATGTAGACCGGCATTCTGCATCCTGTTCCGGTTTTCAGACAGCCGAGCTCCCAGAAAAAGGCATCGTCTAAATCCACACTGGAAAATTCAATGCCGCAAGCATCCGCGATCTCCTTGTGGAAACGGTCGTAATTCAGACGGTAAATACCGATTTCTTCGGGCTTGATCGTGATTCTGGGCCGGGTAATGTCCATGGGACAGCATGCCTTCAGGCCTGAACTCAGCTCCCGAACCATTCGGTAATTGCAGTTCTCCGGACAGTTGTCAGTATCCGGGCAGAGCAGACGCATGGCGTTTCCCGGAGCTGGATTCAGATATTTTATTCTGAACTGCTCAATGTCAATGCCGGGGAGTTGAATTTTCCAGTCATACAGCGGCTGCGATCTTGCATTCGCCAGCAAGGAGTTCCACATAAATCGCCTCTTCATTCTGCGTCAGTGTGTGAATGATGCCGACCTGTCGCAGCCATTCATCGACAATCATGCCGAAATCATCGTAATCATATCCTGACCGATTGGATGCGTCAAGAACAATCGTCCGTTCCGCCCGTCCGATTTTCACCAGAAACTTGGCTCTGATAATCCGGCCCATGCTCGACAACTTGAACTGATGGCGTTCCATGTCCCGGAACAAATCCCCGTCTTCCGCCTCCAGAATCGCGGACATACCGCTGTTGTCATTGATATATGCCTTAATTGACAGCAGAGATATACTTTTGACGTCCGCCACTCCATGATAGCAAAGAATATTTCGACCAAGTTCCTTGATCTTGTCCAGATCGTTGATGCGGGGCGAGGAAAAGGCATCGTAATCATCAAAAAGACTTTTCCCGAGCTGTTTGCAGTAGGCATCTTCCATCCATTTGGGACTGGTGGGAATGCCGAGACGCAGTTCTCCTGTGTCCCTGTTGATGCTCAGGGTATTGTAACTTTCCGGCTGAAACCCGATAGTTTTGGACTTTCTGCCGTTCATGACAATGCCCTGTCGTCTGTAGGAGTCACCGTGCCTGACAAGCAGGACCAATTCCCGGCTGTCGTTTTCCGTCAACGTGACACGGGCGGTGCTGCCATAGTTTTTCGACTGGAATATCATGTTCATCCCTTCCTCAAAATCATGAATCTGCGCTGGCGTGATAACCAAATTACGGATATCATGCCGTGTCGCCCGCATTGCAAAGGATTTCTTTTTCAGAGCGGCATAATCAGATTCCAGAACACTGAGTTCTTCGGGATCATGGAGATATACCAGAAGTGCCATATCCGCAGTTGACATGGTATCTGTTAATTCGTCGGCATAACTGCTTCTGGAAATAAATGTCCTTAAGACATCGTTGAAACATTCCATGCTCGTCGCACCGACAAGAGCAAAGCCATTGAACAACTCCTCATATTCGCCGACAAACATTTGATTTGAAAGGATTGCTGCGAGTCCATCGTAATCAAAAGTATCTTCCGTTATATTTCCTGTCGTCGGGAAGTTCATGCGGTCGAAATAGCCTTTGTAACGGCTGATCATTTCCAATAAACGAGAAAATGAAAACTTTCTCAGAACTTCCGGATTTTTGAACTTACGTAAATTACTCCCTGCCATTGACATTTACCCCGTGTTTGAGAATTCCCACCATTTTCCCGATGATTCGAAATGAGTCGTAACAAGTCAGCTCGATCGGTTTGAATTCCGGATTCTCCGCTTCCAGCGCGATGCGGTCCGGACGGTTTACGAGTCGTTTCAGAGTTACTTTGTTGTTGACAGATGCAGCCACAATGTCCCCGTCTGCGGCAATCGGCTGATGACGGATGATGACAATATCGCCGGTCTCAATGCCAACACCAATCATACTGTTACCGTTTACGCGCAAGGCAAACACAGCCCCGTTGATAGTGAGAGCCTTGTCCACGGCAACGGTTTCGTCACCACTCTGATCCTCAAACTCCTCTACCGGAATTCCTCCGGGAATTTCTCCAAGAAGTGGGATCTGAACGGTGACTAGAGCTTCCGGTTCAACAGTTTTATTGATGACATACGGTTTTGTTGAACCTTTTTCAATGCGCTTCAAATAGCCCTTGGAAACAAGTTCCTGAAGTATATCGTAAATAGATGGAGCAGCTATTCCGAACGTATTGGCAAGCTGTTGCATAGTCGGCATTTTTCCGTATATGGAGAAGAATCGGCTGATCTCCTGCATCACTTCCGCCTGCCGTCGCGTGATATTCTCTGCCTTATGTCTGCCCTGTCCCATTGCGAACTCCTTTTATCCCTAATGCATCTAAAGCATAATATACTCTGTTGATCGATCATTTCAAATCGATGTTATCGGCAAAAAAACAAAGTGTATGCTCATTCTGTTTCTGTTGACGGGTCCTAAGTATCTGATCCTGACCTGGCGTAAAAAATTTTTCGATTTTTTTTGAAAAACAGGGGCCAAAATGCACCCCTGGGTGGCAATAACCCCGATAGAGACACATTGATTTAACAAGGAAAGGAAACAGCATGAAATACGGCAGTATTTGCAGCGGAGTTGAGGCGGCAACGCTCGCCTGGTGCCCTCTAGGCTGGAAAGCTGTTTTTTTTGCCGAAGTTGAACCATTCCCATCAGCGGTGCTGTGTCATCGATTCAAAGCGACTCGTCCATTGCGGC
>CAJKAR010000104.1 GCA_905197955.1 uncultured Lentisphaeria bacterium | reverse complement strand
CGCAGGGTGCAGGGCCCGGGTGGGTCCTGCCGAGGGGTGTTGGGGGCGAGAAGCCTCCAACTTGCATTCGATTCAAAGAGCTTTTGCGACAATCATTCTTCTTCTGCTACTGTTTATTCCATCGGTTCTTTCCGCTCTTGAGATTCCGGCGGATGATTCCCGTCTTCATTATTCGGGATATGCGTCGATGGTTCCGATTGAGGAGAGATTACGGACTCGTTATGTCCGTTTTGACCGTATGATTCCGCATTACAACAATGCGCAGTACGACAATCCGGGAGTTCGGATCCGCTTCAAAACGAATGCGAAGAGTTTGCGTCTGCGTCTGCGTTACAATGGACTTCGTGGGAACAAGGCGCCGCAGAACAGCATCGGCTTGTATTATGTGGATGGCAAACTTCCGGAGAACGGAACATTTGCTCCGCCGGAAGGAAGGTCCCGGAAAGGGGAGGGATCGGGCATAGAATATCTGCTGAAACTGCCCGCGGACGGGATGATGCATGAATATGAGATTGTGCTTCCTCTGGCGGATTCGGTGGATGTCCGGGGGCTTTCCGTCAATGACAAGGCTCTCTTTCAGGAGCCGTCGGCGTATGGAGCGCGCTGTGTGATTTACGGAGATTCCGTGGTTCGCAGTTTTGATGCGACTTCAATCGACAATTCATTCCCGTTTATTTTCGGTCGATTGAAAAACTGGGATGTGGTAAACATGGGAATGGAAAACATCGCTCTGACTCCATGGCATGCGGAGTTTCTGGCGAAGATTCCGATGGATCTTCTGATTGTCCTGATCGGCACGTTTGACTGGCAGAGCGGGACACCGCTTCCTGTCTTCAAAAACAATATATCCCGCTTCATTGAGGAGTTCCGGAAGAGAAAACCCGATACGCGCATTGTCTTTGTGACCCCGCTGTACAGTGCTGCGCGGGCCCGGAGCGGAATTGATCTGAATGCTTACCGGGAGGCGTTTCATTCGGTCGTTGCGGAGCGGAAGGATCCGAAGATCCGTGTGATTGACGGCCCCGGGCTTGTGGCAAATGACGCATCTTTTTTTGCTCCGGACCGGATCGGTCTGAATGATGTCGGAGCCCGTCAGTTCGCAGAAAATCTGGCAAAGGAAATCCGCTGACTCCGATCCGAATTATAGTATCGGAGTCCGTTTTCCGGCGAATTGTTGTTCAGAAGAGGAATGTGTAAAAAAGTTTTTTTCCTGATATGTTTTTGAAAAAGAGGTTGCATTTTCCTTCTTTGGTGATACAATGCGAAAGAATGGAACCTCTGTGCTGTTGAAGTTCTGAAGGACTTTGCAGAGGGATTGTCCGACCGCGTTCATGCGGTGCTTGTTCTACACTCGACCGTCCCGGAAGACTCCGGCGATCTGCGGATCCTGCCGACAGTTTTCTGCGTGCGGCAGAATCCGGAGAAAGCAATGTACGAAAAAAATTATCTGCGACGGAAACATCATCTGGAACGCTGGTTTTCCCCTGCACGTTTCGGACTTTTTTTTCACTGGGGACTTTTTACCGGCGGTGGAAATACCCATCGCGAAGCGGATCAGGAACATCCTCTTTCGTATTCCACGCCGGAAGCTCTGGAGGCTGCTGCGCCCGATCCGGATGCCGTTGCCGAAAACATGGTTCGCATGGCCCAATCCTGCGGTGCCCGTTACATCACGCTGACCCTTCTGCATACCAATGAGGCCTGCTGTGTCCTTTATCCCACAGGCATCAAGGCTTATCGGTATCACACGACTCTCGACTATGCCGGAGCATTTCTCAAAGCATGCGGAAAAGCTGGAATCCGGGCGCTGTTTTATATGCCGGCATCTGCCGATCACTGGGAATCTGTTTCCATGGGGCCGACCGTTTCTGAGGAGGCGAGAACTCATGCCGGCTACCGATCCGTCGCAGAGTCGCTGATCCGTGAACTGGCGGAACGTTACGGCAACGCGATTTCCGGTTTCTGGATCGACGGAATGAATCCTGAAATGAAATCATTTCCAGCCTATATCCGCCGTTGGTTTCCGGATGCGGTCATCATCAACAACAATAACACATCCCTTGACATCGAAGAGGTCGATTGCGGAACCACCGAGTTCCTTTCCGGGAATCCCGAACCTTCTTATTGCCGTCCATCTGCTTTGCGGACTTCCGGTCTTCCGTTTCACATCTCCATTCCGGGACACGATTTCAACGAGGACATCCCGACCTGCTGCGGCTGGTGGTATCACGGAGCCGGAGAGTCCGGAACGGATGCTGCGCCCTATCTTGCCGATCGCCGCTTTCTGCTGCGTCAGATGATCTCCTCGCTTGGTCAGCATGGACAATGGAACTTTGCGTTCGGCATTGGTCCCATGATCGACGGGAATCCTCCGCCGGAATTCGTTCCTTCTCTGGAGACAGTGCGCGACTTTTTGTCGTGGGGCGGCGAGGCCATTTATGAGACCACCGGTGGCGGACGTTCTCTGATCTTCCCCGGATATTTCACAGCTCCATGGTCGCCTCCGGGATTCTGTTCCGTGACTCAGAGCCTGAAAGATCCGCGGATTCATTACATCCTGATTACGGAAGCTCCGCCAGTTCCAGATGCCATGTTCCGTACAACGGGAGAGTTACCAACTTCCATAACCGATCTGCGCACCGGACAAAAGATTACCTTCCGGATGCTGGGCGGAATCCTTCTGGAACAACAGGATTGGAGTGACGTGGATCAGTACGGAGCTAAAGTCCTGAAGGTTATCTTTTGAATTGAAATATAAAACAAGAAGCCTTTGCGTTCTTTGCAAAGGCGTCAGAAGTTTAGGGAAAGAGGAGAGCGCGAGAGGAGAAGAACCGC
>CAJKAR010000103.1 GCA_905197955.1 uncultured Lentisphaeria bacterium | reverse complement strand
ACATCTTTTTCTTCTATTTTATCGTCGATTTCACCAATTATTTCACGGATTCAGGGTGGAATAAATTCCCGCTTTCAGGCCGAGACTGTGGATGTATTCCACCAGAGACTTCATATCCGGAAAGTGTTCATTGCCCTGAATGGCTTTTGTTGCCGGATCACGTCGTCCCTGCCAGCAGGAATCAATGTTTACATAGGCATATCCGCGTGCGGCAAGCCCCTTTTTCACAAGAGCTGCGGCGTTTCTGCGGATCAGGGCATCCGTCACGTTCATCGTACAGGCATTCCATGAAGTCCAGCCGAGGAGCGGGGTCAGACAGATCCGGTTCTCGCCGATTGTAATCCGGAAATCTTTTTCTTCTCTACCGAGAGCATTCTCCGCGCAGAGTATCACGGGAAATTCTCCGGACTCCATGGGGCATCCGCGAAGCCAGCCTTTTTCCTTGTCAAATACGAGACCGGCGGGAAGTCTCCCTTTTATGGAAAAGCGCAGAGGTCCCTCCCCGCGCACAGGAACGGCATAAAAAAATCTTTTCCCGGAGATGCACCATACACAGGCGCAGCGTTGATGTGCGGTGCTCCCTCGTCATGCGGAAGAAGCGGAGCAATTTCGATGTCCGGTTCCGGTTTTTCTTTCATGGAATTCTCCTTTGCTATTGTAGTTTTTTAATAGTATACTATATTATTTCAAATTCGTAAAGAGGGAATTTTTTAACATTTACTGTATTTTTATGTAGAAAGAATCTTAGGATGGATGATGTTTCACATTATTATCCGGTATTTCCGGGGAGAACGGTCAATCCACTTCCGGTGTCGCTGAGCGCTGCGGGGTATGTATCCACGACTTCCCGCGCCTATCGATGGGATGGACAGAATCGAGGTCCGGAAAAACGGGTTATCTGGCAGTATACGCTCTCTGGAGAAGGCGCTTTGCGGATTTCCGGAGAAGAATTGCGGATTCCTCCGGAACACGCCATGCTGCTGACCATTCCGGAAGCACACTGTTACTATCTTCCGGAACAGCCGGGAATCTGGGAATTCTGTTATCTGGTTCTGGAAGGAGAGACAGCGGTCCGTATGGCGGAATCTCTGCGGAACCAGTACTCATCGGTCCTGCCGTTCCTTTCGGGGGGTGAGTGTGTAAAATCGGCAAAGCTGCTTCTGGAGCATGCGCGGGAGCGTCAGTTCCGCAGTCCGTGGCAGATTGCAGAGGAGGTCTTTGCGTTTCTCTGCCGGATGAGCCGGGAACTCGAACAGGCACATGCAGGAGGAAAGAACGAGCCCCCCTTTCTCAAACGGATTTTCTCTCTTCTCCAGAAAAATCCCGATGCGACTCCGCAGGAGATGGCAGCCGCCGCCGGATACAGCAGACTTTACCTCGACCGGATTCTGAAACAATACACCGGAGAAACTCCGGCACATTATCTGCGTTCGCAGAAGCTGCGGCGAGCAGCAGGACTGCTGATCAACACTCCTCTGAACGTGAAACAGATCGCCGCTGAGTGCGGCTTTTACGACACGGCATACTTCTGCCGGACCTTTCAGAAAACATTCGGCAAAACACCATCTCAATACCGGAAGATGCAATAAGACCCGTTTGGATCAAAAATAGGAAACGAGATCGCCCGGGGAACGATCCATCACTGTTTTTTCAGCAGGATCATGGTTTCCATGTTCGGGGTTCCGGGGAAAAGATCCAGCGGCTGAATCTCCGACGGCAGATATCCCTGATTTTTCCACTGAGCCAGCGAACCGGGAATGACATCCGTTCCACAGAACACATGCACAACGCGGAGCGGTGAACGGCGCGCCAGCTCCTTGATGACATCATCCGCAGTTCCGCTCCGTGGCGGGTCCAGAACCAGCAGTTCCTTCTCCGCCGGAAGAGGAAGACGATTCCTGATCAGCGCAGGCCCGATCTCTCCGCGAAGGAAGCGTATCTCCTTTTTCCGATAGAGATGTTCTGCACTTGCCGCGGCTGCCTTGACCGAGGGGCCATCAATTTCAATGCCGATCATGGAATCCACTTTCGGTACAAGAGAAAGTCCGATCAGGCCGTATCCGCAGTAAAGATCCAGCAGACGGGCATCGGATTCCGGCTGGATCAGTTTTTCCAGTGTATTCAGGAAAGTCGGGACCATCGACTCGTTCACCTGGGAAAAACCGGTCGGAGGATACAGCAGACGGTTGCCGTCCGGAAGCGTAATATCCAGAAAAGAAGAACCGAACAGTTTTTTATATCCGACCTCTTTCTCGCTCCGCTTCGCCTCCAGATAGTAGGGAGAACGGGATTCATCCAGATACATGAAACAGGAGATCACCTCCGGTATCTCCTGCTGCAATTCCGATGCTATGATTTTGAGTTTGCGTACAATGGATGCATCAATTTTCGCAAGGTTCAGAATTACAGCCGCCCTGCGGTCGGAACCACGGACAATGCAGTAATTCAGATTCCTTGCAAAAAAACGGAACGGCGGACGGGATACCATCTCCAGAATCAGTTCATAGATCCGGTGGTGCAGCTCCGGCTCCAGCATGGAATACTGAAGATTGCCGCGCACTTCCGCCTGCACAGAATGTCCCGGATGAAGCAGTTGAAATTTTCCGTTGGCAAACACACCGCGCCGTTTGGAATTTGTCCGGTAGTGTCGCGGCTGAACTGCCGGAATCATCGGCTGAAGCACACCCGGAATTCCATTCTGTTTCCAGAAATGCTTCAACGCAAGATTCTTGATCCTGCATTCCGTTTCGTAATTCAGAGCTGCAAACGGCTCGGCGGAGGAGGAATCAAACGAAAAACCGGGCAACTCATCGCAGAGATCCCGAATACAGTCTGAAAAAGAGATCGCAGCAGGAGTGATCATTTATTTCAGCCCCAGCTTGGGTGCGCTGTGCTGTCCCACAACATCATACTTCATATTGTCCTTGGCGC
>CAJKAR010000102.1 GCA_905197955.1 uncultured Lentisphaeria bacterium | reverse complement strand
GATTTCTTTTTTGATATTCCGCAATGAATTCCGTTTCGGAAACTTCGATGGAGTGCCAATCGCGATCAATCTGACCGCACCGTTCAAGAAGAATCCGGTAGATTTTCCGCTGATCGGCATATTCTTTTTTCCGGTGTAGCCGGCTCCAGTAGTTCTGTTCCCGCTTGACATGCGCCATATCCCGGCACAGGCTGAAATCCCGGCTGAGAACAGAGATTTTGTTCCCGCTCAGATCGAAATACGCACGATCCGTATTGACAAGCAGATACGGATGCCAATCGTCATTTCTGTCGAATCGCACAATGTTGCGTTTCCGTAATTCATTGAACTCAATTTCTATTTCAATCATTCCCATTTTCATCTCCTGTTCTTGTTTGGGCACAAAAAAGCCGGATTGTTCCAGACGGCATTTCGTCGGGACAATCCGGCAAAACAAACAAGAACCACTTATTTTACGCAGAAGCCTCCCGGCTTCCCCGCATTGCAGTAGAATTCTTCAAGTTGGTTTTCCCTGTAAAGCGGAATTTTTTCAATGGACCAACCGCTGTATTTGCTTTCCGCAAGATAGTAACCGTGTCCACCGGAATAGTCCTCACGATTCTCCCAGTCGGCTGGAGCCGTCGCCAGCTTCCGGATTTCCGGAATATCGCTGTTCAACGCTGCTTTGCGCATTTCCGGAAACAAATTCCGCTTGTGTTTTGAAAATGCCAACACCACAGTCCGGACTGTTCGATAATCGAAGTAATCGGTTTGCAAATCCGAAACGTCTTCATGCTCTATGGCTAAAATCAATGCCACAGGCTTTCCATGTTTTTTGATCGCATCAGCAAAATGTTCCTTGCCGATTTCAGCCAGGCGTTCATTTTCGATCCGGCACTTTTCGGCTTCAAGTGCTTCGGCTCTCTCTTTTTCCAGAAACCGTTTTTCAAGTTCAGCGATCTTCTCTTCCGGCATCAGTCTGCCGGGATAAAAATAGACGCCGATTCCGAAGCGTTCCGCAATCGGTTTGATGAACTGATGACCGGAGACCCGCAGATCATCAATCCAAAGAATCCGGCAGGAAGTACCCCATTTCCCATTCTCCACACGCTCAAGAACAACGCCGTCATATTCATGGGCTGGTCCATCAATCCCCATAACAATCTGTCCCCGTTCCAGACGATGTTCCACGCACGGCTCCATCTTCCCGGTTTTCCAGTTCATGTGCATAACCTGCATGATATAATCCTCCATTTTCAGCGTCCGGAGCGTTCCCGGACAAGTTTGTCGAATGCGCTGTTTGAAATCGTCCGGACATTGGTGTGCAACCCGAACCACGGCTTGAGTCTGGCAAGAGTCCAGATGACGGTTCTGCCGTTCCTGTAAGTCGCAATTGCTCCGACTTCGCGGGAGTAGCGATTCAAACGATAAAGAAACTCTTTTGCGGTCTTTTCATTGAGATCGCCCATTCCGATGGTAAGACTCGCCCAGATCAGACATTCCAACGTATGACCGTCTTTTTCCTGTTTCTTCTGCCAATTCCTGACCTTGCTGATGTTCCAGTTCAATGACATAACAACCTCCTTCCTTACATTGAAAACCGTTTGCCGATCCCGTGATTCCGGAGAGCTTCCCGCTCGACTTCCGTAAAAAGAGATTCGGGATAGCCGGTTACGCACCCCGAACTCCAGCAGTCGGGACGCTCACGAACCATCTGGAATACATTTCTCTCGGTTTCATTGAGGACACCGTCCTCTGTTGCAAAGATTCCGGAATATTCGGTCAGACTTTGCGTTCCACTTTGCCGCTTCTCCGCCGTAACCAGCAGCACAACTGTTTTGTTTTCTTTACTCATGTTTACACCTTTCTGGAAAGTTATTCTTTCCGCAAGGAACAAGGAAGGCGGGAAAAGCAAATGCGAACGCCGCACCGGAAGGAAAGAATTATCTTTTTCTATTGCCTGAAAAAGAAAGGCCTGGCATCAGCCAGGCTTGCAAATAAACGGGAAAATATGAAAATCCCCCGTGGAAATATTGTTCCATCGGGGGAAGTCATTCTTATTTCAGATTGGAGAATTATTTACCGGAAATGGGGATGAGCTCTTCCAACTGCCGGTTGGGTGTACTGTTTTTTCTGATTTCAGCGATTCTTTCTGCGGAAGCGTGAATTGCTTCAGCAATTTCCTCGCGAATCTGTCTGGCGATTTTTTTGTTGAGTTTTTGCCTGGTCGACATAATAGTGCTCCTTCTTTTGCTTTTGCAACTTAAAGAACAATCGCATGTCATGCGATCCGACACCAATATATTTACAACGAATTGCCGGCAATTTCAAGTCTTAAAAGTGGGCTGTTGACAAATTTTTGATGGTCCACCGGACATTTCAAAATAAATAATCCGGCGAATATGACGATAGAACCAACTTAAAGGAAGTGGTGATAATTCAGTTTCACCCCGACATGAAAGCTCCAGTGAATGATGACTGGTTGTTATGAACTCAATTGTCCCACATTTTCACTTCAAGCGCCTGAAGTTTTTTCCGCAACGCTTTTTTACCCATATTGCGGTAAGCTGCGATTTTTGCAGCCGTCGCAGGGGAAGGAACAACTTTGTCGTGTTCCCATTTGCAAAGATTCGCCCTGTCGACGTTGAGCAGTCGAGCAAAAACAGCCTGAGACAACTGCAGGCGTTTGCGGATGGCTATGATATTGGCTCCTTTCATTCTGGCTTGATGAGATTGGTTGAAGTTGACGGGAATTTCTTTTCTGACAGGAAAAGAGTTTTCCAGAACCGTCAACCGACGTGTGATTTGTTCCTGCTGTTCCATCACCTCCCTGCACATTCTCTGAATTTCGAGAATAATCAGCTCGTGTATCCTTTCACCGATAGCGATTGCTATATCCTGCATGACAGAACTCCTTTCAAGAGCCATCATGCCGGGGCTCCGAGTTCCACGAACTGTTTGCAGTATAGTTTTAACAACAGGAATGATCAGACATCATATGCTTCTTTCCTCTGTCTCCTTATGCAAAGCGATTATTCTTCTCCAAGGACACTGTATTATAAAGAAAAAACTTTTTCAATAGTTTTAA
>CAJKAR010000101.1 GCA_905197955.1 uncultured Lentisphaeria bacterium | reverse complement strand
CGGTTCGATAGACCTGCTTGCCGTTGATCGTCTTCTGAATAATCTGACCGCTTGCAATCAGTGAGACGAACACTTCGGAAACATAGTGACCGGCCGTATTGTTGACCTGCTCATCAAGTGCCGGTAGCCCGTATTTCCGTCCAATCGGCAATTCGATTTTCCACCATAGCAGACCGCCCGGATCATGATACAGCTTCCGTTGCGAAGTCCGGAATACCTTGAGCAATTCCGCTTCAATTTCCGGACGTTTTGCTGCAATGTATTCCCGCTGCTGGTCTGCCGTGATGTCGTAAATTTCCTCAATAATCTGTTTGCCGTTCTGCTGAAACTGAAATAGCGTTGCCTGAGCAATGAGTTCCGGCACCGCATCGACCAGTTCCGTATGGACGATTCCGAGGAGTTGCTGCGGATGCAGATACAGGCTGGATTTGCCGTTGACGGCATAACCGTGTTCAATTTTCCAGCCGCCATTTCGGAATATCCGTTCGCAATCCGCATGAAACGCCATACTTTCCGCTTCGCTCCGAAAATCGGGTCCGTTGTCTTCCGGACGATAATAGCTTGGCGTGCGGATACTGTAACTGACTTTGAAATAATCCGGTTTGAATTTACTGTTTTCCATGGCATGATCTCCTTTGGTTCACTGATATTCCTGCGGCAGATTGTCCCAATGCTCCTCATAGAAATACAGATGCGTCAGAACGGATTGCCAGTGATGCAGAGCCCTCTCTGCTTCCTCCTTCCGCCGCCAGGTAAAGGGCCGGAACGGATCGAACATTTCTCTCTGATGTTCCACTTTTTTCCGCAGAACTTTTTCCTGTCTTTCAGCGCACTCAATGAGCAGCCGGAGATCTTCACGGGTCATGATAATTCGGTTGGTTGTCGGCATGGGTTCACCTTCTTACGCAGCTTTTTTCATCGGGCGGATCAGTTTGACGGCATTATCACTCCATAAATCAGAACCGCAGCCGTAAATTTCCCGGATACCGTAACCATGACAGCCATCATGGTCTGCCGAAGCGATGCAACGGAATGGCAAACGGACATCTTTTTCCAATTTGATTTCCAGAACACTGCCGGAGCCGTTCCAGGAGTCATAAAGACCACAGGTCGTGTCCTTGGAGAGAAGCAGATAGCCGCGGCCGGTACGTTCGGAAAGATAGTAGCTTTTATTCCGCTCTCTTTCCTTGTCGATGGCGTCGCGGAGATTGAAATATTCTTCCAAAGTCATTTTGACCAGAAATACCAGTGCATTCATATGCGAACCGCAATTTAATGTTTCACGGTAAATCGACTTGAGCAGAGGCGACTGAGAGTTCCCCCTGTCGGCCAGTGCCTTTTTGAGTTCGGATTTCTTATATCCCTGCTGACGCGCCAGCCAGAGCAGGCTGGCCTCCTCCGGAATCGAATCATCACTGGCGTCATAATGCCCGCCAATGATGTTGGAAGTAAAGTCATAATTCAGATCGCCTGTATCAATGACAAGATCAATCAGAACATCTTCCTTGAGAAAATGCTTCTCCGGATAGCGGATGTAAAACTGATCACGGATCAGTTCGCGGATTTCATCCGCATCTGGATTTTCCACTAATTCCGCAACATTTTCATCCTTCAGGACCTGTTTGATGACATTGTCCGCATATTCCCACTCACAGTCGCGATACCACTCGTCGAGCAGTTCCCACAACTTCTCCCTCGGATGATCGTCATTGCAGATTTTCTTGAGTGTGCAGTCATCCAGCGTGTCACGGTAATCCGCATAAATTTCCTCATAAAACACGCCGTTTCCATCTTTCCGGCAAACTGTGGACAGAACGTCCCTGACTGCCTCCTTCAATCTGTTTTCTCTTTCCTGATCATTTTTCATCTTCTTGAGCCTCCTTTTCGTGTTTGTTCACCCCAAAATCCATCTGCACCAAAAGGCTTTATGCCGGGGCGGATGGATGACAGGCAAACACGAAAATCTTCATTGATTTTTCTTTATGGCGCTGTATATTATTCTTCGGAAGATTATTGTTTCAAAAAATGAAAAGAATGCGAGGTTTACAGAAGGAATATTATATTAAAACGAAATAAAATGAAGTCATAAAGACTTTTCAACAATCGTCTATCCTAAAACCGCCAAGTTTAGTTATTTCCGGCTTTAGCCGGAGCCGAGATAGGTTGTTGAAAGGGCGCACCTGTGCAGTTTGTGCTGGTGCCTCTTTCACATTCTCGGCAGAGTGCTTGGCGGTACTCAGGATAGGTGTGAATGAGGCACCTCTTTTTATGGCATCGCTGAGGCAAATTTGCTTGTTGTGTGTTCTGCCGGCAATTCTTTTAGCCGGAGAGCCGGTTCTCATCAAAACTCCTGCGGAAGCAAACTCCTCGCCTTATGACAATCTGCGGATCGGAGTGCCTGTTTTTACCGATTATGTCGTAGATCGTGAATGGTTCTGCATCGGCTTTTCCCGTAAACACCGTCAACCGCTTTGGGTTCAATATAGACTGCTCGCCACAGAGGTTGAAAA
The DNA here is from genome assembly GCA_905197955.1 of uncultured Lentisphaeria bacterium. Lineage (GTDB taxonomy): Bacteria > Verrucomicrobiota > Lentisphaeria > Victivallales > UBA1829 > UBA1829. The sequence continues at coordinate 1,188 of CAJKAR010000101.1, read as the reverse complement.
TAAAGTTGTCGAGCGTTCCAACAACTTTCACAAAGATCGCGTCATTCCAGAGTCTCCCGCTCACAAAGACTACGCAAAGACCGGATATGATCGGGGGCACATGGCTCCGGCAGGTGATATGCGCTGGTCGCTTGAAGCCATGTCGGACAGTTTCTTGATGACCAATATGAGTCCGCAGCATCCGCGCTGCAACCGGGCCACCTGGAAATATCTGGAGGAACAGATTCGGGAATGGGCCAAAAACGAGAAGGAACTTTATGTAATCTGCGGTCCGATTTTTGCTGAAAAACCTATTACCATTTGCAATGGAACGATTCCAGTTCCACTTGCCTATTTCAAAGTAGTTTACGATGTGACTCCTCCGGAAAAGATGATTGCTTTCATCATTCCAAACTGGAAAACAAAAGGCAATCTGCAGAATTTTACTGTCACAGTCGAACAGGTGGAGAAGATCACTGGATTCAATTTTTTCAGCAATTTACCGGAAGAAACACAACTGAAACTGGAAACGACGTTTTCAGTTGATGCCTGGAGCTGGAGAACTCCTTTCAATTCTAAATCCAGGCATAGATGATCAACTCTCGGTAAAATTCCGGTTGGAATTTTGAGGTTGTTCTTTCAGCCATTCCAGCAATACGTCATCATCGACCTGATTCGCTTCAACTGGAAGTTTCCAGCCGCAGTTTTTGCATTGATAATGAGAGTTCAGACTTTCGTGGATCTCCGGCGTTCCATATTCAGCTTCGCCAGAGTTATTATACTTGATGGTTTCGGTTACGATGCAGTCGGTCATAACAACTTCGATTTCCGTATCTTTCTTGCATTTCGGACAGATGAATTTCATTTCAGAACCTCCTTTCAGGCAGTTTCAATTATGCGACACTTTTCATCCATCGGTTCCCATGACACGAAGCCGTCGAAATGCGCCGGACAGCCTTTTCTGCCGCAGGAATAGCATTTTTTGAAGCCGGAATGCTGCTCCATCTCAGCTAAGGCTTCCCCAATGCGTTCCGCGCGACTCCATTGTTCAGCGCGTTCCGCTTCCTCATAACGCTGTTCCAGTTCGGCATACCGGCGTTTCCAGATAGCGCGGGCCTTCAGATAGGCTTTGCAGACCTTCATTTTTCACCTCCGATTTCTTTTTTGATATTCCGCAATGAATTCCGTTTCGGAAACTTCGATGGAGTG
>CAJKAR010000100.1 GCA_905197955.1 uncultured Lentisphaeria bacterium | reverse complement strand
AATCAACATTTGAATCCGAATGAAAAATACATCAACAAAAATTCACGGATTCAGGTGATAGAGCGAAAGGTCTTATTTCATGTTGAAGAAAACAATCTCGACTCTCCTGATTGCATGCGGTCTTGCCGCCTCACTCCAGGGACAATACGACATTGCCAAGGACGGCACCCTGAAAATCGACGGAAGCACGGTTTTCCAGCTCCATCACTGGAGCGACAAATGGTACCCCAACCGGCAGCGGGGACATGAATTCCAGTTCCGCCGGGAAAACGGAGGAAAACGAACCCTTTATTCCGGAATCTGGAATCTGCGCGGCATTGACAGGAAAATCAATCTTCTGGAGATCATGGAGACCGGAGATCGAAACAATCTCCGTCTCTCTTACACGCTGAAAGCGGATCAGCCGGTTCCGACGGCTCTCTGCGCCATTCAAATAGAACTGCCCGCATGGAACAACGCGGGGAAAAAGATCGGAATCGGCGGCAAAGAGGTCGAACTGCCGGAAAACTATCGCACCGGATCGCTGTTCACGGCAAACGATATTGAAAAACTCCGCCTTCCGCTGGACACCGGAATTCTGACAATCTCTCTGAAGAAACCGACCCGAGTTCAGCTTCTGGATGTCCGGCAGTTCAAACAGGAGATGTTCTCCCTGCGCCTGCTGTTTCCCGAAACGACCCCACGGCTGAAGCAGAGCTCACAGGAAATCAGCTTGAAGTTTGAACCGTACAAATTCGAAACGCTGGATCTGAAACAAAGCGCCAACATGGGCTTCCGTGACGAAATTGCAGGCGACCGCAAGGGCGGATGGACCGATCAGGGGCCGTCCAACGACCTGCGGATTCTCAAACCGGGAAAGCTTTCTGCCAACCCGCTTTCTTTTACCATTCTTGATCCTTCGAAGAACGGCGGAAAATCCTGCATTGTCCTTGCAGGCGGAGATCGGATGTATTTTCCGCGTTCCGCGTCGCTGGACCTGAACGGGAAAAGCATCGGGACCCTCTTTCTGCTTCACGCCATTGCGTGGCCGCCCAAAAACCCGGAAGTGATCGGAGATATTACTTTTGAATACACGGACGGCACCACCTTCCGGCAGGAAGTCAAATCCGAACGTGATGTCGGCAACTGGTGGATGCCCTCGGCAAAACCGAATGCAACTCTTGTCTGGAACGAATTCAACAATGAAAGTCCGGTTGGACTTTACATGAGCCGCTTCGAACTTCCGGCACGGCCGCTGAAACGTCTGCTCTTCCGTTCCAACGGGAAGTCGGTCTGGCTCATCACGGCGGCGACTGCGTCACCCCAGAAAGTAGTCCTGCCCGTCCGCAAGGAAAAGAAACACATCGTCATGCGCAACGCCGACTGGCGGGTTGTGGACACAGACCGTTTTGTTGAAAAGGGAAGCGCTCTTGATTTCTCTTTTCTGCTGGACGCCCCTGCCGGCAAATACGGTAGAATCAAAGTCACTCCAAACGGTCATTTTGAATTTGAAAAACTCCCTGGAAAACAGCAGAGATTCTATGGAGCCAACATTGCATTCTGGGCGAACTTTCTCTCCAAAAAAGAGGCGGAGCTTATTGCGGAACGTCTTGCGCGTATCGGATATAACGCGATCCGCCTGCACCATTTCGACCGTGATCTGATCCAGAAAAATGCCGCCGACAGCGCCACTCTGGATCCAAAGCAACTGGATAAGCTCGATTATCTCGTCTTCTGTCTGAAAAAACAGGGGATTTACATCACGCTTGATCTTTTCACCACACGTCCGGTCAAAAAAAACGAGTTTAAAACGCTGCCCGGATTCCGGGGTGATTACAAACTTGCAGCCATGATCAATCGGGAAGTTGCAGACAATCTGAAAAAATTCTCCGCAAGCCTTCTGAATCATGTGAATCCGTACACCGGATTTGCCTGGAAAGAGGATCCCGTCTTCATCGGACTGAGCCTCATCAATGAAAACACGATTCTCCACAACATCCGGAACGCATCGCCCTACTTGAAAAATCTTTATGATGCGGAATTCCAGAAATGGTGCATCTCCAAGAAGGTAACTATCACAGAAAAAAATAAAAACAGCGAGTACCGTCGTTTTCTCCTTGACGTCTATCGGAAATCGTGGGAAGAGCGCGCAGCCTTTGTCCGCGAACTTGGGGTCAAAATGCCGCTGACCGATCAGAACTATATCTCCATGCCGAACACCGCTATTCAGCGAGCCAGCTACGACTATGTGGACAATCATATCTACTGGGATCACCCGCAGTTTCTCGGCAAAGCATGGAGCCTCCCGACTCAGCTCAACAACTGCAGTGTTCTTGCGGTCCGGATGCGTGTACCGAAAGTGATCGCGCCGACCCGTATTTTCGGCAAGCCGTTCACGGTCACGGAATTCGACTTCTGCTATCCAAACAACTACCGCGCGGAAGGAGCTCCGATCTTCGGAGCCTATGCCGCCATGCAGGACTGGGATGCCATCTACCGCTTTGCCTATTCCCACAGCGCAGTCAATATGCTGGGAGACAAACCGCTGATCCCGGCGTTTGATGTTGTCAATGACCCCCCACGTCTGCTGGGAGAGCGTATCGGCATGGCATTTTTCCTTCGCGGGGACATCCGCGCATCCGACGAGAAATTCGCAGCGGAAATTCCGGAATCAAGCTGGAAGGACCCCTTCCTGTTCGACTATCCGGAATGGTTCTGCGACCTGATGCTTTTCGGACAGGTCGGCTCTCTGTCCCCTCGGGAAAACGGCACATTCTCCATTCCTCCGAAGGCACATCTGTTCGACTTATGGAAGAATAACTCTGCGGAAAAATTCCTTGGGAAACTGCTTTCCGACAAAATTCTCACTTCCCGTGAAGCTGATCTGAAAAACCGCATCTACCGAAGCAGCACCGGTGAACTGACCGCCGATTTCAAAAAACAGACATTCACTGCGCTGAACCAACGCAGCGAAGCGCTTGTCATCCCCGGAGGGAAATCGGTTTCCGGTCATCGGCTTGCCGTGAAAACCGACCGGAATTTCTGTGTCGCCTCCGCCATCGCGCTCGACAACCGGACGCTGGCGGATTCCAGACGGATCCTTCTGCTTCACCTGACCGATGTCAAAGTCGAAAAAACGGAATTCTCCTCTGAAAAAATGCAGATTCTCCTGAAGGAAGGCGACGGTCCGGTTCTTGCACGCAGAGGCCGGGCGGATTTCTCTCTGAAGCTGGACCGTCCTCCGAAAAAGCTCTATGCGCTCGACTGTTCCGGAAGACGTCTGAAGGAAATTCCATTCAAGCACACAAACGGAACGCTCCTTTTCACAGCGGACACTTTCTGTGCAGACAAAATCGTCTTTGCCTATGAACTTCTCCCCTGAGCAATGAATGGAAACCGGCGCCCTCCCCCCGGGCACCGTATCCGACGGTTTGCTCTTCTCTCCTTCCCGGAGGAAGCTTCGGCTTCCCCCGGGATTTTTTTTCCGATCCGCGCAGCATTTCCCGTTTGCAAAGTAAGCGCCCAGCCAGCTCCATGGTGATGGTGGATCGAGGGGAGATTTTTTCGAAGGGGAAAATGGCCACAAAATGAATGCCGTCGGGCTACGATGACCGCCCGACGACATTTCCTCTTCATAATACGAGCCCGAGCTCATTGACTACGTTGTTTCGCCCCGGGGATCAGCGAATCAATCTGTCCTGCCGGAGTGGAATTCAAACGCGGTAGAACGTCTTCGAGCCATTTGCGAAAGCAGATGCCGTTTGCTTTGCATGTTGCAGCGAATGAATACAGTTGCTATGGTAAAAGGAAACGTAAAAAGAAAGGAGGCTGAC
>CAJKAR010000099.1 GCA_905197955.1 uncultured Lentisphaeria bacterium | reverse complement strand
GTCTCGCCGCTGGACCGCGACAAGGACACAGTCCTTGACCCGAGAAAAATGCATTTGCATTTTTCCGTATAAAAAGAACGGGCGGCTGCTCTGAAACAAGAACAGCCGCCCGCAAGGAGAGAGAGCAATTTCTATTTCCGGACAAAGGTGCTTTTGATTTTCGGAGGCGTATAACGGTCCGGAGCGCCATAACGAGTTGTATTTTTATATTCCGGGAAATTCGCATTCTGTTTTGGTGACAGGAATGTAATTTTTGCCGGTCCCTTTTTTGTGTAAATGACCACCTGCCGATTGTTATGAGCCAGTCCGGCAGCTGATAGCCCAAGCATGAGTACCGCAATCAGAATAACTGTTTTCATTTTCATGCTCCTTTCTTACTTTACAGCGATTAATGTAACTAATGAAAGTTTCCGGAGTATTGCGGCAAGATTACAAAGATGCAATCTTGGATTTTTTTATGAATAAAAGATTTGGAACACTTTTCTAATTAGAATGTTATGACTCAAATACAGGTTCGGATACAGAAATTCTAACGTAAATTTTCTCTGAGACTATAATTTATGCTAGAATCAAATCGTCTGGATTTGCAAAATGAATTTGAATGAGAATATACGAGAAATCATTTTTGGCTTTCTTCCGAATTTGTCGCAGTTATACCATGACTCTCGGAAGATTATTTTCTTCTTGGACTTGACCTTTCCGGAATTACCGCTTCAGTATTGAACTCTCCTCACCGCTGTTCAGACTCCAGGAGCAGAAAAAGAAAACCGAACCTGTTCTCCTAAATGGAAAACAGGTTCGGAAAAGTTGTCTTGGAAAAACTGCTTTTTACTTCAGATTCAATCTGCCGCCGGCAAGGATGATTTTGATATCCTCATCGGTCAGATGATAATTCAGCTTGATTTCAAACGGAGCCGCCCCGCCGGCCGGAACAACTGTTGCAACGACCGGTGCACCGGAGGTCAGAGCCTCGCGAATCTGCGGAATCCGGATGGAATCGCCTTCGGAAATCTTGTCATAGTCGGATTTATCGGCGAACGTCAGCGGCACAATGCCGAAGTTGACCAGATTTGCCGCATGGATGCGCTCAATCGCCATTGCGATCAGAACCTTGATTCCCAGATACATCGGACAGATGGCGGCATGTTCGCGGGAGGATCCCTGTCCATAGCTGTCGCGTCCGATGATGACGCCGTGTTTTCCGGCATCCCGAACCTTGGCTGCTCGCTGAGCAAAGGTTTCCTTGCCGGGCTCGTTGAAGCGTTCGAACACGACTTTGGCATATTCCGGAATATTGCTGCGGTGTTTCAGATGGACACCGGCAGGCATGATGTCATCGGTACTGGTTTTGTCCGGGGTCTTGATGACGGCTACTCCGTCGATGCTGTCCGGGAGCGGTGTGTTGACCGGCGGCTTGCCGATGGTCGGCTTGCGGATGATTTCGACTCCTTCACCATTTTCCGGTGGCAGAATGACCATGGAATCATCAATCAGGAATTTAGCAGGATTTTCCACTTCGGGATAGGCAATTCCAAGTTCCGCGGGCGGAATGATGTAACCGGCAAGCGCAGCAGCACAGGCGGTTTCCGGGCTGACCAGATAGGATTGATCGCCTTTGGTTCCGGTACGTCCCGGGAAATTCCGGTTGAAGGTGCGGAGTGTGACGGTATCATTCGCCGGACTCTGTCCCTGTCCGATGCAGGGGCCGCAGCCGGCTTCCAGAATCCGGGCACCGGCGGAGATGATGTCTGCAAGAGCTCCGTTGCGCGCGAGCATTTCCAGAACCTGTTTACTGCCGGGGGCAATCGAAAGAGTGACGTTTTCGCTGATTTTACGTCCTTTCAGCATTCCGGCAACGATCATCAGATCGCGATAGGAACTGTTCGTGCAGGAGCCGATAATGACCTGTCCGACTTCAGTTCCCTTCAGCGCTGCAATCGACTTGATGTTGTCGGGGCTCGACGGACATGCTGCAAGAGGTTCCAGCGTATTCAGATCAATCTGAATCAGCCGATCGTATTCCGCATCGGGTCCTGCGGAGAGTCCAACCCAGTCGGCGCCTCTGCCCTGGGCATCGAGAAATTCTTTCGTCATTTCATCGGAAGGAAACACGGAACAGGTGACTCCGAGTTCCGCCCCCATATTTGTGATCGTCGCACGCTGCGGAACCGTCAGAGTTTTCACACCTTCCCCGAAATATTCCACCATGCAGCCGACATTTCCCTTCGTGGAAAGAATCTCCAGCATTTTCAGAATAATATCTTTTGCGGAAACCCAGTTGGAAAGTTTTCCCTTGAGCTCCACTCCAATGATTTTCGGAAACGCAAGACGGAAGGGCTGTCCCGCCATGGCAAGAGCGACATCGAGTCCGCCCGCTCCGATCGCCATCATGCCGATTCCACCGCCAGTCGGTGTATGGGAGTCGGATCCGAGCAGCGTCTTGCCGGGAACGCCGAAACGCTCCAGATGCACCTGATGGCAGATGCCGTTGCCGGGACGCGAAAAACGTACCCCCTTCGATGCCGCAACACTCTGAAGATAAAGATGATCGTTTCGGTTTTCTGGGCCGTTCTGCATCATGTTGTGATCAACGTAGGAGACGGAGAGTTCCGTTGCCACTTTCTTCACACCCATGGCTTCCAGTTCAAGATATGCCATGGTTCCGGTTGCATCCTGCGTGAGGGTCTGGTCAATTTTGATGGAAATCGGTTCTCCGGCTTTCTTTTCTCCGGATACAATGTGGGCATCGAGAATCTTCTGGATCAATGTGTTTTTTGCCATGATTTCAGCAAACCTTCTGTTGAACTGTTGAAAAAAAAAGCGGGAACGTTCCTTTGGACCGCACCCGCATCTTTCCTGTATAATGAAATATACAGTTCGCCGAATCAGTCGATCGGCTTGGTCTTGGGAAGACCACTGAGAACTTTCTGGCCTTCTTTCCAGCGGCCTTCCGCTGTGAGCATGTTGATGCGCTCATAGCGTTTCAGAACGTTTCTCTTCTTGCGGATCTTTCCCGATGATTTCAAGCTTGGATGTCTGGACATATTAATCACTCCTGTGTTTCAGTCTATCGAAAGTTTAAACTATACCATACATGCGGACTTTTTCAAGTTTTTTTTGAAAAAAGGATCGAAAAATTTATTTTTGTATTCGTTCGATTGTTTTTGTCCAGAGGATTTCCCGGGCATCCTTCTTTTTCAGGGAAAGGGTCCAGACGCTTCCACGCATTGTGCTGATTAAAAGATATTCATAGTTTTTATCGGATGTCAGTTTGAAAAGGTTCGGGTCAAGAGAGTTCAGAAAACGGACATTAATCCCTTCCGAGGAAAGCATGGCAAGCTTTAATGGCGCAAGCTGTTTCCTGACAACAAATTGCGTCAGCGCCACGCACATTGAGGACTCCGCCTGTGCCATCGTGACATTCCTGTTGACAGGTTCCGGTTTTTCTCCTGTAATGGATTCCGGCGGATTTCCAGGCGGCAGCAGCAAGCCGCAGCCCGCAAGTGGCAGTATGGCGGGGAGCACCAGTAAAACAGCTATTCTCATGATTTTGACCCTTTCTCTCTGTAAAATACATGCCGAATGACATAAGACAAACGAAAAAAAGAAAAAAAACAGTTGAAAATAAATAAAGATGAATTATGTTATCCCATTCCTGTTGCCGAAGTGGCGGAATGGCAGACGCACTAGACTCAAAATCTGGCGCCAGCGATGGCATGAGGGTTCGACCCCCTCCTTCGGCACCATTTTCTTCCCCCCCTAAACAAGACGGAAAAATGCGCAAGCATTTTTCTCGGGTCAAGGACTGTGTCCTTGTCGCGG
>CAJKAR010000098.1 GCA_905197955.1 uncultured Lentisphaeria bacterium | reverse complement strand
AACAAGTCCCGACAATTTCAATTAACTCCGGTGATTTTTACCGGACAGTAGTGATTGTTCTCTTGAAAGCGACAACATCGCTGAGTCTGATTTTTCTTTTTCTGATTTCCGCGTTTGTCTTTGCTTCGGCGGTGTTTCCGGTAAAGACGAAACGTTTGTGGCTGATTCCGATGTTTCTTCTTCTGCCGCTGATCTGTATCCCGGGAGAGCTGGCGGTGATCTCCTGTGTCCCGGAATGGAGCCAGGCGATTCTGGTGTGGCTGAATTCGCTGTTTCCATCATCCCTTGTTCAGACGTTGCAGGAGCGGAATGCTCTGCTGCTTGTCTGGATCGGAAGTGCATGGGCGGTCTGGATTCTCTGGGTTCTTTATATTTGCTGGCGGGGAACAACTCCGCGCCATTCGACCATCCGTTTTTTCAATATTCTTCTGATTTCACTCGTCTTATGGTGTCTTGCCCTCGGATTTCAGACGATCCGGGCGACCAACACAGCAAAGACCGCTCTGCAATTCGCCGAGACGGAATATGTGCCTAGAACCGCGCACGGCGGAAAAGAACTTTCCTTTCTGATCCGGGAAAGCGCGGCTCTGGAAAAGAGTCTGCTTGAAAAATATCCGAAGTTCGCTCCACCCTGCTGCGGCATCTATTCCTGGACAACTGAGAAAAGCGGACTCTCTCCTTCCAAGCTCCGGGAACGGGATGAAATCATCCGCCAGACTCTTGCAAACTGGAATGCTCCGGAAGTGCGCCGCTTTTTCGCTTCTCTGGACCGATATTCTTCTCTGCGTCCATTTCAAGGGAGCGGTGTTGTTTTCGACATGGACTTTTTTTCTCTTCTGAATTCTCTCCGTTCGTTTGCTCGTTACCAGCGCGGACGAGCGGAAATTGCTCTGCATCAGGGGCGGACGAAGGAGATCCTGCCGCCTCTGAACTCGATTTCGGCATTGGATGACATTCTGCTGGAAGATGTGACTCTGATTTCCCAGCTGGTGCGCTGTGCCGTTTTTTTCATCCAGTATGACGGGATCACCCGTCTTGGTCCGACCTCTCCTGAATACGCCGAAGTCTACCGCCGGATGCTTGAGAATATCCGGAATTGGCAGACTTCCGCTCCGGTGGAACTGGAACTTTATCTTTTCGGACTTCAGAATCGTATCTCCCGCATCAACCGGATGCCGGAGAGGTTCCAGTTTCTGGATTTCGGGTTTTCATTTGCAGAGGCTCTTCTGCTTCGGCCGCTGGAGCTGAACATCCGGACTGCTCTGCTGAAGAATGCCGTTGCCGCGCGGAAGATGGCTCCTCTTCTGGAACCGGTGCAGCGCTTTCCCCTGCAAAACGGATTTATCTCGTTCATCCGCCATCTGGAAGGCGGAACGCTCGCCGGAATCGACTGGAATGCGCTGAATCAGGAAAAGGAACCGGAGCTTTCCCTTGTGAATCCGGACAGCCTGAAAATTCAGATGATCCGTATCTATGCAAAGTTCCTCTGTGCTCGGAATCTTGCGGAGACGGGGATTGCTCTGAAACTCTATAAGTGTCTGCATGGAACGTATCCGGAAACAGCGAATGCTCTGGTGCCGGAGATCCTGAAGGCGCTTCCGTTGGATCCCTATACCGGAAAGCCGTTCCAATATCGTTTGGAAGACGGGAATTTTACACTGGTTTCCGGCAATAAAGCCATCGGTCTCAGTTCCAAAGCGGAGTATTGAGTTTGTTGAAAGTCGCGTTTTCTCTGCCGGATCATTTGCGATTTAACTCGGAATGACGTGAAGGCGGGTAGAGCGCGTATTTTTTGAAGATCCGTGAGAAATGGAAGGGATTTTCAAAGTGGAGATAATCGCTGATCTCCTTGACCTTCATTTCCGGATGAATGCTCATAATCTGCCTAGCCCGGTCGATTTTGAATTTCATGAACGCCTTTACGGGAGCAAGACCGAAGAGTTTGTTGCAGACCCGGTTCAGGGAACTGCGGCTCATTCCGGATTCGATGCAGAGTGTCTCCAGCGTGGGCATTTTCATCAGATTCTGTTCGAAAACGCGGAAAAGCTGGGAGACAATGTTCCGGTTCATGGCATGACGGATGAAATCCGCATACAGATTCTCCTGCGGAAACATCGGAATGCATTTCCAGAACAGGGCCTGAAAGAGAGAATTCTGGATATGGCAGCTTTCCGGTCCCGGATGGCGGTGCGCCTCCTGCCAGATGAGCTGGATGATCGTTTCCACAAACGGGCGATCCGGCAGTTCCGCAACCTGCTGGCGGCATGGTAAATTCGGGGCGAACAGAGTGGTCAGCTGTTCGTTGGAACTCTGCTTCCGAATAAGGAAGTGAAATGTCTGGTACGGCGATTCCCGGTCGAAGAGATCCTGATGGCGCTGGTGCGCCTGAATAATGACAAATTCTCCAGGACGGACAGAAAGCGCTTCTTCATTGATGAGGCATTTGTACTCATTTTTCATCGGAAGAATCATTTCGTAATCCGTCGAAGCATGGACATGGTACGGCGCGTTGCGGATCGGAAACACCTGCTGAATATTAATGAAAAACGGCTGATACTGTTCCAGCGGCGAATGCTCCTCCCGATAAGAATCGGAGATTTCCATTTGAACATAGTCGTAGATGCCCGGCATTCTGCTTTCTCTCTTTTCGGTGAAGGAATATTCTTTTTCCCTGATAGTTTACTGCCGATCCCCGAAAGAATCAATCCGGAAATCCTTCTTTTTTGGGAAAATCAGATATGTTTTGAACTTTTCATCCATTCTTTTTTCCTTTTTACCGTGTATAATTATAAGATCAGAAAAAATGAAAGGATTTTTGAAGATGAAGTATTCCACACCTTCTTTTTTGAAACGTTATGCCGGGAATCCCGTGCTTTCCGCAAAGGATATTCCGTATGAAGCTTCTCTGATTTTCAATGCGGGCGTGACCCGTTATCAGGGAAAATATGTGATGGCGTTCCGCAACGACTACGGATCGACCGAACAGGACTGGCGCAATCATTTCAATGGGACGATAAAGGGAAATAACAGATTCAGTACCTCCATCGGAATCGCGTTCAGTGATGACGGAATCCACTGGACACCCGGCCCGAAACCGGTCTTTACCATGGAGGATGAGGAGATTCTCCGCGCTTATGATCCGCGCCTGACGGCCATCGACGGGCGGATCGTAATGTGCTTTGCTGTCGATACCCGTCACGGACTCCGCGGCGGAATCGCCGTTACCGACGATTTCGAAAAATTTGAAGTCATGTCTCTTTCTTCTCCCGATAACCGGAATATGGTGCTGTTCCCTGAAAAAATCGGCGGAAAATATGTCCGTCTGGAACGTCCCCTGCCGATCTACAGCCGCGGCGGCGGAGAGCACTTTGATATCTGGTATTCCGATTCCCCCGATCTCCGTTACTGGGGCGGAAATCGTCTCCTCCTCGGCGCGGAGAAGGTGCCGTTTGCAAACGCAAAAATCGGTCCTGCGGCTCCTCCGGTCAAAACAAAAAAAGGGTGGCTGACAACCTTCCACGCCGTGGAAATCGTTCCCGAAGAACTCCCGTCCTGGCATCCGGACTGGCATAAAATTTACAGCGCCGGAATTATGCTCCTGGATCTGGAGGATCCGACTAAAATCATCGGCATGGGGAAAACTCCTCTGATCTGGCCCGAAACGGAATATGAACATGTCGGTTTCCGCGGCGATGTCATTTTCCCCGGAGGTATGATCCTCGAAGATTCCGGAGAAGTGAAAATTTATTACGGAGCTGCCGATACCGTCGAATGTCTCGCTACCGCCGATGTCAACGATCTGCTCGCTTTCTGTGAGCCTGTTTGAATTGGGGGAATATTTCCTCTGCCGTTTTTAGTTGGTGGCTTCTCGCCCCCAACACCCCTCGGCAGGACCCACCCGGGCCCT
>CAJKAR010000097.1 GCA_905197955.1 uncultured Lentisphaeria bacterium | reverse complement strand
TTTAGCTTTATCGGTCATGATGGGATGGCCCTGGTACTGGTCTTCGTAGGTGATTTTTTCGTTTCTCATGTTACTGTCTTTCTCTTGCTTACGGTTTATTCTATTTCTCTTTGTGTAGGGATGAGCTCCTGGTGATGTCTAAAGTTCTCATTGGGTGATGGATATAGGTATTACCAAAAAACCTATTACCAAAGCTTGATTTAAATCAAGGCAATACGAAGGTTTCGGAATGATGACTCCCGTATTTGCTCTGTTATTGACTTGATATTGACTTGACCGGATTATTCCCCGCATAGGATAGCGATAATAGGTAAGAAAAACTCTCCTCTTAAGGTCTTCCAGCAGGGCATAACAGATTGGAGAAATCAGATCACAATGTTGCTTTCTTAAAACAGTGTGCTATATTGATGCTAAATAAACGAAGTTACCGAGGTTGAACGCATGAGTAAATCCGCTCTTGAATTTGCCATTTTCTGCATTGAGGCCGTTGCACAGAGACTGCATCTGCCCGGTAACCGAGTGTACGATATGCTTGCGAAGCAATCCGATATTCTGAATACCTATCTGATTCCTTCATTTGATGTGCTTCATACGCAAAGCAAGCAGTATATAGTCGATGACATTCTGTCATTGATGCGGGAACGCGGGGTGTTGTCGTGATCGAAGTGTATCATGGTTCTTTTATTGAAATCCGTAAGCCGGACATCTCATATTCACGGCGAACCCTTGACTTTGGAAAAGGCTTTTATGTCACACCGCTTCGGGAACAGGCTGTCAGATGGGCGTTGCGCTGGCAACGGCGTGGCAAAAAAGCCATCGTCAACACTTATGTTTTCGATGACAGTTCCGATGCGCTGAGGAAACTTCGAGTGAAGGATTTCCCGGAATACGATTCTTCCTGGCTGCATTTCATCATGGAGAACCGGAGCGGGCAGCCATCGGAATCTTATGACATCATTCGCGGAGGAGTGGCCAATGACAAGGTCTTCAATACACTGGAACTGTTCTTCGATGGGCTGATTTCCGAAGAAGAGGCATTGGGACGTCTGAAGTTTGAAAGGCCGAATCACCAGATCTGCATCTGTCGTCAGGATTTAGTGGATCGGCTTCTGGTATTCCAATCATCGGAAGAGGTGTCTGATGGAAGCCAATAGTGTTTTATTACAGAAGAAATATGCCCGGATTGTTGCGTTGTTCGCAGAACAGATGCAGCTTACCCTTAATGACGCGCTGGAGTTTTTCTATCGTTCTGAAACTTATCAGGAACTGTGCAATGGTATTGCTGATCTGCATTGTCGAAGCGATCAGTATATTGTAGATGAACTGAAACTCGAATTTCAGTCTGCGGAATAACTGGTTCCTGAGAAAATCCATTCCGTTTGGTTATAGAAAAGCGCAATATACTTCGCTGTCTATATGTTTCATTTCCATGTATCAAGTATTGATAATTCTGCTATTCGTGCCAATTTTGCAATATTAATCTCGTTTTCTATATGTATTAGGTTTGAAAAGTAAATGACATGGCACTATATTGTCGTGAAAGAAAACCGGAGTTATGGAAATGATTGAGCGATTCATTCTGAAAGATTTAGTTGCTTGGAAAAACTCTTCTTACCGAAAGCCTTTGATTCTGCGAGGAGTACGGCAATGTGGAAAGACTTGGATTCTTCAAGAATTCGGCAGGCGACATTTTGAGAATACCGCCTATTTCAATTTTGAGCGACAGAATCGTTTGGGAGAAGTTTTTTCCGGCGAGCTTGATCCCAAACGAATTCTGCTTGAGCTCGGTGCTCTGGCGCACCAGAAAATAGAATCAAACAGAACATTGGTCATTTTCGATGAGATTCAGGCATGTCCACGGGCGTTGACTGCGCTCAAGTATTTCTGTGAAGAAACTCCCGATTACCATATTGCCGCAGCAGGCTCTCTATTGGGGATCGCCCTTGCTGCATCGGACGGTTTCCCTGTGGGCAAGGTAAATTTTCTGGAGTTGACTCCATGCAGCTTTGCAGAATATTTGCAGACAGTGGATTCAGCGTTGTTTGATTACACCAATTCGCTTGTCTCTCCCGAACCGATTCCAGGAATATTCGAAGAGCGTTTGACAAAGCATTTGAACGAATATCTGACCATCGGTGGCATGCCTGCCGTCCTTGAATCCTACCTGTCGAATCATGATCTTTCGCAAGCGGAGAATATTCTGGAAGACATTTTGAAGACGTATGAGCTGGACTTTTCCAAGCATGCTCCGGTCAGAGATATTCCAAAACTCTTCCTGTTGTGGAAATCTATTCCACAGCAACTGGCACGTGAAAACGCCCGGTTCATTTACGGGGAGGTGAAAAGTGGAGCACGTGCAAAAGATTTGGAGGATGCGTTGCGTTGGCTGGAGAGTGCCAGCTTGATTCACAGGATTACCCGGATCGAGAAACCGGAGATACCATTAAGTGCTTACGAGGATCGTAAAAGCTTCAAACTCTATCTTGCTGATGTAGGATTGCTCCGGAAATTGGCGGAGATACCGGCGGCTTCCATTCTGGTGAATCCGGATATTTTCCGTAAATACCGGGGGCGGTTGGCAGAAAACTTTGTACTTCAGCAACTCGTTACCATGAGATTTTCTCCCATTCATTACTGGACCAGCGGGAATCTGGCAGAAGTGGATTTCGTGATACAGGATTCTGTCGGTGTAATGCCGATTGAAGTGAAATCAGGATTGAACGTCAAAGCCAAGAGCCTTAAAAGCTATCGTGAAAAGTACCGTCCCAAGCAGGCTCTCCGCTTTTCCATGCAGAACCTGAAATTGGATGACGGCCTGCTGAATGTCCCGTTATATCTGCTCCATCGATTTCATGATTTTTTACATGTTGAAGCATGGAATAATAAGAATGGAGAGATGTGATTATAAATACCGCTTTTCTTCCCCGTTTCTTCCCCATTTTGACTTGAAAAAACGTTGAAAAGTGGTATGTTTATTTATCTTCAAATTGACAGGGAAGCAGGTTTGATTCCCGGTTTGGAGATTGGCTGATTGGCATGCAAAAGTTCCCCATTTCTTCCCCGGGGAAAGGGATTTTCCCCGTTTTTTCCCCATAAAAGGGAAATCGGAAACCTGTGGAAGAAGTGCTATAAAGTGCCAAACTTGAGCGGGGAATGCTTAAAAACACGGGATTTTGAGGTGCAATCGGAGTGTCCGAACACAGCCGCCACCTCCACCATTTTCAAAATTCTCCAACGACTGGTCTTCTGGTCGTTTTTTTTCGTTTTCGGGTCTGATTTTGAGGTGGAACTGGTCCATTTGCAGTGCCGGAGAGAATCCACTGTTTTCGCATTTTCCTCTGTGGTTCCGATGATCTCCCAACAAATTCACCGGGGGAGTAAAAGATCAGTCTTTTGGTCCGAAGAGCATTTTTTGGAGGAAACACACGTCGGAAAACCGACCTTTGATCGTCAATTTTTACCTATCATACATTCATTTTGGAATCTTTTATTAGAGTAATATGCTGGTAATCATGCGGTTTGCCCCGAAAACTGGACAATTTGACTTGGTGTAAAATACCCGTTAAATCAAGCTGGAAAGGGAATATTTTCCAACCGGGGAATGCCGTCTGATGCAGAAAAATAGGAAAGAAAAACGGCATATTAACTTGTCTCAATAAGGTAGTTCAATATACGTCAGCGGGAGTGTCCGCAATTTTGCGCACATTTGTTTCTTAATGATTTGTAAAAGATAAGACTTCATCTGAAGCGAAGTTGGGGCGGAGAGGTTCAGAACGTTTCTGTTCTGGTCGCGGTTGGAGTGGACGATGAAGGATACCGTGAAATTCTTGGCGTTGCTGAAGGCAGCCGGGAAGATAAGGAATCCTGGAGTAATTTCCTGCGTTACTTGAAAGAACGAGGCCTCAAAGGAGTGAGGCTGATCGTTTCGGATAAATGCCTGGGATTGTATGAGATCA
>CAJKAR010000096.1 GCA_905197955.1 uncultured Lentisphaeria bacterium | reverse complement strand
GTCTGTGACCTGCTTCGGTCCAGCTGAATAAGCTGGTCGCCCGCAGGGCGAAATCCTGCAACAGCAAAAATCAACCAACAAACCAACAAACCAAAAAACCAAAAAAACAACCAACAACCAACCGGAATCCATCAAGCAAAAAAGAACAACCCATACGCCAAAGCGGAAGAGGAACGCAACGATTTCTCCGGGCATTTTACCGGAATAGACCATGACTGTCGAACATTTCCCGTTTCGACGTGTCTGTAAAGGCAAACGAACCATGCTTTTTCAATGAATGAACCCAACAGGAGGAAAAGATTATGAGTCAGGAAGAATTACAGAAACTTCAAAGAGATATAGTAGAGGCATCAGCATTTATCCGTCCTCTGAAAACGGAGATGAGCCGTATTGTTGCCGGTCAGAATGTTCTGATCGACCGTCTGATCGCCGCGATGCTCTCCGATGGACACGTCCTGCTGGAAGGTCTGCCCGGTCTGGCAAAGACGCTGGCGGTGAAGACTCTTGCCCAGTCGCTGGACGGCGATTTTTCACGAATTCAGTTTACGCCGGATCTGCTTCCCGCCGATGTTGTCGGCACCAGCATCTACAATCCTGCGGAACACAGTTTTTCCGTGAAAAAGGGACCCGTGTTTGCGAACATCGTGCTTGCCGATGAAATCAACCGTGCTCCTGCGAAGGTGCAGAGCGCTCTGCTGGAGTGCATGCAGGAAAAACAGGCGACAGTAGCCGGAACCACCTTCAAAATGCCGGAACCGTTTCTTGTTCTCGCGACCCAGAACCCGATCGAACAGGAAGGAACCTATCCGCTTCCTGAGGCGCAGATCGACCGTTTTCTCTTCAAACTCCGGATCGATTATCCGAACCGTGAGGAGGAACGCCTTGTCGCGGAACGCATGGGTCATCCGGAATGCTTCCCGAAAGCGATGCCCGTTGCGAAACTTTCCGACATCAGCAACGCAAGGAAATGGGTGGACAAGATCTATATGGACGAAAAAATCCTCGACTACATCCTTGATATAGTCTGGGCGACCCGTCCGAAACGCCGTCAGGAACTTTCCCAGCGGCAGTCCGGAGCGAAACTCGACGATATCGACACGATGGTTGAAGTCGGAGCCTCACCGCGAGCCACGATCGCTCTTGTCATCGCCGCCAAGGCAATGGCATTCATGGAAGGGCGCGCCTATGTCATTCCGCAGGACGTCAAGAACATTGCGCACGACGTTCTCCGCCACAGAGTCATACTCTCCTACGAGGCGGAAGCGGAAAACCGTACCCAGGACGATATCATCACCGGAATCCTCGACGAACTCAAAACCCCCTGATGCGCCCTGTGGAGTTCCCTGAATCTTCGAACGAAAGGAAGAGACTATGCTGGCAAGGGATCTGATAGCCAAAGTCAGGAAAATCGAGATCAAGACCCGGAAGCTCGTGGAAGAGCTTACCGGAGGCGCCTATCACAGCGTCTTCAAGGGCCGCGGGATCGAGTTCAGCGAGGTGCGGGAGTACACCCCGGAGGACGATGTGCGGGATATCGACTGGAACGTCACCGCCCGCATGGGCGCTCCGTATATCAAGAAATATGCGGAGGAACGCGAGCTGACCGTCATTATCGCGATCGACGCCTCCGCTTCGGTGTTCTTCGGTTCCGGCGAAACGACCAAGCACGATAAAATCGCGGAAACCGCTGCGCTTCTTGCGTTCAGTGCAATCCGCAACAACGACAAGGTCGGTTTGCTTGTCTTCACCGACAAAACCGAGTTGTGGCTTCCACCGCGTTCCGGCCGATCGCATGTTCTGCGTCTGATCCGCGAGCTTCTCGCCTTCGAGCCGCAGTCGCGGCGGACCGGAATCGGCTCCGCGATGGATTCCCTGATCCGGAATCTGAAAAAACGCGCAGTCGTCTTCATGATCAGCGATTTTCTGGATGACAATTCTTATGAAAAGCCGATGAAGATCCTTAACTCCAGACACGATCTCGTCGCAGTCCGGGTCCGTGACAAGACCGAGCTCGAACTGCCGCCGATGCCGATGCTGGAGCTGGAGGATTCCGAAAGCGGCGAAACGGTCTTCTTCGATGCCTCCTCCGCGTCCATGCGCGAACAATACGCAAAAGAAGCGGCGGAAGGACTCGATGAAGAGGTCGAAACATTCAATCGCGCCAAAGTCGATCTGGTCGATCTTCGCTGCGACGAGGATATGGTCAAACCTCTGATGGCGTTTTTCCGGAAACGGAAATTAAAGAGAGGATAAGTTCACAATGAGAAGAAATACATCGAAACGGAACATTTTTCTCCGGGCGCTTCTGCTTGTTGTGCTTGTTCTGATTGCCGCTGCCGTGGTCTTCGGGATCGCGGTCGCCGTGAAATACAATGCCTGCGCAAAGTCCGCGGAGAGAGCGGTGATCGAACAGACCGCAGTGCTTTCCGCAGATCAGGATGTGCCGCTGGGAAAAAACATTCAGGCAGCTTCGAAGATCCGTCTCCCCTGGGGCAGACGACTGGTCTCATTCGAAGTGTCACCCGGCAAAGGGGCGCAGCTGGCGGGAACTCCGGGGGCTGTCCGTGAATCCATCGGATGGGGCTCGACCCTCTGGCGCCTCAATGCCGTGATGCATGCGTATCGTCCGGGGACCATCGAACCGGGAACGATGAGTGTCATGATCGAAGGCGGTGCGGAAAAGAAACAGGAACTTTCCATGTCTCTGCCCGGATTCTCGGCAAAGGCACTTCCCGTAAGCGACAAGGATGAACTGGTGACCGCTGGGAAGATTGCGGAACCGGAAGTGACTGGAAAAAAAGGACAGATGGTCGGACTGATCGTGACAGCTCTGGTCGTCATTGCCGGAATCCTCTGGATTCTGCTCCGCCGCAGAGCCGTCCGGAAACAGGCTCCGCCGCCGTGGACCGTGGCTCTGGATACAATCGGACACATTCGCAGCGATCTGCATAACGGAAAAGCAAATGCGGCATCCGCAATCGTGTCTCTGACCGATGTGATCCGCAGTTATCTGGAGGTCCGCTTCCGGCTGCGCGTGGAACAT
This sequence comes from uncultured Lentisphaeria bacterium, assembly GCA_905197955.1. Classification (GTDB taxonomy): domain Bacteria; phylum Verrucomicrobiota; class Lentisphaeria; order Victivallales; family UBA1829; genus UBA1829. The sequence goes on along the minus strand of CAJKAR010000096.1, from coordinate 1,366 downwards.
CAGACAACACGCGAGTTCCTCGACGACATCCGAAACGGCGGTCCGCTGGATTCCAAACAGAGCAGTTTTCTGAAAGAGTTCCTGAACTCCGCCGACATGGTGAAGTTCGCCAGGGCTCCCGCCGATGTCATGCTCTTTGACGAAGCCGCCACTCGGGCGGAAACTCTGGTCCGCGAAACGGCGGTCGCGGAACCGGATCAGGGAAAGGAGACTCAAAAATGACTTCATTTGCCCATCCATGGCTTCTGGTAGCGGCTTTGCCGGTCCTGCTGATCGCTCTTTATGCGTGGAACAGGAAGCAGCCCAGCATCAGGGTGCCCTCCCTGAATGCGGTCAAACAGGCCGCTTCGAAGTCGAAAAAAAGAAACTGGAAGCGTCTGATCCCGTTCCTGCTCTATACTGCGGCGATGCTTCTCCTCGTGGTAGCTCTGGCGCGTCCCAGGGAAGGGATGGAACAGATCAACCGCAGAGCCGAAGGAATCGACATCATTGTTGCTCTGGACCTTTCCGGCAGCATGAAGGCAATCGACATCCCGCGTGGAATGCCGAGGAACAGAATCGAAAGCGCTTTGAACAGCGGAACTCTTAAAAGCCGAATCGTGACGGCAAAGAAGGAGATCGCAAAGTTCATTGAGGCACGGCCGAATGACCGCATTGGACTGATTGCATTTGCTCCTCTGCCTTATATGGCATGTCCGCCGACTCTTGATCACGCATGGCTGATTGCGAATCTGGAGAATCTCGATGCCGGAGTGATCGGCGATATGACGAATATCGCCGGGCCGATGGCGTCCGCGGTTCAGCGGCTGAAGGATTCCGAGGCGAAACGCAAGATCATCGTCCTCTTTACCGACGGCAGCAATAACGTGGATGCCAAAGTGACTCCCCGTCAGGCGGCAAAACTGGCGAATACCTTTGACATTACCGTGTATACGGTTGGAATCGGATCCGGATTCTCGGTTGTTCCGCAGGAGACCTTCGCCGGGCGCACCTTCGTGCCGGTTCAGAACGATTTCGATGAACCGCTCCTGAAAGATATCGCTTCCACCTCCGGCGGTAAATATTACAGAGCCGAGGACGGCGAAAGCATGGCCGCTGCGATGAAAGAGATCGATGCGCTCGAAAAAACATCTTTCGAACAGCAGACGATTGTCAACTGGCGTGAACTCGCACCGGGATTCATTGTCGGAGCTCTCTTCTGCATGCTGCTTGCCTTCCTGCTTGAGAACAGCATTATGAAACGAATTCCCTGAAGTGAAAATGTTACAAACGGCATTATCGGGGAATTTCTTATCGCGGAAAAATGCGTGAGCATTTTTCTCGGGTCAAGGACGATGTCCTTGTCGCGGTCCAGCGGCGAGACGCT
>CAJKAR010000095.1 GCA_905197955.1 uncultured Lentisphaeria bacterium | reverse complement strand
CCATATACCAATGAAACCAGAATCAGCATGACTCCGCCGATGGCGATCAGGAACAGAACAGCTTTCATCAGCGCATAAAGCCTGAGCGAGACGGGATGTCCGTATACTTTCTGATCAATCCAGAACTCTTTCTCACGGTCGGATTGACGCATGATCCATTTATAAATGCTGTAGACCAGAAGTATGAAAGCCGCAGGTGTAGAGAGAAGAATATACATAATTTTCAATCCGGGCGGGAAACACTTTTGCGCGTCCCACCCGGCTCCTTTCTTTCTTGTTTAGTTGAACAATTCAGCGGCTCCGTCGGTTATGACGGGGACGTTGTGGGCGTCGACGGTGGCGTATTTTTCGATCAGCTCACAGCCTTCCAGCGACAGCAGATGCTCCGCCGGTGTGTCGCCGGTGACGTAATGAACTCCTTCCTCGACCTGCTTTCCGGTTGCCTGATAGTGTTTGGCGCGGGTGTCTGCCCATGCACAGGCAAGCTCCGGAACTCCGTAAAAAAATCGTTCCTCCGATTTTTTCGAGTTCAGATGGGCGGCAAGTTCATTCAGAGTGACAAATTTTTTGTTGTTGACGATCCTCATGCGATTTTCCTTTCCTGGATGTTGTGTTGGTTCATCAGTTCGTCCAGCAGCGTTCTTTCCTCCGGGTTCAGGCGGTCGATGACATTCAGCACGAGCGCAACGGAAACCGGAAGTTCCGCTTTGAGCTTCGACGCCGACGAAATGAGCTGTGAGGCTTCTTCCTTTGTCATGTTCTCCCATTGCCGACGGGTGATCGTGGGAAGCCTGCCGTTGCAGATCATTTCAGCCAGCGCCGCTTTCTGCCGGGACGTGGCGAGTCCGGTCCGCATGACCGGAACATATTCCATCTCGAATCCTCGCAGGATTTGAGAGGATGGAAGCGGTGTGATATCGACCGCAAACCGTCCGGCGAGGTCGTCCGCAGAGACGATTTTTCTGCCGAACGCGAAGTAGTGATACAGGCCTTCCAGCGGATTCAGGTAGATTTCCCGCTGGAGCTTGGTAACGGCGAAAACTTCCTCCGGCCGGAGTTCCGGCAGACGAACGGTCAAATCGTTCAGATGTTCTTCTGTGAACGCCGTGAGCGTCATCAGCCGGAGCTTCTTCTGCCGGTTTCGGTAGGCGATTCTCTGACTGAACAGGAATCCGACGTGGAGAATCAGTTCGTCGATTTCCTTATCACAGGTCGGAAGCGGAACATCCGCCGGAATCAGTCCGGCGGCGCGGCCGCGCAGGAATGCTTCATGTTCCAATTCAGTCAGATACATCGGCAGTCCTCCTCCGGTTCATTTCTCCACGCCAGATCAGGCGTTCGGCGGACAGATGGCAGAGTTTCAGCAGAACTTTTGAAGAAATCCGGCGCAGATGCCCGTCCTTGCCAAGCTTGATGATCCGGGAAAGCTGTTCCGGATCGGCGGGAGCGGTGTCGATGTCCGTCTGCCGGTAATAATCGAACAGGCTTTTCTCCGTCAGCCAGCGGTTGTCCTCGGCGCACCGGATGAGGAAATCCGCTTCAAGCGCAGTCAAATCCTTGAGATCTTCCGGATGAAAACCGGGAAGCAACCCCTGCGCATGATAGGAACGCAGCAGATTTTTACATTCCAGAGAAACCGGCGAATAAGTAAGCGGCGGTGTATTTCGAGCTTGCCGAATGAGCAGTTTGCGCTGATTTTCGGTCAACGCATCCCATTCGGAAACGGGGACACAACGAAACTGCCCGGTCCGAACGAGCTGTTGCAGAAATCCTTTTGTGGTGGACATGAAAACCTTTCCACACACCCCGCAATTAATTTACAGGGTGTTTTTCATTTTTCAAGTTATTTGATTCGCAACGGCATCAGAATGTAGTGAAATCCCTTGCCGTCCTCAATCATGATCGGGCTGTTCGCACCGTTCATCTGGAGACGGAACTGGTCTTCCCTGACATACCGGAACGGTGCTTGCAGAAGTTGGTAATTGAACGTGATTTCCAACGGATCGTCATAGTCATAGGCGACTTCAAGGCGATCCTTTCCCTCTCCGACGGTATCGTTGCGGGAGAAAAACTCCAGTGCTCCCCGTTTGAACGTAAGTTTCAGATTGCTGATGTCGGCAGTCAGCGGAACCGCCAGCAGGTCCAGCGTCTGCATGACGGCATCACGGGGAATATCCAGCGTCTTTTGGAAACTTCCCGGGACGATCTGCCGGAAGTTCGGATAGCTTCCCTCAACGAGTTTGGAGTAAAGGAGAGTATCGCTGAAGCGGATGCGGATGTGGCGTTCGGAAATTTCCAATTCGACCGTTCCCTCCTCTCCGAGAAGCCGCCGGAGTTCCAAAGCGTTTCTTGACGGCAGGATGATATCGCCGTCGCCGCTGCTTTCCTCCACTTCCTTTTCGACAAAGGCAAGACGCTTCCCATCCGTGGCAGCAGTCGTCAGAATGCTGCCCTTGACAGAGAACAGAATGCCCTGAAGCGTTTTGCGGGAACTGTCCTGACAGACCGCGTAGGAAACATAGTCGATCATGCGGCCCAATTCCGGCTGGGTCAGACGAATCTTCCGTTTGGATTCAAACAGCGGATCATCCGGGAAGTCGACCGGATCAAGACCTTTCAGCAGAAATTCCGCGCTGCCGCATTTGATCGCGGCATGATGATTGTCGCCGCAGTCGATTTCGATTTTATCACCCTTGAGCTTGGAGACCAAAGCCAGCAGACTTTTTGCCGGAAGCGTGGTCACTCCGGAATATTCGACATCGGCACGGAGTTCTGTGCGGATTGTAATTTCCAAATCGGTCGCTTTCAAATTCAAAATATTGTCCTCAGCCTCAAGCCGGACGTTGTTGAGGATCGGCAGAACCGGTCGGCGGCTGACGATATTGCAGACCTTCTGCAGATGTGTCAGCAATGCTTCTTTTCCAACGGTGCATTTCATTTTGTGGCTTCCTTTCATTGTTTTTTACGTTCAAACACTTTGTTCGAACACCCAAACAGAGCGACCGCCGTCAGAATGGACGGCGGGAAAAGCGAGGGTCGAACAAAGTATTATATTGCATCAATCAATCGGAAGTGGATTCATGCGTCCGGTATCGAGATTGATGTAGAATCCGCGGTAGTCGAGACCGCCTTTGCGGAACAGCCGCCAGATCAATTCGAGTTCGGCGGTTGCGAGCCACTGATTTACGAACAGCTCCTGAACAGAAAGCGATTCGGCAAGGGAACAGCTTGGCAGATTCTGCTCCTTGATTTTTGTGTCAATGAGCGTCGGCAGTTCCACATAGGGATACGGCAGCTCCCTGCTGCCATTGCCGATGATGACTTGCCCGCAGGTGGCGAGGACGCCTCCGTCAAGGACGTATGGACCGTTCTTTTTCGGGAGCGTCTGAAAGATTTCTTTCCGTGACTTCCGGGAATCCACGCAGGCAATGAGGATATCGAAAGTACGGGTGAAGCGGTAACGTTCCGCATGTGCTTTCCAGTTCAAGGCGAAACCGAGATTGTAGCGGTTCACAAGCGCTTCCGCTTTATTCAGTCCGACCTCGGAAGCGGCAAAAAGCTGCCGTCCGATGTTTGCCGGGGAGACTCTGTCGGGGTCCCATACTTCGACATCCAGTCCGTAAGGATGACCGAGGCTTTTCATTGCCAGATGAAGTCGGACCAGCCCGGAAAGCACCAGCGATCCGCCTCCGCCGACGCCGACCAGATTGATTTTGACCGGATTTGTGTGAAATCCGCTTTTTACCGTATGTTTCATTTCAAAAGGTCTCCAAGAGTTTGATTGGTTGATTTCAATAGTTCAACCGGGAAACGGTCATGCTTTTTCTTTTTCAGATATTCAACCCAGAATCCATCATGTCCCCCGGGATGTTCGATCTGTTGCATGGAGTGGGTCGCATGACCGAATTTTCCCTGATAGAACAGCTCGGATACCAGATTCATGTTTTCTTCCGGAGAGTTCCGGCGATCGAGCCGGAGACCTTCCGGCAGACAGACTGCTCCATCGGTTTCACTGATATGCGTCAAAGGCGCAATATAGAGCTTCGTTTTGGGGGTGGGACGGCGATTGCTTCTCAAGGCACGGCAGCGGAGTGTTCCGTTTGCAATCATGAAAAGCAACGGCGGCCACATGACCTGCCGCCCCGACAGTTTGTTCAGAATCGCCCGGCCGGGCTCATTTGTCCGGTTAATTTGAAAATAGATCGGAGCCAGACGGCTTTTCTCATACCATACGATGCCGTCATAGGAACGGGCCAGAATTCTGGAATCCTGAAACTTCAACTTGTCGGCGCCGTTGGAGTTTCGGAAGAAATATTCCAGCGCCTTCATGTCGAGAGCCCGTCCGGGCGCCAGCGAACCATTTTCATTCACTTTGTGGAGAACCGCCGCCACATTATGCGCAGAATAACTGTATCCATATTCCGACCAGCGGCGATAGAACAGAATCGCGCCGTCAAGCCGGAACCTCATTTCATTGGGGATCATTACTTCCATATTCTTCTTCCTCCGTATGGATTCGATTGAGAATCAGAAGCAGTCTGCCGAGCGAATGGACCGCATGGCTGATTTCTTCCAGAGTTTTCTCCAAGTGGGCGTTATCTTTCGGAAACGTCCAGTAAAGTCCGTTCAGAATAATATCCCGCCCTTCATTGGCCGCCTGATTGTAAATATTGTCAAAACAGTCGAAAATCATACTATTATGCCAGATCAGTATTCCCGGCAAGTTCATATTGTAGCGGGGATATTCCGTATAGCTGTATTTCCTGTCCGGCAGTTGGAATAACTCCTCCAGTTCCGGCGGAATCGACCCCTGAAAAACAGTCTCATCCGGCTGAAGCATCCACGGTTCAAAATTCTCATCGAAGTCAGCCCGGGTGACATCCATCTCATCCAGATACATCCGGCAGGTTTCCTCATCTTCACAGGAACAGATTTCATCGACATATTCTTTTTCATCTTCATATCCATTCCAGCAGTTGTCACGGACAACATCCAGAAAAAGCTGCGGTGTGCCGATGTCAAAGGGCGTTGCCGTGCTGATTTTCCGCAGGAT
>CAJKAR010000094.1 GCA_905197955.1 uncultured Lentisphaeria bacterium | reverse complement strand
GCCGGAAAAGCGGCGCAAAGAACAGAGGGACTGGTCAGGCGCTCTTCTCAAGAGCTTCCTCCTCGGCATCTTCTTCATCGGACTCATCGGTGATTTCGATCTTTTCGGCAATCACTTCGACTCCGAGGTCGAGATAATCCGAGAGGCGCGGCATGACTTCGATACGGCGGTCTTCATGGAGCAGGTCCAGCTCGTTCAGCTCGAAAAGGAGCTTGTCGAGTTCCTTCTGAAGTTCGATTCGCTCGTCGGCGTATTTGAATACACGCTTGCCTTCGGTTTCGGCAAGCTGTTTCAGACGCTGACGGTTCAGTTCCAGCGATTCCGCTTCGCCGACGGCTTCTTTTGCTTTGGCGTCCAGCACGGATTTCAGGCTGGTGATGAGCCCGCTTCCGGTCGTGACATCGCTTCCGACACGGATTTTTCCGTTGTAGAACGATTCTCCGGCAAGGCGGTAACGAATCACCGACAGATCCTCACGGGCACGGTAGATCTCGAACGGACAGACCGCTTTGAGTTCGACTTCGATGCCGTTGATCTTCGCATAACCGAGGTCGATTGAAGCGTCTTCCCGTTCCCGCCTGGCGTGCAGAATCGCCTGATAAATTCCTTTGCTGGTCAGGTGATTCGCCAGCTGTTTGACCCGGTATTCGGGCGTGCCTTCCAGGGCAATGCCATTGATTTCGATTTGCGGGAAGTCGGTCGGGAACGGATATGCCGCAAGTTCCTTCATGCGCTCAATGTCCTTTTCAATGCGCGGAATCGCCCGTTCAAGCTCGGATTTCAAATCTTCATCACGGCGAACCGAACGGCGGAACTGATATTCCAGCGACTGCAGTTCCCGCAGCCGGGTCTCCACTTCGACCTTGCGAATCAGCTTGGGATTGCCGGAAATCTGTGCCGAAAACGAGGCGAAATCAATCGAAGTGTCATTGATCTCATCCATGCTGCGGCGTTTGCCTTTCAAGGCGTCGTTGATGAACTTCTGCTTTCGGGTCAGAATCTGATACATCCCCGCGTCAAGCGTTTCCGCCATGCCGTAGCGGATTACTTCGACCTCCGGCAGAATATTACCCTGACGGACCAGACGTCCGGTCCTTTGCTCGGCGTCAGCCGGACGGAACGGGGCATCCAGATCATGTTCCACCGCAAGACGTTCCTGCATATTGACGCCGGTTCCGAGCTTCTGAGTTGATCCCATGATGATGCGGACATCGCCGCTGTTCACCATATCGAACACCTCCTGCCGCTGCTTGTCGGTCTTATAGTCATTGATGATCGCGATTTCATCGGCGGGAATGCCGCCTGCAACCAGTTTCCGCTTGATCTCACGGAATACGTCGAAATAGACAGTTTTGCCATTTTTGAGCTGGAAAAGGTCGCTGAACACGACCTGCGCGGCTTTGATGGAATCGTATTCACGATATTTTTCCAGAATCTTATTGACGCAGACATTGAGCTTGGAGCCGGGATCGTCCTTCGCATCGGCGGCAATCAGGCGCAGGTCGATGGTCGCCTTGCGTGAGAGTCCGTAGATAAGCAGCGGAATGTGCGTAAATTCCCGCTTTTTCGAGTTGTCGAGCTGCTCGAACCAGGTGTAGACATCGCTCAGATAATCCATGAAGCGGGAGACCTGTTCGGTTCGCGGCAGACTGATCTGCTCCGGATGCCCGCCTTTGATCGGCGGTTTCGGAATGCCGGTCAGATCCTCCGGCAGAATCACATCCGCACAACTCCGGAACATCTTGGAGAGCTCCACGATGTTCGTGAATTTGCAGAACCGCGAAACCATTTTGAGGCGTCCGGCGGCATTCAATTCCATCGCCGTTTCGCTCTGGGTAAAAGTCGAAGCGAAACGGTCAAAGGTGTCCACATGAAACGCCGACAAACTCTCCGGCGATACATAGCGAACCATGTTGAACAGCTCCGGAAGCTGGTTCGTGACAGGCGTTCCAGTTGCCGTGTAGATATTCCTGCCGTCCGTTTTTTCGCGGATCTGATTCAGCTTCAATGTGAGGCTGAACGCCTTTTGCGAAGCGGCGTTGTCCAGTCCCTTTACCCGCGTCATTTTCGTGACGAAGAAGTTCCGTTTGTAACTGTGAACCTCGTCCACGAAGATGCAGTCCACGCCCAGTTGATCGAAGTAGACGATATCCTCGGAGGCATGGCGGTCCTCCAGTTTGTCCAGACGTTTTTTGAGGCTGCGTTTGCGCTGTTCCTCCGCTTTTTTCTGACGGCGGTTGGGCTGCATGGCGATGCCGCGCGCACCCTGAATTCGCTCCAGCTCGTCCAACTCCGACTGATATTTCGCCCGGACCAGGTCGGGATTGTCCTCAATCATATTGAACGAACTTTGAGCGATGATGACGATATCCCATTTGCCCGTGGCAACACGCCCGAGAAACCGTTTGCGCTTCTCCTTGACCAGATCATTTTTCGTCGCGACCAGGATGTTGGCGGTCGGATAGAGTTTCGGGGCGAATTCCGCAAACTGCTGAAGCGTGGCATTTTGTACGACAATCATCGTCTTCGTCGCAAGTTTGAGGCGGATCAGTTCCATCGCGGCGGTAATCATCACGGCTGTTTTGCCGGCTCCGACCGCGTGCGCCAGCAAGCTGTTTCCCTGAATGCACCGCGTGACCGCCCGCTTCTGATGTTCGCGCAGAATGAACGGCTTGCCGTCGATTACCGAACTTGCGCCCGGATAAACGTCGAACGTCGGCAGGTCGTATTGCTGCAACACGTAGTTGTTGAAGCATTCGTTATAGACCTGTTCCACCTCCAGCGCAAGCTCACGGTCATCCATCACGAAGTCGTGGAAACGGTTCTGGATTTCATTCTTATACTGACGCGCCATCAGAGTCGCTTCTTTATCTATGACCTCGACATACGCTTTGCGATCCGCATTCCAGACCGATTTCTGGATGACCGGATCTTTCAGATTCAGGATGAGCTCAATCAGCTCCACCGTGTCGAGGGTGTCGAGATTGTACTGATTCAGGAGCTGGCGGCTCCGGTAATCGGCATCGACCTTCCAGCTGTCGGAATCTTCGTCATAATGAATCTCAACTTTGCCGTTCAAGTCTTTGGCGACCCATTTCTGAACGAGTTCCGCAGGCAGCCAGAACGAACCGAGCGCAAAGTCGATATCTTCAATGGTCAAAGGTTTCGGCAAAACCGTTTTCAACGCCTCCACATTGGCTGTCAGACCATGCGCCTGCGCTTCCTCGATTTTCATTTTGATGTGCCCTGAAAGATAGCGGCTTTTGAGTTCAATTCTCTGTGCGGCCGGGTTGTAGAAATACTCGCCGCTTGATAGCAGTTCCGTTTTCACTGATTCATAGTCCTTGCCGGTGATCCGGGCGATGTATTCAAGGTCGATGCAGTTACGATAAGCATGGGAGATCAATCCGGCTTCGACGACGTTTTCCGCATGATCCGGTTCCCGCCACGGCCATTGCGTCCGCTTGAAAAGGATGTCGCCCGGTTCATAGACTTTTTTCGTCGTCTTGATCCCGGCTTTGTTGGTTTCGGTCGCTTTGCGGCAGTTTTCAATCGCCGCAACTTTGAGGTATTCGGGATCTTCCACACAATATTTATGAACGGTCTTATTGGAAAGCACGCCGTATTTTGCGACATGATCATTGTAAAGACAGCGAAGCCGGATGCGTAAATCCTCAATCTCTTCATCCGGGGCATTGAAATCCAATTGTGCCCCAATGAGTTCGTTCAAAGCATTTTTGATCTTGACGAAGGAATGGACTTTCTGCGTCTCCTTGAGCGTGAGATTTTCCCCTTTGCGGTCCTTCATGCGGCGTCCCATGCCGTCAATGACCTGATAAACGGTGTCGAGGGTGGAAAAGATGCTGTATTCCCGGCAGTTTTCCGGCGGTCCCTTCTCCTCCGGAATATCCGTCCGGTTCGCATAGGAAACAACCTCAACTTTGGGCGCAGTTGCTTCCGGAAGAGCATTGCCGAACAGATCGGTATTTTCGGGACCTTCCGGCAAAGCGGGCATGAACTCTTTACGCGCGATATCGAAATATTCTTTCAGACTTTTATCATTCGGCAGAACGGTCGGTGTATTCAGCTTTCCATACATTTTGCCGGTGTTCGAGAGTCTTCCGAACACATGTTCCGGATGCTGCGCGAAGTAACAATTGACCTCAACTCTGCCCGTCTTATCGGCGGTGTCAACCCATTGCAGATTCCCGGAAAGATTCTCCCGATAATTTTTCTTCAGGATGAGAATATCGGCGACGATCTCTGTTCCGGCGAAAGTATTGTTCGGCAGACGGTAAGCCTTCACAAGTCCCGCACGCCCGTTCGTAACTAGCGGCATGGAACCGGGTTTGTCCATCGTGGAACTGGAGGACAGAAGGACGGCATGGCCATTTCCCTTCAGACAATCCAGAGCACGGGCGATGAAATAATTATGCAGATTCCAGGCATTGTAAGAACGGTAATTCCGGTCATACGGGGCAAATCTGCCGAACGGAACATTGCCGATCACGAGGTCATACTGTTCCGGCAGTTTGACCGTCTCCAGCGATGCAATCCGGATGTCTGACTCCGGATAAAGCGTCTTCGCGATGTTTCCCGAAATTTTATCAATCTCGACGGCTGTAAACTCATAAGCATTCTGAAACGGTGCAAACCCGATGAAATTTCCGGTTCCGGCGCCGAGTTCCGCAACTTTGCCGGATTTGATCTCCAACTCCTGCCGGACGATGTCCCACATGAAATCAATGATATATTCGGGCGTGTAATAGCTGTCGAGAATGGAGTTCTGCGCCGTCTGATATTCTTCGTCGGAAAGCAGTTCCTTGAGCGTCTGATAATGGCGATTGCCTTCCATGAAAACTTCGGTCAGCCCGCCCCATCCGCTGAACTGCGAAAGCGTGACCTTCTCCTCATGAGAAGGAACCCGTTTTTCGGCTTTGAGTTCCTTCAGCAGACGGATCGCCTTGAGATTCGCCTCAATCCTCGTCGCCGGAGTTGTCGGCATCCCATGCCTGCCGTCATTCTGAAAGTTCCGCGGAACGACCGTTTCCGGAACCTCCTGCACCTTCGATTGAACCGCCGCCTGCATCGCGGCAAAATCGAACAAATCCAACTGTATTGCTTCCATCATCCCTATCCTTTCGGTTGATTTTTTGCCCGAAGGCTGACGGACCGAAACAGGATGCAGCGTCATCCG
>CAJKAR010000093.1 GCA_905197955.1 uncultured Lentisphaeria bacterium | reverse complement strand
GCTCAAATAGGGTGGTTAGAATGACGATTTCAAAGAATTATGGGACGGCACTGAATTCAGATAATAAATGGTAACAGGATCACTGCCGCGCTGTTCAGACAAAGCCAGCCAGCTGTTGAATTTGATGGAGAGGTATTCATAGGGATTGCGATTGTCGAAAAACTGGTGCTGCTGTTCCGGAGGAATCAGCCAGTATTCTCCAGCAGAAAGAATGAAACGTTCGTTCCTGCTTCTGCAGAAAAGCTGTCCGCACAGGCAATATTCAATTTGATAGTAAGCGTGCTGGTGCAATTGTGCGGAAGGAGAGTTGCCGCATCCAAAATACAGCAGTTCCGGAAGATCGAACGACAATTCATCCATCGGAGATATCCTTGTTTTCAGATTCACGGCAATATACAACCGCAAAGTTTTTTTTCAACAGCCGACGTCTGCAGCCCGCATAAGAATCGAATCCAGCATCCTTTCCGTCGATCCCGTTGCACTGACAAATTCCGGACAGAATTACAAACGCAACCACTCAGAACGAAACACAGACAGCACAGACAGAAAATCTCGGAATCAGGCAGACCGCCATCCGCATCCCGGACAAAATGAAAATAAGAATGGAAAAATCCAATCCCCGTTTTTACTGCCGATGCCGTCGGAAATAATGAAGAGAATCACCGGCGGCATCCCAGAGAATGCTCTCCCCGGCGGCCGCCACGCTCCGCGTCAATGCCTCAAGACTGGATTCAGAACTCTCGTCCATCCCCGGTTTTCCGGCATAAAGCAGATATCCGCTCCGATAGGCTGTGTCGGTCAGATTCGGCATGATGACATTCGCTCCGGCAAGAAGCCCGAGTTCTCTCCCCTGCGGATCAAGAGCCTGAAGCGCGGTCGTCGAAGCAATATTCACATCCCGCAGCAGAAGGCGCGCGCAGGCAATCATCTTCAAGCCAAGTTCAAGCTGGTGCTTCCGATAGTCCTCCGTCAGACGGATCCCCGCGCCGAGCGGCGTGTCCTCATGCGGGATGTAGGGCCCCATGCCGATCATGTCGATATCGTATTCCTGAAAAAAACGCAGATCCTTCACTAGATGCCGGATGGTCTGCCCGGGAAGCCCGATCATCACACCGCTGCCGACCTGATAATCCAGTTCGCGAAGCATGCGCAGACATGCCGTGCGCGCTTCGTAACTGTGATCCGACGGATGAAGTTTCCGGTAAAGTTCCGGATCGGACGCCTCAATCCGGAGCAGATAACGCGCCGCACCCGCCTCCCGCCAGCGACGGTAGGTTTCACGCGACTGCTCGCCAAGGGATAGCGTGATCCCCATGCCATTTTCCGTACGCTTGCAGATTTCCCGGACAATCTCCTCGATGAATGTCGTAAACGTCTCCGATGCAACTTCGCCGGACTGAAGCACCAGCGAGGCAAAATGATGACGGTATGCCCATAACGCTGTATCAAGAATCTCCTCCCTGGAAATCCGGAAGCGCTCCACCTTGCCGTTGCCGGAGCGAATCCCGCAGTAGTAACAGTTTTTCCGGCAGATGTTGCTGATTTCAATCAGCCCGCGGATGCTGACATGTTTCCCGGTGCATTCCAGTTTCACACGATACGCATCGGCATACAGAGCCGCAATTGCGGCCGGATCGGAAAGTGCGAGAAGCTGTTCCAGTTCGGAATCGGTCATATTGTCCTCATGTTTCACGTAAAAAATGGAAAACGGCGTAAAAAGTAAAATACTGCTTTTCATTTTCTTTTCAAGGAGTATATTACGGGAAAAGCAAACAAAGCAAGAGGAAACAGAAGATGCCGACAACCGCACAGGAAATCGCGACCTTGCGCAAAGAGCGCAACGCAGTCATACTCGCTCATAACTATGTGACCGGCGACATTCAGGACGTTGCCGACTTTACAGGCGATTCGCTGGAGCTGAGCATCCGCGCAAAAGAGATCAAGGCTCCGGTCATCGTGTTCTGCGGCGTGCGCTTCATGGCCGAAACCGCGAAACTGCTCTCGCCGCACTCAACGGTTCTTCTGCCGAATCTCTATTCCGGCTGCCCGATGGCGGACATGGCGGATCCATCCGAGGTCGCCGCTTATAAAAAGGCAAATCCGGACACCGTCCTTGTTGCATATGTCAACAGCACCGCCGAAGTCAAGGCGCAGGTGGACATCTGCTGCACATCCGGGAATGCGGAAAAAATCATCCGCTCCATTCCCGAGGAAAAGAAAATCATGTTTCTCCCCGACCGGAATCTCGGAGCAAACATGCGGAACAAACTCAATCGCCCGATGGAACTCTGGGAAGGCTTCTGCCCGACCCACAACAAAGTAACAGTGGAAATGCTGCGCGAAGCGCGCAGACTTCATCCGGAAGCAGAAGTCCTGGTCCATCCGGAATGCACACCGGAAGTTGTTGCCGAGGCGGATGATTCCCTCAGCACCGGCGGGATTCTCCGTCATGTGCGCGAATCGGCAAAAACACAGTTCATCATCGGAACCGAAACCGGAATTCTGCATCGTCTGCAAAAGGAAAATCCGGGCAAGGAATTTTTCTGCCTCCAGCCGGAAATGCTCTGTCCGAACATGAAGAAAATCACGCTGCGGGAGGTCGCCGACACCCTTGCTGAGATGCGCAATGTCATAGAGCTTTCTCCGGAGCTCATGGAGCGTGCGGTTCTTCCGATTGAGCGAATGCTCGCCGTCAAATGAACTCCTCCGGATGCGCGACATTGCAATATTGATTGCGCCTGAGGCGACCGGCTTGCGGAACGGAACCGCAGAATCTTTTTTATAAACGGAAAAATGCAGCGCATTTTTCCGTTTATCGGCAATTTCCGAAGAAGCACATCTCGTTCTTCAACCGTTGAAACCGCCGTCAGATTTCAACCTCGCGATTCAATTCGCTGGATTTGTAAATGGCATCCAGGAGGGACATCGTGACAAGAGCCTCCTCACCTGTGGCGGCAACGGCACCCTTCCCCTGAACAGCCTGGACAAATTTTTCCATTTCCGCAGCAAAACGGTCGCGATCATTCTGGAATTTGAGATCGATATCGGCAATCATGTTGTCCACTTCGGTACGGAGAACGGTTTTGCTTTCACCGACGCGCACCCCGCCCTTGTCGCCGAGAAATTCCACATAGCTTTCATCCTCGGCGTTGCAGGCCCATGCCACTTCAAAGGACAGTGTGGCTTTTTCACCGAAACGGATGAATCCGGCGGCATAATCGTCCACATCGAACGTTCCGTTGTAATCCGGCGGACCGGCCCACATGCTCACGTAATGATAGTCCTTCATCGGACTGCCGAACTTGGCATAGGTTCTGGCGCTGACACGTGTCGGGTTCCAGTAATTGGTAATCCACATGACCAGATCCAGGAAGTGAACGGCGATGTCAATCAAACCTCCGCCGCCGGAACGGGCTTTCGTGGTAAACCAGCCGCCAAGTCCGGGAATACCCCGGCGGCGGATCAGTTTCACGCGAATCTGATAAACTTCCCCGAGACGGCCGCCGGCAATGGCGTCGCGAACGACTTCCGCCTGCGGCGTCTGCCGCCAGACCATGCCCATCTGCAGCTGTTTTCCGGATGCGTCGCGTGCCTTAAGGATCTCTCTGCCCAGTCCGGCGTTGAGCGTCATAGGCTTTTCCAGCATCACATGCTTGCCCGCCTTGAACGCGTCGAAGGCAATCGGAGCATGCATGTCGTTGGGCACGCAGACGCTGACCGCATCAATTTCCGGATTTGCAAGAAGTTCTTTGTAATCGGTATAGGTGACAGCAACCTTGTGACGCTCCGCCTTTTCTTTCAGCCGGTCCGGCAGGATGTCGCACAAAGCAACAAGTTCCGCATCCTTCACTTTACTGTACGCATCCGCGTGAACGGAACCGATGGTTCCACAGCCGATGATGCCGATTTTGATTTTTCCACTCATTCTTCTTTTACTCCTTCCATATTCGGGAATGCTCCTCCCGATGGGTTCTGATTCATAACCGGACTACTATAAAGGGAACCTCTATCAATATCTTTTTGACAGAAATTCCGATTGTTTCTGTTTGAAAATCTCCGAATGAGATTTTTCTGTGTTTTACGTTAACGCTTTGACTTCTCTTCTTCAAGGATCCTCGACTGAAAAAGCCGACATTTTATTTGTTTTTTGTCCGGAAAACCTCCTTTTATGCGGTCTGCCTCATCAAAAAGCAGAATCTCTCCATGTTGTATGCGATGTTGCGTAATCCCAGCTTCACTTCCGCCCTGCTTATCCCGATGGACCTCAGAATGAGATTTCCGGCTCGCTGTGTCATGGCCCCGAATATATGTTCTATTCTGGAACGAGTCCTGGCTCTTGTCCGGTTCCCTTGTTTCTCCCATGAGGTCAACGGATGTCCTTTGCATCCTTTTCTCTGCAGATGCGCCCGGAATCTGCCCTCCTTCAGATTCGCCTCGCTCTTCGCTGAACGATACGCGCTGTCCGCATAAACATCCCGGCTGGTGTTGCTTTCATCGAGAAGCTCTTCAAACACATTGCTGTCGTGAACGGAGGCATCCGTAACTTTGTAATCCCGGATGATCTTGTGCTGAACATCGACCTCAATATGATTCTTATAACCAAAATAATTCTTGCCTCGTTTCTGCGTCCAACGGGCATCCGTATCTTTCTGACATTTCTTTGCGTCACTCCAGTTTTCAACTGGCGGATTTCCTGCCTTGATAGCCTCATTTTCTTCTCTGGTGTTACGCTGAATCGGCACGCGAACAATTGTCGCATCAACGATTTGTCCCTTGCGAGCCACAAAACCGGATTCGGCAAGGAAAGCATTGAACTTGTCAAACAGCTTCCGTATGAGCTTATGCTCCTCCAGTTTCGAACGGAAGAGCCAGATCGTCTTCGCATCGGGAACACGGCTGTCAAGTGCCATATCCAGAAAACGCATGAAACTCAACCGATCCATGATCTGATATTCCATCTCGTCATCGCTCAGATTGTACAGCGATTGCAGAATCAGTATCTTGAACATCATCACGACATCGAACGGTCTGCGCCCGGCATTGCTCTTGCGTTCATGGTCGTATATGACCTCAAGATCTCTGCGGAATTTCTCCCACGGCACAAGTTCTTTCAGGCGCGGCAGCATATCGCCGTTCTCCGTCAGATAATCCAGACGATTGTCTATGTCAAATAATCCGTTCAGCATCCTGTCCTCCTGTCATTGATGCTGTAATGTACATCCTCTCGCGTTCCTTTGCCAGCGTCATCTCAATTTATCCCCGAATAAATAGAGATGCCCTTGATTTAAACATGAAACTA
>CAJKAR010000092.1 GCA_905197955.1 uncultured Lentisphaeria bacterium | reverse complement strand
CCCACTCAAAAAAATCCCTCTTCCTCCTCACCATGGGGCTCGCTGGGCGCATACGGATGGGGATGCTTGTGATTCCTCTGAAAATCTCGGGGAGAAATTCCAAATTTCTTACGAAACATTTTTGAAAAATAACTGCTGTCGTAAAAACCACACAGATATGCTATTTCCGTGATGGAATAGGAAGAATCCATAAGAAGGGGTATTGCCTTCTCCAAACGCAACTTGATGCAATATGCATTTGGGGTGCACTGCATGGAATCTTGAAACAGCCGCTCCAGACTTTTCTGGGAAAGCCCGTATCGTTTGGCTAGTTCCGGAATCGTTAAAGGATGATCAGGATTTTTCTTTAAAAATGTGCTGATTCGTTCCAGAAGGATAAGATTGCGCGTTACTGTATATCGTTTGCTTCCGCATACTCGGGCAATGTGAATGAACAGCTCTGTCAGCAACGCAATAAGACATGCCTGACGACCAATCCGTTGGGCAACATATTCAGAACGTATCTCATAAAGCAGCTTTTCCATTCGCTGGCGATCTTCATCAAGCAGGACCAACCTGTTCCGATAAAGAAATTTATCATCAAGTTCCTGACCAAAATCGAAGAATGCGCGAAATGCAGGATCCATGCGTAAAAGTTCCGTCGGATATGGTAAACGATTCAGATCAAACATGATGTTGACCAGTTTCACATGGGAACGATCTGCATAGGCATGAAGTGCCCCCGGCCGGACGATAAATAACCCTCCAGGTTCCATATCGTATGTCCCATGTTCTGTAATATGTTTTCCTCTGCCTGAAAAAACATATACCATTTCATGGAACGCATGAGAATGCATGGCAAGAGCAGGCGAAAGTTTATCACAAAAAGCGACATCAAATCCGAAACTGCAATTGGAAAGTTGAAGAGGATCCATGCAAACTCCTTAAAATTTCTGATTTGTCTAAAATATACCGATATATGGCGAAAAAATCAAGGTTTTTCTATTTTACAGGTATATATTCTTCCTTCAGGAAATGATGGGCAGATCAACAGGTATGAAACAAACGAACAGGAGAGGTCTTATGTATCAAGGTAAATTAATTGCAACAAGTATGGTGTTCCGCAACTTTCCGCTCAGAGAAGCAATGAGGCAGATTCGGGAACATGGATTTGATGAAATGGAAATCACGGTCGCCGGGTTGTTTACTCCGCACTTTCTCCATTTAAAAGAAATGACTATTGCGGAGATGAAAGAAAAAGCGGAGGAGGCGGCAGAGAATGGTGTTCATGTTTATGCACTGAATGTCGGAGCCGGATATAATCCGGCAAATCCTTCCGAAACGCGTCAGACTCATCTGAATGCATTGCGTCTGGCCCATGCCTATGGTGCTGAAGTCGTGACGGTGGGCGCGGGCGCAATTGATGTCGGCATTGACACAGTAGAAGGATTGAAAGAAATCTCCCGCTATCTCAATGAAATGTCGTTAATTGCCTGGAACGAATATGGCGTTCGGCTTTCGGTAGAAGCTCCACATCGGGGGACTGTGTCTGAAAAATACGAACAGATCCTGACTTTCTGGGCATATA
This sequence comes from uncultured Lentisphaeria bacterium, assembly GCA_905197955.1. Classification (GTDB taxonomy): domain Bacteria; phylum Verrucomicrobiota; class Lentisphaeria; order Victivallales; family UBA1829; genus UBA1829. The sequence continues at coordinate 3,865 of CAJKAR010000092.1, read as the reverse complement.
TGCCGGAGCGGCTCCTCTGCACGATGGATGTTGCGCACATCACGTTTGCCGGAGCGGATATCGAGCAGGTTCTGAAAACTGTTGGTCCGCGCTTGGGGCATGTTCATTTGCGAGATGCCAAACCGGGGAACAGCATGATTCCATACGGCGAGGGGGAAGTGGATTTTGCACGTGTTTTCCGTCTGCTCGAACAATATCGTTACCAGGGGAAATGTTCGCTGGAATTTCCCACAGGTGCAACCATGTCGGAAGCCGTCACCACATTGAAAAAAGGAATCTCGTTATTGAACGCAAAACGGGAGGAGTCGATGAAATGAAGAAGATTAAACTTGGAATTGTCGGACTCGGGCGTGGATGCAGTGCGGGCCGGTTGATCCGTCGCCAAAGCCGGTATGTCGAAATCACGGCCATCTGCGATAAAAACGAAGAGGTTCTCAAATCGCGGGCGGCATCGTTCGGAACGGCAGATGCCGGACAAACAGTATCTGCCGGCAATGTTTCCTCGGCATTCGATGGTGAAACCTATCTTTCATTTGATGAAATGCTGACCAGGGCAGATATGGAGGCCGTATATATCGCAACCCCGATCCCCGATCATGCGGATATGGTTGTTCAGGCGTTGAATGCCGGGCTGCATGTGATCTCGGAAGTGGTATGTGCGACCAGCCTGGAGGATTGCTGGCGAATCTTGAACGCGGTGAAACGAACTGGAAAGAAATACATGCTGGCGGAGCAGTACTGTTATATCCGACCGTGGACGATCGCCTCCAATATGGCGAAGGCTGGACTTTTCGGTGAAATCTATTACGCGGAAGGAAATTATCTCATGGATTTCACTAACCGCGCCGGTTATCCGTATATTGGCGGATGGCGTCAGAACGTCTACCATATGCACCGGGGACACGTCTATATCACCCATTCGCTCGGCCCGCTGGCTCAACTGTTTGGCGAAGATCTGAAGTATGTATCAAGCATGGGATCGGGAAGTTATCCGCGTCATTGGGGGCTTCGTGCCGACAATGTCACCGTACTCTCCATTCAAACTGAATCCGGAAAAATGATTCATTTGAAACAGGATTTTCTCTCGCCGCGTCCGCATGACTTTCTGTATTATGGTTTTCAGGGTACCAAGGGGGCGTTCGAGGGATCGCACAGTTATCACGGAGCATTCGAAACGGCGATTCAGCCCATGGACCAGAAGGTTTATCTGCAAGGTTCCGGCACGCCAGGCAAATGGCGGGATCTGGAGGAGTTCGCCGGAGAATTTCTCCCCGATTACTGGAAGAACGTGCCGGAAGAACTTTTCGACAACGGCTACAACGGTGGAACAGCGCATATGTTCGACGAATTTGCCTTGTCTATTCTGAACGACACTCCGACACCGATTTCGGTGGAGGAGGCCCTGAATTGGACCGCAGCCGGAATCTGTTCGGAACAGTCATCCGATCAGAACGGTACTCCGGTCGAAATTCCAAGCTTTCATTGAAATCCGGAGGTCTGAAATGGAACAAAAAAAATTGAACATCGGCGTACTCGGTCTTGGACGTGGCACCGTCGCAGCCGAAATAGCGTCCCGATATGCAAATCGGGTTCGAATCGCCGCCATATGCGATACCGATCCGAAACGGCTGGAAAGCGCCGGCAACAGGCTTGGTGTTACGAACGTTTATTCCGACTGCGAGGCCATGTTCCGAGATCCGGAATTGGACGCGATCTACGTTGCGACCTCAATTCCCGCTCATGCCGAACATTGTGCCGCTGCATTTCGCGCGGGAAAACATGTGCTCTCTGAAGTGACTGTGCTGACGGATCTTCGCGATGCAGAGCTTTTGCTGGATGCACAGCGCAAGAGTAGAAAAATTTACATGCTGGCGGAGAACTACTGCTATTTGAAAGCGTGGGACATGGTCATGAAGATGGTGCGCGCCGGCCTCTTCGGTGAAATCTATTATGCAGAAGGCGACTATCTCATGAACTTCCACCAACGTCAGGGGTTCCCTTATGTCGGCGGATGGCGCCAGAACATCTATCACATGCACCGCGGACATGTCTACATCACCCATTCCCTGGGACCATTGATGCAGGCATTCAATTATGAACCACTGAAGCGGGTATCCTGCATGGGCTGTGGATCTTATCCGCGGCACTGGGGACTTCGCGCCGACAACACCTGCAATCTGCTTCTTCTGACGGCCTCGGAAAAGCTGATCCGGCTTCGTCAGGATTTTCTCTCCTGGCGGCCGGACAATTACCTGTTCTATGCGATTCAAGGAACGAATGGTGTATATGAGGGAGGGCGCAGCTATCCCGGCGCCTACCACGAAGGCGATCGCCGTGCCGTTCAACAAGCTTCGCACAAGGTTTGCATCAAGGGACTTTGCGGACCGGAGGAGTGGATCGATCTTTTTGAACTGAAAGAATTCCTGCCCGACCTGTCCGAAGGCTGGCTTTCAGACGAAGATATCCGAAAATACGGTGTATACAACGAGGGTGTCGGTGTGATGTTCAATGACTTCGCCGCTGCAGCGCTCGGCGAAAAAGAAACGGCACTTTCCCTCGAACGTACGTTGAACTGGACTGCAGCTGGGCTTGTCTCCGAGCAATCTGCCGACCTGCGCGGCGTACCTGTGGATATTCCGGTCTTCGATAAATGAGCGAAGGTTTGCTCTTGCTTCTGGGAACCGGAAGCTGTTGGGCCGGGCTGGCTGCGGTTGTCGCAATCGGCTCGACCCGACAAGCGCCGGCTGCGCTGGTTCAACCATTTTCGGCCTTGTTGGTGCTCGTCTTCGCCGGATGGTCGGCGTTTGCTTTCGGAGCGATACCGTCGTTCGGTGTCTCCATCCTGTTTCAAGCGGGGACATTGCTCGCTGCCGGGATGTGTAATTACTTCATGCTGAACTTGGTTCAAAGAGGGATGGAAGCTGGGCGAGCGGGGGTGGTCTGGGCATTTACGCAAAGCTCAATGATCTGTCCTTTTCTACTCGGGATAATTGTGTTCAAAGAACCGGGAGGGATATTTCGACTTGGTGGCATCATGCTGATCCTCTTGGGCCTGATTCTTTTTGCCTGCGCCAGAAAGGAGGTCGGCACTACTGGGGCCTGGCTCCCGCCTACGCTCTGCGCGTTTGTCCTCGCCGGCTCCGCTCAATGCTTTGCCAGTTTGCCGTCCTATTTTCAACTGGAAGGCATGACCGCACTGCGTCGAATGATGTTGACTCAGTGCGGAATTCTGATCGCTTTCGGACTTGACTACTGCTTGCGGCCGCGGCCGGTCGCGGCCGGTCGGAATGTCTGGTTCTTTGCAGGAATCTTCGGCTTTTTGAACTTGGCCGCTCTTTTGCTGTTTTACAACGGGTTGAACCTGTTGGCCGACGCAAGGTGCGCCTCGGCCGGATATCCGACGGCCCAGGGACTCAGTATTGCATTGTTCTTTCTTATCGGCCAACGGAAAAAATCAACTGGAGTGCTTTCCTGGGCAGCGTTCTTCCTGTTGCTGACCGGAATTGTTTTCCTAGTTGTCGAAACGTACTGAATCGGCAACAGCTCAGCCAATTCCCATGCAGATGGTGCTGGACAGGTGCCCGGTAATATGTGACATCGCATCCAGGATTATCGTGTCCGACTGGACGGTTACAAGTTGACAGGTGATACAAGTATCGAATCCCTGTACACTTATGTAGATATTATGCAAAAGCCGGATGCGAGAAGGGAAAATTTTTTGAGGGGGGCTGTTGCAAAACCTCCTGGTTTTGCAGCCGCCCTTTTCCCATATTTATAAGACTCTCTCAGCATTTCATTGGGTAGTGTCCGATATTTTGCGCACATTTGTTTCTGAGCGATTACAGATGACAAACGTGAGTTGGCG
>CAJKAR010000091.1 GCA_905197955.1 uncultured Lentisphaeria bacterium | reverse complement strand
AATCAACATTTGAATCCGAATGAAAAATACATCAACAAAAATTCACGGATTCAGGAACCAGAAAACGAAGGTTTTATTGTTTTTTTGCGATATAATGATTGTAATTACAGAAACGAATATGGAGAAGTTGAAATGAAAAGGTATTTCTCACTGATAGAATTGCTGGTGGTCATTGCGATTATTGCCATCCTTGCCGCGCTGCTTCTGCCGGCATTGAACTCGGCGAGACAGAAAGCCAAAGCCATCACCTGCATCAGCAACATGAAGCAGTCGTCGCTGTGCATTGCCCAGTATTCCAATGACAACAATGATACAATGATGATGCTTGATACCTCCAGCTTCTGGCTCAGCTGGGCCGGCTGGCTGGTGTTTACAGGATATATGAATACCACGGATACGATCAGCTTCTGTCCTTCCAGCGATCCGAAGCCTCCCGCGGAAAACGGTTCGAGCACCTCTAACGGCAGAGACCGCTGGGCCATTTCCGAGATGCGGGTTTCCAAATACGCCTATACGGAAAATTTCAAAGGCTGTTTTGAGGGGAATCCGACCCGTGGCGACTGGTCGATCACCTACGGAGGAGACACGAACCAGCGCTATATCGACCTGAAACGAGTGACCCGCCTTTCCGACTTTTTCCTGATCGGGGACATCACGACCGCAACGGGCGGCAATCATGCAAGATGGTACTGGTACACCAACCACTATTTCTGGCGCATCCATTCTCCCAATGCGTTCAACCTGCTGTTCGCCGACGGCCATGCCGAAGCGAAATCGGAGTATTTCATTCGGACAAAAATCCATCCGAACGCTCTGTTCCGCTGAGCGCCAGACTACTTCTCTTTTTACACAGACTGCTTTATGAAAGGATGACTGCATGAGAATTCTGTTTTTTTCCGCCGCCTGTTTTCTTGTCGCTTCCGCGGTTTTTCCCCTTGCTGCGGCTTTGAAGATTGATCCAAAAGGAGCATTCACCATCGGCGGACTTCCCGCCCGGATCAAATGCTTTGATTCCCAATGGCGTTCCAGCACGCAGGGAGACCGCTGCTTTCTTGTGAAAAAAAACGACGGCACTTCCCTGGAATCCGAAATCGACATGCCCGGACTCAAAGGAACGCTCCGGCAGAAATTTCTCCCGGCCGGCCGGAGCACCTGGATCTATACGGCGGAAGTACAGGTCCGGAGCAAGCTTCCGCCGAAACAAATTGCGCTGGATTTCACCGCCCGCGCCTCCCGATTCGAAGGCCGGGAACTTCTGACCGATCGGAAAACATTCGAATTTCCACTTCATGTTCTGAAGATACGGGATCCATTCAATCTGTTCTGGGAGAAAACCGCAAAGGTCATTTTCCCTCTGGATGGAGCAAGAGTGACCTTCTCCGCGGAAAAACCGTTTGACTTTTTCGTACAGGACGATCGCGCAACCGGAGGCAATACCTTTGCTGTCCGGCTCCTCCTGCCGGAACTTGAAAACGGCCGTTACGGAATCCGGCTCAGGATCAAGGAAGAGCCCTATCTGTTTTCTCCGCTGGATCTTCGCGGCGCGTTTACAACCGGATTCAACGACGAAAAACCCGACGACCGGAAAGGCGGATGGACCGATCAAGGCGCGGATAACGATCTCCGCATGCTGCCGTGCTGGGAAAAGAATCCCCGTCTCGGCACTGTTCCGTTCAGTCTGGTGGCGCCATGGAAAAACGGCGGGAAATCCTGTATCGTTCTCCGGGGGCCCTTCCGAGATTATTTCCCGCAGAGGGCGGAGGCGATGCAGTCCAAACCGGTCCGGGGGAGTTATTTGTATCTTCTCCATGCGATGGCATGGCCGTCGGGTAAAAAAATCGGGGAAGTGACGCTGGAATACAAAGATGGGAGTCGGTCTGTCATTCCTGTGACCGGCATGAAGGATGTCGGGAACTGGTGGTCGCCGCAGCCGGCACCGAACGGGGTTGTCACATGGACCGGGGAGAACAAAGCCTCTGTGGTAGGTCTGTATCGTTCCATCTTTCCGATTGAAAACAAGGAAGTTGAAAAAATCGCATTCACTTCGACGGGAGCCTCTGTATGGGCGATTGTTGCGGCGACTCTCTCTTCGGACCGGGTCCCGGAACAGAAGCTCGGCGGACCGGTCGTTATAGCACAGAATGCAAACTGGAAGCCGATTCGTCAGGAGAAGGACATTGTCCCGGGATCGGTTCTGGACTTTTCACGGCATCTGGATGCTCCTGCGGGGAAATACGGGCCCGTGGTTGTGCGGAACGGTCATTTCGAGTTTCGCGACCGTCCCGGCGAGAGTGTCCGTTTTTACGGGACCAATCTGGTGGATACGGCTCAGTTTCTGGAGCCCCGCTGGTCTGAGCGTCTGGCAGACCGCATGGTCAAAGCCGGATTCAATCTGGTCCGGATTCATCACCATGACAACGGTCTTTCTGTCCGGCGGAACGGTTCCAGTACAGAGCTGAACGAAAAACATCTCGACCGTTTGAATTATCTGATCGCCTGTTTCAAAAAAAGAGGAATCTATGTTATTACCGATTGTTATGTCTCCCGCCGTTTCACTCCGGAAGAGGAAAAGGAGTGGGGCGCAGGAGGGTTCAAACATCTTGTCTTCCTCCGGAAATCGGCGATGGAAAACTGGAAGCGGTTTACAAAGAACTGGCTGACTGCACCGAATCCCTATACGGGAATTCCGCTCAAAGATGATCCCGTGCTGATCGGAGTGAACCTGATCAATGAGGGGTATCTCGGTTCCCGCTGGGAAGGTTCGCTTGGCGCACTCAAGGAACAGCGTTTCGCGGAGTGGCTCAAACGCAAAGGATGGAAGGCGAATCCGCTGAAACGTGAAGAGCAGACCGCAGCCTATCTGATGGATGCGTACGATGCGTCGTATCGGGAAATGCGCGACTTTCTCCGAAAGGAACTCGGGATGAAACAGCCCGTTTCCGATCAGAATCATCATTCGGAATGGCTGCTCTCATTCCTGCGCGATGAATACGACTACATCGACAATCACTATTATTTCGATCATCCCCAGTTTCCCGTGGAAGCCTGGAAACTGCCAGCCCGCCTTGAGAATGAGTCTTCTCTGAAAAGCGCCTCTGCCGATCTCACTTGGATGTTCCCCACCAGAATCTGGGGCAAGCCCATGGCCGTGACCGAATTCGATTATGCAAAACCGAACTTCTACCGGGCGGAGGGGGGAGTCCTGCCCGCCGCCTATGCCGGACTCCAGGACTGGAGCGGACTTGTCCAGTTCGCCTATTCCCACGGATACGGCAACATCATTTACGATCAGACGACCGGAGGACCTTTCGATCTCGGCTCCGATGTAGTCAAAATGCTTTCCCATCGAATCGGAGTGAAGTTGTTCCTCGGAAAGGAGATCAAACCTTCCCCGGTGATTCTTGCTGCGGCTTTTTCGGGACCGGAAGGAATGAATTTCAGTCAGGTTCCCTCCCGTGATTTCCGGAATCTCGGCCTGGTCGCCAGAATCGGGACGGCGGTCCTGCCGGACGCTGCCTCCGTCCGCACAAAACTTCCGGATGGAATCCATGCTTTGCTCAATACCGGATACAACTTCCCGAAACTGGAATTCAAGGTGCCGGTAGTTCGTGCGCAGAATTTTGGCAGTGCTCCGTTCAAGGATCTGATGAATCGCGGAATTCTTCCGGACGATTCGGTTGATGTTTCCGGAAAAAGATTCCGTTCCGCCGGAGGACAGCTCGAACTGGATTCCGCCCGTCAGACGTTCCGCGCCACTGCTCCGGGAATCGAAGTTCTGATTCTGCCGGAAAAACTCGAAGGGAGCAGTGGTCTGATGCGGATTCAAAACCGGATCGGGCGCGGCGTATTTTCGCTTCAGTCCGTAGACGGCAAACCGTTGAAGGAGTCGAAGCGGATGCTTTTTCTGCACCTGACCGACTCGCAGGCATCCCTTTTGAAATTCGATAATTCGTTGATGAAACAGTATTCCACCTGGGGAAAGGCGCCGCATCTGGCAGCGCGCGGTGAAGCGGAAGTCCGTTTGAATCTGCCTGCGGACAGGAGCTGTACTCTTTACAGCTGCAATACCGGAGGAAAGCGTCTTGCCCGGATTCCCGTCAGGCGGAACACGGAAGGGGAAATTGTCTTTGATGCACATGTATTCCGTCCGGAAGGACAGGTTTTTGTCTACGAGCTGACATTTGACTGATCCGTGGTTGAAACTTCGTTCCCGGGAGTGTACAGTATTTTCGGAAACAGGCAACTCGGGAAGGGTGCGAATGGAACTGCCGTATTTTGCATATGCGTGGCTGCATCATGGGGAAGGCAATGTGGCCTTTCATTGTCACGGCGGGTGCGAGATCCTGCTGGTGACTCGCGGGAAATGCCGTGTGGAAAGTTCCTCCGGGATTCTGGAAGGAGTTCCCGACACTTTAATTGTGATTCCTCCGGGAGTCCGGCACAATCAGATCAACGAACCCGGAGAGCGGAACCTGTTCTGTGTGTTTCAGGCCTCCCCCGGACTTTTTTCCCAGCGGTGGCGCCGGATTGATGTTTCCGGGCTCGGATGGGTTCGCCGTTCCCTTCTTGAATTGTGGAGAATGATGGAACTTGGAAATTTGACAGGTGCACCGGCTCTGCTCTGTTCTCTGCTTCAGCGCCTTAATCAGCTGGAAAACCGGACGGAGAATCTGCATCCCGGACTCCAGCGCGCTCTGCATTTTATGCAGGATCATTTTACGGAGGAGCTCTCCATTGAGGAAACTGCGCGGAAAGCAGGGATATGCCCGAGTTTTCTGCGTCGCCTGTTTCAGGATTTCTGCGGTGAATCTCCTTTGCAGTATTTGCGGAATCTGCGTCTGGAACGATCCCGGATTCTCCTGCGCAACCCATATCTTTCCATAGCGGAGATCGCGGAACGGTGCGGTTTTGGAGACAGCAACTATTTCATCCGCATTTACAAAAGCAGATATGGGATTACCCCCAGGAAAGACCGTCCGGTTCTCTCGGGGCGGTCATGAACCGGACGGATTGCAGAGGAGACTGGTTTCATTCAGGAGGTCCGCTGTTATGGAATCCGGAGAAGTTCATAAGCCATTGCTCCGTATTGGTCCGTATCGGCGGTAAAGATTACTGATCCTTTTGATTCCCGGAACGGAATCTCGGCGAGAACTGCTCCGTTGACATCAAGTGCGCGAATCCGCACAACTCCTTTGGCGGAGTTCTTCAAAGAGATTTCCGCTTTTCCCTTCCGCAGAAGATAGGGATCCATATTGCCCCAGTTGTAAACGATCCGGAAATCGCCGAGTGTAGTTTTTTTGCGTCCGGTTGCCTGAACATCGGTCAGATGAAGAATCAGGGCGCGGGAGGTTTCCGCCAGCTCCTTCCCATCAAGAGAACCGGCAAAGACAGAACAGATGGTTGAACTGCCTGTGACGCTGAGGCGGTTGCCTTTTGCGGATTTCCCGGTCACAGTGAATCCTTCGCTTTTCGGTGTGACGACCCGGATGGTTTTCGTTTTTGCGTCAATGCTGATCTCCCCGGTTGAACTGGTGATTTTTCCCTGTTCCGGCAAATAGACCCCTTTCCCTCTGTGTGGAATTTTCAGGGACTTTCCGGAAAGCAGTTCCCGAAGGGAATGGCTTCCGGCGGGGACACGGTCGGCGGAAGCCATCGAGATTTTTGTATAGAACGCAAGCGTATGGAAGGGCGCTGGAATGGCGGCATCTTTTGCCAGACGGAAGTATGCGCCCAGCGAGCCCCATGGTGAGGAGGAAGAGGGATTTTTTTGAGTGGGAATTTACCAAAAAGATGAATGCCGTCGGGCTATGATGACCGCCCGACGGCATTCCCCTCTTCATAATAATGAGCCCGAGCTCATTGACTACTTTGTTTCGCCCCTGGGA
>CAJKAR010000090.1 GCA_905197955.1 uncultured Lentisphaeria bacterium | reverse complement strand
CTCGCCTCTATGATCGTGTTCTGACGGATTTCCGCCTGCCGGACGGTTCGACTGTACAGGCATGGATCTACACCATGAATCATCTGCCGGAAACAGCCAAAGTTATCGTATCCGGAGACTGGAAAACGAGGTGAACCATGGAGAAGGCCGTATTGATTGAACAGACCGCAAAGAAAATCAAACTCGCAGAACTGATCGTGCTGATGTGCTTGTTCGGAAGCATCGCCGCCGGGCTGGGACTGATGTATCTCTGGCTTCCGCTCGGAATCGCCATGTTCTGCATTACAGGGATTTCATTCCTCGCGTTCTGTGCTGTCCGTATCTGGCGGTGGTGGATGAACGGGTGAGCTGGAAGACTGATTGTATTTGAAAAATCGCATATTTGATTTGATTTTCAGCTCCGGTTTGCTATATTAACCATAGGAAGTGTAAATAATGCATACTGCAGCGGTTTTATGAAAATCAATTATAACAGACTTTGGAAACTGCTTATCGATCGGGAGATGACGCGCACGGATCTGCGTCTTGCCGCCAGAATCAGCACCTATACCCTTGCGCGGCTGGGAAAAAATCAGGAAGTCACCCTGACCACCCTCCGGAAAATCACTGCTGCGCTGGATTGTTCGCTTGACGATATTGTGGACTTCGTTCCCGAAGCAGGAAAGAGAAAAAATCTGGAATAAAGAAGGATTCTTCTTATGGCAAATAAACTGGAACTGACCTGGGTCGGTAAGGAGAAGAAAATCGTCGTCGAACCTCGCATTCTGATTGCTGATCCCGAAAAATCGCATCATGCCCAAGGAAACCTTTTCGATCAGGCGGCAGACGACAATATGCTAATCCATGGAGACAATCTGCTCGCCTTGAAATCCTTGGAAGCCCGTTTCGCCGGGCAGGTCAAGTGCATTTATATAGATCCGCCATACAACACGGGATATGCATTTGAACATTATGACGATAATCTGGAGCACAGTCAATGGCTGAATTTGATGCGTCCCCGTCTGGAAATCCTGCGCAATCTTCTCTCGGAAGATGGTTCCATCTGGATCAGCATTGACGATGACGAGGGGCATTATTTAAAAGTGCTTTGCGATGAACTTTTTGGACGAGGCAATTTCGTCAGTACAGTCATTTGGGAAAAAAAATATACCATTGCCAATGATACACAATGGTTATCAGATAATCACGATTTTATCTTAGTTTATGCAAAAAATAAAGATCGCTGGCATCCTAATCTTCTGCCTCGTAGTGAAGAAATGAATAAGGCATACAAAAATCCAGACAACCATCCAAAAGGTGTTTGGAAGTCAACTCCATTACATGCTAAAAGTGGTAGTGAAACATCGGCTTCATTTTCATATACATTTAACGTTACCGCAAGGACATTATGGAGATTTGATGAGGTTGGACATAATCATGAAGCGAGAGAAGAGGTTAAGCATTTTAATCCTACGTCTGTCTTTGCCACACCTAAGCCGGAACGCTTGATAGAACGCATATTGGTGTTGGGATCCAATCCCGGCGATTTAGTTTTGGATTCGTTTCTCGGTTCGGGGACGACGGCGGCGGTGGCCCATAAGATGGGACGGCGGTGGATCGGGATCGAAATGGGGGATCATGCTTACACCCATTGCAAAGTCCGGCTTGACAAGGTCATCAACGGGGAAGACCGCGGCGGTATCACCAAAGCCGTCAAGTGGAAAGGAGGCGGAGGCTACACCTTCTACGAGCTGGCGCCCTCCCTCATCAACAGGGACGCCTTCGATGAGCCGGTCATCAACAAGGCTTACAACGCGGAACAGCTGGCAGCGGCGGTGGCGCTGCACGAGGGATTCCGATTTCAGCCGGACCGGGAGTGCTTCTGGAAGCAGTCGGTAGGGAATGAGAGATCGTATCTCTTCGTCACCACAGCACATATCACCTCGCAGTATCTGGATTCGATCCACGGATCGATGGCGGAGGGCGAGTTCCTGATCATTGCTGCAAAATCCTTTGACCGGGGGATCGAAAGAGCCTACCGGGAAATCGCGGTCAAGAAGATTCCGCAAATGCTGCTGGACCGGTGTGAATTCGGGGTGGAGAATTACAATCTCAACATCGTTCATCCCCCGGTTTATGAGGATGAGGAGGACTGCAATGAATAAGAAACTGCGAATCCGGAACAGCACGGCGGAGTTTCTGACGTTTGCCTCCCAGAATGAAGGAAATTCCATCGAAGTGCGCTTCGAAGAGAATACGCTGTGGCTGACGCAGCAGCTTATCGCCGAGCTGTTCGGCACGACAAAACAAAATGTAAGTCTGCATATACAAAACATCATATCCGACGGGGAACTTGCTGCAGATGCAACTGTCAAGGATTTCTTGACAGTTCGTCAGGAGGGCGACCGTCAGGTGAGCCGGACACTCGAATACTACAACCTTGATATGATCATTGCAGTCGGCTACCGGGTCAACAGCAAACGGGCGACGGAGTTCCGACAGTGGGCGACCGCCATCCTGCGGGATTATGCGATCCGAGGGTATGTGATCGACCGCAAGCGGATGGAAAACGGCACTTTTCTCAATGAGGATTATTTTGAGCACTTGCTGGCGGAAATACGGGAAATCCGTTTGAGTGAACGCCGTTTTTACCAGAAAATCACCGATATCTACGCAACCAGCCTGGACTACAACCCCGATGCTCCGACGACCGTCGAGTTCTTTGCCAAAGTCCAGAACAAGCTGCACTATGCCGTACACGGGCACACTGCCGCAGAGCTGATCGTGGAGCGGGCCGATGCGCAAAAGGAACATATGGGACTGACCTCCTGGGAAAACGCGCCGGACGGAAAGATCGTTAAAACCGATGTCTCCATCGCAAAGAACTATCTCACGGAACGGGAACTGGAAGATCTCGGAAGGATCGTCAATGCCTATCTGGATCTGGCGGAACGCCGTGCGAAACGGAGGATTCCGATGACTATGGCGGACTGGGCGAGACATCTTGACCGGATTCTGATTGCCGACGATATGGAAATACTGCAGGATGCTGGAAAGATTTCCGCTGAAATCGCCAGGGAATATGCCGAGAACGAGTTCGAAAAATATCGGGTGATCCAGGATCGTCTTTTCAAATCCGATTTTGACAGACAGATGGAGCTTTTTGAAGGACAGGAGGGGGAAGAAAAATGAGACCGCTGTTCCCTCAATTCGATGTGGATTATATCGCTGGTGTGATGTCGCTCCGAAAGCCGCAGAAAATCTCCCTCAAGCGCCTTGCCGACATTCTTGAAGAAGTCCCACCGAGCAAAACGCCGGATTTGGAGAAAAACAAGGGGATCGTTCACAACCTTTTCCCGACATTCACGGATTTCGAACGCAGTTTCATGTCCATTACGTTTGCTCTCGCAACCGGGGTCGGAAAGACCCGGCTGATGGGAGCCTTCATCACATATCTCTACTGTCAGTATGGATATAGGAACTTCTTCATTGTCGCCCCGAACCTGACGATCTACAATAAACTCAAAAGCGATCTCGGCGATCCGGCGAGCAGGAAATATGTTTTCCACGGCTGCGGCTGTTTTTCCAAGCCGCCACACGTTTATGCGGATGATGAATACCGGCAGAAACCGCTTGATTTCAGCGCGTCCGACATCAATTTGTTTGTTTTCAACATCGACAAATTCAATTCGGAAGACGCATCCATGCGCGCTCTGAACGAATATCTGGGGCAGTCTTTTTATGATACACTTGCGGGACTGGACGATCTGGTCATGCTGATGGATGAATCACACCATTACCGGGCCAAAAGCGGAGCCGCTGCGTTGAATGACTTAAAACCGATTCTCGGGTTGGAACTGACGGCGACGCCGCTGGTCACGTCCGGCAGCAAACAGATACCGTTCAAAAATGTCGTTTATGAATATCCTCTTTCCCAAGCGATATCAGATGGCTATACACGAACTCCATATGCTGTCGGTCGGGCGGACATTGACTGCTACAATTTCGGAGAAGAACAGTTGGACAAGATGATGCTGCTGGACGGTATCAAATGCCATGAACGTGCGAAACTGCATTTGAGAACCTATGCGGAAAATCACGGGAAACCGGTCGTAAAGCCGTTTATGCTGATTGTCTGCAAAGATACCGAGCATGCGCAGAAAATTCTGGATTTCATCCGGTCGAAAGAGTTCCGCGACGGGAGGTATATGAACAAGACGATTACCATCCACTCCAAACAGTCCGGGGCGGAACGGGATGAAAACATCAAATATCTACTGGAAGTGGAAAATCCGGACAATCCCGTGGAAATCGTGATCCACGTCAATGTTCTCAAAGAAGGGTGGGATGTCAACAATCTTTACACAATCGTTCCGCTGAGAACAGCCGCGTCGAAAATCCTGCGGGAACAGACGGTCGGGCGCGGACTGCGGCTTCCATACGGAGAACGGACGGGCGACAAGGACGTTGACGCGGTCATGCTGACCGCCCACGATCATTTTGCTGATGTCGTCGAAGAAGCGCAGAAAGGCTGTTCCATCTTTCATGCGGGCAATGTGATTCAGGTTCATGAGGATGATCCGGAAGAGCAGTCTGCCGTAACTCAGCCCTCCATCATTCCGGAAACGGATAAAATCAAGGAAGACGCCTATGCAGTCACCGGCGTAGAACAGTCGGCGAAAAACGATGCGGTGATCGAAAAAATCAGTGAAACGGCATCAAGTAAAATCATGGAGGGATTGCGTAAGAAACCGGGAGAGAATCTTACAGAATCCGACCTGCACGCTATTGCAAAAGAAGTCGAGCAAAGCGTAACGCAGGACAGGGATCTGGGAGAAACTTTCCAGAAAAATGCCGATCCTTTCCATGACTGGATTCCGGTTCACATTGGAAAGACGGTGCGTTCCATTGAGAGCAAGTACATCCCGATCCCCCGGATCAAGGTTTCGGACTACGGAGCGGAGGAGTATATTTTCTCGGATTTCGAACTTGACTTGCAGCCCTTCAATCATGTTCCGATCAGCAATGACCTGCTGGTGCAGAACCTTCAGGATATGTCTGACAGGATACGGATAGACGGGGATAAAATTGATTTCGAGGGGTTCAACCCGATCAAAACAATATTGGAACTGCTCCGGGAAAAGCCGGAAATCGATTACGAGTCCTGCTCGGAACTGCTGTTCAAACTGATAAAGTCGGTCGTGGCGCATTACATTTCCAAATTCGGGGAGAACGGCGTACAAAACATTGTCATGATGTACAGACGGGACATCAGCGAAAAAATCTATGAACAGATGATGCGGCATTTCTCCTGCGGAAATTCCCTGATTCAGGAGTCGGTCGTGGCGCTCAATAAGCATAACCTGCCCAATAACTACACCTTTGTGGCCAGACAAAGCCTCTGGGACCCTTATGTCAAGGGAGAAGAGCGAATCAAATCCATTCTTTTCGACAGGATAGAAAAGGGTGTGTTTTCAGAAGCGAAGTTCGACAGCGAACCGGAATTGATTTTTGCCCGCGTGCTGGAACAGGATTCTTTTGTAAAAAACTGGCTACGTCCGGCTCCGTGCCAATTTAACCTCACCTACAACAGGAATCACCAGTATATTCCGGATTTTGTCGTGGAAACGGAGAATGTCATTTATCTTGTTGAAGTGAAAGGCGAGGATAAAATGAAAGATGCGGATGTGCTGGCCAAAAAAAAACGTGGGGTACAGTATTGCCGGACGGCTACCACGTGGGGAAAAGCAAACGGATACAAGGAATGGCAATACCTGTTTATTCCGTCTAAACAGGTTACGCCTCAATCGACGTTTGAAGTTTTGTGCCAGCGCTTCGCGGAAATGAATACGGACGGAATGAGCAATTAAAAGTGTTGTTGGAATATAAAGGCAGAAGAACAATGCGGGAAATGATACATGAAAACGGATATACTGTTAAACTTACTCTGCCGGAAAATAATTGGCTATATGATTTTCTTATGTCATTCGGGGACAAAGTAACAATTATTCGATCTATATCCGTTCGTCAAACACTGGAAATGAAACATAGAGTTGCAAGAGAACATCGGTAGTGTCAAAAGTAATATGAAAAAATGAAAGTTTTTGGTTTGCGGCGGGTGAT
>CAJKAR010000089.1 GCA_905197955.1 uncultured Lentisphaeria bacterium | reverse complement strand
GCGCGTCTCTGCCCGAGACGCTTCCCGCGAAGCTCGACCGCAAGCCGATGATCCGCCTTTCCGACAAACGCCCTGGCGGGATTCCTCAAAACGGCAGACTCAAACTTTCCGAACTCAGGAGACAGAAGAATGGATAAAAAGGCATTGGAAAAAATCGCAGAAATACTGGCGTCCGCAATTATGCGAAAAATCTTGGGAAATTGAACTCAGAACAATTTGCTATCCGCCTCAATGGGAGCTTTATATACGGACAGCGGAATCTGAGAAAAAGCAAGGAGAATTCTGTATGAAAACGGCTTGCAAGTCGACAAATATTCGTGTGGAGCTTGCACGGCTTCAAGTCATGGAGCTTCACGAGTTACGGGAAAAATGGCGCGAGCTTTACGGGAAAGATGCGCCGGATTGCGGAAAAGTATTCCTCCGGAAGCAGCTGGCCTTTCGTATTCAGGAACTTCGTTATGGAGGAATCAGTGAAACGGCGCAATCCGTTTTGGAGAAAATCGGGGAAACGCCAAAGGTTCGGCCGAATCCAGGCGGCGTTATTCCCGGAACTCGGTTTGAGCGGGAATGGAAAGGGACGATTCATGTAGTGATCGCCACCGATACCGGATTTGAATACAACGGTCAGAATTACCGATCCCTCTCCGGAGCGGCATTTGCCATTACCGGAACGCAATGGAACGGCAAGAAATTTTTCGGAGTAAAATAATGGAAGAAATCATCAGATGCGCATGTTATACCAGAAAATCCGTGGAAGATGCCACCCTTGACCGAGACTTCAATTCCCTGACCTCGCAGCGGGAAGCATGCGAGAGTTACATTGCCAGTCAGAAATGCCGTGGGTGGGTTTGTCTTCCGGAACGTTACGACGACGGAGGATTCTCCGGCGGCAATATGAACCGGCCGGCCATGACCAGGCTGAAGGCTGATATCGAGGCAGGAAAGATCGATATGGTCGTCTGTTATAAGATTGACCGTCTTTCCCGCTCCATCATAGATTTCGCAGAACTCCAAAAGTTCTTTGAAGAGCACAACGTTCATTTCGTTTCCGTGACACAGGACATCAACACTTCCAACAGTTCCGGACGGATGCTCTTGAATATTCTCATCACATTTGCCGCATTCGAACGGGATCTGATCATCGACCGAGTGAAAACCGCAATCGATGGCGGGAAAAAAAGAGGGAAATTCTGCGGTGGAGTTCCCATGATGGGATATCGTTCCGATCCGCTGACAAAAAAACTGCAGATCGATGAAGAGGAAGCCAAAACGGTCCGGATCATTTTTGAAAAATATCTGGCGCTTGAATCGCTGAAGCAGACCGTTCATGAAGTCAACCGCCTCGGATTGACTTCCCGGGCATGGACTTCCGCCAGCACGGGAAAACTTCACGAGGCAAAAAAGTGGACGACTGCATCCATACACCGGGTGTTGTCGAATCCGATTTACGCCGGATACGTCAGGCATTATGATTCCATCTACGAAGGCGAGCATAAAGCAATCATTCCTCGTTCGGAATGGGAAAAGGTTCAGGCGCTGATGAACTCGCATGGACGAAACCGGCGAGGCGGTTATCGAAAACAGTATCATGCCTTCGATGGGCTTGTCCGCTGCGGACACTGTCGCTGTGCCCTGACTCCAACCTATGCCAAAAGGCATGGGAAAAAATATTACTACTACATCTGCCAGAAGACCATCAAGGATCCGGATCATACCTGCCCGCTTTCGCGCATTCCCGAGGGCAATCTGGAACAGGCTGTTCTTGGCCAGCTTGCCGCACTTTTCCGCGCGCCGGCAATCTTGCGGGCGACTCTGGCGGCTGTTCGATCCAAGGAGGAGCTGCTCCGCAGGGATTTCGAGAGAGACTGCGAAATTCTCCAGAATCAGCTGAAGGAACTTAAAAAGGCCTCTCTGGAAAAAGAAACCGATTATGAAGAGATCAAAAAAGTCGCTTCGGAACTCGCGGAGGTCAAACGGAAAAAGAGTCTGCTTCGGGATGTGGTCTCCGAAGAAACGGTTATTGCGGCGTTAAGCGATGTTTCCGGACTTTGGGACTTCATGTTTCCCGCCACAAGGACGGAGTTGCTGCGACTGATCATCAGCAACATCGAGGTGTTCTCCGACAAAATTTCCCTCACGTTAAAAGTTGAAGGATTGAAAAATCTTGCCGAAGAGATGGCCGTAAGCGGTTATTTCCATTCCGAACATACAGCATCGGAAAAACTGCCGGAAACACAGCAGACAGTGTTGTCCGATGGTTCCATACGTCTGACGATGAAACTGGAAACCAAAAAAATCAATGGGCATCGCCATGTGGTCATCCCCGCCCCCGGGGCAGAACGGCTGAAGCAGACCTCGCTTCTGCGGGCTATTCGCAATGCCCAGAAATGGCTGGCAATGCTGATGAACGGAGAGGCAAAGAATTTGACGGATCTGGCATCACAGCTTGGACTCAAGCCTTCCTATGTCTCAAGAATTCTTTCTTTGAACAATCTTGCTCCTGATATCGTGGAAGCGATTGTCGAGGGGAATGAGCCGGATGGACTTTCCATCGAAAAAATCTCTCGAAACATTCCCGAAGACTGGGCTGAGCAGCGAAAACTCTTCGGCTTTCCAGCACTGTGATTTCAATTTCAAGCGGTTTTGTGTAATGCGAAACCGCTTTTTTATATTCCGAGAATAGTGCACACACCAGCAGGAAAACGAAAGCGAAAGAAACAAGTCAATGCCGGTTTCGGAGGCATTTCAAGCTGAGATGGGTCTTTGGTAAACAGCAATTCCCGTCTAGGGAAATGTGCGCAATTTTTTATCTATTTCTGTCATTAAGAGTAATGATAACATAGGTATTTCTGATTGCAAATCAGAATTTCTGAATCACAAATCAAATTGGCAGACGTAGTGAAGCAGCTTTCAGGAGAAGACAATCTGGGAACACTCTCTCCGGGGCAGCCACTTTCCTCAATGCTCTTGCAAACCCTGTTTCGCAGTGCTATCTTACGCATAAAGAGATCTGGAAAAATAAACGCACAATGCATCAGAAGAAAACAGCGAAACAAACGGAATGCGGCAACCCGCCCCTGATGGCAACACCTGTCGCGGCGGGATTTCCGTCACCGGCGGAGCAGTATATCGAGTCGCCGCTGGATTTGAACGAACTGCTGGTTCACCGGCCTGCCGCGACCTTTTTTGTCCGCGCCGCGGGCGACTCCATGACGGGAGCGGGAATCCGCCCAGGTGATATCCTTGTCGTTGACCGCAGCCTCGAAGCGCGCGACGGTTCCATCGTGATCGCCTGCGTGGATAATGAATTCACGGTGAAATTCCTCCGTTCGGACGGGGAACGCTGGTATCTCCAGCCCGCTAATCGGAAATATAAACCCATCACGTTTTCCGAGGGAATGGAGCTCCGGATTTTCGGTGTGGTGACGGCGGTCATTCATCAATTTGTCAAACTCTCAAACGGGAAAGGAACATAAAATGCGGAAAAATTTCGGAGCACAGACATGGCTTTATCCGATGCCGGTTCTGATTGTCGGAACCTATGACGAGAACGGTTCTCCCGACGCGATGAATGCCGCCTGGGGCGGGATTCATGACACGAATCAGATCGGCGTCTGCATTGACCCAAGCCACAAGACGGCGAAGAATCTGCTGGCGAAAAAGGCATTCACCATCAGTATCGGCGATGCTGCCCATGTGGTCGAGTGCGACTTCGTGGGACTCGTTTCCGGAAACAAGGAACCGGACAAAATGGCGAAATCCAAGCTGCATACTCACAAATCGGAATTTGTCGACGCCCCGGTGATCGACGAACTTCCCATGACGCTGGAATGCCGGCTCGTCAGTTATGATCCGGCAACCGGCTGCACGGTCGGCGAAATCGTCAATGTCAGCGCGGACGAGCGGATTCTGAACGCCGACGGCAAAATCGATCCGGAGAAGTTCGAACCGATTACCTTCGATCCGGTTCATCATCTATATCGGAAACTCGGTCCGGTGGTCGGCACCGCCTTCAAGGATGGCGGAAAACTGAAATGATCGGGCTGGTGGACGGCAACAACTTCTATGTGTCGTGTGAACGGATCTTTGATCCTTCGCTTGAGGGGAAGGCTGTTGCCGTGCTTTCCAACAATGACGGCTGCGTGATCAGCCGGTCGCAGGAGTGCAAGGACCTCGGGATCCCCATGGGAACGCCGTTTTTTCAACTGAAGCCGCGCCTGGCGCAATGCGGCCTGATCCTGAAGTCCAGCAACTACGAGCTTTACGGCGACATTTCCCGACGGGTGATCGCCACGCTTGGAGAGTTCGCGCCGGAGGTGGAGCAGTATTCGATCGATGAAGCCTTCATCCATGTGAATCCCCCCTCCGGCACGGACATGTTTGAATACGGGACCCGGATTCGCCAGGCGGTTCTGAAATGGGTCGGTATCCCCTGCGGCATCGGGTTTGCGACGAGTAAAACGCTGGCGAAAATCGCGAATCATATCGGGAAAAAGCGTCCTTCCGGCGTTTTCGTCATGCCGGACGATCCGCGTCCGGTGCTGGAGACGCTGCCGGTCGGGGAAGTCTGGGGCGTAGGACGCCGTCTCGCGCCGAAACTTGCCGCGTTGGGGTTGCAGACCGCGTGGCAGCTTGCAGCGGCGGATGAGGGGTTTCTGCGGCGAAAATTCAACGTGACACTGGCGAAGACCGCCCTTGAGCTTCGGGGACAACCTCTTTTCGAACAGGAGGATCCGGAGGAACTCTCGAAAAGCATCAGCTGCTCCCGTTCGTTCGGGCACCCGGTCGTTGATCTTGCGGATCTGGACGAAGCGGTGGCGAACTACACCGCGCGGGCGGCAGAAAAACTCCGCAGGGAAAAACAGCTTGCGTCCGGGGTCAATGTCTATTTCCAGTATTATCCCGAATATACTCCCGCCGCACTGCCGGGAGGGTTTTATGCGACAACCATCACCTTTGAGACGCCGACTTCCAGCACTTCGGAGATGCTTCAGGCGATTCGTCCAAAGTTGAACGGGATTTTTCAGGAGGGCCGTCGTTACAAAAAGGCGGGCGTGCTCTTCTTCGGTCTGGAATCCGCCGAACACCGCCAGATGGATCTTTTTGCGGATCACGGAAACGCGGAAAAACAGGATCGCTTATCGGTGGCGATGGATGAAATCAACCGGCGTTTCGGTCGGGGAAGTCTGTTCCATCTTGCAGAAGGGATCAAGAGGCCCTGGACAATGAAGCGCGAGATGCTGACACCGTCTTACACCACCGACTGGAATCAGCTCCCGGAAGTGAAATAAGCAGGTCGCCTCGGCTGCGGGGCATACCGAACTGAGCAACTTTCCGAAAACGACCTCAACCTCCTTGGGAATGTGCACAAATTTTCGAATGTTATCCAATAGAATATAGTAACTCAAAGACTTTCATCCCAATCTTTCCATAAAAAGTTGTCTAAGCTAAGGGAGAGGTTCAAGCATTTATTCACACAGATGACATACTAAAATTCCGCTTTCTAAAAATCGCTTAAGATAACAATACAGTTCCACTTGCTATTTTTTCTTTTACAGCCAAAACAGTCTCCTTGATAGAATACGTTGTTGTTTCAATGACATTCGATTCATATATCCCAAGATTACAAAATTGCTTCCACATTGTTTCTACTAATTCAAGATTTGTTTTTCTGTCTAATTTCGATCGTTCCACTGCTCGCCTCAGAGTTTCTTCCTTAGAGGCTCTTAAAACAATATAATGCACCTCATAATCTTCGCGAGCAAGAGTTCTCCATGGTTCCAAAAACCACGGTCCCACAATTCCATCTACAATTACATCATATCCGCCGCGCGCATATCGCTTTGCGGCTTCTAAGAAGGCTTCAATAACAATTAAATTTTGTTTGTTGGATTCTGGCAAATGAGGAGGGATTGCGCCTTTACTTAAATAATGGAAAAAGTCATCAGTGTGCATATGTACTGATTGATCCATATCTGATTCTTTTGCAACAAGAGCAGCAGTCGTTGTCTTTCCTGTCCCTGGTGAACCTGTAATTACAATAATTCTTCCTCGATACATCTTATTCTCCCTCGCAATTCGTATTTATTGGTGCCTCACTCCTAGGCAGGACAATTTTTTATTGAAAGATTGGTAGCAAAACTCCTGTGAACTACTATACCGCCATCCATTTCTAATTGCAAGACGTTGAAGCCATTTTCTGTACGCGGGCGATTGGGCTCAATTCTATATTTCTCAATAATGTATTTTACAACCTCTAAGAACCTATCCCTAAATAACAGCAAGTTTTCGATAAATTATAACCGTTGCGG
>CAJKAR010000088.1 GCA_905197955.1 uncultured Lentisphaeria bacterium | reverse complement strand
TATTCAGCTGGACCGAAGCAGGTCACGGACCTGCACCGAGCCTTCGGCTCCTGTTTTTTTGAGTCGCCGATCAACGGGGAAATGTGACTTCCGCAAGAGAATGAGCTCCGAAGAGAAGCATGACAATACGATCGAAACCAAGAGCACATCCAGCGGAATTCGGAATGCCGTAACGGATCGCTTCCAGGAATTCGGTTGCTTCCGGATATTCCGAAAGACCGTTTTCCCGGCGTTTGCGGTTGTATTTGAGGAAACGAGCCTCCTGTTCGACAGGATCAACAAGCTCGCCGTAAGCATTTGCCACTTCAACACCATGAATATAAATTTCCCATCGTTCCGCCAGAGTCGGATCTTCCGGTTTCGGACGAG
Organism: uncultured Lentisphaeria bacterium; assembly: GCA_905197955.1. Classification (GTDB taxonomy): domain Bacteria; phylum Verrucomicrobiota; class Lentisphaeria; order Victivallales; family UBA1829; genus UBA1829. The sequence continues at coordinate 6,008 of CAJKAR010000088.1, read as the reverse complement.
CAAACGCTCCGAAACGAATCGGATAGTCGATGAGGACACAAGGACGATCTTTCGGCAGTTTCGGTTCCACCTGTTCAACGAGAACGGTTTCAAAGAGGGCTTCTTCCTCGGCACATTGATCGGCATCGGCACCGGCGAAGTCGCGGAATGCCTTGCGGACGGGAATGATTTCCCAGTCGCAGGCGACATCGCAGATTTCGGCGGGTACGTTCATTTCTTTTGCAAGGAATCGGATCAGACCGATAGTGAAATCCAGCAGTTCTCGATAGTTTGCTCCTGCCATGTACCACTCCAGCATGGTGAATTCCTGTCGATGGAGCCGTCCGTTTTCTCCGAGACGGAAGCAGGGCGCAAGTTCATAAATTCGTTCCATTCCCGCCGCAAGCAGACGTTTCATCTCCAGTTCCGGCGAGGAGCGCAGAAAAAGACCATCCTTTGTCTGGGGCGCTTCGATATATTCCTCCGCGGCGGGTGCGCGAATGGCGATCGGGGTTTCGACCTCCAGAAAACGGTTTCTGTGGAAATATTCCCGGGTAAGAGAAAGGGCATTCGATCGAAACTCGAATGCCCTTGCAAGCTTGCTCAGCTGAGAGAGAGACTCAGGCTTTGTTGACGCGTTCGGCATATTCGCCAGTCCGGGTGTCGATTTTGATGGTGTCGCCCTGATTGATGAAGAGGGGAACCATGAGTTCGTAACCGTTTTCGATTTTGGCGGGCTTCATGACGTTGGAGGAAGCCGTATCGCCGCGAGCGCCCGGTTCGGTTTCGGAGATGACCGCGATGTACCAGGTGGGAAGCGTGATGTCAATCGGATTGCCGTTGAAGAAGACTGCCTGGCAGAGAGCATCTTCAACCAGGAATTTTGCCTTGTTGCCGAGGATTTCTTTCGGAATGCGGACCTCATCATAGGTTTCGGAATCGGAGAAGACGCAGTTGTCGCCTTCGTCGTAGATGAAGTGCATTTCGCGCTCTTCGAGGTCCGGTTTGCCGACCTTGTCAACGGGACGGAACGTACGGTCCATGGAAGCGCCGGTCATCAGATTTTTGAGTTTGCAGCGATAGAGCGCCGTTCCTTTGCCGGGTTTGCAGAAATCAAAGTCGGTGATGACCCACGGATATCCGTCGATTTCGATTTTCAGTCCTTTTTTCAGATCGGATGCGCTGTACATTTCCATAAAGATAACCTCGTTTGTTGTAATTTTGAAATTCCGTTATTTAAACTCTGTAATATAGCATCTTTCCCGGAAAAAAGCAAGTGCCGGGCGATGATCCCGGCACTTGTTGGATTCACTTTGTCAGGACAAGGATTCCGAAATCTTCCGGTTTTTTCAGGCGGAAGGCTTCGAGCCATGCGCGCGGACCTTTCTGCTGATCGCGGTCATTGATGCTCATGCTCCAGCCGATGCAGCTGCCGGCACCCGGGGCGGACGGCATGTTCAGGAACTTCCACGGAACGGAAATTTCGTATTGCAGACGTGTACTGCCATCCGGCTGCAGTGTTTTCACAACCTTCAGGGGGGCGTCTTTCAGAGAGATCTGCGCGATGGGAAAACGGGTGTTGTCGAATGTGACGGTCCGATAGACTTCAGGACCGTTCTTCGTTAATGCAAAGTCGATTTCGCTGTAGGCTACGTTCATTTTATCCTGCAGCATATTGGCCGTTTCCTTGTAGCGGACCCTTCTGGTGAAACCCATCTGGAGACTGTCTCCGTTCCAGGTCTGCCATCCGGTATGGGGTTGGCAGTAGACGTTGTCCCGGACATCGACCAGAAACAGCAGTCCGGATTCGTTCCAGGCAAAGGAGATGGAGGCATCCAGATCTTTTCTTCCCTGATAAATCTTTGCTTCATCGCGAATCATGTCGGGCTCGAACGGCCAGACGGGAACCCCTTTCCAGTCGGCGAGGTTTCCGTCGATCCGGATGCCGGGCCGATACACTGCGGAAAGGAAATTCATTTTCTCTTTTCGTTTGAAGCGGAATCCGGAATCCGTGGCAACGGTCAGTTCCAGATCGTCATTTTTCAGCGGATTGACGTCCAGATCGTCATAGACGCAGAGAATCTCGGCGGAGCCGCCCCCTTTGATCCGGAAGCGCATCCGCTTGCGGCCATCGGGATTGCCGACGATTCTGGTTTCCAGATTCCCTTCTATGTCATTTCCGCTCAGCTCCCGCATTTTGATTTTCAGACATTTTTTCCCGTTGCGGAAATCCGGCAGAACCTCGTCGATGGCGACAGGCGGTTTGATCTGGAGCAGAAGAGGCGTTGCCGCAATGCTTTTTCCTTCGGAAACGAATTTCAGCATCAGAGGCAGATTCCCTTCCGGCAGATTTTTCGGCAGAACAAGACGGAAGGAATACGCGGCGGCTTTCCCGGCTTTCACTTGGAATTCCTGTTTCATCTGCGGCAGTTTCCACTTCGGGTCCCCGGAGAGCAGAAGTGTTCCGTTCATGGGAACTTTTTTCGCATGGAGCGTTCCGGAAATTGTGACGGTCCCGCCGGAAATTGCGCTGATTTTGGACTGATCGGGAGCGATGGGACGGACTGCTCCGCGTCCCCACAGATCCGGATCGACGTCAATGACATAAACGGGATCCTCAGTCAGAGTCAATTTCAGGGTGCCGTCATCGGTTTTGACTTTCCGTGTATTTCCCATCATGTCGCCGAGTTCGATTTCCGCGCGGCCCACAGGAATTTCGACTTCTCTTGGGTTGCCGCTGTAATCCCAGAGGGCTAGGGTTGTGAAACCGTCTTTGCGCTGATAGGCATATCCCCAGGCGGTGTCGCCGAGCGACTCAATCGCGCCTGCGCTGGTGTGACCGTTCAGGAAATACGCCGCGGCACCGATTGCCGGAACCAGCGGTTTCGGTGCGATCTTATCGGTTCCGAACTCCCGTTTCGGGTTCAGATTGTAGGTATAGCCATAGCCGGGTTCGCCCCAGTAGTCGTGAGAGTAGAAGACCATGTTCGATTTGAATCCTTCGCCGAGAAGAATCAGATTGCTGCGGACGATTCCATGCATCTGGAGTATTTCCCGTTCAGGCAGTTCATGGGTGGGGAATCCGGCTTCATTGCCGTGAATGTCGAGGTCGCGTCCCGCGTACTTCCGGATCAGCGCTTTGAAGGCCCGGACCTTTTCCACCATTCCGTTCTGTTCTGGCGGAAAGGCAAAATAGGGATGGATGGAGATGGCATCCACATACTTGAGCAATCCTGCTTCGAAGAGTTCCCGGTGCCAGTCCAGCGTATCGAGTCCTGCTGCGGTCGGCCCGATCACCCATGCATCTTTCGTCCCCGCGTGAATTGCCTGATATGCGTTCTTGTGGATTTGAACAAGATCCTCCGCTGTTCCGCTGAAGTTCCAGGGAAAATGCGGTTCCCAGGTGATCTGAATCAATGCGCGCGCCTGATTCTGTTTGATCTGCTTTGCGTAATTTGCGGCAAAGGTTTTCAGGTATTCCGCGTAATATTTTTCCCCTTCCGGAGTGAAACGGACCCATTTCCCGTTTTTGGTGATTCTGTACCGGGGATCTTCCATCCATTTCGGGATCGGATTCTGATTGGTCTGATAGTATTCCTTCCATTTTGGCAGTTCTCCCAGCAGGTCAATCTGATCCGCCTTGGGATTTCTTGCGTATTCTCCCGGTTTTTTCGGTTCCAGGACGGACCAGTTTTTTCCTTTGTAGCCCCACCGGAGCCCGATCATCCGATGAAATCCGAAGGAGGGACCGTGATTGCCGAAGAAAGTTTCTTCCATCGGATATTCCTTGTAGCGGTCTTCTCCGAAGACGACGGCATAGGTCAGAAATCCGGCTTTGCGGCTGGCGAGCTTTGAAAGGAGGATCCCGTTGGAGAGTTTGGAATAGACTCTGTAAAAACCGAGTCTTTCACAGGGCGGTGCGACGGTTGCGGACCATCGACCCTCGGAATCGGCTTTGACGGGAAGACTGAATTTTTTGAGACTCTTCTCTTTTTCATCCACAACATTCAGTTCCAGTGTCAGATTCCCCTGATTTGGCTGAAGTCCGGAGACATGATAAAAAAGTTTCACCTTTGCCCCCTGGGCGAACATGCTGGTTTCAGGGGCATTCGTTTCTCCGGTCAGTGTGATTTCGGCCTGGACGTGAGCGGCAAGGATGCAGAGAAGTGTAAGAAGAACAGAGGTGGAATGTTTGAGCATGGGAAAATGTTCCTTTCCGTTTTATGGAACCAGTTTGAAGCGGAGGATGGCGGCTTTTTCCGGATCGGAGCCGATCAGCCACTTGCCATCTGCGGCGAGATGTTCCAGTTTGGCCGGGGTCTGGAACACAATCTTTCCGTCTTTCCGGTCCAGCAGGAGCAGGGAATCTCCGGTGGCGACGGCGGCAAAAGATCCGATGACGGCGATATCGCAGATCTCTTTCAGCGCCGTTGTCCACTGTTCTTGGCCTTTGGCGATCAGCGAAACGCTGTTTTTATCTGCAACAACGATGGTATCGGGATCAAAGGCATCAATCCGGTTCAGATTGTTTCGTCCGGCAAATTTTCCCTCGTCGAGGAAGAATTTTTTTCCGTCCCGGACCGCCATGTCGCGGAGATCGCGGAAGGTTTCCGGCTGGCGGACCCAGCGTTCCGCACCCTGTACCTGCGGCTGGAAACGCCAGAGAATTTTGCCTTTCCGATCATAAACCAGAAACGCCTTGCCGTCAGGAACGATTCCATCGGATTCCCCGCTCCAGCCGTTTCCGACGCGCCACGGTTCATTGCCCTGGCTGGAGAGCGGCGAATCGCAAGCGTCGTCCAAGTTCAGTCCATACAGCCGGTTTCCGAGGGAGACTGCAATCTGAGATCCATTCAGAGCAAGCGCTTTCACATTTCCGCTTCCGCCGATTCGTTCGACCGCTTCTTCGAGACTTCCCACAGGATAATGCTTGATTCCCTGACTGGTATTCAAATAATATCCGTTTTTGCCATCTGTGGCAATTCCTGTAAGATAAAGATCGTTTTTTCCGATTTTCGGCAGATCATTCCGTTTGACGACGGAGGCGGAATATCCGGTTGCGGCAGAGTGAAATCCCCAGATCCGTCCCTCGGCAAATGCGGTCTCCGTAACCCATCCGCTGATCGGCCAGCCGTCTTTTTTATATTCGCTCCCATCCGCTTGAAAACGATAGAATTTCAAATCCGGATAATAGCTTGCCGCAAGCAGGTCACCGGACCCCGGAAGAATCGCCAGCGTGGTATAGGGACATTTGTTCAGAAGTTCCGGGAGAGTCAGTACGACTCCGAGCGGTTTCCCGTCGATGGAGAATGCATGAACATCCCGTCCGTCCAGAGCGAAAATTTTTCCTTTTGCAGCGAACCCGGCGGAAGTACCCGCGTCGGCAATGGCAATGTGACGGTACGGTTTCTTCAGGAAAAACTGATGGAGTTTTTTCCATTTGTTTCCGACTTTGCCGATCCTTGTCACAACCTGGTTGGATTTGATGAAAACATTTTTGCCGTCATTGAAGAGAGCTCCCGGAGTGTTGACCAGTTTCAGCACCATTTTGCGGGAACCGTCTTTATCCTGTTCGTAGAGATTTCCTTCGTTCAGGATGAGCAGATTCCCATTTTCCGGATCATTGGTGATCCCGGCGGAGTTGAGAGTTCGGAAGCCGGTTCCATTTTCGGAGTTTTGTGCAAGTGTGCCGGAAAGCCGGAGAGTGGGAGCGGCAAAGGTATTGACCGTGGCGGCAATGCCCAGTATCATCAGTAAAGTTGTTGTTCTCATGACAGATTCCTCGCAGTGAATTATTATTTATATCCTTTTCCTGTATATCCGAAGTAGGGGTGTGTTTGATAATGCTGATAATAAGTCAGTCCGGAAACATGGCCGTCGAACCAGACCTGATTCATTCTGAGACTGTGTGGGAATGCCATGTCGCTCAGAGCAGAAATTCCTTCCGGCCAGCAGGGGCTCCTTTCGCTGCGGTTTTCTAGGTTGTGTCGTCAATAGATTTGTGCTATATTATGCAAACGTCAAAAAAA
>CAJKAR010000087.1 GCA_905197955.1 uncultured Lentisphaeria bacterium | reverse complement strand
AAGAACATACCACGCTGTCTGCCTCAAATCCAGATGGCCCTCACTGGGCGCATACTTTACACCTGCTTTCTTTTACCATAGCAACTTTCATTATGGAAGAAGTTCCGGAGATCGGGAAATTTTAACGGAGTTGCGGGAACTATCCCTCAACTCCGTTTTTTTATGGACCGGTCAGTGTATCATGACCGCGGGAAAAGACGATGCATTCTTCGCGCAGACCGGATTGCAAATTTGCTCCGACACTTCACAACCTGTCTTTCCTGATTTTATGCAGAAAAAGAATAATTATAACTATGATAATATGGTCAAAAGAAGAATCTCCGCTTAAATTATTCATCTTCAGACAGCGGGAACAGCCTTTATCCGGGAGATTCCAATACCTGTTCGTGTTCCCTGCTGCTATAAGAACATGGGGCAATGAGGCGGGCTGCCGGGCAGCAGACAGCCCGCTGCGTTGCCGTCATTCCAGATCCTGCGTCTGTTGCGGGCCTGACCAAAGACGGTAGTTCCTGCAATCGGTCACCCACCGGGTTCCCGGGCTGTCAGTTGTCGGGATACGTCCTCCGAGGAGCGGACCGGCATTACCGCCAACATAGACGAAATTGATCGAGTTGTTGTGCTTCAGCTGGACTTTGGCCTTATTCCAATCGGTTATACCATTGGTCCAGGAGCCGCCACCGCCGGCGACCCCGTCAAAAACAACACAAGTTGCGGAGGGGAAACGCACCTTGCTTACTCTGCGGATGGCGTCACCACAATAATCAATGATCCCATTCCCCGTATAATTGATCTCACCGTTAAACTTGTTCAAAGGATAAACAGTGTTGCAGCGGAGACCGCGTCGAAAGAGATCCCTGGAACAGGCGGTCCAGTTCTCTGAGCTCCATTCCTCTTTGCAGCCAAGATAAACAGCAATGCGGTCCCACCACATCATATTGGCGCCGTCGAATGTCCTCCGCGAATAGGGGATATAATCCCCGCTGTCGCTTATGTACATATTATACGCTCCTCCATACTGCTTCAGAGTACCGAGACAGCTCGTGGCATTCGCTTTTTCCCGGGCCTTGTTCAGGGCAGGAAGAAGCATAGCCGCAAGGATAGCGATGATCATAATCGTTATGAGGAGCTCTATAAGGGTAAAATTTCTCTTTATTCTGTTATTCATTTTGGATTCACCTGTTTGTTCAGAGACCAGCCGCCTTTCAAAGATTCAAGCAGAGGTTCGTTGATCGGATAATCCTTGCCATCGCGCCGTTGAGCATGAAGCGCCATGGTATTCGGATCCGTTGTTTCACGGAAATTCCAATAAGCCCAGTGATAACCGAGCTCTTCAAAAATGGCGATACGGTCCGCAGTGGTTCTCGCCTGATAACCTTCCGGTCCGACCTGACGCTCCACGGCGAATTCCCCGACGAAGACGGGAACATTGTACTTGCGGGCAAATTCCGCCGTCGTTTTCAACGCCTGACGGATCGAATTCCGCGTCATGAGTTCAAGCCCCATCCAACAAATGCCGAGATAAGAGTTTCCTGTCGCGTTTTTCGTTTTAATCCAGCCGGAAACTTTAAGTTCCGCGCCATGACGGACAGGGATTTCCGGACTGATCCAGCCGTGATATTCGGTTGTCCCGCGAACAGCCAGCGAACCCGGAGCATCATGTCCGACCGCTTTGTCATAAAATTCGGAAGGAAGTTCCCCACGCTCTTTTTTGAATGTTTCCGGTCCCTTGTCAAACGACCATTTTCCGAGGACCTTCCCGGTCTTGACATCCGTTACAGACACGTCGTCGAACCACGCAGTCCCGCTGTTGACATCAGAACGGAGCATCAACCGGACCTTTGCCGGGGATTTTTCGGGGTGGTCCAGTTTGTAGACCCGTTCATACCATGTCCATGGAAGCGAGCCGGAGACGCCGTCGCGTTCACCGGAGTTGCCGAGCCAGTCGGCCGGCCATGATCCCTGATAATAATGAAAGGTGTAGAGAACGTTCGGATCATCCTGTTTGGCGAATTTGTCAAGACTGGTTTGATGAATGCTGCCATCATCACCGGAGACAACAAGCATTTTGTCCGAGTCGACTTTGCGGATGCCGTCAATAACCGCTTTCACGGTTTTCTGATAGAGAGCATGATTATTCGGCAATGTATCAGGCTCATTCATGAGTTCGTACGCGGCAACGGTGGTAACATTGCCGTAGCGGCGCGCGAACTGCTGCCAAAGAGCAATAAAATTGCTGAGATCTTTCTTATTCTTGTAAATGCCGCAGTGCTCTTTTGCTTTTCCGCCCGGAACATCATGCATGTCGAGAATGACATAGATCCCATATTTTCCCGCCCATCCGATGACCTCATCCATCGCTTTGACTTTCTGCTCGTCGAGCTGAACAGTTCCGGGCAGGACAAAACGGTCCCAGAAAAAGGGCAGACGGATAACGTTTGCACCCCATTCCGCGCAGCGTTTCATATCATTTTCGGTATAGCGAGTTCCCTCCAGCTGCCACCAGCCCCAGTTGATTCCGCGCAGACGAATCGGTTTTCCATTCGCCATAACTTTGTTTCCCTCAACGTGAAGCGGCGCGAGCGCTTCTGCGCAGAAAGCATCGGACAGCAAAAAGATGCCACAGGCAAAAATTGCCCCCAAGATTATTTTTCTCATCATGCGAAAAAATCCTTATAATAGTTGTTACCTGTTATCGGAAAAAATCGGAAAAGTTCAGGCCCGGAACAAATTTACGATTGATTTCCTTCCGTAATTATAATATATTTCATCAAAAAAAACAAGGGATTTAAAATTTAATAAAGTATCAATTATCACCGGAGCGTCAAATGCAGGAAAACACATCTTATACACGTTCAAATTTGCAGATCGACCAACGTGTTTCACTCCCGTTTTACCCTAATGGCACAGGGATAAGCACATTGGAAAAAGGACAAAAAGCACTATCTGAAGCGGCGATAAAATCCTTTGTGGAAATCATCTGGGGACTCGAAGGCATTGGAGAAGTCGTTCTTTATGAACAGAAATTCCAAATCCATAAAAACGATGTATTCTTCTACTTGCCCGGTGAACGGCATCTGCGCTATGCTCTTTCCAAAACCTGGAAATTGCGCTGGCTCTGTTTCGACGGACCATTTGCCGAAGCGTTTCTGCTTTCCTACCGGTATCCACGCCTCCAGCACGCACTCCAACCGTACCCTGCCGAACGTTTTGCGGAACTGGAACGCATCATCAGCGAAAACGACTCTTTTCTTGTACGCAAATCAGCGGCTCTCATTATGGAACTGCTCGCATACTCCGCTGGAACAAGTTGCTCAAGCAGAGGCGAAAAAATCGCAAAACAAGCACTGGAACTTATCACGATCCAGCTTTACGACCCGTTCTTCAATGTCGACTCACTGAGCGAATCGCTTCATATTTCAAAGAATCGTCTGATCAATCTTTTCCGCGAATACACAGGCAAAACTCCGGGACGTTACATTCTGGACTGCCGCCTGGAACAGGCAGTGGCGCTCCTGCACGGAACGGACGCCCCTGTCCGCGAAGTCGCGCTCCGCTGCGGCTTTTCCGAATCCCGCACGTTTACGCGATTTATCAAACGCGCACTTGGAGCTACTCCGCTGGAGGTGCGGAAGAACAATCTGTGATCATTCCGGATCCGGAAATTCCCAAATACAGGAAAGCCGAAACAATGGCTACAGGAAAGCTCCCAGTCCTCCACAGGCGGACAACATACCGGAACGGACAGAGCTTTCCGAAACCGTCCCGACGTCGATTCTCCTGACAATCATCAGAAAATTCCCGGTTGATTTTTCATTCCGCTCTTGATTTTTATTATTATCAGTATTATATTTTATTATAAACAATAATATTTTCATCATTAATGAAAGAGTATCATTATGGTGCAGACCATTGAACGGTGCGACCGGATTTTATGGATTGCCGCACATTCTCCCGGTGGAGTGAAACTGAACGATATTTATTGTGTGCGAAACGGTTTGCGCAGGAAGGGAAAAACAGTTTGCTCACAAGCGACAGTTTTTGCGCAAACCTCTTGTTTCAATTTGATAAAAACACTTTACACATTTATTTAAAATGAAAAAGGCCCGCCGTTAATTCGGCAGGCCCTTCTTGATCAAAAAGGTTTTCCGCTCTTTGAACTCCTCCTTCTTGCCCTTGTTCCAGTTGGAAACGGGTCTGAAATAACCGCAGACTCTGGAGTAGATCTCCGTTTTCGCTCCGCATTTGCTCATTTTTCGCCCTCCTGTTTTGTTGCTGTTACTCCTGTGAGCCCGGCGCTCAAATCACCGGCCCGGATCGCCGGAATAATCTCTTTAAACACCGAAATGTCATGCTGCGGCAACACGTTGATAAAGCCCTTGTCATTGCGACCGACAAGGATTTTTACCGTCGGTGTTGGATCTTCCGCTGTTGCTGTACTTGCTGAAATCCCGGCCAGCCATGAGTTGTCCCACGCTATAATTGTTTTCCCTTTCGTCGAATCGGTGATCGTTTTGACAACGCTTTCCGACGTGACAGTCTTCTGTGTAACTCTCCCCTCCGAATCGTATGTGTAAATCGTCGACCCCGTCGAGGCGCAGGCGGAGAGCAGTACGCCAAGAGTTCCGCAAAGAAAAAATAAAATCAGTTTACGCATTTTTGTTCTTTTTTTTTCACTGCCTTGCAGCGGCTTGGTAAGCCTCGAACGCGGTCTCCGTTGCGATCGCGGCGTTGCTGGTTTTCATGACTCCCCACCAATAGGCGCGCTCGACACGGTATGTCCGTTTGAGCATTTTCAGTGTCCAGAGCGGAAATTCCGCGTCGAAAATTTTGCGGGTGTTTACTGTCCAGCAGCGAACGGTCTCCTCGAAATCCTCCCGGCTGCCATTTGACTCAGTATATTGAGCGTCATGGATCAGCACGGCTGGAGAAAACAGCGACATTGCCTTCGTAAGGATCTCCCGTGCCGCCGGGATCCAGCTGTCAGGCCCAGCGCCGTTGTAAACATCGAGTGCGAGAGCTGAATTCGTGTATTTTGACAGAATGTCAACCCCCTCCAGATTATAGGCAAGGCATTGCTCCCGGAGGCGGGCGATCTCCTCCGGAGTTGCGCATGGATCATTCATTTTTCACCTCATTCTGTGACCGGACGCGGGGGATATCCGCGTCCGTTTTTTTCCCGTCAATAGGTCTCCAGAACCGTCCGGACCTGAGCGATTATCGGTTCCCACGCTGCCTTGTCATTAATCAGCTGGGGCGAATATTTTCGGTTTACATTCTGCAGAAAAGTTTTCATTTCCGCCGCGTTGACCGCGGAGTTCCCGCAGAGTTTTTCAACGGTCATTCGGACAACCGATTTGACAATTTCGATCGAATACGTTCTTTCACAAATCAGGGTCGCGGCGGTCAGGGCCTTTTCCGGATCATTCAGTCGATGGAGAGCGATTTCCATTGCCCGCTGGGGCCAGGTTTTCGAGGCAAGGTAGAGTTCATAAGACTCCGCATACTTCCCGACGGCATTTGCCCAGAATCCGGCATCGCAGAACGCCTCCGCGCCCGGCGTGGGAATGGTGCTGATCGGTTATGAAGAAAGCGAACGGATCGCTTATCGAACCGGGTTGTATGTGATTCATTTCAAACGCGCCAAATATGCCGATCCCTCGGACACGCTGCGCGGTGTTGTTACGGCTCCTGCTCCGGGAGATGTTTTCGATTCGGTCAGCGGCAGAACTCGTTATGATGTCTCTTTCATCGCCAAGGTGGTTGCAGACAATGGAGAATGCCATCCCTCTGGAACGCCAGGCACGGATGTTCAGCAACGATGGATTGCCGGTGGCTCCATCTACTCTGGAAGATCTCTACAAACGCACGGCAGGCGCCTTGCAGCCCCTTTATGAGCGGATGGTTGACCGGATTATGCAGTGTGACATCCTCCATGCGGATGAGACATTCATCAAATTGATGGTCAAGGGGGCAAAGAAGTGCAAGCAGGCTTACTTGTGGTGCCGATTGACTGGAGTCGGGCCGCCAATGATCGCTTTTCACTTTTCGCCATCCCGATCCCGGGATGTTGCAGAAAGTCTGCTCGGAGACTACTCCGGAACAATCATCAGAGATTCTTACGCAGCCTATGAAAAACTGGACTGCGAGGTTGCCTGTTGCTGGGCGCATGTCCGGCGACGCTTTCTGCAAGCCGTTGAAAACGGATATGGAAAAGCTGAGCCTCTGTTGAAAATTATACAGGAACTCTACCAAATTGAGCGTGTCGCAAAAGAGCGGGCGGAAAAGAAGGGTACGGAAACCGCACTCTTTCAAGAGCGGAAAAATGCACGTCGGCAGTCGCAGAAGTTCGTCCGGGAATTTTTTGAGCAGTGCCGGGTACTCAAGGAGTCGGAACGGCCGACCTCCCTTGTCGCCCAAGCCGTCTCTTATGCCCTGAATATCGAAGAGGAGCTCAAGAAATTCCTGAAAGATGCCCGGTTAAACATCGACAACAATCCGGCCGAAC
>CAJKAR010000086.1 GCA_905197955.1 uncultured Lentisphaeria bacterium | reverse complement strand
CTCAAACAGGAGGACAAAAATGACAATTTCAAAGATGTATGGGACGGCAGTGAAAAATTGTTATTGTCCTAAATTTTGTGAAACACACTTGTAATTTCCAACGCCAATGAAGACGTTGCCGATAATCGTCATCCGTTTTTGCCAGTAGTCCTCCCAGGCTCCGGCGTCAGCAAACCGTTTCAATATGATTCTCGCAATTTTCGTTACGCCCTTGTCACTCCATCCATAAGCAATTTTCTTGATTCTTCGGCCAAGTTCCCGCATAACTCTTTCAACCATCGAGGAAGCCCTGGGGGAAATCAATCCCCACTTCAGCCAGCGGCGAATATAACCGAACATTCCGATTTTTGCCCGTCGCAAATAGGTTGCCGCCGCGTCATACCCTCGCCCTTGAAAATATCCGATCAGTTGATCGATGACCGCTTCCGTTTTCTCCATTCGTTCTTCGATATAGTCTTTCTCTTCCTCGGATACATATTTGAAATCCTCCTGCGGCAATTCAATCGCCAGCGCTCCGGCTAAAGCCTCCTGAATCGGTTTGGAATCCACCTTGCGTCCACCATCCTGATACATCGCATGATACAAATCCCGCTCAAGGTGCCAGTGGCATCGTTGCTGTTCCGACGCGTATTCGGCAAAAGCCTCGGACAATCCCGGTTCTCCATCGCAGATCAAAATACTGCCATCAGGAAACTTCATCTTCTGTTCTCTCCATTGTTTGCTGATGGCACCCCAACTCGTTCCGGCCCAAGTTCCAAGCGGAAATATTTCTCCACGAGTGTTGATGCCGATAACCACTTTCAAATCGCCCTTGCGCGCTTCGCCTTTGCTACCCTCTCCTTTGAATTTGGTTCCGTCAGGCATAATTTGAATCGGAGCGGAACCAATCACCCGCTTTGAAATGTCTATTTCATCGCAATTCGTGCGCAGCACCCAACCATGCGCGGTATGAAACGAGATCGGCAGTTTCCCATCACGCGCCAACTCCTGAACCGCACGACGGTAATTCGTCTCGCTTGCCGCTTCCACAACCAGCTTTTCCAATTCATTGGTTTTTGTCTGATAACGCCCTAGGTGAATGAACCGCTGCAAAGGCGAAAAAGTTGCTCCGCACCCGGAACAACTCACTCGCCAGAACGGCATTTTGAATTCCCCCAGACTGGTTCGAATACGACGTTCAAAGCTGCCGTTTAAACGAAAATGACCACGATCGCAACATTTCAAGGTATCCAACCTGCCATGGAGAAGTCGATGGATCAAGATTTCCTGAACCATCTGTAAAATCATCTTCAGCAACTCAGCGAAGGCCTTGCGCTCGTACACATCTGCCAGTTTGGTTACAAGTTCGTCCAGAGAAAAACCGGTTTCCTGAAATTTGTATTTGCAACAGGAACGAAGTACATTGAGACACGGAGACAAGAAATGAACGATTTATCGGAAAACTTTTTTACTTCAGACATCCGAAAATACTTGCCGCGTTATGCAGTTCCGCTCTATATCGAAAGCGTGACGGCGGGAAAGCACCCCGCCCGGCGCTTTCACCGTCATACTTTCATGGAACTCGTCCTGATCCTTGAGGGGGAAGGTGTGCATCTTGTGGGGGCTTCTTCCGCACCGATTCAAGCCGGAGATATTCTGGTCATCCCTCCCGGTGTCTGGCATTGTTATGATCGGACAGAAGCACTGGCGCTCGTAAATCTTGTCTACGATCCGCACCAGCTTTCGATGCCGATTCTGGACGGGCACGTCATTCCGATTTTCCGGCGGCTCTTTCTGCCGGAAGAGCAGGTTCAGGAACAGGTGACCGCCAAACCGCTGCTGCATCTTGAGCCGGCAATGAAGGAGGCGCTCGCCACGAAAATTTCGGAGCTCGCAGCGGATCTCGCAGGAAGCCGTCCCGGTAAGGCATTCCTCGGCATGGCGGCGTTCATGGAGATCGCCGCCGGCCTTTGCCGCTACGAAAGCCCCGGCATGCGCACGCGTACCCCGGAGTTCCTGATCGGCGACGCGATTCAGTATATGCATGAGAACTACGCGCGCCGGATCACCTCCGAAGAGCTTTGCGCCTGCGTGCACATGTCCCGTCGGAATTTCTTCCGCCGCTTCCGCAACGCGGCGGGATGCACGCCGCAGGAGTATCTGGCTGAAATCCGCTTCCAGCACGCCGTGGAACTCCTGCTGCATTCGGATCTCGCTGTGACAGAAATCGCGCTGCGCTGCGGCTTCTGCGACGGAAACTATCTCGGCAAACTCTTCCGGCGCAAGTTGAACCGGACGCCGAAGGAGTTCCGGGCCATGGCTGAAAATAGCTCTTCTCTGCAATAAAGCAATATCCCGAGATCGGGTTGTATGTTAAAGGTCGTTTGAATCTGGAAAAATGTGGGATAAAATGAATGAATTTTAAGGGGATTACACAAGCATTTCAAAAGTCATGGAACATGCCGCAACGCAGAAATTGTTCCGAAAGAGTGATCGATATTTCCCTTCTTGCGGTGAACCAGACCCGCCGGATACAAGCAGTCCGCATTCACCTGCCTTGTTTCAGGCTTCTACGGCGCAGAATTATTTTAGGTTACAGGCTTGCAATATGATGCCGCCCTCTTAGATACTTTTGAACATATATGGACTTCATCCTCAAACTTCAAAAAGTATTGCTGATTGTTTTTCAACCTCAAGATTAGGGAAACCGCATTTGTAATGAGGAATGAAAGGCCCTTCTGCATACTCTTTCACGGTCAGGATGCCTTCCTGAATCAGCAGTTGCGAGAGGTCCGGATTCCTGACTGAATACGGGTGAAAAATCGTTTCATACTGATTGCCGTGGATCACTTCCGCCATCTTCGGTTGCTGTTTTCGGATGAGCTGCCGAATGACGGCGGGAAGTTCTATTTTCCGGTAACAGGCAAATACTCCGGAATGTTCGATGAAGGCGGCGATCGATGCCGGATTGCTGACCGTTGCGGCTTGCTCGTGGAAGCAGTATCCACCATACCATTTTTCCATTTCGGCAATAAAATCTTCTGTGGATTGTTCGGGAGTTTTCACGGTTCGAATCCATTCTTCCAGATATCGTTTCAGCTCTCCGGAAGTATAGCCGCATATGGCGGGATATTTCCAGTGCTCGGAGATATCGAAAAGATGGTTCATCTCGCCGGTCAGTTGTTCCTGTTGAAACGGATGCTTTCCCGTAATCATGACAAAACGGGTCAGACGGTTATAGGCTTTGATAGCCGCATAAAATTGCATCAGGCTTTTCTGGATTTCTTCAACTTCGGGATTGCCGAGATTCCTGAAAACCGGAACGTCATAACCGTCGATGAGAATCACAATCTGTTTCCGATTCTCCGCTGCCGACAGGATCAGATCGGAAAATGGCCGGCTGTCACCGATGTCGGCAGAATTCAGATTCAACTCCCGAGAGGCAACCAGCAGTTTTTCTTTCAGATATGGTTGTAATTCCGCGACACTGCCGATCCGGCAATCGTTGAAGTCCAGATGGATTACTCGATACGGTGTCCAATCATAAGGCTTATCATAGATTGCCAGTCCCCTGAACAGTTCTTTTTTTCCCTGAAAAATCGCTTTCAACGTGGAGAGCAGCAGGGAAATTCCCATCTGCGAGGGACGGGATAACAGGTAAGATTCCCCGGCGGGACGGATCAGCTCCCACAGGTACTCCGTCTTGTCCACATAAAGATAGTTTTCCCGGATGAGTTGCTCGAAATCAGTGATATTATCAGCCAATCTTTTCATGATAGATAACTCCTTCCGACCTTACAGATCGATCCTGAATTCCGGCATCATCTGATCCACGATCTTGACATCGACACCGGCCTCCTTTGCAAAATCGCCGAATGCCTTTGCCGTTTCACAGACTTCCCGGAGAATTTCTGCGGGTTTGCTGATATCAAAATGCTTCGCCAGTTGCAGAAAATCATTTCTGGTAAAATGATCCCGCTTGCCGTTGATCGACATCTGATGCTGCCCGGTCCATTTCGCACCCGGTTTGTAGGCCCAGGCCACATCGTAAGCCGGAGCCAGATGCCAGACACCGTCCGGTTTCATCAGGAAGGAGATATTTTTTGTATGGTCATCGTGATTTCGGATCACTGCATTAAATACCATTCGCCGGAACATTTGACTCTTTTCGGCTGGCAACAGATGCAACTTTTCCATTACCTCAAATGCCTGCTCATAAGAGTTTGCCAATGGATTATTGTAGTCCAGATGCGCAAGAGCACACAGGGTTTGCGCATGAATTTTTTCCCCGTTCACTCGGTCGAAACGCCGGGTCATAAAATGCGCCATATCACCGTCCTGCAGCAAACGGCTTTCATTCATGACAATACCGGCAGCCCTGGCCATCAGATAGTAGGCATACTCAATCCGTCCGTAAGATTTTCCATCTTTGACTGAATCGAATTTCAGCAGCCAATGTTCAAATCCGGCCGGAGCGTCCACCTGACCGGAGTAAACTTCATTGGTTTCCGGATTCCAGGCAATGACTGCTTTCGGGCGCGCGCCGCCGGCGGAAGAACCGACTTGTAAAATATCATGGAACGCACTTTTCTTATCGTCAAAAGAGGCCTGAAAAGCCTTCCGGTCACGCAGAATTTCCGCCGCCAGTCGGGCCAACTCGTTTACTTCAATTCTCTGTGCTTTTCGCACCCTCGAAAGAGCGGGTTGGAACTCCAAAGCTCCCATGCCGCGCTTTCCCATATAGCAGAGCTTTTCAATGGCATTAAACGAGTTTTCCGGTCGTCCATGTGACAATAAATAGGCATTGATCACCTGATTGCCGAAATAGTCCGGCAGGGAGTCGGCCAGCAATCCCGGTAATCCCTGATAGGTTTCCTCAGAAAGATAGGGAAAGTTGTAAATGTTCTGTCCTTGAAGCGGCATCATCAGGGGGGCCAGTTCCAATCCAAGTTTTTTGAACTTCGGATCATATTCGAAGAATGCGTTTTTCCGCTCATGATCCCAAGCTGCTGTACCCACTTTTTTATTCCAAAGAAAGACATTGCACAAAGAATAATTCGTCATGATTTCCTCGATGCTTTCTGACGTAATTTACCTTGAAGTTTGGCCAGTTGGATGGGGCTGATTGCAGGGGCGGGCAGGAAAGCATCCAGACTGTCCAACGCTTCCAGTGCATTCAGAACCCGGATAAAATTTGCCAGTGTCGCCCCTTTTCCATCTTCCAGTCTGGCAACGGAGTTGATACCGATACCGGCCCTGTCGGCGATTTCCTTTTGGGATCTGTCCATATTCAGCCTTCGGCGTTTCAAACGAGTACCGATTTCACTCAAAGCCTGTTCCGTATTCATGTCTACCTCCTGCAATTTTTCCTACAATATAGCTGACAAATTCAGATAATCAAATATAACAAACCAAAAATAGTTGATAAAATTGACCAATTGAATGTAATATACCATTTATAGATTATTAAGTGCGGCAAAACAATTCATGAGCAATATCCAGCTCTACCTGCCGCCTTTTTGCGATTCCATTCATGGAAGATATAATGAGAGGGAACCAATAGATCAGTGACATGCGACGAAAGAAACTTGAAAAGGAGTGATATTGGATGTTTTGTAATCAAGAGGAAAGACGTGGGACTCTGTCCCACACCCTGGGATTTTCGGAGGCATTTTTCGCACCCGAAGATAAAAAGAGAAGAGCCGGAGTTGGAGCCTCCGGCATCTTCGGTATGCGGTCTGGATATTCCTTGATTGGTTGTGTCCCCACAGAGCCGATCTCCGCTTTTCCAGACAAATATAAATATGCCTCTTCCTTGCAGAAAGTCAAATTCTAAAAATCGGAGGCAGAAATGAAAAAAGATCATTATCGGAAACTTTATATCGGATTTGATGTATCCAGTAAGAAGATTGAAGTTTATGCCCGGACTGCCGACGAAGACAAGGGAGTGTCTATGCAAATAGAAAACTCTAAGAATTCCATCAAAGAATTTCTTGAAAAACTGCCAAGTTTGAAAGATACGGTGATTGCAATGGAAACCGGCTTTGATTCTCCATGGATGTCAGATTACGTCAAATCTTTTGGATGTGAAGTGCTCGTTTCGAATGCCAGGGACTTGCAGTTGATTTGGGGCAGTACTGCAAAGAGTGATCGCCGCGATGCGGAAATGCTGGCGCGTCTGGCATGCTTTGATAAAAAGCTGTTACATCCGATCGTACATGCGCAAGCGCAAAATCGCGATGATCTTTGCGTGATCAAAGCGCGTGATACCCTTGTTCGAACTAAAATCATGTTGATCAATACCGTTCGCAGTTTTATGCGTTCTCATGGAACCGATGTTTCTGAATTGACTCCGGAAAATTTTGCCCAGAAAGCACCTAAAATATTGCCAGCGGAACTTCGCCCCGCGCTTGAAGGATTGCTGTGTCAACTGGTCAGTATCAAGCAGGAAATCAAAAATTATGATCGTATTATCGCCAAGCTCTGCAAAAAATATCCGGAAACTGAAAAAATCAGGCAGGTAAAAGGCGTCGGTCCCATCACGGCTTTGGCGTTCTGTCTTGTAATCGGAGATCCGCGACGCTTTGGGAGCAAAGAGCGCTTGGCCTCGTATTTAGGGCTGACTCCTAAACGCGATCAGTCGGGAGAAATCGATAAACAATTGGGAATTACCAAGCATGGTAATACGTTTGTTCGGCGCTATTTGATCCAAGGGGCAAATTATATTTTGGGGCACTTTGGAGAAGATTGCGATCTGCGAACATTTGGCATGCGTATCGCTGCGCGTGGAGGAAAAATAGCAAAGAAAAAAGCTACGGTTGCCGTTGCTCGAAAGTTGAGTGGCGTAATCTATGCTCTTTGGCAAAGTGATGTTGCTTATGATCCACATTACAAAGAAAACCATCAAAAAAAGCAAGTTGCCTGAAACCTGTATGCATTGAAAAAATTAAAGTTCTGATTTTACTTTCAAGAAGATTTTAACGATTTTATCGCTCAATGTTCCGTCCGGCGACCGTGGAATACCCCTGGAGTCATGGGATGCCAAATCTGTAAAAAACTCGTTCGTTAGATTACGGCGTCCGCGACGGACTATATCATGCGTCTGGCTTGGCAGCCTATTTTTGAACGCGAATGGGAGCAAAACAGCGAGCGTTTTCAGATCGGCAAAAGCCTTCATTTGAAAGAAAAAAGACATTTCTGCAAACAAGCCCTTGACAATCCCTCTCATGGGAGGGGTATTGCGTTTTTCTTTTTCCAACCTGTCGTTTTTACGGAGCTTCGTCTGGT
>CAJKAR010000085.1 GCA_905197955.1 uncultured Lentisphaeria bacterium | reverse complement strand
TCCCACTCAAAAAAATCCCTCTTCCTCCTCACCATGGGGCTCGCTGGGCGCATACGTTAGAATGACGATTTCAAAGAATTATGGGATGGCACTGAAGAAATGTGACCTCTTTATCCGACGGGGGCTGTCGCCTTAGAACATTGCTCCGCATTCCCGCGGGAGTTCAGCGCTTCTGCGCAGGGGCGCGCTGCAGGTGTTCAAAAGCGACATCGTATCCGTCCAGTTTCATGGAAGAGCCGTCAAACCGGGAAAAACTCTGAGTTTTTTCGGAGGCATTGATATAAAACCGCATATTGCCCCGGGTGAGGATGCTGCATTCCCTCGGCAATGGTTTGGGCAGGGTTTGAATTTCCGCATCGTCCAGAATTTCTTTCAGAAACCGCAGGAATGCGTTCTCTTCCGGGAAAGATCCCAGCAGCCAGGCTGTCCCGGAGCCGTAAATCTGTTTTGTCAGACAGGCGCTTCCACGGAAGAGGCCGGATTGATAGTTCCCGCGGATTTCCGCTGTCTCCGGAATGATTTTTCCCATAATCCCTGAAAATTCCGTGCGGGATCCGTTCAGTTCTCCGGAGACAGGGGGGAGCGGGGACGAAGTTTCCGCCCTGCTGCCCGGAAATGGATGGCGCAATTCCGTTTGTATTCTGCTGTATTCGGAAATTCCCGCGCCGAAAAGATCCCGCATCCCGTATGGGGATCGTTCGGGGAGATATTTTCCGTTCGCATCCAGGATTGCAAGCCGGGGGAGGGCAAGAATTTTTCCGCCCTGCCGGACAAACGCTTTCAAAGTGTCCGCCGTTTCCCGGGAGACAAACTCCGTTTGCGGGAGAATCAGCAGTCTGTATGCCGACAGATCCCATGCCGGGCCGGCGGGAAGAACATCGCACTCAACGCCGAGACGATTCAGAAGATCATGCAGAAGTGCGAAGCGCTCTTTCAACTCTGTAGACTTCCTGTTCCGCTCCAGAATGGCCGTTTTCGAGTCGGCGAGCATCGCAACGGATGCGACGGGAAGCGGCAGATTCTGCAGATTCCGTTCCCGCATTTCCCTTCCCAGTCTGCCCAGTTCTTTATACGCGGTTGATTCCGAGCCATCCCAGGGCAGGATGGCGGGATGGTTTTCCTCGCCCATCAGGGATTGCCGCCATCGGAAATACATCATGCCTTCACAGCCGCGGGCAAAAAGTTCCCATGCCCAGGCTCTCAGAGCTTTTTCCGCATGGTCTGCGGCGGAAAGAGGATTCCAGGCCCCGCTTTCCGCAAGCCAGAACGCCTGCGGTTTTCCTGTCAGGTTTTTATAGTAACTCCAGGCGGAACGGTAGGTCGGAAGGTTTTCATAAAAATTGATGTAGGAATCATACGCGGTGAAATCCAGAACTTCAAACAGACGCTCCGGAGCAATCTCCGGTTCCAGACCAATCCAGCTGTTTGTCGTGATGCGCCAGTCTGAATTCAGGGATTTCAGAAGATCCCGCTGTTCCCGGAGGAAAGAGGAAAACTGTTCGGTTTCAAATTCCGCCCAGTCCAGCAGATGACTTTGCTCTCTGAGCGGCAGTTCGATCTCTTCCCAGTCGGAATAATCGTGCGACCAGAATCCGCATCCCCATGCCCGGTTGAGAGCTTCCACGGTCCGGTATTTCCTCCGGAGAAAATCAAGGAACCGTCTCCGGCAGGTCGGACAGAAACATGCTCCGGTTTCCGCCAGTGCGATTTCATTGTCGATCTGCCAGAATTTTACGGCGGGATGTGTCGCAAATTCCGATCCGATTCTCTGGAGAAATCTGGAAATCCGTCTCCGATACTCTGCCGATGAAACGCAGTAATGACGCCGGGCATTCGGATTCCGGGGAGATCCGTCCGCCTGAATCAGCCGGATTTCCGGAATCTGGCGAACCATCCATTGCGGAGGAACCGCGCTCGGCGTACACAGCATCACGGAGATCCCCGCGGAGTGCAGAAGATCAACGATTTTGTGCAGCCATTCCGACGAATAGACCCCGTCCCGCGGTTCGAGCCTGCTCCATGCGAACTCTCCGATTCTTACAATGTTGAACCCGATTTGTTTCATCATTGCGACATCCTGCTCCCACCGTTCTTCCGGCCAGACCTCAGGGTAATACGCACATCCGAAATATTTGAATCCCATGCTGACTCCATTTCCTTATTGAAGAAGTTGCCTGTTGTGTATTCTCAGAATCGTTTGAACTCAATCTTGACGGGGAAGGGGGCCGTGACGGCAATCTGCGGAATCTCTCCCGGGTTCGACCGTTCGGCGATCAGCGAGATCCGTGCCGGACCGAATGGCAGATTTTCAATGCCATGCCGCGCATAACAATTGGAATGCCAGACGATTTTCCGGGCGGGGTAATCGCATTCAATTCCCAGCACGGCTTCGATCAGCATGGAAATCGGCCCCAGTGCGCTCCAGCCGCAGAAGTCCTTCCGGACCGGAATTTCATCCTCTTCTTTCCCGTATACTCCGCAGTCGATCTTCGCAGGACGCGCCGTCTCCGGGGAATACGCTTCCCAGATGGTATGCGGTTCCGAATGGCGGTAAACTCGATCCATGAAGTCCAGATGCCGGAGGGTGATTTCGCGGGCAGACGCATACTGCTCATTCCGCAGAAGCCCCCGGACAATCATATAGTTTGTCGGAGCCCAGACGCCGCCCTGCCAGTAGCAGCCGTTCGCGGAATAGTTCGGATTGTCGTAGGAGAGCGAGGGGACCGGATGGGGACGGTTGAACTCTTCGGGATTCAAAAGATGAAGAAGCAGACGCCGGAGTCTCTCCTTGTCGCATTTTTCCGCCAGCATCGGCCAGAAAGAGGCGATACTTTTCGCCGACGAAAAATAGGCCCGGTAGGATTCTGTTTCCAGTCCCTGCAGGAGAAGGTCCAGATACATCCCAGTTTTCCTGCACCAATGACGGCGTTCAAGGAAATCCAGACGTTTCTCATAGATTTCCCGATATGCGGATTCCAGAGCGGAATCTCCGGCGATGCGGGCAAGTTCTGAAATGGACTCTGCGGAAAGTGCCTGCTGCGCGGCAAGATCAATCCAGCCGACATCGTTTCCTTCCTTGTTCCGTCTGGCGGTCCGGGGGGAGTTGTCCATACCGCTTCCGGCACCGTCCGAGAACCACCAGGTTCCATCCTTCCGCCGCCGGGTCCGCTCGATCCATTCGTCGAAGGAAACAAGATGCTTCAAATGCTCTTCGAGCCGGAGCGTATTTCCCGTTTGCCGGATCACATCCAGCAGACTCCACGCCGCCAGAGGAGGATTGATGTCGTCATACGGGAGCGGAGACCGCCCTGTTTTCAGATTGAAGCAGCGGGGAATGAATCCATCGTTCCGCTGAACGGCGAAGAACTTTTCCAGTGTTGCAACACCCGGCAGCGTGTCGGGAGAATACTTCGCGTATTGCAGCATGAAACAGGTATCCCAGAAATAAAGGTTCTCCTCGTCGAATCCTTCCTTCATGAATGCGGGTTTGCCGGAGGCGGGATACCGGCGGACATTCTGCCGGGCAAGCATCCACGCCTTCTCCGCGAGGGACTGATATGCTTCACAGTCCGGATGAATCAGGATGGGGGGTGTCATCGTCGCTTTTCCCGCTTTATTGCTTTTTCTCCAGAGTGATTGCGACAATTGCGACCGGAGAACTGCTCTCGTTGGTCAGATCCATATAAGAGATCATCGCATCCGGAGGATACATGCTTTTCATATGCCATGTATACAGCACGCCCGTTTTGTCCAGCTGCGTCGGACCGCTCCAGGCAAGCCGGCCGGATTTCACATTCCCGGGCCAGCGGTATGTGTTCAGATGGTCTCCGGCGTAAAAGGTTGCTTCTTTCGCCGACGAGGTCTTTTCCTTGTAGCGGTATCCATACGAACATTTCAGCACAGGAGTTCCTTCCTTCAGGGATTTTTCCATGGCTCCGAGAAAGTAGAATCCATGAATGTTTCTGCTCCAGAACCAGATGGTTTTCGTTTCTTTCGGAGAGAGGACCAGCGCTCCGGTAAATTTCCCTTTCGGATCGGACAATTTGAACTTGATCCCTCCGAAATTCATCGCTTCCTCCGGGAATGCCTCTTTCGGACAGAAATTGTTTGAATCCGGGCTCCATCCGCAGAGATTGACCGGGAAATAGCGCATATCATTTCCGTTTTCAAACCATGCCGGAACAGCGGGATGTTTCGGATCTTTCCAGAACTGGCGGTTGATTATCCAGCGCATCTCGTACGGCACAAGAGTGAGATCCTGCTTCAGCTCTGCGCTGTTGACCCCCAGATTGAGGAGCAGTGTGCGCAAGGTGTAAATCGCCCGTTCAGGAAAACTTTTGGCGATTTTCTTCCAGTTCAGCGAGGTGAGTGCGATGCGTCCTTTCCCGAACGGAACTTCCGCAATCGCTCCCGGATCTGTGAGAATGGCGGCGGATGACGAAGCCGCCGGTTTCAGACGGCCCGTCAGGATTTTGTTCTTCAAATGGATTCTCTGCTTCCTGTTCAGAATATCCGCCTGAAAATAGACATCGGAAGGTTTGATGCTGCTGAAGAAAAGATCGTTGTTGCTGATTCCCGCGAGAAGTCCCCGGTTGTTCTTCCGCAGAATCCATTCGCATTCCTCCGCGGGATGCAGTTCCAGTCCCAGTTCGTCCAGCAGTTCCGCATTGTTTTCCGTGATGCCGAGTATCAGAACGGAACCGCCGTTTTCCGCATGTTTTTTCAATGAGGTTCTCTGTTCCTCCGTCAGCCGGGCGGTGCCGTCGAGTGCAAGAACGGAGTCCCGGTCCAGTCTGGAATCCAGGACGATATTCTCATTTTTCAAAAACGGGAGAAGCGGATCGTTTTCCCAGAGGGTCAGATGTTTTGTTTTGCGGGAGTCTTTCTGAAATTCTCCGAAAATCCGTTCGATCAGGAATGGCGCCGCAGGTTCCTGCTTGATTCGGCTCAGCAGAGGGAGCTGGCAGAGCATCCAGAAGCCTTTCCCGTTGTAAAGACGGGAAAGATGTACGGTGTTCAAGCCGTTGCGATGGCCGGAATCCAGCAGAACTTCCATCGCCTCTTCGGCATTTTTCATATAGCCGGATTCTCCCAGGAACGTGTCCGGTTTCCAGCATTGAAGCATGGAATCCGAGACTCCGGGAAGCGTATCGTCGTTCCTGCGCCAGACAAAACTCTGGGCATTGCGCGGCTGGAGACGGGAAGGAGTCCAGGATTGTTCTCCGGCCTCCATCAGAAGAACTTTTCCTCCGTTTGCGACAAGGGCATTCAAAATCTTTCCTTCGGACGAATTCAGAGTCTTGTGGACGATCACCGGTTTTCCGCTCTTTGCCGCTTCTTCGGCCGATCGGACGCACTGCTCCGGCGCTGCGGTCCGGCGGAGCGGGCTGGAGTCGCCAGCAAGCAGAACTGCGTTCGAAGGCAGGTTCAGTTTTATCTCCGGGAAAATATTGTACCGATACACCCGGCGGGTCAGGATTTTCCCTCCGCTTTTGAGAAGATAGAGAGATTCCATGGAACTGACGTTTTCCGTTTCCGGAGCCGTCAGTTCGACCGTGGTTTTGAACTTTCCGCCGGGAAGCAGCTTCAATTTCCATGTTTTTTCTCCGATGACTTTCCCGTTTGCGGTGTCTTTTTTGACCAGTTCGCAGTCCTGTTCCAGAAAGGTTTGATTGTATACGGAAAGATTTCTTGTTTCCGTTGTTTCCGCTTTTAAGTTCGGAGAGACTTCGCGGAGAGCGATCAGGTAATCCGGGATGAGCTGTCCATGGGAATAGAGTTTGTTGAACTTTTCTGCGGGGAAGGCCACCCAGATTTCCCATCCGGAGATTCCGGCATCATAATATCCTTCTGCATACATCCGGACGGCGTCGAACCAGGCTTTTGCATATCCGTCGGGCGAGAAGAAGGAATCGCCCGCCCATCGGCTGATTCCGAAAAACTGATCGTTCAGGCCGTGATACAGATCCTCGGAAATGGAAAGCGGTTTGTCTTTGCTCGAAATTCCCTGCCAGGAGGTTTTTCCCTTGGAATACCAGTAAGCGAGTTCCGGCAGGGGAGTCAGCGATGCGGTCGGAGTCATCGGATAATGGAACGAACGGATTTTGGCCGGACCCGGTCCGCGCACGGGAAAGCCTGCTTCGATATCGCCGTAGGATGTCCAGGGACGGGTCGGATCCGCGTGTTCAACGGCGGCTCCGAGCGCCTGCTGCTTCGGAATGACGGTTGCCTCTTTCCCGTTGCAGTTGTAGACGCTGCCGAATTCGTTGCCGATCCCCCAGCAGATCAGGGACGGGTGATTTTTGAAGTTCCTGACGATCTCGAGGAGATGTTCCGTCATGGCCGGCCAGAAATCATCCGCGGCTCTTCCGGCTCCGGTTCCCTGTTCCGGAATGGAAGAGATCATCAGGCCTTCCTCATCCGCGATTTCCGCCCATCGGGCGATTCTCATGGGGGAGATGCGCACTCCGTTGATTCCGCGCGACTTGTATCGCTGTATGATTTCCCGGATTTTTGCGTCGGACGGATAATCCGGCAGATATCCCGGACAGGAATCCCGCCGCACAAGAAACGGATGACCGTTCATCAGAAGCTGGTTGTTTCGGATTCTGATTTCCCGGAATCCGAAGCGTTGGCGGTATGCATCAAGCGTCTTGTTTCCTTCCCGCAGAGTCAGGTCAAGAAAATAGAGGTGCGGGGTCGAGGGCGTCCAGAGTTCGGCTTCCTTCCATTTCCGGCGGAATGTGACGTTCGTGCTTGAATTCGCCGCAAGATTCACCGCTTGAGTCGCGTTCCAGTTCCCGGAAACGGCGAGATCGAATGTCAGATTCCGGGGATGCGGGGTCTCATTTTTTATGAGGATCTCCGCAAGGAGTTCTTTTTCCGGTTCGCAGACCGTCCGGACTGTGACATCCGCGATGTAGACGGGATCATGGATCTCCAGATGCACCGGCTGGCTGATTCCCAGAGCGCCCCAGAGACTCCATACCGACGCGTACGGACGATGGTTTCTGTTTTTGTCCGGACAATAGGAGATCCTGACTTCCAGTTCATTGCTGCCCTTCTTGATTTTCGAGGAGAGATCGTATGAGAACGGTGTGCCGCCGGGATGATGGATGCCGATCCTTTCTCCGTTCAGAAACGTTTCGGAAGTTTCCGGGACAGATTCAAAATGCAGGAACACCTTCCGTCCGGCCGCAGAATCCGGAATGGAAAAAGTTTTGCGGT
Organism: uncultured Lentisphaeria bacterium; assembly: GCA_905197955.1. Lineage (GTDB taxonomy): Bacteria > Verrucomicrobiota > Lentisphaeria > Victivallales > UBA1829 > UBA1829. The sequence goes on along the minus strand of CAJKAR010000085.1, from coordinate 317 downwards.
ACTGCAGCTTTTTGATCCCTGAATGGTTTTTTTCTGTAAAAGCCGAGTGCGGAACCTGAACGTTCTGCCATTCGGGGAGGGGGCCTTTTTCCTGTCCGGAAAGAGCGCGGAAAACCCATTCCCCGCAGAGATTCAACACCTGGCGCGGTTTTGCAATATGGTGTAAAATGGGTGGATACTGATATTCAATCCCGATGGAAGTATCCGTCAGAACGATAGCGGTCAAAACAGACAGGAGACGTTTCATGGAAATCCTCATTACTTGAGCCAATTTCAAAACGTTTTGGCTCATCTTGTTAAAAAGTTGTTTTTTCAGC
>CAJKAR010000084.1 GCA_905197955.1 uncultured Lentisphaeria bacterium | reverse complement strand
CGCGACAAGGACACAGTCCTTGACCCGAGAAAAATGCATTCGCATTTTTCCGTATGAAAATGTTTTCTATAATTTTCGTATTACTTCCGTACAAGGCGGATGTTGCGCCAGGCTCCGGAATGGAATCGCAGAAAGGTCCAGAGTCCTTCCACGGTCGCTACCACGATGAAGTAGGACCAGACCCATCCCGCGGATGGCCGGATCACATAAACCAGAAATACAAAACCGGGAATTCCCACACACCATGCGCAGACCATGTTGATCAGCATCAGTGCCCGTGTATCGCCTGCACCGCGCATCGCTCCGCCGAACACATATCGGACTGAATCGGAGAGATTCCAGATTCCCATCATAATCAGAATCAGCCAGCCCTGATACGCCACATCCTTGAAATCAATGGCCGAACCGCTCTCCGCCGGACGGAACATCCGGATCACCGGATCGGAAAAGAAAATGTATACCAGAAGCATGAGAACTCCATACACGATGGCAAGACGCCAGGAGCGATACGGCAGTTTCGCGGAAACATCCTTCATGGTTCTGCCGATGTACTGTCCGACCAGAATCATGGTGGAATCGGCAATTGCGATCATCGGCATGAACTCCAGCATATTGATGGAAAGCGCGATGGAACTGGCGGCAAGCGCCATGTCGCCGAGCTGGCCGACCAGCAGAATAATGACCGTGAAGCTGGCGCAGTTGCTCAGGACCTGAAGGCCCGACGGCGTGCCGAATTTGACAAGTCTCAGGAAATAGTCTTTGGAAAACGCCAGGGTCCGGCGCGTGGGATACACCTTCTGATTGACCGTCAGAAACATTCCGAGAATGATGAGGAATCCGGTCATCAGACTGGCGCTTGTGGCAATACCCGCTCCGAGGATTCCCATTCGTGGAAATCCCCAGTTTCCGAAAATCAGCAGCCAGTCCAGCAGAATGTTCAGAAGACAGACGAAAATGTTGATCGCCGCCACCGGAATGGTTTTTCCCCGTCCCGAATAAAAACAGAAAAAGGGCGCGCCAAGACAGTGAAAAATGCACGCCGGAAGCAGCGAAAGAAAGTAGATCCATCCCAGATCCGCCAGATTTTCCGACATGAATTTCGAATACATGAACCAGTGTCCGATCAGCGGAACGTAAATCAGCATCAGTCCTGCGCTCATGAGAGCAAAATAGAAGGCAGTCCAGACCACCCGGACGCATTCGCGGAAGCGCATGGCCCCGTAAAGCTGGGAAATCAGAGCGTTCGAGAAATTGGCCGTGACCAGAAAGAAAATCGTCAGACTGTTGATCATGGATGCGGACGGCATGGAGGCCGCCATCTCCTCCGTCGAACTGTTTCCGAGAAATTTCCGGTCGACAAACTGCATGATGACGTTGCTGGCAGAAAGAAACAGCAGCGGACAGGCAATCCGGAACAGTTCCCGATATCCGCCTTTGCCGGAAAACTGGGCAGGGGAAAACCACTCTCTGATCTGCTGAAAAATGCGGTTCATATCTGATGATCCTTTTCGTTCCAAATGTCTGGAAATATAGATGGGAAAACAAACTTTGCAAATCGAATGCGATCCGGAACCTGATGAAATCCGGCCGGGGATGTTTCGGATGCAGGGGGACGCTTCTGTGAAAAAAATTTTTTTTTCGGAGGAGCAAGACAGATTTCCTCTTTTCTCCTGCCATAAGATTAACAAAGCAACAGGATTACAAAAAGGATGGGAGTATTGCAATGAACGAAGAGAACAAGAATTCTGCTTCCGGCGAGATGACCGGAGTGAGGGATGCCGGGGCGATTGCCCGGGATATCAAAAAACTGTTGAGTGCGAAGCTTCAGAAGATGTCCTCCGGATCTCGGTCGGGGAGACGGAGCGCCTGGAGTGATTTCTGCAACTTTCGGATCATGCTGTTTCCGCAGATCATCAAGATTCTCTGGTTTCTCGGGATGATTGTTTCGACGCTCGGGGGACTTTTTCTGATTATCGGGGGGATATCGAGAGGGGCGTGGGGATCGGCGGGTCTCGGATTGCTGGTGCTTCTTTTTTCTCCGATTGTGACGCATCTGCTGCTGGAGTTCACCATGGTGCCGTTTTCGATCATGGAAATTCTCCGGGAAATCCGGGATGATGGAAAATAATTGATTTTTTTACATAAAAAATAGGCAAGAGGAGAAGAGGTATGGCAACTTATTCAACGCAGCAGGCAAGTGCACAGGAAACTTATGATCGGACCAATACAATTGCCGCAGGAGGGAACTTCAATGTATCCGGCAATGTGTTCGGCTTGCGTATCGGCGCGGACAACACCACATTAAATATCAATGACAGTGTTGTTCTGAGCGGTCCCGGATACAATGAAATCTACCCCTGCAGCAGTGCGGTTGTCTTTGGCGATCTGACTTATGACAGCAATGACGAACTCAATGCTCTTTACAATGCGATTGTTGTGTTTTCCGGAGATCGTGAGCTTGTCATATCCAATACTTCAGGCGGCAACGGGGAAAATTCCGTGGTTTACGGTATTGTGGGAAACAGTTTGACCTTCGGAACCGTTTTGAATCCCAATGTCGGCGCCAATGTTTCGTTTACGGCGTCTGCCACGGTGCCGGTTTCCGCAGGAAATACGACGACCGAGGCGGCGGCCATTCGCAATATGCCAACCGCTGGAAGTTCAGATCCCGGCATTCGTTTCCTTGGCGATTTATCCGCAACATTTACGGTGTCTGCGATATCCGGTGGAATTGAAAACGCGGCATTTCTGCCGCAGTTCAAGAATGCGGACGCTTCCGCCCATGGGATTTTCTCTGAAGCCGGGGGTGGAGTCAGTATCGGCGGCAGTTTCAACGGCAGTTTTGATATCGTGGCAAAATCCGGTCTGATTTCAAGCAATATTCAGAATAACAACAACCATTCCAGCGCATATGCGGCGGCCTTTTCTCTTGCCAATGATTTTGGAAAAAGTTCCGATCTGAACATTGGCGCAAATTTAGGCGGAAGAATCCATGTCCTTGCGGAAACCGGGATCCAGAATGTGTATGAGAATGCAAACGGAGGATCTGCCGCATATGGAATCCGTTGCAGGAACCTTCAGGTCGGCGGCGACTTTTCTTCTGTTTTTCAGGTACAGTCCAGAATCGGCGATGTAACAGCTTCCAGAGCCACAAGCGGCAGAGGCTTCACTTCTGCCGCACGAGGAACGGTTTGCCGTACACTGATGATTGCCGGGAATCTCAATGTTCAGGGAAGTGTAAGCGCTGCGGGCAATAATGTCATTGCCGGTCCTTCCTCGGCAGTAGCTGAAGCGATAGGTCTGGATATCACAACCTTTGATTTAAGAGGGAATGATACCTCTTCCCTTTCTGTATCGGCAAACAGTGCTTCGCTCAGCAGTGAGTCTTATGGAAATTACGATGTGTCCGCATCCTCGGTCACATTCAGTTCATTTAATCAATACAAGGTCGGAGGCAATTCCAGCGGCACGCTTTCTTCAATAGCCGTCAGCGGAAATCTGAGCGTCAGCGTTAACAATTCTTCCTACAGTGCCAATGCGACAGCCACAGCATACGCGGTTGTGAACAACAATGGTTTGAGTGACTTCCAGGGCGTGTATGAAAAGGATCTGATTGCAGAAGCCCGGGCGGGAATGATTTCGGTGAATTCCGGGACCAGCGTGGCAGACGCGGCAGCCGCGGGACTCAATATGGAAAACAGCCGTTTGATTTTCCATTCTTCCGTCAATAATACGATTGAGATCCTCGCTCAGGGAGGTCAGATTCTCGGGGCGGCAGAACCCTCTTACGGTTTCTCATCCGCCGTGGCAGAAGCCGCAGCCATGCAGGGGGAGTATTCCCTGACATTTCACGGCGCGGTAACGGCGGACTGGAACGTGATTGCTCGGGGCGGGACTGCTTATGGAGCGGGTGCGCCCGTTGAGGCGTATTCCTCTGCATTCGGTTTGGATTTCGCCTATCTGAATGGTTCCGGTGTTCTTGGTGGAACCATATCTGTGACGGCTCAGGGCGGATGGAGCAGCACAACTTCCGGACAGACAACACGTCGGGACAACGGAATCGCCACGGGAATCTATGTCAGCAACCGGCTTGCGGAGGATGATTATTCCGGGGGGGCATTTACCATTGCCGGAAACATCATTGCAAACGGCGAACAGTATGCCAACGGGATTGTCGCCGGGGCGATGAATCTTACTGTTTCCGGAACGGTCTTCGCAGGAAAATACAATATTTCTGTCAGCGCCACCGCTGAGGAATTGAATGCCGCAACAGCCGAACTGGAAGCCCTGCTGCTCAATGCTGATGCAAATATTACGGTTCTGAAAGATGCCGTGCTCAATGCCCAGGGATATGCCATTTATGCCGGCACCATGACTCCGGGGACCAGCATGACCTATTCCGCCGGAACCTCTGATGATGTCCTGACCTTGAACAGCAATGCCAGGGTGTTCGGCAATATTGATCTGACTGGAGGAACCAATACCCTTACATTTGCCGATAATGCGTTCTTCAGCGGGGATCTCTATGCCAGCGGCGGGAGCATGAATGTGAATTACTCCATTCAGAACACGGAGAACGGGCATTTGTTCGTTTCTTCCGACAATGTGGAGTTGCTGGCTTCGTCTTCCGCCACGATCTCGGTGGATATTTCCAATGCGGCGGCTGGAACCTATTATCTCCTGGAATCGCCGAATTTGGCTGCGATCGCCGGACAGCGTTTTTCCGTTGTCTGGCAGGGAGAAGAAAAGCAGATGACCATTGGCAGCCAGAGTGTTTTCTCGGACACGATGCGGGCATCCCTTCAGTTTGCCGGTGAGTCTGGAACCACTCTGGCTCTTGTTGTAGAAGATCTTACGGATCGGATCAAGCCGGTTCTCAGTTCGGAGCCGATTTCCGCATATCTGGATGGAAATGATCTCTATTTAGTCTGGAGTCCGGCGACGGACAATATCGGTGTCACATCCTATATTGTTGAATGGAACGGTCAGGAAGCTGTTGTGGAGTCCACCGGATGTTGCATTTCCAATATCGCAGCCGGAATGGAATATACAATTCGCTACTGTGCCGTGGATGCCGCCGGCAATCGCAGTGACTGGAGTCAGCCGTTTGCCTATGCTGTTCCGGTGGCACCTCCGGAGAAGGACACGGTCAGTCCGGTTCTTTCGTCGAACAGTGCAGCGTCCATCCGTTATGAAGGGACACAAGCCATCATCACGTGGGAGGCTGCCTCGGATAATGTCGGAGTCGCAGGGTACTGGGTGGAATTCGATGGACAGCTGTATCAGACATCAACACCGTATCTTCAGCTTGAAACCGGCTACGGAACTCATACTGTCCGCTATTATGCATATGATACCACAGGAAACATCAGCGATTGGAGTGTCGCAGTCAGCAGTGAACTCCCGGCGCCTCCGGAGAAGGACACGGTCAGCCCGGTTCTTTCGTCGAACAGTGCGGCGTCCATCCGTTACGAAGGGACACAAGCCATCATCACGTGGGAGGCTGCCGCGGATAATGTCGGAGTGGCGGGGTACTGGGTGGAATTCGACGGACAGCTGTATCAGACATCAACACCGTATCTTCAGCTTGAAACCGGCTATGGAACTCATACCGTCCGCTATTATGCGTATGACGCCACAGGAAATGTCAGCGACTGGAGCGCCGCAGTCAGCAGCGAACTCCCGGCGCCGGAACCGCCGGCCATCGGACCGGACCTGACGAAGAATCTGTCAGTGTCCGTGACGAACAAGTCGTACAAGGCGAAATTCTCCTGGGGGAAGGCGGCGCTGGAAAAAGGGGAAAAACTGCAGGGATACGAGGTGGTTCTGGATGGAGTTTCCCTCGGCTATGTGAAATCGACAAGCTATTCGACGAAGACTCCGCTCTCCGTCGGCACTCATACCGTCATGGTTCGCGCGGTGAACCGTGATGGGGAGGCGGGATCGTGGTACGAGGAATCGTTTGTTCTTCAGGATGTGACCGCTCCGCAGGGGAAAATGAAACTCAGCACGAACTTCTTCCAGGATGGAGCGGGAGTTCCGATGGTTGATCTGAGCTGGGATCCCGCGACGGACAATGTGGGGGTGACAAAATATGTTGTCTCCTACGGAAGCGGGAAGGAAATGATCTCGACGGAAACGACGGGGACGAGTCTTCGGATCTCGAATGTTGCGGGGAAAATGACGTTCCAGGTGAGTGCGTATGACGCGGCGGGCAATCAGAGCAAAGTCAGCCGGAAGACGCAGAGCGTTCCGGATCTGGTGGCCCCGGATACGGTTCAGAATCTTCGTGCGGAAGTGGATAAGAAGAAATACAAGGCGACCCTGAGCTGGGATGCCGCTCTGGACAACGGGGGAACGGCGAAAGCAGCCGGATATTATGTGACCTACGGAAAGGAAGCTGATTTTTCGGATGGAATCATGAAGAAGAGCAGCCGGACTTCGCTGTCGGTTTCGGGTCTGGAGGCGAACACAACCTATTACTACAAGGTGGTGGCGTATGACAAGGCCGGCAATGAGAGCGCGGTGGGTCAGACGGCCAGTTTCTATGTGAAGGATCTGACGGCTCCGAGCGGTAAGATGAAGGTTGTTGCGGAGGCAAAAGTGGAGAACGGTCAGCAGGTTGTGGATCTCCGCTGGAATGCGGCAGAGGATAACATCGGCGTGACGAAGTATCTGGTGGAGTACGGCATCGGCCGGAATCTCATAGCATATGAGACAACGGAGACGGGTTTCCGTCTTCCGGGGACAGTTGCGGGCAAGCTGACCGTTCAGATTCGGGCGTATGATGCGGCCGGCAATGAGAGCCGGATCAGCAAGAGCACCGTGAAGATCGCGGATAAGATTGCACCGGATGTGGTTCAGAATCTGAACTGTGTGCAGGAGGAGTCGAAGTACAAGGCGACGCTGACCTGGGATGAGTCGCTGGACAACGGCGGTACGTCGAAGGCATCCGGCTACTATGTGACGTATGCAACGAATGCGGACTTCTCGGATGCCGTCACGAAGAAAACGAGCAAGACAACGCTTACCCTTTCGAAACTTCAGGCCGGAATGACCTATTATTACAAGGTGACGGCGTATGACAAGGCGAAAAATGAGAGCGCATCCAGCGCAATTTCGAGCTTCTATGTGAAGGATGTGACGCCCCCGTCGAAACCGTCCATGCAGGTGAAGGAGGTTTCGGACAACGTGTATCTGGTGACCTGGAAGACCCCGAAGGACAACGTCGGAATCGCCGGATACGAAACACGGTATACGACCGCGTCGGGAGATTTGAATTATCCGCTTGAATCCTGGAAAACCGTGGAGAACGGAGCGACCCTGACTCTGCGGAACGCCGGCAGCTACATCGTTCAGATGTGTGCATACGATACCAGCGGGAACGCCTCCTACAGCTCTGTCCGGAAGATCAATGTGAAGAACGATCTGGTGCTGAGCTACTCTTCGGCATCCGATCTGAACTTGAACTTCGGGCGCGAGACGGAACGCTCCCTTGGGCTTGCCGTCGTGTGAAAAACGGGGACAAATCAGCGGATCCGCCGGAGCTCTTCTTCCGGATCCGCTGATGCTCTCGGGTTGATGGGGGAGAATTTATTTAAGCGGAAATGGGATGCTTGAGCTTTTTTCTTTCTGTATAATTAAAAACAAATTCACAGCCATCCCATAGGAAAAGAAAAAGTTGAAAGATGATGGTTCTGGAT
>CAJKAR010000083.1 GCA_905197955.1 uncultured Lentisphaeria bacterium | reverse complement strand
GTTACATTCACGAGGACAAGGCGGCTTATCTGGAACGCGCCGCAGAGGATTTTGTAAAACTGACTGATGACGGCAGGCGCCCGCTGGACTGCATCGCGGTTTCGCCGACCAACAAAGAATGCGATCTTTTGACGGATATGATCCGGCAGAAAATGAAAGCCGCCGGTCGGATCGTGAACGATGAGGCCAATCCGGTGGAATCGTTCCGTTCCTGGGGCTGGACCAAGCCGCAGCTTGGCAACATCGAAAATTATCAGGTCGGCATGAAGATTTTCTTCAATACGAAAGTCAAGGATGTCGCCAAACCGGGCGAAATGGCGGAGGTCTTGAAAATCGAGGAAGGCAAGCTCGTTTTGAGCAACGGCAAAACGGTGAAGCCGTCAGCAATCCGCAACAGTATTGATGCCGGAAACACCGTTTCCCTGCCGGTCGGAAGAGGTGATATTGTTCGTTTTACGGTGAATCTGCGGACGCCGGAATACAAGATCAACAACGGCAGTCTGGCGATTGCGACGGGCAACCGGAACGAATATCTTCTGCTGGATTCCAACCGGCGGGAGTTGACCACGATCCGGCTGCCGGAGAGTTTCTGGGGGCTGAAATACGGCTGGGTGATGACTTCCCATGCATCGCAGGGAATGACCTCGAAAAACGTGGTTGTCGCGGCGGAAAAGATGTCGAAACAGGCGTTTTATGTCGGTTGCTCGCGCGGGAAGTTCAACCTTGCCTTGCATGTACCGGAAAAGGAGTATTTCAAAAAGAAACTGATGGCGATCCGGACAGAACGTCTTTCCGTTCATGACCTGCTTGCCTCGGGAGAAATTACGAAGATCCCGGTTCGGAAATCCGCAGAACAGATCACGCAGGAGTGTCGTCCCGACCCGCATCAGCTGGTGCGGAAATGCTGGCAGGACAAACTCCGGGATGTCCTGCACAAAATCACAAAGAGAACCAGGGCGGCGCTTTCAAAGATGCTGTTGCTGAACGGTTCCTATCAGAATCGCCAGGCAATCGCCCGGCAGGAAGAAGAGGATTTGCAGAAGCGGGAGGCTTCGGCAGTCGTGCCGGAAAAGTCCGGTGTTCAAACGGAAGAAATCAACCCGAAAACAGATGCCGAATTACGCGAACTGGAAGAATTCGAGCGTCAATTCTATCAAAAATATGGAACGGAGGTCAACAATGAAAACAGAGAGCAGGAACGAACGGAACGGCGGCGGAGTAAGCCCGGACATGGAATGGGATTCGATTGACAGGGAATTGGATTTGAGCGTCTGCTGGCAGAGGAGCGCCCATGTCCTGCCGCGTCTGCGGGTCGTGACGGAGCTGGAGGAATTTCTGATCCCGTGGGTGCATGTGGCGCTGGTGAAATCCGACCGCTCTTTCCGGGTGATCGAGATTCATACTTCGCTTGGAGTCTCGTTCACAATCGCGGCGGCAGCTCCGCAGAAACAACTCTACGGCATGTTGCAGCTTGAGCGTGTCCGGTGTATTTATCCGGTCGAAGGCGTAAATGTAAAAGCATCGGTAAATCAAGAATGATAGTTGCTTTTTCAAGTTATTATGCACTTATATCAACCGTTATATTTCTGCGAATGTCGGAATGAGGAAAAGCCATCGAAGAATTTATCAGGGGACTGCAGGGGAATTTGTCGGTTTTGCAAGGCTTTTCTCCCAGCAATATCAAATATATGCGACAGTCTTTTGGGGAAGAGGGAAGGAATTTCAGGGCGATAATATCCTTACCATAAAAGGAAGCCTTGGGGTAGATAAATCCTTGGTAAAAACAGGATTCGATCAATTCGCCAATTGCCGATTGGCGAATTGACCGCCGCAGATATGAATGCTTTTGGGGGGATTGGATTTATCCATCATATTCAGATATTTCCGTTCTGCCGGACACAATTCGTTGATTAACTCTTCCTTCTTCGTTCGCTTTCAAGCTCTTGTTGCGATTGAGGAAAGACATAGTAAATTCAAATCGGGCATATATAGCTTATGGAAAGCATACCAGGAATCGTCACAGGCATTTTAATAGCACTAATTGATTTTTATATAAGATACAATATAGATACTTACAGGAAAAAGGAGATAATCCTGAATCGGAAAGAGTATCCGAAATATTTGAACCGGGAGAAGACTCAATCCCAGCTGCAGAGTATATTTTCAAAATCAGAGTCAAGATTCAACATGAGCGCAAGATTGCTTGCGCCGCCGTTTCACTTCGGAACGTCAGTTGATGGGCTCAATATTTCAGAAAAATCGGATACATCTCTTTTCTCTGCTTGACTTTACAGCATAACGATATTACATTTCTTCGAAAATATCAAGCGGGAGACAATCGGCAATGGCGAAAATTCAAAAGAAATTAGAACAACATCCGGTAGCGAAGCTGTTTCCCGCTCCCGATGCCGCCGCATTGGATGCCTTGCGAAAGCGCATCTTTCACGCCGAAAAGCTAAAATATCCGGTCGTCCTCTTCGAAGGCAAGGTCATTGAGCATTGGCCCGAATATTGCGCGTGTCTGGAATTCGACCTGCCGTCGTTGGACACGAATAAACTGCAATCCGAAGACCGTTTGAGGAAAGACTACGAAGCGGAAGTCCGCAAAATCAAGGTCGGCTACAAAGATAAGCGGCAAATTCTGAATCATGACATGCACCTGCGTTTGTCATTGACCGATACGGATGAAGAGAAAGCGCAACGCCAAGAAGAGTTGGCAACCAAACGCCGGAACATCACCGAATTGCAAAACGTCCGGCTCGAACAACTCCGATTGCGATACGAGAAAAAGCGAGCAACGCTCCTGAAAGCCAATGCGAAGATCATCCGCACCCTCCGCAAAGCCTGTCAAGCGGAAGTCGCCGACCACTCATTGGAAGAGAAAGCCCAATACCTCGTCTACATGCGTTGGGATTACGAGCTCGGCAAACTGACCTTACAGGCTGCATGGGATAAAATCCAGCGATTCGATGAAAAGGCAAAAATCTACACCCTGAAATCCGGCAGGCAGGTCTTGGCCGAAACCGAGGTCATTACCGTTACACACACCACCGAAATTGCCAAGGCCACGACCAATGCAATTAACCGGAAAAAGTTCTGCTCCGGCCAGAAAGTATTAAGGCCGGATTCCTATATCCCGCGCGTATTTGACCGAGTGGGAGCAAAGTTTATGGAAAAGATAAAATATTTAAAAACGTTAAAAAGCGAATAGAAAGTTTGTTTTTTATACATATTGAGATTAATGTTATGAGTGTACCGAATTCTATATAGTTGGAGCTTGCGAGAAATGCTTGATGATACTAAAATATTATATTCAACCAATACTTATCTATCTTATCTTATAGCGAAGATGTATTTTGCGCAAAAGTTTTTTGTTTGGTGTTCGCCGATATTTGACCCACGTTCAGTAGGGACGTGTCATCCCTATGCTCAAATACCTCCAAGCTCGTCTCCTCTATATATTTATTCCGATTTGCGTCGTGCTATTTCTGGAAATGATACACATTGTTCAAAAATCGAACAAAATAGAACCGGATTAACTACTGCCGCAAATATTTACCTAGGAAAAAAACAAATATCTGTCGCAGAATATAACATAATTTTATCTATAATAGAAAAAGCACCCATTTCTGATTTTCGGCCATTGGTTTACTTAATTCCATTAAGTGACAACATTCGAGGACGGCTTGAAGAGGTTCCTGTTGACGAAAGAGCCAATCCATCAGGGGTTGAATATCGACTTCAAGATTTATCTATAGATGAATTTGACGCTATCGAATTTGGAGATATACGATAATGACTACAACTTTAAAATTTAGTGATGCTGTTATTGCCGCAGGAACAATTCTTAATTTCTTGCAATGCCAGAGAAATAAAATAAAGGATTGCAACGGTCGAGAAATTTGCCAAAATCCCAATTGCCTTGCATTAATTGATATGATAAGAGCAACAAAAGGTTGGAATATTCTCAAACTAGATGATGCTCAAAGATTAGATTATGAAAAATATCTACGTAATTGGCTATTGCAATCAGCCAATCAAACAAACAATATAGATGTCGCAGATGAATCAGAATTGATAAGAAGAAGTTATCAAGTCCCTCAAGTAGAATTAGCGGATTGGAACATTGTAGAGAATTACATGAATTTAGAATATTCTTCTATATTTCCAATTGCAACTATAAGAAATCTTTGTCATAAATCTAATAATATTTTCCAAATATCAATAGACAAAAAAACAGAAGTAAAGCATTTCTTATTATTGACTGAATATGAAAGCAAAGGTAAGCAGGGAATGATGATAATTCATCTGCTAAATTCAAACCCAAAGAAAAAGCATGACTTAGTTAGTTTTCCTTTCTTTCTCCAAGCATCAAGGGAAATGATTGATAGTACTAATGCGGTAAGAGCATTTTTGAACTTTTTGGATTTATTTGGAATAGCAATACAAATCAGAGGAAACACTTTAAATCGTAAATTTTGGTTTAGCTATTCTGCCCCAACAAAAAGTATAGGAAAAGATATTCAAAAAATATTCTCTTTTAACTGTCCGAAAGATACAAATTTTTTTATTAATATGATGACAAAACAAACGCTTGATACGCTCAATATATCTTTCTTGTATGCAGTTAATACAACAAAATATATGCAATATCTACATACGAGTAATCTCATTTGAATTTGGAGTGAACAGTGGGTGAATCAGGGACGAAGACCGAGTAAAAACCTTCTTCCATTTTGGCCTTCGCCGTTGTAGAGGAGTTTGTAGGTCTGGAGCTGGTTCTTCTTCGTGGATTCGGGGAGAACCAGTTCCATTTTGATTAGTTCAGTCAGGTGGATGTGGAGGCGGGGCTTGGTCCAGCCAGTGTGGTCCATCACTTCTTTTCGGGTGAAGGTCTTCCGGTTCATCTCCAATAGAAGTTGGAGGAGGTTCCGAGCGGGGAGTGAGAGGTCGTCGAGGGAGATTCCGAGAAGTTCGCTGGCGAGTTCGGTTGCTTGTTGGATATCCTCTCTCGAAACTTCGATGTAGTCAATGCCATTGTAGTTTTTCAGGGGCTTTTTCATTTGATTGAGGAAGGCTACGGCCTTGCACAAATTCAGGAATTTGTGCTGGTCTCTTCGGGCTTGGAGACGGTCGTCTTCGTAGAAAAGTTCTTCGGCATAGGGATTGACCACAGCGTATGGTTCCAACAAGCGTTGGAAGGAGTGATGCTTGCGAATGATTCCTTCTTTGTTGGATTGGTCTTTCAGGCCCTCCAATGTGTGGGATTTGTGCTGCATCGCCAATATCCTGCGGGTTTGTTCGCGGGATTCGTCCACACCCAGTATGAAAAGCGGGACTTCGTTTCCGGGTTTCAGGATTGATGGTCGTCTGGAAGATGCTGCATCCCCTTCAACGTAGCGGGATTGATCTTGGCCGCCAGAAACGATCCTTCTCAACCATATCGAACTTTGATTCCTTATGATGGATGGAGTTCGCGAAATACTCTCGGCAGATTGTGACAAAAAGTAAAAAATCCCGGCTAAGAGGTGTGTTCCATAGCCGGGGGATGGTAACGCTTCAGGCGGCAGCCGGAGTCGGATCGTCCGGATGGAGATACGGTCCGGCGAAAGTTCCGGCTTCCTTGTTCTTCATGCCTTTGTAGATCATGCGCTTGATCTGCTCATTGCGGAGATTCTTGAAGGTTTCGCGCTTGACACCGCGCAGAAATCCTTCCCGGACCAGTTCCAGAAAACGCTTTTTCTGTCCCCAGGAGGCAAGCGGATCGCCCTCTTTGGCGCGGATCTGGTCGATAATTTCCGAGGCACGGCCTTTGGTGAGATTCTTCCAGTCTTCCGCGGAGAAGCGTTTCCAGGAACCATTCTTGATTGCGTGACCAATCGCGCGGCGCTGGCTGTCGGTCGCCTTGGAGTCCGGATCGGCGATCGTGAACTTTTTGGAGGGATTAGCGTTGTTGGTGTTACGGACGTTGTTTCTGTTTTGTGTGTTGTTCATCTTTTTGATTCCTTCTTTTTGTTGGTTTATTGGGGAATTCAGTTCTTTCGCAAAGAAGCCGCGCGGCGGATGAGACTTCATCCGCCGGTCAAGCGGCCGGAAGAACTGAATTTTGTTTTTAACTTGAGATGTTGTTCGATAACCAGACTTTATACCGTATGGCGCAACTCCCGGATGATTTGATACGGGCATTTGGCACAGTCGAGATTGCAGATTTTCTGCTCGCGCAACTTGCAAACGGATTGCAAAGCATCACACTTGACCAGAAGCGCATCACTTTTTCTGATCCAGTATTCTCCGTTGTTCCAGGCTTTGCGCAACTCGGCGGAGGAGAGGAAATAATTGGTTTCCACACCGCAAAGTTGGCAGCGGAAGGCATATTGCTTCATCTGTTCGTTCCATGGGCAAGGACGCTTCAATACGGCGATATTTCCCATTGATTTGCAGGAACGGCAGCAGAATGGCGTATCCGAATTATGGAACAGCGACAATTTCGTCGGATCGGGTTCATAGCGGGAAAGATTTTTACTGAGATAATCCGAGGCATAGTATTGCAAAATCCCGCAGGCTTCACCCATGATTTTCATTGCGGCAAGATCGCGTTCCAGCGTCTTGATCGTGCCGAAATGGAGCCGTTGCGTATGCCCGGACTCATCCAAATAACCATTGAGCCAGGCATCGATGTAAATGCCTTCCGAACCGCCGTAATCGACAGAGAAGATACAATTAAACTCATAATTGGAAATCGGCCGTTTATTTTTCTCCTCAAATTCACATGCGGAATCGTAGTCGATTATCCGGTCGAGTTCCTGCAACGCGCCGGCATCGCGCGCCGTTTTCAAAATACCGTTGAACAGGTCGATGGCATTGTCCCGTTTGATGTTTTCTTTCATGATCCGTCTCTCCTTTTTCAGTCTTTTTCGTAGTAAATTGCGTGAGTTGCATTGATGGCAAGATAATAATGACCGTTGCCGCAGCCACGGTATTCTTCTGAATACCACGCCCGTCTGATTCCGTCACCCTGCGCGTCATTGGGATAGGCTTTCCACATCGGCTTGCCGATCTGTCCGGCATTGTAGGAAAACGAAATATCGTAACTCCGCCCTTCTACGCGGGTTTGGTATTCGTTCTCCGGTCCTGACATTGCATTTGCGATCGCATTCAGAGTGATATCATTACAGCGGGCGGCTTCTTCACGGCTGGCATGTCGCGGCCGAAAGTCCATCTTCTTGACGTTCCAGTGAAGAATATTGTAAGCAAGGTCGGGATTGAAAATCCTTGACGGACAGTTCTGTTTGCAATAGTTCTCGTATCCGAAGTCCAGCAGTCCTTGAATTTCTTTGCGGACATTGGCCCAGAGTCCGGACTTTTCCAATAGTTCCATCAGCCGTTTCGCATTCCGCTCAAACTGTGCATTCCGGTCAACTTCCTGCGGTAAATCACAGGAAATAACGTAAACGCCCTGCAAATCGAAAAGATATCCGGTTTTCTTCTTGCGGGGCGCCAGATAACCGATTCGTTCGCCGTTGACAAAAAGCCGTTTCTGTTCAATCCGCCCGTCATCATAAACGACTTTGAATTTCCGGCTTTCTTTCCCGTTGACCTCACGGATAAATTCTGCGATCTCCTGCGGAGAGGCGTTGCGAACGGTGATGGATTTGCTGTTTTTATTCATGATCATTTCATCTCCGTTGGCTTAAAATTCTTTTTCGAGGATTTCCTCAAGCATTTCGTATTCGCCATTGGAGAGATAACAGTTACCTCCGAGGCAGGTAAATTCCTCTTCCCGGCCTTTGATGTGTTTACCGTCGACAACCTGAAATCCGTAGATTCTTGCGTAAGCAGCCATTTTCTCATACTCCTTATTTTGATTTTAGTTTGAGAACTTCTGTTCTTTCGCAAAGAAGCCGCGCGGCGGACGGGAATCCGTCAGCCGGAAAAGCGGCGCAAAGAACAGAGGGACTGGTCAGGCGCTCTTCTCAAGAGC
>CAJKAR010000082.1 GCA_905197955.1 uncultured Lentisphaeria bacterium | reverse complement strand
CTTATTCAGCTGGACCGAAGCAGGTCACGGACCTGCACCGAGCCTTCGGCTCCTGATCAGAAACACTTCCTGTTGCAATTTTCATGAAAGCGATTATATTCCAGAAAACGAATGAGAATTTTACACGGAATCGGAATATGCGGGCCGGAAAAGGGAAAACACGGGATATCGTCATATTAATCTGTTTAATTGCGGGGGGAGTTTGTCTTTTAGTGACTCAATATCGCATTAATTTTGCAAAGGACCGCAAGCTGATGGAAAGTATCACCTGCGCCGCGCAGTTGAAACAAATCGGAGCAGCCCTGCTGGAATATGCAGAGAAAGAAGGAAGTTTCCCTCAAGCGGATGGTTCCGCCGGATTGAATCAGCTGAAACTTCAGCAGATCCCGGAATGGCAGGAACTCTTTCTCTGCCCGGCCATCAAACTTCAGGCGGAAAAAGGAAAGCATCTGGAAGAGGGACATTGCAGTTATCACTATTTTGGCGGTGCGGAGTTCAAACGAAAGGGATCCAGAGATATCCTGATTATTGAACGCGCAGGAAATCATAAGAACTTTTTCAATGTTCTGTTTGCAGATGGTACCGTCAGCGGAATCATTCCGGATGCAAAACCTGCAAATCTGGAAGCAGTCCTGCGGGAATCCTATCAGAATGATTTTTCCTCATCGTTCCGGAAACGACAGCTGGAAACAGCCCGGACGCTGGATCGCATATCCTTTCAAGCAATACAGAAAAAGGAGTAAGCTATGGAATTGCAAACCGTGATCGCAAAACGGCGCAGCTGCCGCGCATATCTGGACCGGGAAGTTTCTGTGGAACAAATTCGGGAATGCGTCAATGCGGCACGACTGGCGCCATCCGCGTGCAATAAGCAGCCATGGAGATTTATCGCCGTCAGAGATGCGAATCTGCGGATGCGCATTTGCCGGGAAGCCATTCTTCCGGGAATCCAGATGAGCTGGCTTACACAGGCGCCCGTACTCATGGTTCTCTGCATGAAGAAAAAACTGCTCACCCATATTCTGGCGCCGTTGCTGTCTGGAATTCATTATGAATATATTGATATCGGAATTGCCGGAGAACATTTTGTTCTGGCGGCAGAAGAACAAGGACTCGGAACCTGCTGGATCGGCTGGATCAACGCGGTCAAAATCCGGAAAATACTGGATCTGCCGCTGAACGAAACACCGGTAGCGCTGATTTCTCTCGGGTATCCGGCGGAAGAGTCTGAATCGCGCCCGCGGATGGAACTGGATGAAATCCTTGAAATCAGATAACAGAATGACCGGGAGAATATAACCACATCACCCGGTCTTCTGTTCATGCCGCAAAATGATTTTTTCCGGTAAGCTCAGCGCGTCAGATGATAAGCCATCACTCCGCCCTTGAAACATCCGGTATCGACTTTGAAAACAAATCCATTGCCGGAGCGTCTTCCCTGAATGATTCCAAGAGGAGCGCCATCTGCACTCAGAGCGGTAATCCGGTAGTCGTAAGGCGACTTCAAAGTAACTACCGCACTTCCTCTCTGCAACAGATACGGCAGAGAACCATTGCTGCGCAGCAGAGTCATCTGCTGATTCCCAAAAACGCTGTTGCTGTTGTTGACATTGGTCAAATGCAGAAGGAGAATGCTCCTACTCGACTCCAGAGGCTTCTTATCCAGAGAGATCGCCGCCACCGTCAGAAAACAACTCACCTGATCCAGGTTCAAAAATCGTCCGACAAATGAATTCTGTCCGGTTGTAACAGACTCTGTTCTCGGCACGGCAAGAAGCAGACTCCTGCTCTTCCTCTCCAAACGGATCTCTCCGGTACTGCTGACTGCCGTTTCCCCCTCAAGAACCTCTTTCCAGCGTTCCGCATCCAGCCGATCGCGAACGGATGCAGGAGCCAGCTTTCCTGGCGAATCAAAAACCTGAATCTGTTTCCTCTGCGTCTTCGATGCCTCCAGCGTACTGCCGATTTGAGCAATCAATCCCAGCTTCAGAAAATCTCTGGGATAACTGCCGAAAACTTCAGATGTATCAAAGAACTTTTCGCTCATATTGATTGCATATTTCCGTGGAGCCGCTTTGACATCTCCACGAAGAAATGCCACTGCGGTAATACGATCTGAAAGCTGTGCGATCGGATCTCCAGCGATATCAAATCCCTCAATCCGCACCTGCGTTTCGATTTTTCGAATGTCATGCGCCCATGCAAAACGATAAATGGCATCCCAATCCTGTAAAGAGGCATATCCGCCCATCAACGGGCCGGCTTCCGAACGGTAACGATTCGGATAACAATAATTGTACTCCGTAACAAGGAAAGGAAGACCGAAAACACGGGTCGGCATGAGTTTCGCCGGAAGAGTTGCATAAGTTTCAATAGCAGACCTCTGCATGAATGCGGACGGCAGACTCCATGCTCTTTCCGGATAACTCGGATGATCGTGATATAGATGATTGTCCACGACATCGAATCTCCCGCGAAGAATCGTCTGAAACGGATCAACCGCATGATTCATACTTGTAAACAGCGCTTTCATTCCAAGTTCCTCTCTTGCAAAGCGACGCTGTTCCGAAAGACTTTTCGTTTGAACTTCATATAAGAACTGTTTGAATTTCAAATCATCATTGCTCATTTTTGCATTTCTGCAATTATGCTCTGTTTTCCACTTTTCAAACGCCTGCGCATACAGTTTGACTGCGGCAGGAGTTTTCGACCAGTATCCGGTCAGTAAATCCTCATTCACCAGATTCACACAGTACAGAGCGGGATCTTCCGCCCAGGTCATGCCTGTGTAGGGATTCTTATGCGTCATCCATGCACGGACATATTTTTTCCAGTTTTCCATCAGTTCGGGAGAAATCGGAATCAGCGCCTTAAATACATCCCCTGATCCCTCTTTCATTCCCGGGATCCCGTCACCCCGACGGATTGTTCTAGAAGAATAAAAATCTATTGTCATATAAAAACCGCGTTTTTTCAGTGCATGGAATAGATAATCCAGACGATCTATTTTTTCCGGATCAAGCGTTGTACTGTCGGCGCTTTTCCGCTTGACCATCAAATCATCGGCATGATGAAAGCGGACTGAATTATAACCGGCCCGTTGAAGGTTCTCCGCAAGAGCGTCCGCAACCTCCTTTGTCGGATAATTTGCGGAAAAACAGAGATTGACTCCGAATAATTTCAGTCGTCGGTCCGGTGCTTTTTCAAAAGTGAGAGTACCATCGGCAGCTTTCACAACCTGTCCGTACTTCCCGGCGGGAGCATCATTTTTCAGGAAGGAAAAATCCAGCGGACTTCCCGGAATCACTTTATTTTTGAAATTCAGCGGAAGCCACTGGCGATCTGCTTTCCGAACAAAGTCTTTCATAATGACCGTGTTGAAACTGACCGGTTGATCCGTTAAAGTAACCGCGGAAACCATCCAGATAAAACCGGGCTCTGTCACCTCAAAAGTTGCGGAAAGCGGATCCGTATTTTTCAGGGGAAATGAGGAGGCGTAAAGTCCGCATCCGGACTCTTCGGAAATCCAGACGACGTCTCCGTTTTTCAGACGCTCCGGATGCTGCCACTCTCCGACATCCCGACCGAAAAACACTTTGATCTTCTGTTCCGGTGCAGCTTTGTACCGTACCAGAATCGTTCCAATCTCTCTCTGCACTCCAACACCTCCCTTTGCCGTATGCAGCAGATTCAAGGCTCCGCTCTTTCCCTTCCCCGGGAAAGAAACTGTGAAACGTCCAATCCCGCCCGTTTTACGAGATGCTCCCTCTAATACAACAACATTTTTTCCGCGAGTTGCTGCTGGAGATGCCAGTTCGAATTCCAATCCTTCATAAACCAATTTCCCTGATGGTGTACCACTTCCGGTCATTTTAGAAAAATTCTGATTCACGACATGGGAGAGATCCACGGAATCGGATACCGCCGTCTCCAGTTGAAAACTCAGAGAGAGAGCACTTTGTTTTATTTTCCGGGGACCTGGCGTGAAAGGAAAACGAATGTCAAAATCGGATCCGTTGAAGTTCCGATTGTCCTGAATCAGAATCTCAAGAGGAAACTTTGGACGAATGGTGACAAATCGTCCTGTGGAATATTCAAACTTGAGTGATGTTACACCTTTGACCTTGACTTGATAACGTTTCGGATCAAATTTTTCCGGTTGAAGATACGATTTTCCATTGATTTCCAGCCGTTGTACCGTTGTTGGAATGGTCAGAGAACCGGAAAGATTGTTTAAATTTGTTTCTTCGGAAAAGAGAAATCTCCAATCGGAAAAAACGGTATCACGGGAAAGACTGCGGAACTCCGATGTAATGGAAACCGAGGCGGTACCAATACTGGTTCTGGCTGTCAGATTCTTTCCGGAAGTGCAGTCTCTGATCTGAATATTTTTCCAGTTGCTGTTCATTTGCGGACTCCAGCCGGTGTCGTGAGACAGAATTTGAAATTTGGAACTTCCAAACCGGAGGACTCCATACCGACTCATCTGAAAACCTTCCGGCAAATCCGCGGTCACACTCCCAGCCATAAAAACGAGCGCAAGCAACGCGGCCACTGTTTTTTTCATAAAATACCTCCTCTGTAATTCGTATTTCCGAAATGAGATCATTCATTCCCCACACACCAGAACTCTCCGCCTCTTGGCGACCAGTTTCCCTCCGGGACTGCCGCTTCCCTCACACTTCCGGCATGGCCTGTAACATAGACGACATTTATCGATGTGTAATTCTGATGACGATATGGCCATCCGTCGGCAGTACGAAGCCACGATTTTGAAGATCCACATCCAGATTTCCAAGATCCCTTTTTGTCAATGTCCAGGAAAAAAGCTCGTTTCGACGGCTGACGAATCCGCGTCAATTTTCTTGGATAAGGAGGAACATCACTGCTAGCACTGATCGCATACAGATTCGGTCCATAAAACTGCGTCCAGTTGGAGCTATCCTTCCCGACAAACCGTGTGGACGGACAGGCAAAAACCGGATAAGGACGAACCGTTTTCGAGTTCCAGTGGCAGAGATCTTTAATCTCGGTTCCCGGTTTATAATACCGCATGAATACATCCTGACATTTCGCATTCTTTTCGTTCTTGGTATAGGACGGAAGCATATCGTCATGATCCGCGACATACAGCTGCATGAAACTGTGAATCTGTTTTAAATTGTTAAGACAGGATACGTCTCTGGCTTTTTCTCTTGCTGAATTCAATGCCGGAAGAAGAAGTGATGCAAGAATTGCAATAATTGCAATTACTATAAGCAGCTCTATCAATGTAAAAACGGATCGCCTCATAATACAATCTCCTCTGTTATCTGATTGTTGTCTGTGATTTTCCTTACCGTGTTGCCTTCGAGAAGGCTTCCCATAATCTCGTAATGCATGGGAGGATCATTATTCCCCTCCAGACGGCTCAGCAGACGTTCCGCCGCGATACGAGTCCGCAGATAATACATATTGTTGAACGCCGTTATCGCATAGCCCGGAACCGCAACAAGCGGACTGTCACTTCCAGTCTCCGCAGAAAGCAGCGAAACATCTTCCGGAATCTTAATTCCCGCACTCAAAAGCGCACGGAGAATTCCATATGTAATCCCATCATGCCCTCCGATCATCAGTTCCGGCAGCGTTTCTGATTCCCGAATCAGTTTCAGGGTATATTCAAACGCCCCCCGCTCCGGATCACGCATCGGACCAAAAGAATAGCTGTCCAGATAATTCCGAATGTTTTCCGCTCCAAATGGAATTCCTTTACGCCGGAATACCTGTTCCATTCCACGGAGCGTATCCTGTTCCACCCGTCCGATGTCGGCCCCCTGTGTAATGTACAAAATCCGACGGAACTTGCGACTCGCAATGTAATCGCCGAGAACAATGCCTTCCCCAAAGGGGGAAGCAGAAATGCTGTCAGCCTTCAGCCCCGGCACAGGAAGACCCCAGATCACCGTTTTTGTCCCTGGAACCGGCATAAGATCCGGAGTAAATTGAAAAAATTTCGGTGAAATCGGAAGCAGAAGAAGTCCGGCCGGAGGTTTGTTATGGCAATCACGTAAAAAACGCGCATACCAGGATAGATTCGCACAGGCACAATAGGTCTCAACCTTCCACTCCGTCTCCATAAAAACCTCGTTCACAGCCTGCGACAAGGTCAGATTGATCTTTTCATTCAGCGGATTGATCAGCATCACACGCCGATTATCCTTTTCCACCTCGGGAGGCCGCGGCTCGGCTACAATAGTGCCCTGTCCGCGCCGGCAGACCAGCACACCTTCCGTCTTCAGGCGATTGACCGCCCGCGTCACGGTCGTAATGGCAACGGAAAACTGCCGGCTGAGCTCCCGGTGCGGCGGCAGCTGCATTCCCGGTCTCAACTCTCCTGAACCGATCCGTTCCCTGATGTGTCTGCAAATCTTTTCCTGAGGCGACATTTCCACAAAATCCTATGATCTTCCTCTTGTTCTGTAATATTATAAGACAATTTTTTCTGTTCAACAAGAGATCTTTCTCAGAAAAAACCTGAAAAACTCTTTTTCAGTAGTACAAGCAATCATTGTACTACTTTCTATATAAGAATTCATCCCGATTCCCCTTCCGTCTTTCTGAATTTCATCGGAAAATCTCCATTTTTCTTTCTCCCCCTCTTGACATCTCCGGGGTTGTATGTTATAATTAACATTGAGTCAGCAAATCGTTTGCGGTAACGGTTTGCGGTAACGGTTTGCAGCGTACAGAAACAGACAGAGGGTAAAATGCCGGCAGGTTTTGTCGTCAATCTGAAAGATATTGCCAGAGAAGCGGGCGTTTCCGTTTCAACCGTCTCACGCGTCATGAAAGGCAAAGGGGAAATTGCGCCGGAAACGCGGAACAGAATCATGGCTATCTCAAAGAGAATGGGATATCATGAAAACCGTTTCAGCAAAGCGATCCGAACCGGAAAAACAGGACTCGTCGGAGTCATCATGGACTACATGGATCCATTCTTCGGGCAGATCACAAAAAGCATCGAGCAGATCCTCCGGCAAAATGATTTTCTGCCTGTCATTCTCTCCTGCAATCAGGAGGAGGCGCAGGGATTGTTTCACCGACTCGTGGAACAGCGGGTCGACGGAATGATTCTCGTTCCGCCTTGTGACACGGCGGATAATGAATTCTTCCATGAACTTTCCCAATGCGGAATACCGATCGTGACCATGGACAGGGAGATTCCTGCCGATGTCAGTTTTGTCGGGACCGATGACTATGCCGGCGGATGGATGAATGCAGAATATTTTTATCATCTTGGCCATCGGAAACTCGGTTATTACAGCGGCCCCCCGCAGGCAAGTTCCGCAGCTCTTCGGAAAAAAGGATTTCAGGATTTCTGCAGCGCCCATGCAGACTGCCAGTATATTCAATTCGGAACCGAATGGTGGTATGCGGATCCGGATGAATGTATCCGCGATTTTCTGCTCCGCTATCCGGAAGTCACCTGCATCGGCGCCTTTTACGATTCCTATGCGCTGCAGCTCGGACGTCTGGCCAAAAAACTGGGACGCCGTATCCCGGAGGATCTTGCCATTTCCGGATTCGGCAATCTTGACTGCCTTTCGTTCCAGGAACCTTTTCTTACGACATTCGACCAGAAACCGCAGGAACTGGGACGCGCCGCAGTCGAATCTCTTCTGCGCCACATGAATGACAAGACTCTCGTTCCGGAAAAAATCCGAATCAAACCCGAACTTGTCATCCGGCAATCCACAGAAAAAAAACAGGCGAAGCACTCTGCCAATATCAAACATTCAACAAGACAAACGGGGAGAAAAGAATGAGTTCAAAACAGAAAAATTTCACATTGATAGAGTTGCTAGTTGTTATAGCAATCATTGTTATTTTAATTTCAATTTTATTGCCGGCACTGAGCAAAGCCAGGGAAAAAGCACACGATATTTCCTGTCGCAACAATCTGAAACAGATGGGGACCGCTTATACACTGTATGTCAACGACACGGACTACTGTCTGCCGAGTTTCTGCCGACCAACAGACTCATCACGACCCGCTTATCAGTTTGATTACATCTGGAATTACGAGCTGGCGATCCGTCTGGGAAAAAAACCTCAGAACAATACAGACATTGCAATGATCTATTTTGACTGTCCTGCCAGAGAAAAGATCGCCAGCGGCTTCTACGGCCTCAATACTCGACTGAATGGAGAACAGGAATCTCCTAAAATAGTAAGGAAGGCCTCCCGGGTTGTTTCTCCTTCGATTGCCCCGACCATTCTAGATCGTGTCGTCAATAGTTAAAAGACCCAAGCCGCAATACACCTGATTTGTA
>CAJKAR010000081.1 GCA_905197955.1 uncultured Lentisphaeria bacterium | reverse complement strand
CCAATAATCTCGTCCTTCACGTCCCATGCCGTCCTCCCATTATTCCGGTTTGTGGAAGAACATACCACGCTGTCTGCCTCAAATCCAGATGGCCCTCACTGGGCGCATACCCTCGATCCACCATCACCATGGGGCTGGCTGGGCGCTTACTGACTTCTGGCATGGGGGTGACTGGGGAGATACTCTGGCATGGGGGTGACTGGGGAGATACGTACATTGCAAAGTCTTTATCCCGCTAGATGTACGGATTTTCTTGGACATTACCGACAAAATATATAAAAATTCAACTCATGGCATCGGGAGGACTGGAATTTTTGCGTCTTTCAGACGCAATTTCAATTCTTCAGTATCTCCGAATTGCGGCAGAAAAACCCCGGCAAGACCGTGGGGAAAACGAACAAACTCCGATGGACTGACAAAATAGAATGGCTTCGCAGAATCTGCGGCGTTTGCACAGACTTCTCCAAAGTACAATGTCCGGCTGATATGTCCTTTATATTTTTCTTTAGGGAATCCGCTCTGCAATGCAAGAATTCCGCCGTCTGCACAAAACGGACGCAAATCGCGCAAGGTCCACTCGGAATCATAAATCAACAGCGGAGGCGAAGTCAAACTGTTTTTTACAAGATACTCTTCCTGAACTCGCGGAGTATCTGGAGTGTAGAGAATGCACGGTACAAGGCAAATAAAAAGAGCAATTACAAACGCTGTTCCCAGTTGTTTCCACACGATTCGATGGAAAAAGCAGAAGAGCAACAAAGCAAAACAGAAGAACAGGAGTAACCAGGCCATCCAGAAATTCGACCTCGCAGGTTGAAAGACAAAAAGGCTGCCGCCGTCAAATATTGTGGACATCGCAGCAGAAATAAAAAGTCCGGTCAGAGCAATCCAAACACGCTTTTTCCGAAAACCGGTTAACAGAGCATAGAACCACAAAGTAAACCAAAGCAACCCTGCAAAAATTCCATATTCTGTCAGCAAAGTCAAATGGGAATTGACCAGCGTCCGGCATTGAATTCCTTCCGGAAGAAGAAACGCAGAAGCAATCCGTCCGGAATTTCCTGCACCAACACCGCCAATATTAGCCGCATAAAGTTTCAATCCCGAAAGCCAGATCTGCGGACGATTGGTTATCGCTCCATCCAAAGTAAAACGTCCGAACAAACCAATGGCTCCTGTGCAAACAAGGGCAAAAAGAAACAGCCCGACAAGCCATTTCCAGTTTTTTCGCTCGGAAACAACCGCATAGACAGCCAGTTCAAGACACAAAACGAGCAAACCCGTTCTGGAGCAGGTAAAAACCAAAGCAGCAATCAAACAGACAGACAAGAGAATCCCACCCCATGGATACTTTTTCCACCCCCATAAAAGCGGCAATATGGCGCAGAACAAGGCCGCCGCATGATTCGGATTCTCAAAGCCGAAGCCCCAGCGCACCATGCCGTTGTAGGTAAATTCCATCATTTTTGCCACAATTTCCGGATTGTATCGCTGTAAAGCGGATTGCGAAACTCTTCATCAATTCGTTTTCCGATCTGAAAAGTGTCATCCTCGCCGTATTGCATTGAGGATACGCCGGACAAAAGGGCGTCAAACCAGGCATAGGCAAGATCAAGTGCATCTTTAGACAGATCATGGCCGCTTGCGAGAGGCTTCCACAGCAATGTCCCTCCGTTCTCCCGATAGCGGTAAAGAAAAAGTTGAGAAAGCTGAAAACGGGCGGAATCCTCGCGTCCGCAGGTCAACAAGGCTGGTGCTTTGGTGTGAATTGTTTCCGGATAGACACCGCAGGCATGTGCACCCCATGCGGAGACTCGCTCAGGCAACCAGTTTGCGAACAGTGTTGCGCATTGACCTCCGGCGGAATAACCGTAAAGATAGATTTTTTGCGGTGTCAGCTGATAGAGCTTCTCCAATTCAGCAATTGCTTTTAACAGAGCTTCCCCAGACCACGTCTCCGGCTCCCAATACGAGCGGTCACGGAAAGAGGGAGAAAGCAGGAAAAGAGAGTGTTTATCGGCAAGTTCATCAAAATGATAGGCGTTCAGCGTTTTTTCTCCCGCCCAGTTGCGCCCGCCGAACAGAATCATGATCCGGGAATTGCTGGAGACTTTCTGCGGAGCACGAAAAATAAAAGATGTACCATCCGTTTTGATTTCTCCGGCGGAAACGATTCCAAAGAAAAACAGAAGCAATACAAGCGTTTTCATTGATCCGCACGCCCCCAGGCCTCCGCAATAATAGAGTTCGGCAGGAAAACCCGGTCTTCGGGCAAAATGTTGTTGGCTTTGGGGGAACCCGCCGGATAATAACGTCGCTCCTGATCATCTCCTATGAATTTGGCTTCTCCGGTTTCACGGACAGGAGCCCGCCATCCTTTCAAATCATCCAGATAAAGTTCATGGTAGAAAAACAGAAACGCCCGGGCGAGCTTCAGGGAATCGGGAGGAACGTCATGCGGGTGGTTCGGGAATGATTTCCATAGAATGTTTACACCCTTTTTGCGGGATTTTTCAACGAAATCCCGGCTGATGATGTACCGTGCCGTATCAGCGTCTCCACAAGTAACAAGACCGGGAATGTTGCTCATTTTGGAACTTGGCTCATGAAATACGCCGCATGCATGACTGACCCATGCGCGACAAAGATCCGGGCGCCATGCCGGAAATAGATTGCTCGCCTGACTTCCCGCCGAATAACCGTAAAACAGCAGTTTTGTTGTGCAGACATTATAGCGTTTTTTGAGTTGTGAAAGAGCTTTCTGCAACGCCCGGCCGGACCACTCTTGCGGTTCCCAGTAGTTATCGTTGCGAAATCCCGGTGCAACAATGAAAATTCCATTGTCATCGCACCATTTGCCCCAGCCCATGCGCCCGGAAGCGTCAGCCCTCCCATCGGTGTTGCGTCCGCCGAAAATAACCAGGACCCGATACATTTCCCGGCGATGCTTGTCATATCCCTTCGGCACACGGTAATGAAACACAGCATTCCTATTCTGCGGAGCTCTGGTTTTGACTTCAATCATGTCCGCCGACAAGAAAACAGGCCATAAAATTGCCAGAATCAGAAAAGCACGAACCATAATTTACCTGCAGTCTGAATAAGGTTGAAATATAAAAAATTGCGAAGTCTACATGTTAAAAATTCTCCCACGGCTTGATTTTAAAAACAACAGGTTGCGATACCGAAACCAATTGGAAATTGGAATAGGTCTGTATCCTAACAATCCGTAAATCCATAACGGGGTCTATTCGCAAAAAGGTTCCCCTATATTTCTTTCCATCTTTAAAATATCCTTCCGTTTTTACAACAAAATTGGAATCGCCAGTATCAATCCAGTTCTCTTCCGGAACAGGAATTTTTTCCTGGTCATAATTGCTGACAGATGACAGTTTGGAATTGAATGAGTATTTGAATGGCTGAAAAGCCATGCGACACCAGCCATTTAAGACACTCTCTTTTACTGTTGCCCTGACAGAAAATATTCCGTCAGGATAAATCGACAGTTCACCATCAAAAAGCCCATTTTTTTTATCGGCAATACAGATTATTTCTGTATTACAGAAAATCAGAAATGAGCCGTTGGCTTTACCATGCACACGATTCTGCAGACATTTTGTTGTTTGCGGAAAATAGACTCGTCTGCCAAATAATTCTTCTGAAAAAGGAATTACCTGCGATGTCTTTAACGGTAATACATCAAGTCCATTTTTCACAATCTTTTTATTGTCGGACTCTGCATAAGCAAGCGTGCAGGAAGCAAAAATATAACAGAGCCACAAAAACAGTTTCATGTTATTTACTCCCTGTAAGTTTTTTGACGACTGCCATAATGAGCTAAATTAGCAGAGAATGAACTAATTACTCCTAACGCCTGAATTGGTGGAGTTGGTTCTGATGGATCTGATGGAGGAAGATATTTTGCATAATAGGTTGTTGTCGTAACAAGTTGATAAGCAATAATCTCTATGTAAGTATCTGCCGCCGCTGTTGCAGAATATCCTAAAGTAACCGTCTTAGTTTCAGATGTTCCCGATTGTAAACTATATCCCCCAGAAATTGTTCCAGACACACTACTTGATATTCCTGCAGAAAATTCCACCAATCCAGGAAAACCTCCTTTAGCATTAGCTGAAGACGTAATTGCTTGTGATAGAGAAGCACTATACTGATTAACCGTTGATGCTGAGGTGGTTTTTGCATTTGCAGCAGTCAAAGAAACGGTTCCATTTGTACCACCATTGGCGGCAATCTGAATCCAAGAATAAGTTGTTACAGAATATATCCCATACGAAGAATAATTATCTCCATTCATCCAGCTGGTCGCCGATGTTATTGCCGTAGGGGTTGGTGGTAATCCAGTATCTGCAACAAGAGTCCACCCCCCCAAAAAGTCTATATTCACAATACAATTGTTTGCACAATATGCCAGATTATTCCATCCATCAGGATAGCCTAACAGATCAGAAGTGAGCCATTTCCCCTTATCTGAACGATAGTTTCGGAAAAGAAAAGCATATCCAAGTTCACCGATATAGGGTTTTCCGGTGAACATGGCATTAGTATCAGAACTTTCGCCGAAGGCAGTCATTTGGACAGCTTTGCCGCCGATATTCAAAGAGGTGCCGAGCATATCATTGAACATGACACCCAGTTTTGAGCTCAAAATCGGATTGCCGCCCGTGACATACGGTTCGTTAATGTAATTCGTTCCGCCGCGATGAATTAAAGCAAGACCATCCCAAGAAAACTCTTCGGATTTATCGCCGCGCACCACACGGGCAAGCTGTCCGTCCATGTGATAATCAAATGCTGCAGTCTGCTGCCCATCCAGTTGAACAGCAAGAATTTTGTCCAAATATCCATACGTGTAGCTCTTGTCGCCTTCCTTCACCATGCGCCCGGCGGCATCATATTCATAATGCGTTGTCTTGCCGTCACAAGTCGAACTGACCAACTGATTGGCTTTATCATATGCATAAGATGTTGTTTTGCCGTTAACCGTCTTACTCAAGATATTTCCGGCAGGATCATAAACATATCTTTCCGCCACATTGCCCTGCATATCCGAAACTTGCAATAGCTGTCCGCGCCTGTCATACAAATACATCTGATACTTGTCATCCACCACACGCCCGATAATCGTTCCGTCTGGCGAATAGATATATTTCAGCATTGAAACCGGCGATGCTTTCCCTCCAAGTATCTTGCTTTTCAGCTGACCATATTTGGTATATTCAAAGTAAATCGGGCAACCGTCGACAATCTGCATCATAAGCTGGTTTTTATCGTTGTAAATATACTTGACTTCTTTTCCGCCCGACTTGATTTCAATCAAACGCCCGAATTTGTCATAAGCTTTGGTCTCCGCCAAAATCAAAGTCCCATTTTTGAGAATGCGCTCTATGCGCTGCCCATAACGATTATAACGATACGTAGTTTCAGCATCTCCGTCAGTTTTTCGTATCAGACGGCCGAAATAATCATACTGGAAGGTCGCTTTACGGTCTCCACGCGTAGAAGCGATGAGTTTTCCCCAGCTGTTGTATGAAAAGGTTTCAACCTGATTATCCGCATACGTAATCTTTACAAGACGATCCAGTTTATCGTATTCATATTTGATGGAACGATCGGTTTTACCCTTCCATTTAGAGTCCATCCGGGTGAGCATTCCATACTTGTCGTGAACATAATCTGTAAGTTGACCGACACCCGTGCGACGAGAATCCAATCCGAAACGGTTCCAGTCAAATGTGATTGTGTGGCGGTTCTGATCCAGGACCTTGTGGAGCTGACCAGCCGCATTATAAGAGTATTCTACGCTGGTTTCATCGGGAAAAAGTTCTTTGATTACGCGGCCGAATGCATCGCGTTCAAATTTTTTGACTCGTCCCGCCTGGTCACGGTAACTGACAGGCTGTCCGTTGCCGTTATACGTGATTTCAATTGAATTCAAAAGTTCCGCACCATCTTTGCGTTCAATTTTTGAAATCAATCCGGCCGACGTATAGTAACAGGTCGTCTGAACGCCATAAATATCCGTTGTCGTTTTCTGACGGTTGAAAGCGTCAAATTCCCGCTTAACAGTCTGATCGAATGAATTGGTTACCGCAACGGGATACCCAAAGCTGTTATACTGAATAAAAGCCTGCGTCTGCCCATTGGAAACCGAAACGGGTTGATTGTTTTGATTGTAGTGAATTTGAGTGGCAACAGCAGGTTTTCCATCGGCATTCAGCCGGAAGATCTCCGTGGGATAAGGCGCACGACTATAAGAAAAAGCCGTTACCGGTTCCGGCTCAGTTTGACCTGCGGCACGACGAGTGATCAGTTTCAGATTGCCATCAGTATTATACTCAAAGTTAATGTCGTTATCAGCCATGTCGCGAACACGGATCACATTGCCGGTCAATTTATCATAACGATAATTGACAACATCGCGTCCACGACCGTCTACAATTTTACGAACTTTTCCTAAATAGGCCACATCCATTCGCATAAAATAGTAAACGGTATAACTTTTCCCGGAAAACTCCGTGATTTTAAAAACACCGGTATTCTCCGCAAAATCATAAGATGCATGTTGGCGAAGACGGTTGGTCAAGCGCACTTTTCCCGGTTCACGATCCGGATATGAATAATTGAATTGCAGATCGGAAAGCAACCGCCCGTTGATTGCTCCGGAATATTTGACTTTCCGATCTTTTTTTGCCTGAAGTTCCTGCTGACGTTCTTCCTGTTTTTGGTGCTGAACCTGCAAAGACTCCACAAATTCCCCCTGCCGGATTTTTGCGAGGAACCCATAATCGTCATATGAAAATTTAAAAGGATTCAAATCACCAGTCTGAATAGAGACCAAACCTGGACGCGTTGTCTTAACTTCTGCAGCACCGATCTCCTTTGGAAGGATTGTCAGAGGAAGAGTCTCATATGCAATTTTATGTACAACTCCGTTAATTTTAAGCTCAGAAACTTGCGAGTTTTCATAGTTCAGCTCAACGAATACGCAGTCGTCCTGAGAAATAGAAATTAACTTGCCCTTATTATAATTAAATGTAATACTGCGTCCTGCAGGGGAGGAAATCCGTTGAAGCCGTCCATCTTTATAGACAAATTTCCAACCCTGGTAATTGCGTTTTCCTCTAAAGGTCCAATTTCCAGATTGACGCACTTTTTTATCAGAAGCCGAGGTATTTGCTTCCCATTCCGAATAGGGCGCATAAAAACCGCGTCCTTTTTTCGCCGCTTCATAAAGCTCAATCTTGATGGCATCTTTGGGCATTTTTTCCTTTTTCGGGAAAAACTTTATCTTTTCGCCCCAAGGAGTTGTCCAAAGGACCCCGTCCTTATCGTAATATGCAGAGGATTCCAACTGCGGCGAGGACCAAGCAAAACCGAAAGCCCCCGTTTTTTCCCTGGCAGAATTATAAACCAGCTGAATCGGATAGCGAAGCTCCGGAGAAAAATTTGCAATTCCAAGAGTCCGGGTATATAAGAACCCGTTCTCCGTCAACGAGGCTTTTCCTGCAGTCAACGGTTTTGAAATAAAATTCACATTTTCGACCGCAAAGGCAAAGTTTCCCATCAAAAACAGGAAAAACAAAAAAATACGCTGTAACATCTGCACATACTCCTCAATAATAAATTTTTTTCTAATATTCTTTATAATACTGCTGTCTTTTGCTTTTGTCAAGAAGAAAGATAAATTTTTGATAAAAAATTTGTCCTGTAAAAGAGTCAATAACATTATTCGTAAGCCTTTTTCTGACAATTCAGACGACGATAAAAGCGAGGAACGCCAGTCCGGCAGCAAAAGCAGGAACAAATAGAAAGAACCATTACAGTAGAGAACTAGGATTGGATCAGATGATTTGGCATTGTGGAAAACGGACATCTGGGACGAGTAAAAAGGTGTTCCCCTCATGAAATACTACGGCATCCGGCGAAACCTCGGCACAATCGCCATGTTTTGTCTAGAAACGGCGAGAGACAAACCAACAAACAGACTGCGCTTCAGAGCAGTTTCAGCTTAAATGTCCTTTTATTTTGTCCGGCAGCATGGTAGTGCCCGAAGTTTTGAGCACATTTTGAAACAGACAATTGTAACCGCCCAGCCAGCCCCATGGTAAAGGAAAATATCGGCGATAGAGTTTTGAAAAGATTAGAGCAGGAACTCATTGACAACTTTGCTTCTGGAATCAGCGAATCAATCTGCCCTGCCGGAGTGGAATTCAAACGAGGCAGAATATCTTTTAGACACTTGCGAAAGCAGATGCTGTTCGCTTTGCATGTTGCGGCGAATGAATACAGTTGCTATGGTAAAAGGAAACGTAAAAAGAAAGGAGGCTGACTCTCAA
>CAJKAR010000080.1 GCA_905197955.1 uncultured Lentisphaeria bacterium | reverse complement strand
CCGCTTTGAAAAGCGGTTCTTCTCCTCTCGCGCTCTCCTCTTTCCCTAAACTTTTAGACCGCCTTTGCGTCTGCAAAGGCTTATATATTTATTCGTACATGCTCTTCAGCGGAGTTTCACGGCTCATTTCCGGCGGAACGAATTTGTTGCCGCGCATCGCACCGAGATATTTTGCCCGTTTGAAGAGATTCCATGCGGTAATCTCTTTTTCATCGAGGAATACGGCATTCTTCTCCCGCCGGACAGTATGGACACGCATCGCAACCGGATCCACGGCGGCAATACGGAAGGCATCTGCAAACAGGATCAGGCTCGGCGAACTCCCTTTTACCGCAGGCAGTTCATAGAGATTCACCAGTTGAGTGCCGTTGAACGCCTCCGGCAAAGGAAGCGTCTTGCGCCCTCCATCCGGAGAGACGATCACCACCTGTGCGGCAAATTTCCAGAACACCGGATGCAGAAGCCGCTGTTCCAGAGAAATGGATGAAACACCTTCCATCCGTCCGGCACAAACCATCCGCCACCGTTCCTGGAATTCCCGCATTTTCAGATAGGTTCCCGTACTCCAGATCAGAATTCCGATCAGCGTGAAACAGAGGAAGTAGAGAGCGGCCCGGACAGCAGGCGCCTTTCCAGTCCCCTTCTGCCAGGTATGCAGCTTGACCGCCATGAACGAGGAAAAAAGCAGTGCAATAATCGGCACAAACAGAAATGCAATCAGCACCAGAAGAATCAGGATTTCCGGCGGACGCAGCAGAGCAACCAGAATTCCGGAAAGAGCCAAGAGCACAATCAGTCCAAGACATCCCGCACCGGAAGACTTCAATGCAATTACATTGCGGTCACAGCTCTGCCGGTATTTCGGAAGAAGCCAGAGACAGGAGGTCAGAATAGCCAGAAGAATTACAAAAATATACACAAAAAAACTCCTTTTATTCGTTGTTCAGCAGAGAACGGAGCTGTCCGGGATAAGCATCGCCATCGGCGGTTCCCGCACCGGTCATGTACTGTCCGTAAGTGATGCTGTCGCCAAGACATGCGATCCGCAAACACGGCAGGTGATGCCGACGGATTGCTTCCAGAATTAGTTTTGCCGTCAGCGCATACCCCTCGCGATTCGGATGCACTCCATCGCGATACGGACTGTTGTTCGGATTTGTCAAATACGAATCCGCCGCGGAAAGCTCTTTTTGCAGAAACGCGGAGTGCAGATCAATCAGCACGGCTCCGGTCTCCTCCGCCACAGATGCGATCACCCGGTTTGCCGCGGCGACACGCTCTTCCGGAGGAAAATCCCCGTATGCGTTCCGATCATGCCGTTCGAACAGAAGTTCTGAACAGAAGGGCGGAATTGTCATCAAAATCAACTTTGATCCCGCCTTCTTCAAAGCGTTCAGAATCGCCAGCAAATCCTTTTGAAAGACCTCCGTTTCCGTCAGTGCGTGAGAGTTGCAGGTGTTGTTCGTTCCGGCAAGCAGAATCGACAAATCCGGTTGAAATGCCAGAGCCATCGGAAGTTCCTCGGCAAGAATCCGGCCTGTTGCGGCACCGCAAATCCCGAAATTTCGTATTTCAGCCATTTTCATTTTCTTGCATTCCTTTGAAAGAAAAAGAGCCGGAAATGTTTTCCGGCTCTCATACAAACTCTACAATCATACGATCCACCGCGAAGGGTGCGGAAAATGGAATCGGAAGAATGCGGATTACAACGTTTTGAGATATTTCAGATAATCGGCTTCCTCCATCAGATCGTCGAATTCAGCCAAGTCGATGTTTTCCAGTTTGCAGATCCAGCCTTTTTCCTCGGGGGAACGGTTGATGATGCCGGGATCGTCATCCAGATTCCGGTTGACCGCAATCACCGTTCCGCTGACCGGACTGTAGACATCCACGGAATCCTTTACGGACTCCACAATTCCAATGGAATCTCCCACAATGAAGTCGGCGCCTTCGCGCGGCAGCTCGACATAAGTGATATCTCCCAGTTCCTTTGCGACAAATCCGGTGATGCCGACAATCGCATCGTCGCCATCCAGCTTCACCCACTCATGTTCTTTCGAATAATATTTCATTCCGTGCATCCTCCGCATTGCGTTTAGTGGAAAAATAAATCATATTTCCACTTTTTCAATCTGCTTTTCCGAAAAAAACAGGAAATATCGTTATTTGAGCTCAAAATGAGGCTGAAAAACCATATTTTTCCCGCTACCTCTCCCACCTCGAACCAATTCTCTCCTCCGGAAAGCGGCTCTTTCCGCCTTTCCGCGAAAAAATCAAAGGAAAACCTTCTGTTCCAGAATCATGTACACCACGGTTCCGACAATGATCGACAGAAGCGGATTCCCGCGCCACCAGTGCAGCAGCACCACCACTGCTGAGGCAATCAACTCCGGCACTCCATACGGGAATGCAAAGGGAGAAACCTGCTTCACACAATACACCACCAGCATCGCGATCGCGGCGGGAGAGATCACGCGCCCGATATAGAGAATGAATTCAGGCGGTTTCTCAGCCCGTCCGAACACAAGAAACGGAAACAGACGGATCAGATACGTCACAGCCGCCATCACCATGACCGCCAGAAAAACATAAAGAGTCCGATTCATTTTCCAGCGACCTCCTCCCCTCCCCGCTCCTCCGGTTCCGGAAGATCCAGTTTTCTGCGGAACGCAAGCACACCGATCAGGATCAGCGCCATTGCGGGAATCAGCATGTTTCCCGGACCGAATACCGCGCGGCAAAGCAGCGTCGCCGCACCGCCGATCAGAGCAGGAATCCGGTTCCGCTTTTCTCTGCACTGATCGGTCAGGATCACAAGAAAGAGAGCCGTCATGCTGAAATCAATTCCCTTTGTGTTGAATTCGATGAGTTTTCCGGCGATTGCGCCGGTCACACAGCCGATCACCCAGTAGCAATGATTCAGAGAGGCGAGAGTCAGCATGAAGTTGTCGGAATCCCCGGGGCCCGCGTGAGGACGGTCCTTCAGCAGCAGCGCATACGTCTCATCGGTCAAAGCAAAGATCAGGTACCATCGCCGCGGCCCCGCCTCGCGGAAACGCCGGATCAGGGAGAGCCCGTACATGGAATAGCGGAAATTGATGAACAACGTCAGAATTCCGATCTCCAGCAGAGAGAGCGATCCGGCGATCATATCGACCGCCGCGAACTGGAGACTGCCGGAAAGAATGGTCAGACTCATCAAAAGCGACCAGAGAGGATTCAATCCCGTATTCGCCGTCAGCAGAATGCCGAACGCCGCCCCCATGGAAAGATATCCCATCATCACCGGAAGGGAACAGACAAATGCTTCTTTGAAAACTTTTCCACTCATCTTTGAACATTCCGCCTGTAATGGATCAGCTTTTCAAACGGGGATCCAGAGCATCGCGCAGGGCGTCGCCGAGAATGTTCAGCGCCAGCACAAGAACGAACATGAACGCGGTTGCCGCGCCGACCTCCCACCAGATACCGCGCCAAAGACGTTCCTGCCCGTCGGCAATCATCGTTCCC
The DNA here is from genome assembly GCA_905197955.1 of uncultured Lentisphaeria bacterium. Classification (GTDB taxonomy): domain Bacteria; phylum Verrucomicrobiota; class Lentisphaeria; order Victivallales; family UBA1829; genus UBA1829. The sequence goes on along the minus strand of CAJKAR010000080.1, from coordinate 4,920 downwards.
CAGCTCGGCTCAAACTGCACGCCGAGCCCAAGATAACTCACAATCACCTCCGTCATGATCGCAAACGCAAACTGCATTGTAAAATAGATGATGACAATATGCATCAGATTCGGCAGAACATAACGGAACAGGATGGCAAACGAACCGACTCCAAGCGTTTTTGCCGCCTGAACATACGGCATATCGCGAATCCGCATTGCCTCGCCGCGGACCACGCGACAGAGCCCCACCCAGCCGGTCAGACCGATTCCGAGATAGACCGCCAGCATCCCCGGTTCCGTCCGCAGAGCATGCGCCACGGCATCGAACGCGCTCTTCATCGAATCCGAAAGAAACCCTTTCGAGACCAGCAGAGCAAATGCAAGAATGAACAGCAGCGACGGCATCGCCGCAAACGTACTGTAAATCCAGACAACAATATCATCGACCGTCCCGCCGAAATATCCCGCAAGGATTCCGAACAGGACCCCGAAAAAAGTCGCGATCACCGATGCAATCACCCCGACTTTGACCGCCGTCTTTGCCGCAAACACCGCCCGGTAAAACACATCTCTCCCCAGATAGTCCGTTCCCAGCAGATGTTCCTTTGAAGGCGGTGCATTCCGTTCAGCCTCGTTCCGCACCTGATACACCGGTTCCAGGTGGTGTGCGGCGCAATAGGAGGTGTAACATTCGGCAAAAACCGCAATTCCGAGATACAGCAGAGCGATCAGAAGCGATGCAAACGCCAGCTTCTGCGACAACAACCGCCGGAGCGTTCCGTGCGCAGGAAACAATCCCGCTCTGATCCCGTTATCAGACATCCGCGTTTTCCTTTTCCGTCAAATCCGCCTGTCTGCGCCGGCGCATGAGGTGGACCTGCAGCAGAGCGATTTCCGAAGGAGTCACTCCGTCGATGCGTCCCGCCTGAGCAAGACTCGTGGGTTTTGTCTTCATGAGCTTCATCCGCGACTCGTTCCGCAGCCCCTTGATTTCAGCATAATCGAACTCATCCGGGATGCGCCACGCCTCCAGCGAGTAAAGTTTTGCGATGGACTGCTCCTCCCGTTTCAGATACCCTTCATAGTGAGCTCGGATTGCAAGCTGGCGCAGTACGCGCCGGTGCAGATAGAGCGAGGAATCCAGTCCAATGGCGGAACAGTCGAACGGCGGATTCGCCGCATCCACGGTTCCCTGCGCATCCTTGAGACAGTCCCACAATGTCCGACCATGAATCTTCTGCGCACGGCAGGCACTTTCCGCGGAATCGCACAAAGCGGAATACTCCTTGAACTGATCGTATTTTTTCTGCGGCAGAATTCCGAGCGAATACGCCTTTTCGCAGAGACGGAAATCGGCATTGTCCTGACGCAGCGCCAGCCGGTGTTCCGCACGACTCGTAAAGAGTCGATAGGGTTCGACGATCTCCTTTGTAACAAGATCATCAATCATCACGCCGATATACGCCTCATCGCGCCCGAACTCGACCGGATCGAGTCCTGCAGCGAAACGGGCCGCGTTGAGTCCGGCGACAAGCCCCTGCCCTGCGGCCTCCTCGTATCCGCTTGTTCCATTGATCTGTCCCGCGTGAAACAGTCCGGGATATTTCTTCACGCCGAGACTGCGCGAGAGCTCCTCCGGATAGACAAAATCGTATTCAATCGCATACGCATAGCGTGCGATCTCCACATGTTCCAGTCCTGGAATTGTCCGCAGCATCCGGATCTGGATGGCGGGCGGCAGACTGGTCGAAATGCCGTTGATGTAATATTCGTCGGTATTTTCCCCCTCCGGCTCAATGTAGAGCAGATGGCGTTCGTGATGCGCAAAGCGGACGACTTTATCCTCAAAAGAAGGGCAGTAGCGCGCGCCGATCCCTTCGATCACCCCTCGATACATCGGTGCCTGATCCAGATTCTGGCGCACGATCTCCGCGGTTGCCTGATTGGAATAGACCAGATGGCAGGGGACATCTTTATGTTCCACGCGCGGACGAACCGAATCATCCGGGAAGAAGGAAAAATGCTCCTCGACATCGTCCGAAGACTGCGTCTCCATGTGCGAAAAATCAATGGACTTTCCGAGGATCCGCGGCGGAGTCCCTGTCTTGAGGCGTCCGACATGCAGATGGAGCTGATCCCTCAGCGCCTCGGCAAGCGCAACAGACGGAGGATCCCCGGCGCGTCCTCCCGGCATATTCCGCAAGCCATAATGCATTTTTCCATGGAGAAAGGTGCCGGTTGCCAGGACGACCGCTTTGGAACGGAACTCCTCACCGAGCTCACTGACGACTCCGGCGATCCGTCCGTTCTCCAGCAGAAAGGAGCAGGCGGTCCCCTGACGGATCTGCAGATTTTCCTGAAGTTCCAGTTCCCGTTTCATCGCCTTCTGGTAGCAGACCTTGTCGCACTGGGCGCGGGGCGACCAGACCGCAGGCCCCTTGCGGAGATTCAGAAGACGGAACTGAAGCGAAGCCGCATCGGTCACCCGTCCCATAGCCCCTCCGAGAGCATCGATTTCCCGGACGACATGTCCTTTTGCAATTCCCCCGATCGCCGGGTTGCAGCTCATCTGCGCAATATGATCCAGATTGATCGCAAGCAGAAGGGTCGATGCTCCCGCTCTCGCAGAAGCCAGTGCGGCTTCGCATGCGGCATGTCCTCCGCCCACTACCACGACATCAAAAAATTCTTCGCTCAAAATATGCCTCCGAAAACACTTGAAGGAATAATATACACTCTCTTTTCAAAAAACATACCCCGTGATTGAATTTTCATGCGAAAAGAAGACTTGCCGCAGAGATTTTCCCATTCTCTTCCGCTTGACCTTCCGACGGCATCCATCTATATTATTCCGATTCAAAAAAACTGTATTCCAGCAGAAAGATGACTTCAGGAGAAAAAATGCAATATCGGGATTTCGGAAAAACAGGATTCAAAATTTCCGCACTCGGATTCGGGGCCATGCGTCTGCCGATTCCGGAAAATCAGGACAAAAACGCCAAAGAGGATCTGGGTAAAGCCGTTGATCTTCTGCGTTACGGTTTTGAAAAAGGCATCAACTACGTTGACACCGCCTACATGTACTGCGGCGGACGCAGCGAACTGGCGGTCGGAATGGCGCTGAAGGACGGATGGCGGGAAAAGGTCAAACTTTCCACAAAACTGCCGCTTGGGGAAGTCAAATCGCAGGATGATTTCAAGCGAATTCTGGAGCATCAGCTGAAAAAGCTCGATACCGATTATATTGATTTCTATCACTTTCATGCGCTGAGCAGTCAATCGTTCCATGATCTGATTCTTCCGCAGCACCTGATTGATGTCGCGGAAAAATTCAAGAGCGAAGGGGTAATCCGTCATCTCTCCTTTTCGTTCCACGATCCGCATCCGGAAACGATTGTTGAAATTCTTGACACGCGAGCCTTTTCATCGGTACTCTGCCAGTTCAATCTGCTGGACCGGAGCAATCTGACAGGAATCCGTCGTGCGGCTGAGCTAGGAATGGGAGTTGTGGTGATGGGACCTGTGGGCGGAGGACGTCTTGCATTCAAAGGCGGGGTCTTCGAAAACGCTATTGGCGGCAGAATTACGACTCCGGAACTGGCGATCCGCTTTGTTCTGAGCACACCCGGCATCAGCTGTGCGCTCTCCGGAATGGGAACGCGGGAAATGGTGGATGGCAACGCAACCATGGCGGATCTGCCGGATCCGCTGAGCAAAGAAGAACTTGATGCCATCGACGCCGTAACCGAAGAATGTTCCAAACTGCGGAATCTTTATTGTACCGGATGCGGCTATTGCACTCCGGCCTGTCCGAAGAAGGTGGCGATCCCGAAATGTCTGGAAGCGCTGATCTACAAAGAGGTCTACAATCTGTACACAGCGGCGGAGAACCGGTACAACTCCATCGGAAAAAATCCCTGGGATACTGGCGAAAGGGCCTCAGCATGCATCTCCTGCGGTGCATGCGAAAAGAAGTGCCCGCAGAACATCCCAATACGGGAACGCCTCAAACAGTGCCGGGAAATCTTCGGCAGCTGAAAAGCTGTTTCTGCACGCCCATACGCAAAACATGTTCCGTCGGACAGAGATCCTTTCTTTCATCAAAATAATCTGTCCCAAGGAGAGAGGTGCTTCAGCGGGATTCTTGTAACGAATCCCTGTCTGAAGCATCCAAGTTTTTCCGGTCGCCCAATAATCCGAAACACAGAGGAACCTTCTCGACCGAGAGGGATGATGTTGTATTGCTTGAAGTCTTAACAGCAAAAAAAGCATTTCTCTTCACATGAAAAAAAGTGGCCTGAAGCATCTCCGTGTCTTTTCCCGGAATATTCCTTGTCATAATTTCGGCAACGGCCTTAATGTCGTTTTTTTCATCAAGAGGAGAATTATCTTTTCTTTCAAACATAAAAAAAGAGAGAATGCCAACCAGAGGAAATGGAAAATCAAAGAAAACAGCTCGTTTATGACTCTTGTTCTTTTCATACCAAATAACCAGAATTTTATTTTTTAGATCCCCGGGAACAATTTCAATAGAATAGCAAACCGCTTTTTTTTCTTTCCATTTTCTAAAAGAATCAATGGAAAGAAATTCAGGAGATACATAAAAATTTAATTTTCGTTTTGCTATTTTTCCTGCAACAAATTCTTTCTCATACTCAATGGAAAAATTTACAGAATGCTCATTGTTTCCCCGAATGGAAGAAGACAGAAAAAAAAATGCAAGAAAAAGAATCCCGATTCTCATAAATTCCATTTTCTCTTGTTGGTTGATTGGTCTCAGAAAAGCCGCAATAAGGAGACTATAATCCTGAATTGTGGACATTCAAGTTTAAAAAGGGAAAAACTCTGTTTGAAGAGATCAGAGTTTTGTTTGTAGTAGTGTGCAAAAGCACACCCTGCGTTGAAAAGAACTCCCGCACACTGTTGAGCAGTACCATTG
>CAJKAR010000079.1 GCA_905197955.1 uncultured Lentisphaeria bacterium | reverse complement strand
CGCAACGGTTATAATTTATCGAAAACTTGCTGTTATTTAGGGATAGGTTCTTAATGTCAACACAATCTGTGAAGCTCTGCATATTTCCCGAGCCTCTTTCCGCAAGAAATTCATGGAAAAAATGTATATCACTCCGAAAAGATACATTCAGAATCAGCGGATTGCCAAAGCGCGGGCTCTGCTTGCCGGAACCGCTCTTTCGATTCAGGAAATCGGCCGGCAGTGCGGTTTTCTGGAGAAATCTTCTTTCAGCCGCTTTTTCAGGGAGTATCCAAACAGCATGTCTCCAAGCGAATACAGGCGGATTTACAATAGAACCGGTATCGTTCCGGAAGACGAGATGGAGTGAGGCTGCTCATCAATAGAACTGCGATCAGGGGTAAGGGGGCGGTTATTCAAAGAATCGGCCGGCGCAAAGAGCTTCTGGATAGCAGGTGCGGGGACGTGTCAATCCGGACTTCTGTTTTCCGAATGGATAAGAAAACGATTCCGAATAGAAAAAAACGGTTTTCCGGAAATCGTTCCAGAAAACCGCGGAAGATGAAAAATAAATAAGATTATTTCAGGGATTCGAAGGCTTCCAGAATAAGCTCTTCCGTTTCCTGCCAGCCGAGACAGCCGTCGGTGATGGAAAGTCCATATGTGAGATTGCTTCGATCGGTCATGTTCTGCTTGCCGGTTTTGAGATAACTTTCCAGCATGACACCGGCGATGGAAGTTGCGCCCTCGTTCAGCTGTTTTATGATATCTTTGAAAACTGCCGGCTGATTGGTCGGCTGGCGCATGGAATTGCCGTGACTGCAGTCCACAATGATGGACGGCGTCAGCCCTGATTTCCGCATCAGTTCCTCTGTGAAAGCGATATATTCCGACCCGTAATTGGTTGCATTGGAGGAGCCGCGTAGAATGACATTGCAGTTTTTATTGCCTTTTGTGTGAAAGACTCCGGTACGGCCGTCGTTGATCACACCGAGAAAACTGTGCTTGGCGGAGGCAGTTTTGATCGCATCAATTGCGATGTGGATGGAACCATCGGTTGCATTTTTGAATCCGACAGGCATGGAGAGTCCGCTGACGAGCTGTCGATGGGTCTGAGACTCCGTTGTCCGGGCGCCGATGGCTGCCCAGCTGATAAGATCGGAAAGATACTGTGGAATGATCGGATCCAGAAATTCAGTAGCGGTCGGCAGTTCCCGTTCCGCCATGGCCAGCAGGATCTTGCGGGAGAGGCGGAGTCCCTTTTCGATATTGAATGTCTTATCGAGATCCGGATCGTAAACGAGTCCTTTCCATCCGATCGTTGTGCGCGGCTTTTCGAAGTAAGTGCGCATGACCAGCATGAATTTGCCTTCCACTTTTTTCTGCAGTTTTTTCAGGCGGTCGGCATAATCAAGAGCGGCATCCGGATTGTCGATGGAGCAGGGACCCGTAACGACCAGAATCCGCTTATCCCGCCGGCGGATGATCTCTTCGATCCGATGACGGGAGTTTTCCACAAAATCCTCCATGATGGGAGTCAGCGGCAGTTCCGTATGAATTTCCTGAGGCGTCGGCAGGGGATGCTGCGCCTCAATATTGATATTATAAACCTTTTTCATGATTTAACACAGTTTTTCTTTGAGATCTTCCAATGAGAGCTTCACTTCCTGCTGAGAGGAATCCGCCATATTTTTCAGCATGGCTTTTCCGGACTCCAGTTCGCTGTCTCCGACAACGATGGAGTATGCCGCTTTCAGACGGTCGGCGGAACGCATCTGCGACTTGAGGCTTTTGGTTTCCAGTTCGAGAGCCGTTGCGATTCCCGCCTTGCGGAGCTTTGCCGAGAGAGCAATGTTGAATGCCAGCGCTTTTTCCCCCATCGATGCCAGGAAAATTCTCGGGTGTTCCGGAAGAACGGGAGGAACTCCGAGCGCTTCCCGAACCATGATGAGCCGTTCCATTCCGGCTGCAAAACCAACCCCCTGAATCGGCTTATTGGATTCGGGGAGCATCAGTTCATATCGGCCGCCGCCGGCGATGGCGGTCTGTCCGCCGAGTCCGGGATGGGTCAGTTCAAAGACCGTGTGAACATAATAGTCCAGTCCGCGGACGAGTCTTGGTTCGATGACATAATCGATTCCCATTGCCGTCAGGGCGTCGCAGACCTTTTTGAAGTAGTCTCTGGATTCCTGACTGAAGAAACTTGCTGCATCCGGAGCATTGTCGATCACTTTGCGGCATTTTTCCTGTTTGCAGTCGAGGATTCGCCAGATATTCCGCTGGAAACGTTCCTTGCAGTCGTCGCACATGGAGTCTATGTAGGGAGCAAAATAGTTCCGGAGAGCCTCTTCCGCCGCAGGACGATCCGATGCCACTCCGCGTGTGTTGAGGTACAGCGTGAATCCGGAAATCTTGATTTCATTCAGAAAATGAACGAGCATGGCAATGCACTCCGCATCGAGTTCCGGAGAGACTTTGCCCGCGTTTTCCACTCCGATCTGATGGAACTGGCGCCGTCTTCCCGCCGCCGGCCGCTCCCCGCGGAACATGGGGCCGATGTAGAAGACTCTGTGTTCGACTCCGTTCAGCGCATCGGTTCCGGAGAGGGAGCGCATTACGCCTGCGGTTCCTTCCGGACGCAGGGTCAGACTTCTTCCGCCGCGGTCCTCAAAGGTGTACATCTCCTTTTTCACGACTTCGGTTTCATTTCCCAGTCCCCGCTGAAAGACTTCTGTATATTCAAAAATCGGAGTTCTGAGTTCCCCGTATCCGTAAAGGGAGAAGATTTTTTTTGCGGAGTCTTCCAGAAAGTTCCAGGTGGGCGCTTCTTCCGGAAGGATATCGCTGCTTCCCGGAGGCGGTGTTGATTTTGACATGATGAATCCCTCTTTTCTGATCGTTCCAAATAGAAAACGCCTTGCGGTAATCAGCAAGGCGTTTTCTCATGATTTGTATGAAAATGCCGCTGCATAAAATGCATACGGTCAATAATATACAATCACTTGGCCAGACTTTCAACTCTCTGCTTCAAAACTTTTCCAGCCCGGAATTTTACGACCACGCGTTCCGGGATCACGACCTCGTGGGACGGATTGCGCGGATTGCGCCCTTTGCGTTCTTTGCGGACCAGAACTTCGAATACTCCGAAGTTCCTAAGCTCGATGTTTCTGCCTGCTGCCAGTTCATCCGCAAGATAGTCCAGCGTTTTCTGAACCACTGCACTTACGGATTCCTGATGAAGTTTTGTTTCCGCGGCGATTTTGACTACCAAGTCACGTTTTGTCATTGCTCCCAACTCCCTGTTAAACAGATTTTACTGGTTGAAAAATAAGAAAAAAGAAGCTCCCCCTCTGTCCAGAAAAAACCGGCATAAACAACATTGTGAATCCCACACTTTATAATTCGAAACACCCCAAATTTTCGAACAACCCGAGTCCTTCTCCCGGGCAATGCCATTTTGACGGATTAACATCATCTGCAACAGATTTTATCAGAATTTCCTTTTTATGCTTATTTTACTGTATTCAACCAAAAAAAACGTACTTTATAATAAAGCAGAGTTACCGCAAAAATCAAACGGAAAATGGAATAAAAAGTGCTAGATTGCAAAAAAAAAATGTTTGACTTTCCAAATTCGCCTTTGAAAGCTGGAAATGAATCTGAAAATGTATTTTTTTCTGATAAATTGACTGAATTTGCTTTCCAAAAAAAAAGATGTTCCAGTATTTGGAACATCTTTCGAATGGAGAGATTCTCCGTTTTTATTTTTTCTGTCCCGTCCGGTATTTCCGGGGGAAGGGGGGGTAAGGGGAGAAATACACTTTTTCAGGGCATTTTTCCATCTGCCCCCTTTTTTCTGCGGGCATTGCTTTTTCAGGACTGGGGATCCGGACGTTTCCGCGACATTTTTTCGCTGAGAGTCTGGAAGATCACATACAGTGCCGGAATAAAGGCAATACCGACCAGTGTTGCTAAAAGCATTCCGTAGAACGTTGAGATACCGATAGCCAGACGGCTTCCTGCACCTGCACCGGTTGCGATGACCATCGGGAACACGCCGATCAGGAAGGACCATGCGGTCATCTGCACGGCACGGAAACGATGTTTTGCACCGTTCTGTGCGGCATCGAAGATAGATCGTCCGGCTTCGCGCTCCTGCTTGGAGAATTCCACCATGAGGATTGCGTTTTTACTGGCAAGTCCGATCAGCATGATCATACCCAGCTGAGCATAGATACTCAATGCGGTTTTGGTAATCAGCAGTCCGATGACTCCGCCGAGGGTTGCAAAGGCAACTGAGGTCATAACCGGCATCGGAACAGTCCAGCTTTCATACTGCGCCACCAGGAAGAGATAACCGAAGATCAGGGCGAGGGTCATCAGTCCTGCGAGTTTTCCCTCATTACCCCGTTCCTGATAACTCATATCGGTCCAGGAGATACGGTAGTCTTTGGGGAGTTTCGTATCGGCAAGTTCCTGAATTTTGTTCATGAGCTGTCCGCTGCTGTACTGCGCCTTTGCCTGAGCCGTAACGGTGGCGGCAAGGTACTGATTGAAGCGGGTGACCTGACGAGGACCGATGATGTAGGAAACATCCGCAATGGCACTGAGAGGAGCCATCTTGCCGGAGTTGGTCTGCACCAGAATCTGCGAGATGTCGCCGAGTGTCGAGCGCTCTTCCGCTTCCGACTGCATTTTCACTTTAAACGTGTTGTTGTAGAGGTTGAAGTCGTTGATGTAGAACGACGCCAGTTTGCTCTGCAACGTGGTGAACACCCGGCTGACCGGAATGTTCATGGCTTCCGCCTTGGCACGATCCAGATTCAAATACAGCTGCGGTGTGTTCGCATTGTATCCGCTGAATGCGTACTGAGTCTCTTTCTGCGTATTCAGCAGATAGAGGAATTTGTTCAGTTCGACCGCGAGATCCTGCGGGGTCTGATTTCCCGTTGCCTGGAGAGCAAAGGTCACGCCTCCGGTCGCACCGAGTCCCATGATGGCGGGCGGCGTAAAGACGTTGATTTTTGCCGCGGGAATGGTTCCGAGTTTCTGCTGAAGAGAGGTCGCGATTGCGTTGAGCTGAAGTTCCGGCGTTTTACGTTCGCTCCAGTTGTCCAGCGAGGCAATCACGAGTCCGACGTTTTCGCCGTTTCCTCCGATGAAGCTGAATCCGCTGACCATAATCACATCTTTGACTCCCGGAGTCTTGGAAATGATCTCATAGCATTTGTTCAGCACCTTGTTGGTTCTGGCGAGAGTCGCTCCCGGCGGCATTTCCACATCGCAGAAGATCGCACCCTTGTCCTCTTTGGGGAGGAATTCACTTGCAACTCCGTTGAGCCACTGATTGTTGGCTCCCGCTTTGGCCAGCGCTTCCGGAACCATCCATTTCGGGACGCCGGAGAAGAGACAATAGTTCGCAAACAGCACTCCCAGCATCAGAATAAATGTGATGAACATTTTTCTCGCCAGGAAACCTGAATAGAGAAGATATTTGTTTCTTGCAAAGTCAAGCCCGATGTTGAACCAGCGGAACAGCAGCGGCTTGTTCGGATTGTAGGGACGGAGAAGAAGTCCGCAGAGCGCGGGACTCAGAGTCAGCGCGTTGATTGTGGAAAGAACCAGCGCAATGCACATGGTCGCCGAGAACTGCAGGTAGATGGTTCCCACCATGCCGCCGTAGAAACCGACCGGTGCGTAGATGGCGACAATCACCAGCGTTGTGGCGATGATCGCTCCGGTGATCTGCTGCATACTCTTTGATGCGGCCTCTTTCGGTGGTAATTTTTCCTCTTCAATGATTCGCATACAGTTTTCCACAACGATGATCGCGTCGTCCACCAGTGATCCGATAACGAGGATCAGGGCGAACATTGTCAGCACGTTCATTGTGAAACCCAGCGGGACCAGGAAAATAAATGTACCCACCAGAGAGACCGGGATTGCGGCACTGGGAATCAGGGTCGCGCGCCAGTCCTGAAGGAAGACATAGGTGATCAGCACGACGAGAACAAGCGTGATAATCAGCGTAATGACGATTTCCTTCATGGTGGTGCGGATGTATTCCGTCGGGTCATATCCCATTGTGTACTTCACGCCTTTGGGGAAGTTTTTGGAAAGTTCCTTCAAGGTGGCGTTTGCCTGGTCCACGACATCAATGGCGTTTGCATCGGTGTTCCGGTAGATCGCGATGGCGATGGAGGGCTTGCCGTTGAAGGAGCTGTCGCCGGAATAGGTTTCCGATCCGAGCTCGATGCGCGCGACATCCCGCAGACGGGTGATGTTCCCGTTTTCGCCGACTTTGATGACGATATCTTCAAACTGTTCCGTCGTCTGCAGACGGCCGAGAGTATTGACCTTCAGCTGAATGTACTCGTTACTGTTTTCCGCACCGATCGTTCCGGCGGCTGCCTGAACGTTCTGACTTTCGATCGCAGTGGCAATGTCATCAGGCTTGATGTTCATGGCGGACATCCGGAGCGGATCCAGCCAGATACGCATACTGTACTGACGTTCACCGAAGATGCTTACATCACTGATGCCGTTGATTCGGGCGAGCACGTCGCGGACGTTGATTTTGATGTAGTTGCTCAACTGCAGAATGGAAAGTTCGCTTCCATCCGTTGTGAATGCGTACATGGCGAGAATATCCGTGGAGCGTTTCATCACCTGGACTCCGAGCGCCTTGACTTCCGCCGGCAGAATCGGTTCCGCTCTCTGGATGGCGTTCTGCACGTTGACCTGAGCGATATCCGTATCGGTTCCGGATTCAAACGTGATGGAAAGTGTGTAGTTGCCGCTGTTGTCGGAGGTGGAGGAGAAGTAGATCATATCCTCGATACCGTTTGCTTCCGTTTCGATCACGGCTGCGACGGTATCCGCAATTTCCTGTGCGCTGGCCCCCGGATAACTGGCGGAAACCATGATCTGCGGCGGTGCGATTTCCGGATATTCCGCAACCGGCACCTTCATGATGCACATGGCGCCCGCAATCATTGTGACGATTGCGATCACGAGCGCCAGCTTGGGCCTGTCAATGTAAATTTGAGAAATCATTCGGGGACCTCACTTCGTTTCCTGCTTCTCGAAGACGGGGACGACTTTTCCGCCGGGACGCACTTTATGAGTTCCGTCCACGACGACCGTCTCTCCGGGTTTGACTCCGCTTTCAATCAGCTGCATGCTGCCGATCACGGTTCCGGGCTTGACACGGCGCAGTTCCGCTTTTCCCTCTTTGTCGACGACATAGATGTAATTGCCTTGGTCGTCGGTCATCATCGCGGAAAGTTTGACTGCGGGAGTCGGAACCGCGAGTTTCCGGGAGAGCTTCACCGTCGTATATCCGCCGGGGACGAGCACATGATCCGGATTGTCGAACTGCGCCCACAGTGTGATGGTTCCGGTTTCATTATCGACCTTGTTGTCCACAAGTACGATGTTGCCGGTTTTGCTGTATTCACGTCCATCGGCGAGCAGAATCTGGACGATACCGTTTTTCCGGATGCCTTCCACGCTTCCGAATTCCTTGATGAAATCCCGTTCGCTGATGGCGAAGCGGACGTAGATCGGTGTAACCTGAACGATATCGGCGAGTTCCTTGCTGGTCGGCGTGACATAATTGCCTTCCGTGTAGGTGGCCTTGCCGATGATGCCGGTGATTGGAGCATAGATTTTCGTATAGCTCAGAGAGTTGTTGGCATCCAGAAGATTGGCTTCGGCTTCGGCAAGTTTGGCTTTTGTGGTATTGAAGAGGCGTTTCGCGTCCTGATAGACGATTTCCGCCACGGCGCGCTTCTGATAGAGTTTTTCCTGACGGTTGAAATCGTTCTGAGCATATTCCAGTTCAGCCTGGATCTGCATGACGCTGGCTTCCGCGGATTTTGCTTTCGCGCGGTAGGTGGTGTCTTCAATGACGAAGAGAAGCTGACCTTTTTTTACGAGCTCGCCTTCTTTGAACTTGATCTCATAAAGATAGCCGGAGATTCGCGCAACGATGGAGACACTCTGAATGGCTTCAATGTGTCCGACATATTTCCGTGTTGCCGCATCGTTCCGGATGACGGCTTTTTCCACGCTGACATACGGCGGAGGGGGTTCTCCCTGCGCGAACGCGGGGAGGGCTGTTCCCAGAACAGCTGCGGCAAGCAAAAGATTTTTTTTCAGAGCCATGTTAAATTTGTCCTTTCTTATTGTATTCATCATAAATTTTTTGCAAAAGACATTCAAACTGTTTTTTCTCCTCGGGGAGAAGCGGATCCAGGAATGTGTCGTATTCCTGCCGGATGATTTGTTCAGTGTATTCGTGTTTGCGTTTGAGTTCCTCCGGAAAATTGATGCAGATGGCCCTTCGGTCCGACTTGCTTTGAGTCCTTGTTACAAGACCTTTATTGACAAGCAGATCCACCATTTCGGATGCGGCTCCGGCTGTCACCCGCAGTTTCTGGGAAAGGGTTTTCAGAGAAATTCCGTCCGGGTTTGAGTCCAGCAGTTTCCAGAGCGTGATGTACGCCCGGCTCTGGCTCACTGTGAGACCGGCATACTGGGAATCGCCCCACTGTACCGCGTGATGTTCCAGGGCGGCTCGTTCCAGCGCGTCTGAAAGCAGAAAAAGTTGTTTCCATGCCGTCATATACACCTCTGTGTTCTAAAATATTCGGGAATCCTTAATATACTGATGTATTAAGATTTTTCAAGTGGATATTGAAAATTTTATCCATTCGCCGGCGTTGGGAATTAGGGGCGATTGAGGGAGGAAAGTTACTGTTTTTTTGAGAGAGCCAATTTCAAAACGTTTTGGCTCATCTTGTTAAAAAGTTGTTTTTTCAGCG
>CAJKAR010000078.1 GCA_905197955.1 uncultured Lentisphaeria bacterium | reverse complement strand
GGTGCAGGGCCTGTGGTCCTGCCGAGGGGTGTTGGGGGCGAGAAGCCACCAACCCAAAAGCGTTTTATTTTCTTAGTTCCGAGGGGGTCAGCCCCGTATGAGATTTAATAATCCGACAGAAATAATTGACATCTTGAATTCCGGATCGATCGGCGATTTCCCGGATCGGGAAGAGAGTTTGTTTGAGTAGTGTAACAGCGTTCTGGATTCGAAGCTGTCCGATATATTCAGACGGAGCCATATCCATTTTTTTCCGAAAGATCCTGAGAAGTGTTGAGCGGTTGACATTAAGCCGTTCCGCGAGTGCGTTGACGTTCAGGTTCGGGTTTTGGAAATTTTCCTTGCAGATTCGAATGGATTCTGCCAGGAGTTTATTTTCCATAGTGGCTTCCTGATTGGAACCTCCTGCGAGAGCGAGGATATCGCAGATGACGGCGAACATTTTTCTCCATGCGTACGGAGTTCGTTCGAGCATGAGGTTTTCAAATGTGAGAAAACTTTCATGGGGGCAGGGGCCTGCGGGGAAGCATACGCGGGGATAGTGGTAGGAGAGCATGAAATCGCGAGCGTTCGGCCCGTCGAATGTAATCCAGCGATATTCCCATGACTCTGTAAGAGACTGATGGATATGCGGTTCCAGAGGCAGGTGATAGACAACTTCTCCGGGATGAAGCACTTCATTTTTTCCATTGATTTCGATAAGGCCTTCGCCTTCGATGCCCCAGAAGATCTGGACGAATCTTTTTTTCCCGGCAGGAATGTTTTCCCGGAAAGAGCCGGGTCTTCGGAAGTGTCCGGAGGATCGCGGATAGATCGGCAGATCAATTTTCGGAAAGCCGTCCAGTTCCGGCCGATAGCATCCGCAGATATATTCTTTTTTTCGTTGCAGTGTCATGAATGCCTCAAAAATCCAGTTAATAAATCAAAAATGCATCTTCTAAAATACAAGAGTTCGTTGTATAATATTTCCATGCTACGCAAAAATTCAACCATAAACAGAAAAAGGAATCTGAAAAAAATGGCAAAAATTGTTCTGGTGGGTGCGGGAGGAGTGATCTTCGCGCAGAACTTTATGAAGGACATCCTTCTGGATCCGGTTCTTCGGAACAATCAGCTGACGCTGATGGATATCAATGCGGAGCGCCTTGAAAACTCTGCGACGATCTGCGGCCTGATCGCCTCCAAACTCAACCTTGACTTTCATCCGGAGAAGACCACCGATCTGCGCAAGGCTCTGACCGGAGCCGATTATGTGATTACGATTTTCCGTTCCGGTACCATTGATCATCAGGCTCTTGAGTATTCCATTCCAGCCAAATACGGTGTTCAGCAGGTTGTTGCGGATTCTCTCGGCCCCGGCGGTGTGTTCCGCGGACTTCGGACACTCAAGGACCTGTTTGAGGTCCTCGATACCATGGAAGAGGTGTGCCCCGGAGCATATCTTCTGAACTATGTCAACCCGATGTCCATGAATACGATCGCTCTCAGCAAACGAGCCAGAACCGTTCGCGTGATCGGTCTCTGCCACAGTGTTCAGGGTACATCGAAGCAGATCGCCGACTGGCTTAAGATTCCCTACGAAAAACTTCATTACTATGCTGCCGGAGTGAATCATCAGGCATTCATGCTGAAGCTGGAGGCCGATGGAAAAGATCTCTATCCGGAACTGCGCAAGTGCCTTGACATCCCCGAAATTTATAAGCGCGACAAGGTCCGCTTTGAAATCATGCGTCATTTCGGCTACTTCCCGACGGAGTCCAGCGGTCACGGCAGTGAATACATTCCGTACATCCGCAAGCGTCAGGATCTGATCGACAAGTTCTGCTCCAACGACTTCCCGAAAATCGAAGATGGCATCGACTGGAATACGATGAGTGCCGGAGTTTCCGGAGCTTCCGTTTCCATCTGCCCCGTTCTTCAGCATCGGAATGAAAAGGATCTGAAAGGCTACCTGGATGGGAGCAAGGAGATTGATCTCAAGCCGAGCGCGGAATATGGGGTTCAGGTGATTGCCGCGATTGAAAAGAATCTTCCGATGGCGGCCAATCTCAACGTGATGAATCATGGCCTGATCCCGACTCTGCCGCCGGAATCCTGTGTCGAGGTGCCGTGCCTGGTCTGCGGCGGTGGAATCTTCCCCGGACGGATTGAGCACTATCCGGAACAGCTGGCAAATCTGAATCGCGGAATGATCAATGTCCAGATCATGGGCGCGCAGGGGGCGCTGAACTGCAGCCGGCGCGACATCTTCCATGCCATTGCCGCGGATCCGCTGACTCAGGCCGTGCTCGGACTTGACGAAATCCAGGCTATGGTGGATGAGATGTTTGAGGCGTTGAAGGATCAGATCGATCCGAAATTTTTTGCCTGATTCTTGTTCCCGATTTGTTTTTCCGATCTTTTCCGGTCTCCGCGTATTTTTCACGGAGGCCGGTTTGTTTTTTTGTTGAAAACCAACAGTTTCCATAGAAAGATTTCTCTAAGGAATTTCATTTTTTTCTCTTTTTTTTCGATTCCCTCTTGACACGGAAGCCCTTTTGTGTTATAATGAGAAATGAAGTGGTAACCGGTGGTAAGTGAAAATGAAATCGATCCGTTTGGAAGCTCCGAATACAGAGTTTATGAAGATCCGTCAGTATGTGGTGGAACTGATTATTCGTGGCGGAAATGAGCCGCAGAAAGTCCCATCCACGCGCAAGCTGGCCCAGATGTTCGGCGTTTCGCATCCGACCGCGCTGAAGGTTCTCCGGAATCTTGCGGAGAGCGGTCATCTGATCGCCTGCGGAAACAGTGGTTATATTACCGTGCCGGGCAGTTTCAGCTGCTGGGGAAAACTCAAGATCATCGGAGTTGTCATGGGAGATGGATGCAATGTTCTGTTTTCCAAACAGCATATTGACACCTTGTTTCCCTTCCTGCGGGAAATTCTTGGACGTTCCGGCAATTTTTCCGCGCAGTATATTTACCTGCAGGGAACGACGGAGAACGCGGTGGACGTGATCCGCAATTACAATCTGGATGGTCTTGTATGGTTCTCGCCGGAGATGAAGTATGCGGAAACGATCCGGGCGCTCCGGGAGTCCGGACTGCCGATTGTCGAGATCGGTTTCGTGACAGGCAACGCAAGCGCCGCACGCTGGAATTTTACCGAGGATCACTATCGGATCATGAATAAAATTTTTGAGGATGGACGGAAACATCCTCTGATTCTCAGCAGCAACTGTCCGGAAGAGCTGTATTCGGAGATCCGCAGCGGAATTATCCGCTCCTGCGAAGAACATGAGTTTGCTCTGGAAGAATGCTGTTTTATCAATGATGATCCTGATGCCGTCATGCGCCGGGTGGAGGAACTCCTGCAAAACGGAGCGTCTTTCGATGCCGTCATGCTGACCGGTGTCTGCTGGCAGTATTGGGATTTTCTGAAAAAACATTTTGAACTGAAACGCCAATGCCGTGTTTTCGGTGGTGAACTGACTCTGTTTTCCGATATGAAGTTCACTGGATGCGTCGTTATGCGAAAAATGGAGGAAACCGCAAAAATTCTTGCGGATAATTTTATTCGTCAGATGGAATCGCCTGAGGATGCTCCGTTGCTGACAACGGATATCGAAGTCGGTTTCGTATTCTGCGAGGACGGAGTCCCCGTTCATGACTAATCAACTATATAAGGAAGGATTTGCAGAAATGAAAAAAATGAGATTCCCGGCAAATACAAATGGAAAGCACAGAAATCATTTTACTTTGATAGAATTGCTGGTTGTAATTGCGATCATTGCGATTCTTGCCGCGCTTCTGCTTCCGGCATTGAACAAGGCGCGGGAGAAGGCTCAGGCAATTCAGTGTCTTTCCAATTTGAAGCAAATTGGTCTTGGAATGTCTTCGTATCTGGTGGACACTGATGATTATCTGCCTCCGATGTTCGGCAGTTCCAACTCCTCCACGGAACCTTACTGGCACCATAGTCTGCTGCGGCTGATCGGTACGACGAAGAAGGTGAATGCAAATGGTTATATTACTGTGGCCGTTCTGCGGTGTCCCGGAATGCCGGCGCTGACCGATTTTCAGTATTTTCCGCATTACGGCATCAATGAGACTCTTATTACATACAGCGCAACCTTAAAGAAGCCCTCAGATCTTTATACTACAGGGAAGGCGTCCAAGATTCCGAATCCGTCACAGAAGTTCCTGATCGCGGATACCTACAACTGTACTGGTACTTCCGTGGATGCGATTGACCGGGAACGCGGATTCTGGCGTTTTGGTGTGAACCTGGGAAATAACTACGGTGTTCCCGCTCCGCGCCATATCCAGCAGGTCGGAATGCTCTATCTGGATGGACACGCCGGATGGGTTACGCCCGACAGCCGTTACAATCCGTTGGAGGCCTATCCGTTCAAATGGACCGATCGGAGATCCATGGAGCATATCTGCGCAGGCGGATATATCTGGTAAAGCAGAATACAAAATCAGAAAAAATAGATCATATAAACTGAAAAATCAGGATGATAGAGATGGATTATTCAAGATTAAGACAAATTCTACTGCCGTTCCTGCTGAGTGGAAGCATGGTATCGGCGGCGGTTTTCGAGGAGAACTTTCAGGCGTATCCGGACTTTTCTCCCGTCATGGAACACTGGATGTATCGCGGGGTTGCCGGAGAGGTGATCGGTGGAGCTTATCTGTTCACCGGTGTCAATCAGAAGAGTTCCGAATACTGGGATGTGAATCCGGAAGATGCGCAGATGCTTGTCCGCGCGTTTCCTGCGGGGAGTGCTGTCGCGGTAACGGCACGCTTTACGGCAATGCCGCATAAATTCAAGGTCTTTCAGCCGGGAAAGAAGATGGATCAGCGAGGTGGACTCCTGATTCACAGCCGTCCGTTTCAGCGGAAGACTCCCTTTCCGGCGGAACAGCCTTATCTGAGTCTTTTCCTGAATAAAAAGGCGGATGGAACACGATCCTTTGAACTGCAATACTGCGGAAAACCTGCCATTCCGCTGAAATCAGAACTCGCGGAACAGGGAACGTGGAAAGAGGGAACGGAGTACCGGCTGGAACTGGTCCTGAAAGGGGATTCCGCAGTGGGAACGGTCTGGGAAGGCGACAGAATCCTCTGGCGGAAAACGCTTCGGAGTCCGGAGTTCCGGACGATTTTCCGGAAGGCGTATCCCGGCTTCCGCAATTATCGCATGACAGGAAAACTCTCCTATTTCAAGGCGGATAACCTGAATTCCGAGGAGAAGAAAAATGCGGTTCAGTCTTTAGCCGTGCCGGAAGTCTGGAAAACGGCGGATGGAAAGACGGTTCGTTTCCAGATTGGAAAAAAGGTCGATTTGGCAAAGCTGTTTGCCGGCCGTTCCGGAGAGAAAGTCGTGACGCTGAGAGCCGCTGGTTCCGTCGCGTCTCCCGGAGAATATGCGCTGAAAGGCAATGCGGACTGGTTCTGGAAGGTTGTCTGCAACGGCAAGACTGTTGCGGATTTCATGCGGCAGGGAAATGGAAAGGGCGGACATGTTGTCATTCTGCCGCTGGAAAAAGGCGACTATCAGCTGGAATTGACGGTCAAAGCCGGATCTTCCGGATGGGTCTTTGCGTTTGAACAGCCTTCCGTCGAGGAGATTCGTCAGCAGATTCTCCGGAAGCATACTTACGGTTCCGATGTCCTCGTCTGGAATCTGGATCGTCTCATTGATGATTTCTCCAATTTGAAGCGTCACGGCATTTCCCTGCCGGATGTGGAACGCGATGTCCTGGCTCTCCGCTCCTCCATTCCCGCGGATCTGGAAGCCACAGAAATCCGCAAATATGATCCGCTGCTCGATCGCGCCTATGGAAGAGTTTATGATGCCTACCGTTGTCTGGAACTGGAAGATTCCATTTCCGAACTTCGGGAGTTCAACCCTGCGATCGCAGAGCTGCCCGCACTGAAGAAGTGCGCGGCGGATCTGAGAAAACTGGTTGCATCCGGATCCAGCGTGGAATCTGCCGCACAGAAGGCGCAGAATCTTCTGGATGCCGCTCGGAAACGGATGAACGGATTCGCCGAAGGTGTGACAAAGGGCGGTTCATTCGGCCGTTTCGGCTGGGTGACCAGTTCGTTCCTAGGCGATTACAGCAGCGGCGACGGTCTGCTTGCCAATCAGGTGCTTTCCACCGGGGCGATCGCAAGACAGTATGTCTTCTCCCCTGCGAATCCGAAACTCTACTGGCAGATCCCCTTCCGCTTTGAGGGCGCGCGGGATTCTGCAGTTGAAAAACGTTTGAAAAATCTTCCGGTGACCGGTCCGAACGCCGCTGTTGAATTCGGTTATGACCCGACCCAGTTCTATTCCGGATCCACTCCGGAAGCCGTCAAAGTGAATGCGGTCAGCTGGACCCGGAAACAGTTCACCTGCGCCGATGCGTTTACTGCGGATATGAATCTGCTTTCGCCTTCGCTTCTTCTGGAAAGCGCTCATAGAGAGTTCGTGCTTTCCGATTCTCCGACCGGTGCTTTTACCAATATTGCCTGGCGTTCCGGAACAAAGGAGATTCTTTCCCTGCCGGTGAAGGAGGATGGGGTTCTGTATGATCGCGGACGCGACGGCGAACTTGCTTCCAACTGGATCGTGCTCTGGAACGGAAACAGCGCGGAACAGGATTTGACCGGACATCGCGGATCGGTACCTGTCCAGGTGATCTTCCAGCGCCGTCCCCGGAGTATAGTCCGGAAGAATCATGAAATCCGGATTCAGTTCGATCGTGGCGGAGCCGTGTGGCTGAATACGTTGTATGGAGCTCCGCTTCAGGCAACCGGCAACTGGCGGGGAAATCTGCCGTTCGCCTGCGCTGGTGCAGCGGATTTCGCCGCACGTGCGGCGCTCGCGCAGCCCATCGACTGCCGGGAGTTCTATCGCTATGACGCGGAAAAGAATACCGTGACCATTCTCAATAAATATAAATTCCGTGAATTTACTGAGAATGACTGGAATTTGAAACCGCTGAAAATCGCGCTTCTTCCGCCGGTGCTTTCCCTGATGGCGGATCGTGGATTCGATGTGCTTCTGCCGGAAAATCTGCGGAATCTGAACTATCCGACCATTTATGGACCGCTTTACGGAGTGGAAGGATCCGAAATATCCTATACATTGCCGGTTCCCTATGTTCCGCAATACAGCATTGCGCGCAATCCGGAGGCGAATGCGGAAGATGTGGCGCTGCTGGTCCGTCATGGCATGGATAATCTGGAAGGGGCGAAGTTCCGTCTGTTCGATGAGCGTCTTTCCCGCTCCTGGCATTCGGTGAATTTCCCCGCTGGAGAAGCAACAAAGGTCTGGCAGTATTTTTCGCCGGAATACCAGGCGTATCTGAAAGGGCTCTTCCGCTATCTGACGGAAATTTCTCCGGGATATCGGACCAATCGGGTCTGGCGCTCGCTGACAGAACCCTATTCGGGAAAGAAATATTATTACTCCTTCTCGATTGGAGCGGATTATCCTGGGGATGTCGGAGTGTTCGGCGACCGCGGTTATGGAGTCGGACTTCATCTCCATGCTCTGGAGCTCTGGACCTCGCTGACCGGCAACAACGATCTTCTGAAATCGCTCTGGCGCGACAATGCACCGCTGGCAACGCCTGATGCCATTCGCGATGGAAAATTCCTCACTGTGGATAAAATGCTCGGATATGTCAAGAACGTTCATGACTGGGCATGGATGGATGATGGAAGCAATGATTCCGGCGACAACGGTCCTGTGGTGGATTGTTCCCAGGCTCCCTTTGCCGGTCACAGCGCCTATTTCCGGATGGCGAAACGGGTCGGAAACGAGCGGGAGATCGCCAAAGGCGCCTATCATCTGGCAAAAAGCCAGCTTGCGCTGATTGCGCGTCCTGCGTTCCTGGATTACGGAAGGGATCATGGGTTGATCGGTGTGGATCATGTCAACGTCGGCTTCCGGGAGTTCATTACGCCGAATTCGTTCAGTAATCAGAATATGCATGCGTCGAATGAGCGTGATGTGTATGTCGGATCGTATGCGTCGCTCTTCGCTTACGCGGGACGCGATGACGGATTCGATATCTTCCATCCCTACGCAAAATATGTCTGGAATGATCTGCGCCGCTTCCGGGATCTCTGCGGACAATATTTCCCGAACGGCGATTCCGATTCCTTCCAGATGAATGCGCCTCTGGAATCCTCACTCCTGTTCCGGATCTTCGATGGAGAACCCCTTTCCAGAATCCGTAAGATCTACAATAATATGAATGCCAAAACCATCTTCTATGTCCGTAATCAGGTGGAGAAGAACATTCTTCCGCTTCTGCTGACCGGCGGATGTCCGTTGCTCCTCACGGAATGGCATCCTGTGCCGCTTCCGGATTTCGAGTTCCGCCCATCGGCGAAGAAAGCGATTGTCAGGATTCCTTCCGTGCCTGGAAATTATGTGCTCGGCGCGCTTTCTTCCAGGAATCCTTCCGTTGTCAAAATCAATGGAAAGAGTGGGAAGTGGAATTACGATTCCTCTACCCATCGTCTGCAGATTCCGGTTCCGGCCGGAAAAGATCGAGTCGTGGAGATCTTCTTCGATGAGATTGATCCGGATCGTTTCACGCCGTTCCCGCTGCCGGAAGTGAAATCCAGTCGTCCCGCCGTGGTCACTCCGGATTCCATTCTGGATTATCGCCGGGCATCCGTTACGAAGAAACCGGTTCAGGCAAAAGTGAAACCTGCGATTCCGGAAAAACTTCTGTATCGCTTCCCGTTTGACGGAGAACCCGGAAAAGGCAATGCCGGATTCGGATTCCATGACTGGAGCAAACAGAATATTCCTCCTTGCGGCGGAATTACCGGGGCTTATCCTGGCGGAGGAAAACCTGCGCGGACGTTGGAAGTCTGTGCCTCGCAGGATAACTTCAGCGGATTCGGCTCTGCATTCCGAAAAGTTCCTGCCGGGACGAAAAAACTGATCGTAACCGGAAAAGTATTCCGTTCCGCGGACTACAAGGGAAATACACCGATGATCTTTTTATGGCTCGTAACGAGTGATGGAAAGGAATCTCCGGTCTTTTTCCGTCCCCCCAGAGCGGCAAACGGCATCTGGCAGGAGTTCCGTTTCGAATGCAAAGGGAAAGATCTGCCGGAGAAAATACAGAAATTCACTCTGAATTTGACCAGTCAGAGAACTCCGGAGATTCCGACGGTCGGCGGTTCCGTCTTCTATCGTGATATTCAGATGTTCACTGCTGAAAAATAAGATTTCTCTGAAAAATAGAGCCTTTGCGTAAATCGCAAAGGCGTCAGAAGTTTGGGGAAAGTGAGGAGCGCGAGGAGAGAAGAACAGCTTTTCAAAG
>CAJKAR010000077.1 GCA_905197955.1 uncultured Lentisphaeria bacterium | reverse complement strand
CGCTGAAAAAACAACTTTTTAACAAGATGAGCCAAAACGTTTTGAAATTGGCTCAATAGAATAAACTGTAAGGTGACTACGACAAGCCACATTTGTCATGTGTAATCATTCAGGAACAAATGTGCGCAAAATTGCGGACACTACCAAAATATCTAAAAAATATGTATTATTCCGCTTACCGGTTTCGCCAAGGACGTTTCCAGCGGTGTAGTTTGCGGAAAATAGAAGGAGTCTGCCCCGTCTGTGCCTGAAAGAATCGGCTGAAATAGAAGCTGTCCTGGAAATCCAGCTTCTCCGCTATTTCCTGAATCTGGAGATCTGTGGAACAGAGTAATCCTTTTGCTTTCGTAATAAGAAGTGTGTTGCGGTATTGTTTGGGCGGACAGCCGAACTGTTTACGAAATTCCTGAAAAAAAAGAGCGCGAGACATTCCACAGCGCCGTGCCAGTTCCGTCACATTCAGCCTTGAATCGAATTTCGTAAGAAGCGAAAGCGCATTGTTCAACGGAGATTCCATTTTCTGCAGGCCGGAGTCAATACTGCTGAACGCTCGGCAGAGAATGACGCGGAGCAGCAGTTCCATGAGCTTTTCCCAGTTCCTGGGTTGCTGAAGCGCAAGAAGGTATGCCTCCTGAACCTCAAGGCGGATCCGGCAGAAGGACTGTTTCTCAAAATGCGCCAGCCGAACTCCGGGAACTTTCGTGTTGTACGGGGTCCGCTGGTATTCCTCCAGAATGTTTTCTGGAAAATGAAACCAGTAGAAGTTCCATTCGGGGGAGCCCGCAAAAAGGTGTTGCGGAAGCGGATCGTACAGGACCAGATCTCCCACGACCAATTGCTGATGCGCATCCTTAAAAAAAATTTCGCCGGTTCCGCTGACCGTCAGAAGAATCCCCGGATGGTCAATAAAATCTTTTCGCCAGGGGATTCGTTTCGCCTTCTGCCGCTCAAAACTGGCTCCGATCACCAGACTGTTCCCGAAATCGGGAGATTGTGTGTGCGTTTCCATGAAACTTAATATACAGGACGAATGCTGCTCTGTCAATCGCCATTGGACAGGAAGGTTCTATTTTGTGTACTGTTGTCCATTTGTTAAATATGGTAATCCATTGCTGTTTCCGTATTTTTTGTTATAATATCATCCAACAGAATAAAATATCCCAAACGGGAGTGCATAATGAAAGAACAGGATTTGTGGAAAAAAATTCTCGGTTGCTGGCATGGGAAGAACATCGGAGGAACACTTGGCGGTCCGTATGAGGGCTTCCCTGTTGTCAATCACCTGACGTTCTATGACCCGGTTCCGGAAGGGGCTGTAGCCAATGACGATCTGGAGCTTCAGGCAATGTATGCTGCAGCGCTGGATCAAATGGAACACGTCGAAATCTCACGCGATATTCTGGCTGACATCTGGCTCAAACACATGAATTTCCATGTTGACGAGTATGCTGTGGCAATGAAAAACCTCTCGCTCGGAATTCGTCCTCCGTGGTCCGGCGTGTACGATAATCATTTCACGGACGGAATGGGGGCGGCTATCCGCAGCGAGCTTTGGGCGTGTCTTGCGCCGGGCAATCCCAGGCTCGCGGCGGAGTTCGCCCGCGAAGACGCCTGTATCGATCACGCTGGAGCCGGGGTGGATGCGGAGATCTTCTTTGCGGCTCTTGAGTCAGGTGCATTTGTCGGAAATAATCTGCGTCTCCTCATCGCGGATGCCTTGAAATTTCTGCCGGAAGACTCTACGCTCGGCGAATCCATCCGAAAAACCTGCGAACTCTGGGAGGAGCACAACGACTGGAGAACTGTCCGGAATCTTCTCTTTGATCGCTATGCAACGGAGTTCCGGACCTCCGTTGAAGTCAACATTCCGTTTACGGTTCTTGCACTTCTCTCGGGCGGAGGAGATTTTGGAAAGACAATCTGTGATGCGGCAAACAGCGGAATGGATACGGACTGTACCGCCGCAACGGCCGGCGCTGTCCTTGGAATTCTGGATCCGGACGGCATCCCTGCGGAATGGCTCGCTCCTGTTGGACACCAACTCATCGTCCGTGAAAGCGCAATCCGTGGACTCCGTTTCCCGGAGACGATCGAAGCGTTCACGGAGCAGATTCAGAACTTGCGGAGACGTCTTGTCCCCGAAGTGAAAGCGTATGTCACACCGGAACCGGACTGGACTGCGTTTCAGATTCCAGTGGAGTATTCCATGAAGAAAAATCTGCATTGGTATCATATAAATCTGCGGGAACAGACTTGGATGCGGATCCGACTGCCGATGATTGCCGGAGCTTTGGAGATTCCTGAAGAATTTCGCGGAAACGGCGGACAAATTGTACTTCGCTATCGTTTCGAGCTTCCTGCCGACGGGACATATACTGTTCTGTTTAATACCCCGAGCTCATGCCAGGTTTATCTGGATCCGGAATCGGATGATCTGCATGACGACCGCGATATGTTGTTCGGACGCCAACGTCTGTTTCTGGAACATGAAATCCGTCCAATGCGCTTCCGCTGTGCAGACCGTCCTCTGATCTTTAATCCGAGCCCGAGCGGAGCTCCTCAGAATCAGGTGAAGCGTTACCTCAAACTATCTCGTGGAATGCATACCCTGATCGTTGCACTTGCCCCGCTTCCCTCGGAAGATCGGATCTACTGGGGAATGGGCATTGCCGAGGGCAGCCGCTTCCTGACCGGAATTTTTCGCTGAAATTGCAAACGAAAGGCAGACAACTCTATGAGAAAAAACAGTTCCTGTTTCATCATTCTCAAACTGAAATCTCCCAAATTCACTCTTATAGAACTACTCATAACGATTGCGATCATCGCGATCCTTGCGGGAATACTCCTTCCGGCACTGAACTCGGCGCGAACTGCAGCGAACCGCATATCCTGTTCAGGAAACATGAAACAGGTGTTTTTGGGAATCAGCATGTATAATCTTGACAGCGACAACTATATGCCATCGTTTGTCGGGACGTACGGCTATCATGGAATTTCCTGGCAGATCAGCACATATTTGAAGGTTTCCGCACCTGGGATGGTAACGCGGCCTGTTTACATGGATGAGCAGTCGATCGACTTTGAAAAACCTCGTGGCGTATTTTTCTGTCCGGCGATTTCTGAAAATCCAGCAGATTACAGTTCCTTTTCCGGAAGCCTGCCGTCGACCCAGCGCTATTCATCCAACTACATGCCGACCGCATGGATTTATACGCCGTCGGATCCGACCTGGGGAAGTTTGCGCGGAGGTTGGACGAACCGGGATGCGTCCGGGAGCGGATTTTATGAACAGTATATCCGTGTCTCGCGAATCATGAACGGTTCGCTGATCATGGCCGAGGCCGGATGGAGCGGCGCAACTGGAGCCGGGGAGGTCGCCTATGCTCTGCCGCGCCTTGCCAATGGACAGTATCCGGGAGATTCATTCTGGAATCAAGATGGCTGTGAAGGTTACCGCTGGGTTCCTCTTCATGGCCGGCAGGTCAACTGCATTGAAAAAAGCGGAGCCATCTTCCCTGTCTCGCTCGGTTCCAGACCCGTTACCGATTCTCAATTCAAACGTTTGTGATAACAAAAACAGGAGATTTCATGATGAAAAAGACGACTCTGATGATCGCTCTGACTGCAATGACCTTGCTCGAATTTTCTGCCGCGGCGGAACAAACCATTCTGCCGTGTCCGGAAAATGCGACACTCAAGTGGAGAATGGAGGGGCCCGCAAAAGTGTTGGAAGACGGTTCTGTGGAACTTGTCAGTTCCGGTATGGCGGAGCGTCCCGACGCGATCTACTGGATGCCCCTCCGAAGCGGAGAAAAATATGTGGTCAAGGCAGAGATGAAAGGGGAGAACATCGGGAAAAAACAGCACGAATCCCACGGCATTGTGCTCGGCATATTTGTTGAGATTGACGGGAAGTGGCAGCAGCTCGGCGAAAAGATTACGCTTTCCGGTACATTTCCCTGGCACCCGTTTACCTGCAATGTTACAATTCCTGCAGAGTTCAAAGGCTCTTCGGGCAACCTCATCATCGGCCTTTTCAATGTTGCAGGGAAACTGCATGTCCGGAACGTCCGCATAACAAAACTGGATTGATCATTCATCCGGAGCAGACTATGAACTGGAAAAAATTGATATTGCTTGCATGCGCCCTGCCGATGCTACCGCTCTTCGGAGCCCCCCGCACTCTTTGGCCGCAGGAGGCTTCCGCAAATGTCCGGTGGCGTTTGGAAGGCGGAGCCGGAATCCGCAACGGCTGCATGAGGTTCGAAAATGCAAAAGCGGACGGCTACTCTTCTGCGACTCTCTGGTTTCCCGCCCGCCCGGGCGAACTCTACACCTTCCGCGCAAAGATAAAGGGAAAGAACATCGGAGAGAAACAGCATCCGATGCACGGCGTTGTGTTTTCCCTGTTCACACAGGAGGGAGACAAATGGAATTCGCTCGGAAAACCGGTTCCGCTGAAAGGGTCGTTTGACTGGACGGAAATCCGGTTTACGGCGCGGATTCCGGAATATCTGCCGGACAATTCGGGAAATCTGATAGTCGGTCTGCATTACGCGACCGGAACTCTTCTGGTAAAGGATGTTACGGTCGAGAAGGAACTGGAGCTCAAGTTCGATGAGAAGATTCCGAAACACATCCGCCGGATGCGTCAGATCGACCTTGGATTTCTTGCGCTGGACCGTTACGGTTTTCATCCCTATCGTCTGCAGAAGAATCTGAACCGCTGGTATACGCTCCGTTCAAAACTGGCGGATATGCCGGAAAGGAGAAGAACTCATGAATTGGATGCAATGGAACAGTTTCTCCTCGGGCTCTCATCCCAGGTGTTGGGAACGATTCTTTCTCCGAATTACCTGCCCGACTGGGAACCGGACCGTCTTAAGAAAACCCGCGCGGAACAGGAAGCCCGCTATGCCGACTGGCGTATCGGCGCAGAGGTGCTGACCCGGGCTGGACTTCCCTGTTCGGTTGAAGACGAAATTGCCCGTATTGAAGCCGTACGCAAACAGTTCCCGGATGGTACGGTCGTGACCTTCTCCGACATCGACCGCGCGGCGGAACTTTACAAGAAAATCGCGGAAGAGCGGCTGCGTCTCGGTTCGGAACTGCTGTCTCTGCGCCGCGAGCTCAAAGCGTGGACCAGCGCAAAAATACTGCACCCAGAGAATGCAGAACCTCCACTCGGACAGCTTTCTCCGCGTCTCTCCCGCTGGGAGTCAGCTTATCGTTCCGGCAACTATCCGGAGGCCGCCGCGATAGCGCGGGAATGCGAAGCGACCATGCAGCAGTTTCGTCAGCAGAGCGCGGAGTCAGCAGCTCTCCAGCCCGGCGCGAGTCTCCGCAGCTGCGGTGTTTTCGGTTTCTCGGGCAACTGGCACACTCTACTGACAACGAATGCGCGCGACACCTCCATGTGGATAGATTCCAACAACGAATTCCAGCTTTATAAAAACAAAAACTTCGACTGGGAAGTCTCATTCCGTCCCGAAGGTTTTATTCCCGTTGACTTCAAGCTTCAGGACGGTTCCTGGACCTATTCCAGAAGAACGGTCCGGCTGAAAAATCTCCAGTCCGGCAAATACGGATTTATGGATGTCTACTGGAGTTCGCTTGCTCCCGGACTTCTTTTCCAGACAGATGAAAGTTCCATGAACATTTCAGACCTCACCCTCAAAAGCCCCCAGACTCCGGCCGCGTTTGCCGCCGTGGTCAACGGACAGGTGAAACTCTTTCGACAGAACGAAACGCTTCCGGGGAAAGAGCTGACGGAAAACTGGATCCTCCTTCTCTGGGAAAACAGTGCGCCGAAAATTCCCGTTCTCGTGACCTTCGGAAAACTTCCGGATGCGATCGTCTGGGGTAGGACCGGGCTTGTGGTTCGCAATCAAGGCGGAATCGGCTCTTTCTCTGCGGCGCCGCTGCATGGAGCCTCCGTACAGCCCGCAGATTACGGGAAAATGTGGCGTGCACTTCCGGAAAAGGAACTCGAACAATGCCGCCGGATGGCCGCAGTGTTGAATTATTTCCCGTTGGATTTAGAGGAGTTTTTTCAGATTCAGCCGGGAAAAGTCCGCATAGTCAATCGCATTGCAAAAGCGATACGCCTCCTTCCGGATGCGAAACCTTATGTCCCGATGGTTCCCGCGTATACGCTGGCAATGCCGGATCTTCTGGATTTTCATCCGGACAAAGAACTTTCGACTCCGCTGTGTACAACGAAATTCGGCTTCTTCCGGATCGTTCCGGGAGAGTCCTTTTCCTTTGAGCTGCCTCTTCCGGATATGCTGGACCGAGTGGTGCTGAAGCCTTCGGGAGAGGAAAAGATGATTTCAGAGTTCAATCGTTTCATCCTGAGCGAGAGAAGTCTTGAATTCCGGACCTGCTCCGCGCTCGACTGGTATGCCGGGCTCTTTTCCGGAATCAACCTCATGACACCCGAGTCGAAAAAGTTTCTGGATCTCCTGCCTCTCTCCGGTCAGCGCGACCGTGTGGACAATGCGGAAGAGGTTTTCGGGCGCTGTCATTCATCTCCGTGGTTTCTTTCTCCGGACCTTCTAATTGACCCGTCGACAGGACGGGCCGGCTGGTGCGCCGGCTGGCGCGCTTTCCGCCATGGTTTCCCGATGAAAGGCGATATGACCTGTTTCAATATGCAGCTGCTCCAAACGCCTTATGCCGAGGCCGTCTATCAGGGACGCTGGGATCGTGTGGAAACTCACTGGCCGCGGATTCGGGAATTCTTCTCCGGCATTGAACTGTGCCAGATCTGGCAGGTCCCCGGGATGAATACCACCACAAGCGGATTGATTATCGCAGGGGATATGTATGGCGATGGTTTTCGTTCCTTCTATCATATGTACCATATGGCTTCGGGAATGAAAGACCGTGCACTTGCCGAGCGTGCCCGCTATCTTGCGGCACGGCAGAATGCAACGACAGCAGCTCTGATCAACCGGAACGTTCCGCCGTTTGCCGCGCATCTCCACAACGTAGGCGATTCTGTGCAAGCGGAAGGGCACATCGGCTGGCTGATCGGAGTGGATAACCATGGACTCCGCGCAGCGAACTGGAAAAATTCGCGAAGACAGGCACCATTCCAGAACGCGGGATGTCTGACGTATGACAATCCGTTCTTCGAGACTCTTCTTTGCACGCTTCCGGCGGAAAGCAGAGAATGGATTCGCGATTTCCGCACAAATGTTCCGGACTGGTCTGAGCTTGAAACAATCCTCGCTTTTGAAAATGAGGGCGGCATTGCAAATGCATGGAATACGCTGAAGTTTCTCGCATTCACCACTTCAGACAGGGAAGCCGTGCGGAAAATCATGAGAAAATTTCTACGGGTCGACTTTCGCGCTTCGGCTCCTCCGCACAGCGGACTGGAAGCGTTGTGGAAAAAGGTGGCGGCCCTCCTGCGTTGCAGCAATTATCCGATGGGAATCAACGCCATACCACACGTGATTGCTCAAAATGACCCGATCTGGCTCGGCGGTTGGGGACGTTCCCTCATCATCGGCGGAACATATGACCGGGAAAGACGAATTGCGGAGATTTCTCTCCTCTGTCCGGAACCGGAGACGATCCGCATTGTTTCGCGGATCCGTCCTATCCGAATTCTTCGAAACGGAATGAGTGTCGAGATTCAGCGTGAAGAAGCGCATCAGCCAGTCTATAAAGTAAACGCGGATACCGGAGCGGTCCGGATTCGAGTCGAGCTTCCCCCATATGCGGAGACGGATTGCGAATGGCCGGAATCCGGCAAACTTACCCCTGTTCTGAAACTTCCTGTCGCTCCGGCTCCGGGAGAGTTCCGTCCGGAGAGTCTGCAGCTGCGTAATTTTGCCCCCGGGAAATGCACTCCGCTGCGTCTGGAAGCACTCTGTAATCAACCAGGTAACGACCAGGAACCGGACAAACAGCCGGGCGATGTCTGGAAGATTCCATCAGGAGAAGTGATGCTGCGCGGCGTTCCGTTTTCCCTTGTGAAACCTTCCGAGTCGAAGGGATATTCGATGATTATGCTGAAAGGGAAGGCTCGTCCGCAATATCCGGAACGGGTTCTGATTCCGGTCAACCGGCAGTGTAAACGGATTTATTTTCTGCATGGACTCAGTTATCCGGAGGGCGGAAAAGCGCTGACTTACCGTCTTCATTTTGAAGATGGACAGACTCGTGACATTGAGGTTTACGACCGAGTTCAGATTTCTTCCTGGAAGGTTTCGCCCAATGCGGATATGCTGTATGATCTTCCGCATGCTTTGGCTGTTCCCGCATGGCCGGCGGGAAGACCCGGACAGTGGGGAAAAGGTGTTGGCGGGTACATTTTCGCCTGTGACAATGATGTCACTGCAAGCGGAGTGACTCTGAGCGGGATGGATCAGCGGGGCTTGGCAAGATTGAAATCCATCGAAGTCATATCTGCGGGACGTTCGGTTCCAATTCTGCTTGCGATTACGCTGGAGGATTAAATCCGGAGAGTTTTTCCGACGGGAATTTATGATATACAAACGCAAGCCCCCAGAGAGCCCCATGGTGAGGCAGTGAGGAATTTTACCGGGAGGGAATTTACCAAAAAGATAAATGCCGCCAGGCAGCAATGATTGCCTGACGGCATTTCCTCTTCATGCTAATGTAGAAGTTTCGACATCTTCTAATGATCCATCATATTTTCTTTTTGTTTGGAATGTTGTTACGATACTGCAGCATTTTCTCTTTTGCTAGAGGCAGAGAATCCAGGGATGTCTGCATCGGCGCAATATTTCCCGCTGTGCAGACGTGATTGCGGTTGGCCCCGAAAACTGGACAACTTGATTGGTGTAAAATGCCCGTTAAATGGTAGTGTCCGTCATTTTGCGCATATTTGTTCCGCATTATGTGAATTTTTACAACTCAAGACGGATTCATTCGGCACCCCAATATCGGACGCCGGATGAAGTCTATTTCGGAACTTGCAATCGGCCAACAGTGGGATATAGTAAACCAAGGGTCTTTACACCAATCTTTTAATAAAAGTTGTCTAACCTAGGGGAGAGGCGCAAAAATTGTTAGAAGAAGTCGTAACCTCTACAGCACATATTTCCCGAAAATCCCCTCTTTCACCCCAGCAAATTCTTCTTGCAAGTGTCATGGAAGAAGAATTCCTTCCAATACAAATATCGGCTGGTTCGGCTTGAAATCTTCGTTTTTTCAGCATTTGCATAATGGCCACTTCTGATTCTGTCTGCAACGCAGATACATCAATCTGCCATGGAACAGCATCAGCTTGATTGTTGAACTTCAAAGAGTTAAGTTTCAGAAGCAGCTTCCAATCTGGAAGGACTTCGGCGATTTTGTATTCTGCATCAAGCAGAATTCCATAAAAACTTCGCTGTTTTTCTCCTGCATGATCGGTCAGCTGATCGTGAACGGACCAGATCAGCAGTGGAGCTTCTACTCCAGAATGACTACAGATCGAACAATCGAAACGGGCGGCTTGCTCCAATGCTTTGTCAAATAATTTAAAACCTACCCCGACTACATTTTCCCCTTTTTCCGGATCTCTGGAAAATATTTGATTCTGATATTCCTTGTTTATACGTAAGCGCCCAGCAAGCTCCATGGTGATGGTGGATCGAGGGGAGATTTTTTCGAAAGGGGAAATGGCCACAAAATGAATGCCGTCGGGCTATGATGACCGCCCGACGGCATTCATCTTTTTGGTAAATTCCCACTCAAAAAAATCCCTCTTCCT
>CAJKAR010000076.1 GCA_905197955.1 uncultured Lentisphaeria bacterium | reverse complement strand
TGCAGGGCCCGGGTGGGTCCTGCCGAGGGGTGTTGGGGGCGAGAAGCCACCAACTCTAAACACAATAAAAGGGAAAGACCAGAGAATCAAGCTCTGGTTTCCAAAGCCTCGCGCTGTTCATCGGTCAGTCCGGCGTATTTCGGATTGCCGGGCATGATGCCGCGTTTAGACTCCTTAATAAATTCACAGAACATTCTCACTTCTGGCACATCCTTGACGAATGGATCCGCTTCGATTGCGGAGATCGCATTTTTCGTATTCAGTCCTTCGAAGAAGAATGTTTTGATAGCATGACGGAGAGCGAGGCGTTTTTCATTATCGAAACCCGCTCTGCGCAGACCGATGATATTGGGACCGGTAATAAAGTTCATTTCGCGGAGCATGCAGAAGGGCGGAACATCCTGTCCGATCATAGCGGTGGGAGCGACCATTGCCAGGGAACCGATGCGGCTGAACTGGTGAATCAGGACGTATCCGGAAATGACGGCGCCGGCACCGACCTGAACATGACCGCTGAGAGCTGTATGATTGGAAATAGTCACACGATCCCCGAGGATGCAGTCGTGAGCGACATGGACAAACGCCTGAAGCAAAACGTGATCGCCGATGACGGTTTTCAGGAACTCAAACGGCGGCCGATGAACTGTCACATATTCCCGCAGCACGGTATCCGCGCCGATCTCGACGTAGGAACGGATTCCGCGATAGAAACGGTGATCCTGCGGTTCTCCGATATAAGTTCCGAAATAAACGCGGCAACGGGGTCCGAGCGTTGTATACTGTCCAATTTTGACATGAGCGTCAATGTAGCAGTTATCGCCGATTTTGACATCGTCTTCGATCACGGAATAAGGACCGATCTCGACATCTTTTCCGATTTCAGCCTTCGGTGACACAACAGCGGTCGGATGAATAGCCATCTTTGATCTCCATTCTTTTATAATGCAATGAATGCATATCTTGTTTTTCCCTTATACAGTAGCATACAATTCAGAAAAGTCTATTCTTTTTCAAGGGAGAAAAAGCCGATTGTCCCTGAATTCCGCAAATAAAACTCCGAAAAAGCGCTGGATTCCCCCGTTTCCGGCTTGATTTTGCAGGCAAGAATCGAAAAGACCCGGTGTCCCGGCACACTTCTCTGAACGTTCGATGCAAAGAATGAATTCAGCAGCAGAACTTTTTCCACATACGTCTGAGCCTTCAGATAGCGGTAAAGTCTGGAAAATTCCGACGGAGGAAAATTCTCCAGTTTCAGCAGCAGGAGAGTATTATTCCCTTTCGGATCATACGGCACCACCCGGTATTTCATGAAATTCATATCTCCCAGCCTCTCCCTGACCGCGGAAGGAAACGGCAACGGGAATCCCGCTTCAGAACCGGTATCCAGTTCCAGACCGAGCAGAGAATCCCCGGAATCGACCGTGAGGAAACGGGATCCGCTCTCCCCGAACGCCGTAAAGCGATTCATATAGTCCGCCAGACTCTCCGGATTGTTCCAGACCGCCGGATAACTCGACAGAGGAGATATGCAGAGGAAATTTTCCGGCGGCAGTTTACGGTAAAGCGAAAACCGTTCCAGCCAGTCCACTCTGCTCCAGTTTTCCCGATTGAGACGGTAATCAGCTCCTGCCAGCACAATCGAAAGCAGCAGAATCCCCGAATACAGAAGTTTTCGTTTCCGCACCCCTGCCAGAAGATGAGCTGCCCCGAATCCAGCAGCCGCCATCAGAAATGGCACGGATGCCAGATACACCCGAGGCGGTCCCGTTTTCGTAAACAGGGCTCCGAACAACGGAAACATCACAATCCACCACAGGGATATCAGAAGAAAACGATTCTTCTTTTTCCAGAGCGCAAATCCAAGACCGGCCAGAGCTGCTGTCAGAAGACACACTCCCCCGCACTGGTACAGAGTCTTTGCCATGAACTTGACAAAAAAGGACAACGAATCCACACTCTGTCCGAAACTCTGTCCTGCTTTCCATGCGCTGTAATTGTAAAGCAGCCAGAACAGGACACAGCCGCCGGTCAGAAGATACGTCAGGAATTCCGGCAGATACTTTTTCCAGACCGTCCCATTGCGCTTCACCTCATACACACAATGGGCCAGCGAAAGAGGAAACAGCCACAGTACCGAAGTCGGCAGGGTCAGAATACTGCAAACTCCCGTCAGGAAAATCCCGGCCAAATACCCTCTCCTGCGCGTCAGTGCATACAAACCGACGCACAACCCATACAGCAGGATCAGCATCACCTGCAGAGAATATCCCCTTCCTGTATTGGAATAGAGAATCAGTCCGGCGTTAAATGCGGCAAAGGTCATCGCCGCCAGCGCCGTCATGCGGGAGCGGAAGAGCACTCCTGCCAGAAGCCCCGACAGGCAAATCGTCGCAATCCCCGCCAGAAACGCGGACAACCGGAGCACTATCGCCGGCGAACTGAAAAAACAGGCGCTCCATTTGATGAGCAAACTGTTCAGCGGATGATTGTTCGGCGTTGCAAGATCCGTAAAGATCTTATGCAGGGATCCGCTGGAATAATGCTGAAAGGTCCAGATCTCATCATATTCCAGTCCCGGCGTGAATGTGGCAAAACGAATCAGAATACCCAGCAGGAGCACGACTCCCGCCGCGACATAAAATCTGCAGTTCTGTATACCGAGAGTCCGCCGCATCAATCCACCATTCCCATATTATCGGCAGGCGGAGAGGAGATGCCCCTCTCCGTCTCCGACCGTTTTTATTTCATTTGAGCCAGAGCGCTCTCCACACGTGCGAGCTTCTCTTTCAGATCCACGAGATAAGCCTTTGCCTCTTCCACGACTTTCGGCGGAGCTTTCGCAAGGAAGCGCTCATTGGAAAGTTTCGCTTCGGAGGATTTGATCCAGCCGAGAAGTTCGGTCTGCTGTTTTTTGAGCTTGGCTTTTTCCGCTTCGACATCGATCAGCCCCTTCAGTGGCAGGAAAATTGCGCCGGCGGCAACCAAAGTCGAGGGAGCTCCGGAAGCGTCGTCGCAGTGATAATCCTCCTGCGAAATCGTCACGGAGTTTGCATTGAGGAGCCATTTCAAACTGTCGATTCCTTTCTTGAGGAACTCCTCCATGGAATCGTTTGCAGCCTTGACATGGAAGTCGATCTTTTTTCCGGGAGCGATGTTATAGGAGATACGGAGTGTTCTACCTGCGCTGATCAGTTCAAATTTCGCTTCGGTCTTAGCCATGACAGATTCCGCATCGGGGATCGCCACTTCCTTTTCGCTCATCGGCAGCGGGAATTCCGCATACATGATGCTTTCCGAGTCGGAAAGGAAGCCCATCTGATGCGCCAGCTCCTCCGTAATGAACGGCATGAAGGGATGCAGAAGACGGAGCAGTTTCCAGAGAGCATAGTCAAGAACGCGGAGCGCCTGTTCGCGTGCCTCTCCGCCCGCGGCAAAACGGACTTTTGAGGCTTCGATGAACCAGTCGCAGAAGGAACTCCAGACCAGTTCATAGATATCGTGCACCGCCTGATGGAATTTGAACTCATCCAGCGATTTTTTCATATCGACGGCACAGGCATCGAGCTTTGCCAGCATCCACGCCTCATCGGAAGTGAGTTTGCCATCCCGGATCAGATCATTCACATCGGTGAAGTTCGAAGAGATCTCACCCTGCATCCGGCGGAAGCGGCAGGCGTTCCAGAGCTTGTTGGCAAAGTTTCTGCCGATTTCGCATTTCTCGTTCGAATATTTGATATCCATTCCCACCGGAGCAATGTAGATAATGGAGAAGCGGAGCGCATCGGCGCCATACTTGTCGATGACATCCAGCGGATCCGGCGAATTTCCAAGCGATTTGCTCAGCTTCCGGCCGAGTTCATCGCGGATAATGCTTGTAAAATAAACATTCGAGAACGGGATCTTTCCTTTGAACTCGCAACCGGCCATAATCATGCGGGCGACCCAGAAGAAAATGATATCCGGACCGGTCACGAGATCGCTGGTCGGATAGAAATAATCCTGTTCGGGGGTCTTGTCGGGCCAGCCCATGATGGAGAAGGGCCAGAGCCAGGAACTGAACCATGTATCAAGAACGTCTTCCTCCTGCACCCAGCCTTCGCCCTGCGGGGGCTCGACGCCGACATAGGTCTCGTCGCCGCGATACCACGCGGGAATACGGTGTCCCCACCAGATCTGACGGCTGATGCACCAGTCCTTGATTCCTTCCATCCAGTGGAAATAGGTCTTGGTCCAGCGTTCCGGATAGAATTTGATGCTGCCGTCACGGACCGCCGCGATTGCAGGTTTTGCCAGCTCTTCCATCTTCACGAACCACTGTTCACTGAGCATCGGCTCGATCGGTACGCCACCGCGTTCAGAATAACCGACAGCATGGGTCAGATCCTCCACCTTGTCCAGAAGTCCCTGCTCCTCCAGTTTTTTGAGGATGAGTTTTCTGGCTTCGAAACGGTCGAGACCTTCGAATTCCGGACCGGCTTTGGCATTCAGATGAGCGGTCTTGTCGAGTACGGAGATAAATTCCAGATTGTGACGGAGTCCGACCTGGAAGTCATTGGGGTCGTGGGCGGGAGTAATTTTCACGCATCCGGTTCCCTTTTCAGGATCGGCGTGCTCATCGGCGATGATCGGGATCTCGCGATCGGTCAGCGGCAGATGCACCGTCTTGCCGATCAGATGACGATAGCGCTCATCGTTCGGATTGACCGCAACGGCTGTATCGCCGAACATCGTCTCCGGACGGGTCGTGGCAACCACCAGATAGCCGGAGCCATCGGTCAGCGGATAGCGGAAATGATAGAACTTGCCCTGTTCATCTTTGTAGATAACCTCCTCATCGGAGAGCGCGGTCTTTGAAACCGGACACCAGTTGATCATCCGTCTGCCGCGATAAATATAACCTTTGTTGTAAAGATCGACAAAGACCTTGCGGACCGCTCTGCTGAGTCCCTCGTCCATGGTAAAGCGTTCGCGTTCCCAGTCGCAGGAGGCGCCGAGCTTGCGGAGCTGGCGGATGATCGTGCCGCCGTATTTCTTTTTCCACTCCCAGACCCGTTCAATAAAGGCATCACGCCCGAGATCGTCTCTGGAAATGTGTTCGGTCTTCATGAGTTCCTTGTTGACTCTGGCCTCGGTGGCGATTCCTGCGTGGTCGGTTCCTGGGAACCAGCAGCACTCATAGCCCTCCATGCGGTGCCAGCGCATCAGGATGTCCTGCAACGTGTTGTTCAGAACGTGTCCCATGGTCAGAATTCCCGTCACGTTCGGCGGCGGGATCACAATGGAATAGGGTTTCTTATCCGGATTCGGACGTCCTTTGAACAAACCGTTGGATTCCCAGTAGGAATACCATTTTTTTTCCACCTCCGCGGGCTCGTAGGCCTTGGGCATTTCCTGTGCAGACATGATACCTCCAAAACTATGTTAATTGAATCAAATGCAATGAAAACCTTATACTATACAGCATCGGAGTGAAAAATGCACGTCCGTTCGATAAAAAAAACGGAGGACTTTCCCTGTTTTCAGGAAAGCCCTCCGGAAAAACGATTCCGAACAACGGAATTATTTAGCGCTGGAATCAGGCGTATTGAGAATCTGACCGTTATCGTCCGGATCCTCGACGCGTTTTTCCAGGTCGATGAAGAGCTGGCGCGCGTCATGAATTCCGCCGATCAGGAACCAGACCGTGGAGACCACTCCGACAATACCAGGCACCAGCAGCGTGGTAATATAGAACTTGATGGTCCACCATTCCTTCGGCCACGGACTGATCAGGTTCCAGATCACGATCGCAAAGAAGATGATGCCGACACTGTACACCACAGAATAGAAGAACACCGAATACGCAATGACTTTGTCGCCCAGCGTGTATTCCGGCGTAATACCGATCAGACGGCTGAACAGATTCCGCAAAGTCCATTTTTCTTTCGGCGGTTCGGGCTCCACAGCATAGATGCCGCGGTGCAGCAGCTTGTCCAGGTCATACGGCTTGTAGGTCAGGTAGGATCCGACAATATAGCCGCCGACGGAAAGCACCATCGAAATAAAGTAAATTTCGAACGAGTTGATCGGGAACTTCACGGGGTCCATCGACCAGCTGATCCACGGATTGAACGGCGAGGAAACCGTCACCAGGAAGGTATTGATTCCTTCCACCCATCCCATCTGCTCCAGGAACGGATAGACCGTCAAAGCCCAGTGCCGCTGGAGAATCAGTCCAAGCAGCGAGGTTCCAGAACCGAAGATAATGGCACACCACGCTCCCGTAAGATTTCCGAACCGGCTGTACAAACCGCAAACCATAATCGGTCCAGCACCGCCGCACCACAATGCACACATGATCGTTGTGAACATGTTAATGTAGTCCAGCTGAGTGAAAAACAGCGATACAATCAGGAAGAAAATCGCCACACCGACCGTCATCAAACGAAGATACAGCAGATGCTTCTTCGGATCCAGACGACCTTTGAACAGAGGCAGAACCATATCCTGCATCAGGGTCGAAGAGGCATTGAAAATACGGCTGTCGTCTGTGGAGATGAGGAGCATCACCATCAGCAGACAGAAGAGTCCGAGCATACCGACCGGGAAGATCTTGCTGACCACCGACGGCATCATCATCTGATGGTACAGAGAGCGATACTTCTGGAACTGATGACGTCCTTCCGGAGAATCACCCAGGACTTCTCGAACCGTATTGAAATACGGGGTATCCATGTTATTCTGCTGAGAAAGCGGCTTTTTGTAATCTTCGACCTTCTGGGTAGCAGGAATCTTAGCCAGAGCGTCGATGATCTTTGTCCGGACAGCGACATCAGGCACCGCCTCTTCGAGCACTTTTGCGGAAAGTTCCTGGCGGACTTCCGAACTGGAAACATCAAATT
Organism: uncultured Lentisphaeria bacterium; assembly: GCA_905197955.1. Classification (GTDB taxonomy): domain Bacteria; phylum Verrucomicrobiota; class Lentisphaeria; order Victivallales; family UBA1829; genus UBA1829. The sequence goes on along the minus strand of CAJKAR010000076.1, from coordinate 2,889 downwards.
TATGGTGATCTGTCGCAAATTTAGGACTTGTCATAAAGACAATCACCACGATTGCAAGCAGAAGAATCATCATCCAGGCGAAACCATTTCTCCATGCGCCGAGCACACCTGCCATTTTCTGCTCATGAGGCGTCTTGCCGGCACCGCTGGTATCGTTACCGATCCAGGCGGCGCGGTTCAGCACACTGCCAAGCAGGGTGACGATCAGAGCAAAAATATTGAAGTCGCGCAGCTGGGAAATATCATACGGATTCATGAAGCTCTGTCCGGGGACACGGTTCCACATGACAGGAGCAATATCATCCGTCCAGGAGAAGTTGAGAATGATATAACCTACAATAACAACAAAGATCGGGTAACTGAGAAGCCCCTGCACGCAGTCCGTAATCAGCAGGGAGACACGTCCGCCCGGCCAGATAAAGATCATCGCCAGACAAAGACAGAGGAATACAATAATTCCATAACAGGGCAGATTGATTCCGCAGATCATCACTTTATGCGGAAGCCCGAGATAATAAATAAAGAAGTTGGTTGCAATCGCAGGACCAATCGCATTGGTTACCATTTCAGCGATAGTTCGCAGACCTGCACAGAAGATTCGGAAAAATTTACTTCCATAACGCATTTCCAGGAACTGTCCCATCGAAAGACACTGTGTCTGACGCCAGCGATACATACAGTATCCTGTCAACGCCATGAACACTCCGACAGGCGCCGTAATTGCGGACCAGAAGCCAACGGCAAATCCGGTCTGATAATTCTGTTCACATCCGGCCACCAGAGTAATTACAGAAAGCCCGGCCGCCATATCGCCGACCGAAAGGACGTAACGTCCCGCAATTCGTCCGGCTGCCAGAAAATCCACTACTCCCCTTGCATACTTGCGTGAATAAATGGACACCCCAATCAGAATCGCCATGGGAATGGCCACTATGCACCAGTCGATCCAAGTCATTTTTCCACACACCTCGATTTTTTGTTATGGAACCCCACTTGTAAAGCATATGAAAAAACGCCCGCCCCCTGTTCTGAAAGCAGAAAAAGCCGCCCAGTATCCCCGCGGCTTCTTTTTCCATTTCCCGAACACAGCGTTTTTACCCGAACGAGTTACTATACCATTGAACTCCTTAAAAATCAACAGGGAAAAAAACATTTCTCAAGGAAAAGCGGAATCGAAGGAAAACACTCCCCGAGTCTGTACGATCTTCAGCACTGAATCAACAAAAAAATGGAATATTCTGGAAGATTTGTTGAAAAATCCATAAAAACGTGGTAATTTATCTGTTCCAACTTTACAGGAGATTTCAGGGAAAATGACAGAACAGACAAATCAGACAGCCGAACAGAAACCGGAAGACATTTTCGCGCAGAGAAGAGCCAAAGCCGAAGAATTCGCCAAAGCCGGAATCAAACCGTTCGGCGAACGTTTTGACGGCGCCATGCCGGTTGAAAAAGCCCGCGCGCTCTTTGTTCCGGATACGGAAGAACATCCCCATGTGATCATTGCCGGAAGAATCACGGCGTTCCGGGTCATGGGAAAATCCGTTTTCGCAGATGTGAAAGACTCCTCCGGCAGAATGCAGATTTACGTCCAGCGCGATGCTGTCGGCGAGGACTTTTATAAACTCTTTAAAAAGTTTGATATCGGTGACATCATCGGCGTCGAAGGAGATCTCTTTGCGACAAAAACTGGAGAGATCACCGTCAAAGCGACAAAATGCACCCTGCTCTCCAAATCCCTGCGGCCCCTTCCTGAAAAATGGCACGGTCTTACCGACGTCGAACAGAGATACCGTCAGCGCTACCTGGATCTGATCGTCAACGACGAAAGCAGAGAGATCTTCAAAAAGCGCTTCCGCATCATCAGCGAAATCCGTCGTTTCCTTGCCGAAAAAGGATTCCTCGAAGTCGAAACCCCGATGCTTCAGAATATTCCGGGAGGAGCTGCCGCGCGTCCGTTCAAAACCCGTTACGAAGCGCTCGACTGCGACATGTATATGAGAATTGCTCCGGAACTTTATCTCAAGCGACTGCTGGTCGGCGGTTTTGAGAAGGTCTTCGAGATGAACCGGAACTTCCGAAACGAAGGCATCTCGCGCAGACACAATCCCGAATTCACGATGATCGAAATTTATCAGGCCTACGGCAACTGCGAAACCATGATGAATCTGATCGAAGAACTGGTTACGACCGTTGCTCAGAATGTCATGGGAACACTTCAGATTCAGCATGCGAATGGAAAAGTTATTGATCTGTCGCGTCCCTGGAGACGGGTTGCCTATCGGGATCTCATCAAAGAACGGGTCGGAGAGAACTGGTTCGAACTCTCCCACGATGAAAAATTTGCAAAGGCTAAAGAACTCGGTGCTCCCGTGATGCCGGATTTCGAAGATCGCGAAATCACTCATGAAATCTATGAAAAACTGATCGAGCAGACCCTGATCCAGCCGACATTTGTCACTCGCCTTCCCGCGGAGCTGGTTCCCCTGGCGAAAAAATGTGAAGATGATCCGACTCTCGTCGATGTCTACGAGCTGGAAATCAACGGTCAGGAGATCTCTCCGGGATATTCCGAACTCAATGACCCGATCGATCAGCGCCAGCGTTTCCTCGATCAGGCTAAGATGAATGACCGTACCGGCGAACTGCAGAAAGTCATTGATGAAGACTTCATGACCGCCATGGAACATGGAATGCCTCCTGCGGGCGGCATGGGCATCGGCATCGACCGGCTCATCATGCTCCTGACCGGTGCGGAATCCATTCGCGACGTTCTGCTCTTCCCGCAGCTGCGCCCGAAAGCATAACTCACGGATTTTTCCTGAAAAATTCTGTTACGGAAAAATGCGCAAGCATTTTTCTCGGGTCAAGGACTGTGTCCTTGTCGCG
>CAJKAR010000075.1 GCA_905197955.1 uncultured Lentisphaeria bacterium | reverse complement strand
TCATAAACTCCTCTCCGGCGAACTTGACCTTTCCCTGGATAGTTGCCGCCGGAGTCTTCCCGACTCTTGGGCGGAACAGGAAAAAGTTCTCTTGAAAGAAATCTGACATCTACAAATCAAATAAATCCGGGATGTCAGCCAGCTTCTCATTACGCAACTGCGCATTCGTTTTCTTCTGCGGAATTGGACGTTTTTTCTCCTTGGGCTTCCATTGAAGCAGACGCTCCAATTCCGTTTTCAAACGTTGTAACTGCAACCTGGTCATTTGGGCATTCTGATCGAATTCCGACTTGATCTCTTTGGCTATCTGTTTCCGCTTCTGTTCCGTCCATGAAGCGAATCCCCAAATCGGAGTCTTTTTTTGTGCACGGAGTTCAGAACGTTTCTCCTGAATACTCCACTCAATATCCAGGAGCATCTCGTCGATTTCAGAACAGCTGAGAGTCGTTTCCCCAGATTCCAATTCGATTCCGGAACGGATGGCGCGCAACCCTTCAAGATCACGATTCACATACGCGTCCTGTATCTCATGCCAAAGGCGTTGCGTTTTAGCGTCATGAGCTCCCATTCTGTCCGGATGATATTGAAGGCAGAGCTCACGATACAGTTTTTTCAGTTCACTGACTTCCGATTCTTCCTCCGGAATGTTATCGTCATCTCCCAAAAGATTGTCAAAGAGCTTTTGGAAGATTTTTTCAAAATCATCATCGTCCTCACATGTTTCGTCCATTTCAATATCTTCGTCCTCATCAACACCGAAGACGGCGGAACGAAGTTCCCGGGCGCTCTTTTCATATTCCCGTTTTTCTTCTTCTCGTGTTTTTCTGCCAGACTCCAAGAATCTCTGCAATTCCATCTCCAGAAGTTCCCAGAAATTCTGTTCGGAGGTAAGCTGTGAACGCAAGGTAAAACAATACCTTTCCTTCGACATATGGGATTCATGGGCTAGAAAGCGAATTTTTTCATATCGGTTCTGACACAAATGTATCTGTTCCGTCAGCTCGCGTAAAAGGGTTTGTTCCGCACCGAACGTGCGAGCAAGATATTTACGGTACTCCGGCTCGTCTGATTCTTCATACCGTTGAAGTTGCTCCTCCAACCTTTCAAGGACTTTTTTCCGGCGCTTATATTCCTTCAGATACCCCCGGCGGATTTTTGCAGTGTCCAACGGGATCAATGCCCGACAGGAATTTTTTGGTGGCCGACCTCTTTTTTTTCCACTTCTTCCGGTTTTCCCGTTGTCAATATTTTCTACAGGCAAGCCCGAACATAAAGACAATTCTGAAAAGATGTCCTCAAGTTCTTTTTCTAAACTTATCCTGCCCTTGTGATTTTTTTTGCTCATTTATTTCACTTCTCCATCAGCATCTTCCATTTCACCCCACGTAACCCCATATGGCGCTCCTCCAGACGTGTACCCGGCAATGAATGCAAATGTTTCATCGGAATCACATGAGATATCCGCACTGAATGATTCTTCCTGACTTTTCCGTTTCTGTTCCTGGCGATTCCGTAGAGTGGTTTTGACAGCTTCTTCCTGTTCAGGAGATACTTCAAAGCCCAATTGACGCAATCGCACACAACAGATCAACGCCATACCAGCGGGCATAATGCCTGACCATATCTTTCGCAATATGCTTTGAGAGAAAGCCTGTTGATTTGGCCGACTGCAGCCTCTGTTCCCGTGTCATACGTTTGCGACGTGGTATATTATTAGCGTGTTTCCCGTTCTTGCTCATTATTTTCTTTCAGCAAAGATTGGATTTTTTGTTTTTGTTCCTCGGTCGGTTCTGCTTTGCCATGTTCCCAGGCGGAAACCTTTTTCGACGTTATGCCAAAGATTTCGCCAAATTGAATCTGCGTCAATTTCAAGCTTTTGCGTAGAGCACGAACAACATCCGGAGTGATATCTGAAACGGCCTCCGGTTCGCTTTGGGGGGCGTAAAACTCAGGAAACGGTATTTTCGGGAATGTATCGCCCGGACGTACTTTGACACGGGGGACGCCGCAGACAAGCAATACAGAAAAATCCCGGATAGCTGTACGCAGGTTTGGAAATTCGGCACATTTGCGTTTGACCAGTCCGATAATCTCATTTTGAACAGTTTCTTGCTGTTCCGCATTCAATTGAGTGTGCTGAAACGCCTCTGAAACAGATTCTCTGTGCCCGGTAACCACGATGTTCCAGGCGATCTGGCCCATCCGCCAGACAATCCGGCGACCAACAAGATCCGGCCCGTTGGAGTCGTCTATGTATTCCGGCATGACCGGTTCATATAGCTTTTCCAATGCATCGGACAGACGTGCGGAAAGACTCTGTTCACTGAGGACGATCTGTTGTTTTCTCGCCTTGAGTTTGGCTTTGCGTTTTTCCGCTTTCTCCTTTTTGCTCATTTTCTGTTTCTCCCGATTTTTCCCGAGCTTTCAATTTTATCACAATATTCTTCTCCGCCATCAATTTCGCCAACTCACGTTTCCCCGCGTCACGGATTGCCGCAATTTTGCGTTTCTGGGGCTCTTTCGGTTCGATTTTTCCGGATTCCCAATAGTAAATCGAGTTAGGGGTAACGCCCAGCAAAACAGCGAAATTCCTTTGGGAAAGGCAAAGTTTCATTCGCAGCTTTTTGATCCGACCCGCCGTAACACGTACCGGCTTTTCTGCAGTCGGAGGATTTACGGGTGGCTGTACCGACTTCGCAGGCGCGAGTACCACGTCCTCCAACGCCTTGATTCTACAGCTTTGTTCCGTAATGGACTTTCGCATCGACGCAAGCTGCTTCTTCAGATCTGCAAGCTCGTTCCTGATTTCCCTTCGGGCCAAACGGCGAATTTCTTCGTTCAAGATTTTTTGAATATTCGGCATGGGAAACGCTCCTGTCAGTTGATGATCAGCTTTGTCTGCAGACGACGATAGAGTTTCGCCGCGTCAAGAGCGTCATTCATGGACCGGTGCTGAACCGGATCTTCCATCCCAAGCTGAAGTTTCAGATTCCGTAAACTGACGCTCGGAAAAAGTTTCTTCCCCGTTTGCAGTAAAGAAATATCATTGATAACGATAGCAAGTTGCATACTGTCGTGACAATAACTGGAAAATATGCGGGAAAGTGACGGAAACTTTATCTGGAAGAAATCCAGGTCAAACCTGAGATTATGTCCCACAGCCTCGATGCGTTCAATATGATTATCCGACATCCACTTGGTTATATCCGTGGCAACCTTTTGGATATCTTCGCCTTCAAATGGGTTGAGCCCGCTGATTTTCAGGGATTCAGGATCGGCATTCTCTGGATGGACGGCTTTTATCCGGGCTGTGAATTCCGGCAGATCCGACCGTTTGAAATCCTGATTCAGAGGTACAATGGCTATTTCTATAATATCATGAACAGTCGGGTCAAGCCCCGATGTCTCCAGGTCGAATGCCGCAAGTATCTTCAATTTTTCGTCTTCCATATTCTTTTCGTTACCAGTGGCTTCTGTCAATTACTCTATATTCCATGAAAAATTCCCTCATTCGCTCATTTCCATTTGGTCTGAGCTCCACCATTCGGGGGTTAAAGACTTCAGATGTATCACCTTTTTTGTTTCATAGTCGCACAAAATTTCTATTTCGCCTGCTGTTTTACTCAACTGCATCATAAATTCCCGGCAAGCTCCACACGGCATGCCTGCTTTCCCATATGGCATGACAGCGACTAATTTTACGATTTGGCTTTCTTCGTTTGTTATCATATTTGCAATCGCATTTCTTTCAGCACACATCCCCAATGAACAAGCTGTATCAATGCAAACCCCCGTATAGATATTTCCTTTTGCAGAAAGAATTGCTGCCGAGACGCTTCCAACTTCTATCAGAGGAGAGAGCTTCCTCTCGTTCTGTACTTTCCTTGCGGCAATATACAGTTTATCCCATATCCCGTCGTATTGGGCAAGCGCATAGTTTTCCATCTCACGAACAAAATTCTCTTTCCCATCACAATATCCATCTATATCATAAGGAAACTTTTGTGCAAGGTCTTTCTTGATTTTTGCGTATTGGTTCCGCTCTCTTTCATGGGTACGCATATAATCACGGAACGCAAGATGCCGTCCGATATTGTTCCAGTCGTCTGCTTGAAAAATATGAATTTGATGGGTCCGCTCATCACCGCCTTTGCGAAGATAACGCCTACCCGCTATCCCAAATTCACCGAGATATTCATAACCTATGTTTGAAAACTTTTCTGCAACCGTATCTACCCTCTCAAGCTTCCTGACGACTACCATAATATCGATAATGGGTTTTGCAGCCAGTCCCGGAACGGATGTACTTCCAATATGGTAGATAGAAATACAATTATCTTTCAGTATTTCGGTAATATAGTCCCGCTCTCGTACATATTTTGACGGCCATTCCGGATCATAATTTACAACGGTTATATGCTGTGGCATAATAAATCACTCCTTATCCAGTTCTTGTAAGTTACGCTCAAACTAAGCGTATTATCCCTATAAATTCTGGTGAAGAGGCCCTTTGCTTCTTCTGTTTCGAGGACACGTTGCTACGTCCGTTGGCGCGCATCCAGACCAGTTCCTCCTGCTGGCACCATGCCTTAAGCATAGAAGATGAAATCTTGCGCTCCGCTTTGCGCAGACTGATGTAAATCAGATTGTTCCAAAGCACGGTGCTTTGCTCTATTTTTGAATCCAGCAGACAACGTCCTGACGCCCAGCCAATCCCCGGCTCATCTTTCACCAAATCTATGCTGCCAGCGTGATTGGCGTTCAGCAAATCTATATAGTCCCCCGACAATTCTTGCGGGAGTGCAAATAACGTAACGGAAAAGTCCCAATTTCAAAAGGCATGATTTTCTCCTCGATATTTCATGTATTGCTCTAAATTACGCTATAGGAATATATACTGTAATATGCGTGTTTGCAATTCCTCAAACGCCTTGAGACGCATCATTTCATGAAAACTGCTTGGGAAGTTAAAATTGCAAAAGATGATTGATTAATGGATTGATCGATGAAGGCGGATTCAAAAACATTGACGAACTTGCCAATGAGCTCGGCATCGACTCCGGGGCGGTGGCACGGACAATCCGCCTGACTCTGCTTTCCCCGAAAGTCATCCACAAGATCATTTCCGGAGTGGTTATCGAAGAAGCAGTATCACAAGAGTTTCCGATTTTTTTGGGGAGGACAGGGAAAAATTCCCTAGGATTTACCTCCTCATGAGTCTGCTGGACGCTTATGAAACGAGATCAGCAGTTTTCCATCCCGGGGTCCCCCTGAACCGCACAAAAAACAGCTTTTCCAACTCGTTGGTTTTCGTCTGATAGCCCCCAGGTGAATAAATCGTTGTAATGGAGGAAGGGGCTTTCCACATGTAGAACAGCTTACGCACACAAACGCCATTTTGAATTCTCCAAGACTGGTTCGAATATACCCTTCAAAACTGCCGTTTAAACGAAAACAACCATGATCGCAACATTTCAAGGCATCCAGCCAACCGTAAAGAAGTCGATCAAGATTTCCTGAATCATCTACAAAATCATTTTTAACAGTTCGGCGAAGGCCTTGCGCTTGTACACATCTGTCAGTTTGGTTACAAGTTCGTCCAGAGAAAAACCGTTTTCTGATTGACAAAGCAATAAGGCCATGCTAATTTTATCTTGCATCTGCGTTTCCTTAAGGGTATCTCTAAAAACCTATTTTGGTAAAACTGCATAAAAATTAAATGGAACTTATTGATAATAAAATATTTAATTCGATTTTTACGAATTTTGTGCTATATTATCTCCAAAGTAAAATAAATTTTGGAGGCAATATGCAAAACGGACTATTTGATGTCGAGTTTCGGATGGATGAGTTGAGCAAAAACGGTGATCCGTTAGAAAAATTCAACAAATATGTCCCGTGGGAAGAGTTTCGCTCCAAGCTGGAGGTCATTCGAAAAAAACGAAACGGTAATGTTGGTGGGCGTCCGCCATTTGATGTCGTTTTGATGATGAAAATTTTGGTCCTTCAGTCCATTTACAACCTCAGCGATGACAACACTGAATACTTGATTCGCGACCGTTTGAGTTTTATGCGTTTTCTTGGGCTTTCGCTTGGAGATAGAGTTCCGGACGCAAAAACGATTTGGCTTTTTCGCGAGCAGATGGGCAATGCCGGACTGGTGCGAGAGATGTTTGACTGGTTTGACGGCTATTTGCGGAAGAACGGTTTTATGGCAAAACAAGGTCAAATTGTCGATGCGTCAATCGTTTCCGTGCCGAAGCAGCGCAACAGTAGGAAGGAAAACGAGGCAATAAAAAAGGATGAGCCGCCAGTTGAGAATTGGTCAGATGCAAAAAAGCGGCAAAAAGACACTGATGCCCGCTGGGTAAAGAAAAACGGCAAGAATTTTTACGGCTATAAAAATCATATTCAGGTGGATGTCAAGCACAAGTTTGTGCGTGATTATGAAGTAACAGACGCTTCGGTACACGACAGCAATGTTTTTGAGGCGATTTTGGATGAAAATAATACCAGTAAAGATGTCTATGCGGATAGTGCTTATCGCTCGCAGGAGAAAGAGGAGAACCTCAAAAAACAAGGGTATCGTGCGCATTTGCAACGCAAGGGCTATCGGAATAAGCCTTTAACCGAATGGGAAAAACGAGGTAATCGCACGAGGTCAAAAGTGCGTTCACGGATAGAACATATCTTTGGCATACAATCACAGCGAGCGGGAAATTTGATCCTGCGAACGATAGGAATGGCGAGAGCGAAAGTGAAAATCGGATTGCGAAATCTAGGGTTCAACCTGGAACGATTCTGTACTTTGATGGTTGTTTCGGCATAAAATCGGATTAAAGCGGAATTAAAACTTCAAACTGACAGAAATAGTCGAACGAAAAAGAAGAAAATAGCGATAAAAATTTGTAATTTCAAAAAATCGGAAGTAAATTTAACACAAACACTCTGAAAAATGGTTTTTTAGAGGTAGCCTTAATATATTAGATTTTGAGCAAACTCAAAATAACGGGCAGATGCACCTCTGTCAAAAATTAGGATGTTTTTAAAATGACGAATTACCGCTTAATTGATGTGGAACAGTGGGAGCGCAAGGAGCATTACAGGCATTATCTGCAGAATGTCCCATGTACCTATTCCCTGACCGTTGAACTGGATATCTCCGCCCTGGCCGGCATGAAACTTTATCCCGCAATGCTGTGGCTTCTGACCAGCACGGTCAACGAACTTGAAGAGTTCCGCACCTCTCTGGCTCCGGAAGGGGTGGGAGTTTTTGACTCCATGCACCCGTCTTACACGGTTCTGAATCCCGATACCGGGCGTTTCTGTTGCGCATGGACTCCGTTCCAGCAGGACCGGGACGCATTCATGAAAGCGTGCCGGCGCGATATCGAACGTTTTCAGAAGGCGGAGACTCTGATGCCGTGCCCGGATATGCCTGACAATGTTTTCAACGTATCGATGATTCCGTGGGTCAGATTCACCGCCTTCAACCTCAATCTCCAGAACGGAGCCAACTACCTGCTGCCGATCTTCACGCTCGGAAAATATTGCGATCAGAACGGCAGGCGAATTCTCCCGCTGGCGATTCAGGTCCACCATGCCGTCTGCGACGGCCGCCATATCGGGATCTTTGTGGAAAAACTTCAGCAGAAAATTTCCTCGTTTACAGCAGAGATCCCCAAACAATAAGGAACAAACAGAAATGACAGGGATGAATATTCTGAAGCCGTTTGCGTTTATTTTCTTTCTCCTGCTTCTTTGCAGCTGCCGCAATCCGGATTTTTCGGAAAGAGAAGTGCCGCCCTCGCTCCATACGCCGGACTTTTTCGTCGCGGTATTCGCCAGCGATACGGAGATCCGCGTCTACGGAGACCGCGCCCTTGCCGAATATCGTTTTCCGCCGTGTTCCACCTTCAAAATTATCTCGACCTTGATGGGGCTGGATTGCGGCGTCATCAGGAATTTGGACAGCAAACTCGGATATGACGGGACCAAATATGAAAACGAGAACTGGAATCAGGATGTTACGCTCCAGCAGGCTTTCCAGTACTCCTGCGTCCCCTATTACAAGAAACTGACCGGCAGGTTAAAGAAGCAATATGTGCAGAAAGTTCTCGATGAACTCGATTACGGAAACTGCGATATCTCGGTCTGGAACAGCAATGGCCACAACGTATTCTGGATTGAATCGAGTTTGCTGATCTCCCCGCTGGAACAGATCGGCGCAATCAGGAAAGTGATTTCCGGCTCCTCCTCCTTCTCTCCGGAACATGTCGCGATGCTGAAAAAATGCATGTATCTCAATCCGGCCGGGCAATGGGCGTTCTATGGAAAAACCGGAACCGGACGCAACCACAACCGGAATCTGCTGGAAGCGTGGTTTGTCGGTTTTGCAGAGAACGAAAAAGGAGAAACCGTTTATTTTGCCGCCCACGGGGCTGATTCCCGGCGGGATGTTTTCAGCCCGGAAATCCGTGATGCAGTCCGGAAGATCCTGGAGAATCTGCAATGATTTCCGAAAATACGCCGACGCTCGAAACTCCGCGGCTGATCCTGCGGAAACTGACCCGTTCCGCATCGGATATGAACGCCATGTTCGCAATCCTGAGCGATGAGAAAACCAACATCTTCCTGCCCTGGTTTCCATTGACACGCACGGAAGAAGTTCAAAAGCACGTGCAGGAACGATATTTCGACTTCTATGCAAAGGAGTCCGCTTATCGATATGTGATTTGCCTGAAAGAAGAGAATATCCCGATCGGTTATGTCGGATTGAGCAACGATGAGAGTCGTGATTTCGGGTACGCCCTGCTGCCGTCCTTCTGGCACCGTGGCATCGTGACGGAAGCGACACATGCCGTGGCGGAACAGATTCGCCGGGCGGGATATGAGTTCATAACCGCGACGCACGATGTCAATAATCCCCGCAGCGGGGAAGTCATGAAAAAAATCGGAATGAAATATTGCTACAGTTATGTAGAACTGTGGATGCCGAAAAACATCCGCGTAACATTCCGCATGTACCAGTTGAATTTTGACGGAGATCCCAGCAGAATCTTTCGAAAATACTGGGATGAATACCCAGAGCACTTTATCGAAAAATTATTTATATGAGTTTATTATCTGCTTTTTGAACAAATTTACTCGACAACATGGGTGTATGCCCAGTGAGCCCCATCTAGAAATCCTCCCGAAGTGAGATTACCTTGCCTCCGTAACTTGAAACCGGGAGGCGCAAATGGAACGAGAAAGGCGTAGTCGTGACTACTGGCGGGAACAGTTGTCGGAATATTGGGATGGCGGTTTAACGATTCAGGAATATTGCGAGCTGAAAGATTTGCCGTATGAGAATGTACGTCGTTGGATAGGGATCTTGAAGAAGGAGCGTGAGGGAAAATCCCCAGCCTCTGGAGAGTTAGAGTTTATAGAAGTTCCTTTGCCGGCAGGAGGAGCGAAGAACGGTTCCGACAGCGGAATAAGCCTTCACGCCATCGGTTTTGAAATTCAAGTTACGTGTGATTTCGATCAAGCGACCTTGCTCAATGTTTTGACGGTATTGAGGACGTTGGCATGTTCGGTTTCAGCGGAGCAATAAAGTTCTACTACTGCCCCACGCCGATCAGCATGCGCAAATCGTTTGACGGCCTTGCGGGAGCGGTGGAAGAATATATTCAGCAGGAGCCGGAATCTGGTCACGCTTTCGTATTTTTCGGTCGCAGTCGTAAGATGGTGAAGATTTTGCAATGGCAGGGAGATGGCTTTACGATCTGGATGAAGCGCTTGGAAAGCGGTGCCTTTCACCTTCCCAAATCGGCGGAAGGGCGGATTGAATTGTCCAGTCGAGAACTTGCGGCGCTCCTGTCCGGGATCAAACCGCATCGCTATTACAAAAGATACTCGAAAAAATCTTGAATGGGCTTGAATTTGAGTAGGAATCCGGTATATTCTCATTATGGTATTACCGGTGGTTACAACATTTGACGAAGCCCGGCAGGTTATTCGGGATCAAGCTGAAAAAATTGAAAAACTCAGCAATGAGCTGGCATGGTTCAAACGCCAGATGTTCGGTTCCAAAACGGAACATTATTGTATCGGCAATTAACTTAGCTTGCATATAAGACGCTTTCTGCATGAAATAATTTGGCGATATGACCGGGATCATGGGAAACATCATCCATGTATGCTTTTGCATGTTCCTCTATTTTCCCTTTTGCGCGTCCCAGCGGCTTATTGTTCAGATTTGACTTCAAATCCCGGTTCAGATATTCATCCGGGTTCAGGTCAGGGCTGTAGCTTGGCAGATGGAACACTTTGATAAAAGTGGCATGTTCACGCAGGAAATCATCAAGTAATTTACTGTGGTGAACCCGCAGATTATCCAAAATCAGGAATACTTTCCGTTCATTGCAACTTATAATGCGCTCCATAAACTCAATCAATTTTTGAA
>CAJKAR010000074.1 GCA_905197955.1 uncultured Lentisphaeria bacterium | reverse complement strand
CAAGAAGAACTTTTCAGCCCGTTATTGCTCTGAAAGTTTTACCGGACAGCAGTGGGCGAAAATCGTATTTTTTGATGCAAATAAGGAGTCCGGAAAAGGAAAAAAATGCAGAAAAAATGATGAATTCAGCAATCTTGCCGCTGTGAGGAGGCGTTGTTGGAAAGAAAGAGAAGCAGCAGAAAAATTTCTGTCTGAAAAAAAAATCGGACAGGGGCATCTGCTCCCTGTCCGATGCATAAAACGGTGAGATGACTTATCGTTTCTGGTTATTTGCGAAATAGCGGACCCACTCTTCCGGGATCGGCGGAATCTGCTGGAGTCCGTTTCCATGACGCATGGAATAGTGACCGAGCACTCCGGTTGCGACCGCGTTTCTGGCGGCGATCGGAGTTGTGTTGGTTTTGACGCCGTCACGCACAAAATCGAGGAAGTTCTGAACGGTGACGGGGTCTCCTCCGCCGTGTCCGCCTTCGACCGGTTTGATGTGGTAGACAATATCCGGAGTTTTCCGCGGTCCGCGCTGAGTCCAGACATGGATTTCCGCTTCTCCGCTGTCGCCGATGTTTTCAATGCGTCCCTTTGTGCCGATGAATGTGTAGTTGCGTTCGGCATCCGGTGCGTAATGGCACTGCATATAGGTTGCCTGCGCGCCGTTCTCCATCTGCATCATGATCATGTTGTGGTCCTCCACGTCGATGATCGGAGAGAAGCCGGTCTGGGTAAGCGGCGGATACTGGCTGTTGTCCCATTTTGCGCATCCTTCGGTATCGGGGGAGCGTCTTGCGCACTTGTCGTAGACGGAGAGCATTCCCATTCCGACGACCGCCTTGGTGTAGGTGCCCATCAGCCAGTGCATCACGTCGATGTCATGAGCACCTTTCTGAAGGAGAAGTCCGGTGGTGTTTTTCTGTTCAGAGTGCCAGTCGCGGAAGTAGGCGTCGCCGCCGTAGCCGATGAAGTGACGGCACCAGCCGCACTGAATATCTCCAATGACGCCGGAATCAATGATCTCCTTCATCTTGAGGATCACCGGGAAGTAGCGCATGTTGTGTCCGACAAACAGTTTTGATCCTGTTTCATAAGCCGTTTTCAGGATTCTGTCGCATCCTTCGATCGTGATTGCCATCGGTTTTTCGAGAAACAGCGCTTTGCCCGCTTCGAGCGCGGCGACCGCCTGTTCTTCGTGACAGTAGTCCGGAGAGCAGACAAAGACTGCATCAATATCCTTGATTTTCAGAACTTCTTTATAATCATCGAAAACCTGGGCATTCGGGAATTTTTCCTTGAATTCGTCTCTTGCTTTCTGCTTGATGTCTGCGCCGGCGACAATTTCCCATCCCTCTTCCGGTCTGTGTGTCTGCCATGCGTTGTGACCGCGTCCGCCTGTTCCGATCACACCAATTTTCATCATTTTCATCGTTTCAGCTCCTTTTTTATTTTGCAGCGGAAATTCTTCCGCATTTTCTGTTCCGGTATAATGTATTGAAACAAATATGAAATATCAACTTTTTTTCTTGAAAATCGATGAAAAAGAGATATGTTAAATAAAATAAAGGATGTGGAAAATTGATATTTGAATCTGAACAAGATCCTCAGAAAGCGTTTCCTTTCCGCTTGATCACCGTAGCCCGCGGCGATGCCGACTCCAAAACGCCTGTTTTCGAACGGAAGGATTACGAGGTTTATACTCTGGAGTTCATTGAACGCGGACAGGGATTCCTTGAAATCAACGGCTGTTCCTTTACGCCCGGACCGGACAGCGTTTATATTTTATCCAGGCACAGTTCGCACCGGTACAGTCCTGACCGGGGAGATCCGTGGAAGAAACTTTTTTTTGTCGCGGATGGAGAGTTGATGGACTATCTGTTCCGGATTTACGGACTGACGGAGACCTATTATGTACCGGACTGCCCGCATCTGAAGGAGTTTTTTCTGGAGATGTTTCACTTGCCGGTGAATACGGAAGAGGGAAATCGCCGGGGGGCGCTGGTGTTTCACAATCTTCTTTCGGAGCTGTCACTCTGTGTCCGCCGTCCGAGGCGGCGGAGCAATCCGGAGCTGGAGCGTCTTAAAACAGTATTGGATTCCTCGGTCAACAGCAGTTTTCATCTGGCGGATTACGCGCGTGGAACCCCGTGGTCGGAAGCTCATCTGATCCGTCTTTTCCGTTCCGAATACCAGCAGACTCCGTATGAGTACCTGATGAGCCGCAAAATGGAGCAGGCCAAGACTCTTCTGCTTTATTCGAGTTTTTCCATCAAGGAGATTGCGGAGCATCTTGCGTTTTCGGATCAGTACTATTTTTCCAACTACTTCAAGCTCCGCTGTGGAATTTCTCCGAAAAAATTCCGGGAGCACGAGCCATCCGAATTGAAAAAACGGGAATCCCGGGTACAGTAAATTTTTGTCAATGAGTTTTGTATAAGGAGTTGTCATGACAAGATATGATTCGCTTTCCGGGTCTCACGACCTCTCTTTGCCGGAGTGGGGACCCTATTCCAAGAAACTGTTCGGGATTTCTCATCTTGCGGACCGGGCGCTTGGCACCCGTTTCGACTGTTCCGTGATTCCGGGAAAATATCGCCGGGAGCTGGCCATTCCGGATGTGCTTCGTCCGAGCGGATATCTGCCCTGGAACGTCGCTCCGGATCTGAGTGCGTATTCCTATCGCCAGCAGCTGGAGTGGAAGGATCGGATTTACTGCGATGTCAGTTTCAGCACTGTGAATGAAAAAACGCATCTGATCCGCTGTGAACTGGTCAACCATTCGGAGATCGGGGCGGATCTTGCGATTCATCTTCTCTGCCGTCTGGAGTTTGAGGCGCCGCGCCATACGGAGGTTTCGGGGATCCTGGAGTGGGCGCGTCCGGAGGTGCAGGATGGCCGGGGACTCTTTTTTGACGCGCTTCATCCGGGAGAGTTCCGGGATCCGGATGCCGTGACCGGTTCCGCGTTCCGGATCCGGGCCGGACAGGAGGCAATATTCCGTTTCCACGGAAATTCTCCGGAAAAAGTCCTGTATCTGCGAGTCCGGGAGGAGGGGAAATGGGTGCTCCGGAAGATGGAAAATTCCGGAGAAAATGCAATCCGGATGACGTTTGAACGGGATGCCGAGGTGAATGGAGCGGCGTTGACTGTCGGCAATCAACCGGTGTTCCGGAGCGTTGAACACGATGCTTCCCCGGAGTTCTCCCCGGGGCCTGCGCCGGACAGCACCGTGGTGAAATACAAGAATGTGCCGTGTGTTTATGGAATCCGTCGCGCGTTTTCTTCGGATTTCGTACGGCATTATGCGGTGGATGATCTGCTGGAGACTTTTTTGTACGATGACGGAGTTCATCAGCATTTCTTTCCCGAATTCGAACGCGGCAGCCGGAAAGATCACGCGCTGGATATGGTGTTCCAGCCGATCCCGATTGCGCCGGGAGGACGGAAAATTATCTATGCCGTGATTGTGAACGGGAGCGAGGAAGAGGTTCGGGCGTCGCTTCCATCGCTGGATTTTTCAGCGGAAGCGCTGGAAGAGATCTATCGCAGGAACGCTGCGAACTACATTACGTTCCCCGAATCTCCACTGAAATTCAGTCAGGAACGGATGGCTGCCGTGACGCTGAGCAATATTGTGTATCCGACTTATGTGAAGGATTCCTTTGTACGTCACCATACGCCGGGCCGCCGCTGGAACAGTCTTTATACCTGGGATTCCGGGTTTATCGGACTGGGACTGCTGGAACTGGAGGTCCGTCGCGCAATCGAGAGTCTGAATGCATACCTGACGGAGGAGGGGGATCCGGAAAACGCATTCATTCTGCACGGGACGCCTCTTCCGGTTCAGATCTATCTTTATCAGGAGCTCTGGAACCGGACGCATGATCGCGACCTGCTCCGCTTTTTCTATCCGCGGGTGAGACAGTTCTACGAGTATCTGATCGGACGGCATCCCGGATCGCTGACTCTTTCGCACAGCCGGACCCCTCTGATCTGTACCTGGGATTATTTCTACAACTCCGGCGGCTGGGATGATTATCCTCCGCAGCTGGCACTCCACCGGAGCGGAAAATTGAATGCGATTCCTGTGGTTGGCAGCGCCCATGCCATCCGTTCTGCGCGGATTCTGCAATCTGCCGCCCGGGAGCTCGGCCTGGCAACGGAGGAATATGACCGGGATATTCAGGCGCTTTCCTCTGCGCTTCAGCAGTATGCGTGGGATCCGGAAAGCGGCTATTTCAGTTATGTCGTGATTAATGACGAGGGGAATCCTTCCGGATTCCTGCGTTTCAGCGACGGTTCCAATTTCAATATGGGACTGGATGGTCTTTCACCGCTTGTTTCGGGCATCTGTACGGAGGAACAGCGGAAGATTCTCTGGGCGAAGCTGGAGTCGCCGGAACACTGCTGGACGGACTGCGGCATTTCGACCGTGGATCGTTCCGCCTCCTACTATCGGAATGACGGCTACTGGAACGGTTCCGTATGGTTTCCGCATCAGTGGTTTTTCTGGAAGGCGGCTCTGAACGACGGCCGGGGTGACTTTGCCTGGAAGATCGCAGAGACCGCTCTGAAGCTCTGGGAACGGGAGACACACGAATCCTATGCCTGTTATGAGCAGTTTTCGATCAGTTCCTGCCGGGGAAGCGGCTGGCATCACTTTTCGGGGCTTTCGACTCCGGTGCTCTGCTGGTTCGGAGCGTATTACCGTCCGGGGCGCCTGACGGGGGGATATGATGTCTGGCAGAAGAGCTCGGTGTGGGAGGATGGCGTGCTGACCGCCGATCTTGTGATCTCCGGGGAGGAGGGGGAATCGACCACTCTGATCGCTGTCATGAATGCCGAATCTGCGGAATATGCCGGCCGGAGTTATCCGATTCGCCGGCGGGAGAGCGGCGCAGTGGAGGTGGATCTGCCGAAGCACTCTTCAGGGCGTCTTGTCCTGAAATAAACCGGCCATCCCGGCTGGAAATATCGATGAAAAACAGGAGAACGAAAAATGGAAAACAAACCGGTTGTCCCGGAGAACTGTCTGTTCCAGGGCTGCTACAATCCCGCCTATGAAGCGGAGATCCGCAAATGCAAGGACATCTGTTACAAATTCAATCAGCTCAATCCGAATGATCGCGAGACGCAGCGGGAGATTCTTGCTGGCCTTCTCGGCGGCATGGGAGAGAATGTGATTTTCACTCCGCCGTTCTGGTGTGATTACGGATACAATATTTTTGTCGGGAACGATTTCTATGCGAATCACAATCTGATTATCACCGACGGCGTGAAGGTTACTTTCGGCGACCATGTGTTCATTGCTCCGAACTGCTGTTTCACCACCGCCGAACATCCGATTGATCCGGAGCAGCGCAAGGCGGGACTGGAAATCGCCAAACCGATCACGGTCGGGAACAACGTCTGGATCGGCGCCGGATCGACCGTTCTTGCCGGTGTGACCATCGGAGACAATTCCGTGATTGGAGCCGGAAGTGTGGTTTCGCGTTCCATACCGGCGAATGTCGTTGCGGTCGGGGTTCCCTGCCGGGTGATGCGGCCGATTACGGAGGAGGACAAGTATCGGTATCCCTTCTACAAGGGGCTTTGACCCTCAGGAAATCCTGCGGGAGGAACAGAAAAACGGAATCCGGATTCAAACTTCCAAAAAAATACGGGGAAGATTTGACATTCGCAGGATTCCTGTGTATTATATTGAGATACGGGATTGAGAGCGGCGTGAAATGTCTTCCGCCGGAACGATTCGATTGAACAGGAAAGGACTGCAAAATGGTTACTCGCATGATTTTGAACCAGACCTCCTATTTCGGTGCTGGTTCTGTGGCAAGCATTGTGGATGAGATCAAGGGACGCGGTTTCAAGAAGGCTCTGGTTGTAACGGACAAGGATCTGATCCGTTTCCATGTAGCAGAGAAAGTGACCGGTCTGCTGGACAAGGCGGGACTTGCGTATGAAATTTTCAGTGATGTCAAAGCGAACCCGTCGGTTGGCATCATCAAGATGGGCGTGGAGGCGTTTAAGAAGGCAGGTGCGGATTATCTGATCGCAATCGGCGGAGGTTCTCCGACGGATACTTCGAAGGCAATCGGCATCATCATCAACAATCCTGAATTTGCCGATGTTGTTTCGCTGGAAGGAGTTGCAGCTACAAAGAAGCCATGCGTACCGATCATTGCCATTCCGACGACAGCCGGAACCGCGGCGGAGGTCACCATCAATTATGTGATTACCGACGAGGCAAAAAAACGTAAATTTGTCTGCGTTGATCCTCACGACATTCCTGTTGTCGCCGTGATTGACTCCGAAATGATGTCCTCCATGCCGAAGGGCCTTACCGCCGCAACCGGTATGGATGCCCTGACCCATGCGATTGAAGGATACATTACGAAGGGCGCGTGGGAACTGACCGATATGCTTCATCTGAAAGCCATTGAAGTGATCTCCCGTTCTCTCCGCGGCGCCGTGGAGAATACGAAAGACGGACGCGAAGGCATGGCGCTTGGCCAGTACATCGCCGGAATGGGCTTCTCGAATGTGGGCCTGGGAATTGTCCACTCGATGGCGCACTCTCTGGGCGGATTCTACAACACTCCGCACGGAATTGCCAATGCGGTGCTTCTGCCCTATGTGATGGAGTACAATGCGCCTGCGACCGGCGATAAATATCGTCAGATTGCCCGTGCGATGGGGGTTGCGGATACGGAGAAGATGTCTGTGGAAGAGGCTCGCAAGGCTGCGATTGATGCGGTCCGCCAGCTCTCCGTGGATGTCGGAATTCCGCAGAAGATGCGCGAACTGAAGGATGTGAAGGAAGAGGATCTGCCCGCACTTGCCGAGATGTCCTTTGCCGATGTCTGCACCGGAGGCAATCCGCGTGAGACCAGTGTCGAAGATATTCTTGGAATCTACAAGAACGCGTTCTGATTCTTCCGTTTTCCGGAACAGAAAAATTTTGCGCGGGAATGGTTGCCCAGGTAATCGTTCCCGCGCATTTTTTGTGTTTGGAGAAAGGGGAATTGGATGGAGAAATTTTTCCCGTCAGAGAATGAGGGAACGGCAGGCCGCCATTCCGAGCAGAACCGCCAGGATGCCAGAGACATTCTGGAGCATGATGTTTCCAGCGGCTTTCCAATAAGCTCCGGCAAGGATCATGTGGGAGCTTTCAAGTGCGAACGTGGAAAAGGTTGTGAACGCTCCTAGAAATCCGATGAACAGGACCGGCAGATATGGTTCCACGGAAAGGAAACGATTTTTGAACAGGACGAACAGGAATCCCGCCAGAAACGATCCCAGCAGATTCACGGTCAGAGTTGCGAAGGGGAACGATCCGGAGAGGCCCGCCAGCAGACGGGTTCCGGTGAAACGGCAGAGCGTTCCCAGTGCTCCGGCAAGAAGCACCAGGAAGAGGAGTTTCAGCGAGAACGGCATTTTTTATTCTGCTTCCAGATAATAGAGGTTGCAGGAGGCATCCCGGATGAGTCCTTCGAGAGTGAATCCGGCGTTCATGAGGGTGTTGCCGTGGAGAACGGTTCCGGTGGATTCGAAGACGTATTTTGCGTTCGGATCCAGTCCTCTGAGACGGATTCTCCGGACGAAATCATGTCCGCAGGGGACTCCGTTTTTCCGGACGGCGGTGACCAGCACTTTTTTCCGGTCAGCCGAGACCCAGCTCCAGACGGAGATGTCACCGGTTCCGAAGCCTTCGGTCAGCCGATGGAAGGAACCTTCGCGGATGAGATCATTGTATTTATGATATTCCTGAACCTGACGTTTGACAAGTTCGCGGTCTTCCTCGGAAAGTTTCGTCAGATCGAGTTCATAGCCGAAAGTTCCTGCGAGGGCGATTTTGCCGCGCGTTTCAAAGGAGACCGTCCGTCCGGTCTGATGATTCGGGCAGACCGAGACATGAGCTCCCATGCTCGCGGAAGGATAGAAAAGAGAGGTTCCGAGCTGAATGGAAACCCGTTCCATTGCATCGGTATCATCGCTGCACCAGATTTGCGGGGCGTAGTAGAGCATTCCGGCATCGAATCGTCCACCGCCGCCGGAACAGCCTTCGATGAGCAGATTCGGAAACTCTTTCAGGAGGCGTTCATGCAGATCGTAGACTCCGAGCACATAGCGATGAGCAACCTCTTTCTGTCGTTCCGGGGGGAGGGCGGCGGAATGGATCTCCGTCAGATTGCGGTTCATATCCCATTTGATGTATTCGATGTTGGCGGAATGGAGGATGCCGGCGATCGTTTCAAAGAGGTAATCGACGACTTCCCGGCGCGACATATCGAGCACCATCTGTTCCCGTCCGATGGATTTACGGAAGCCGGGAACCGTGAGTACCCAGTCGGGATGTTTCCGGTAGAGTTCGCTTTTTCCGGAGATCATTTCCGGTTCGAACCAGAGTCCGAATTTCATGTTGAGGCTGTTGATTTTGCGGACAAGTTCTCCGAGATCGCCGATTTTATCCTTGTTGACGAACCAGTCTCCGAGAGAGGAGCGGTCATCGTTGCGTTTTCCGAACCATCCATCGTCGAGCACGAGCATTTCGATGCCGAGAGTCGATGCCGTTTTTGCTATGTCGAAGATTTTCGCATCGTCGAAATCGAAGTAGGTTGCTTCCCAGTTGTTTACGAGAATCGGGCGTTTGACATGTTTCCAGGGGCTCCGGATGACATGTTCCATCAGGAATTTATGGCTCTGACGGGAGAGTCCGCTGAGTCCTTCCGGCGAGAAGAGGACGAGTGCCTCCGGTGTCTGGAACGTTTCGCCCGGTGCGAGGGCCCAGGAGAAGTTCTCCGGATTGATTCCGATCATGGCGCGTGCGGTTCCGTACTGATCGGCTTCGACATCCGCCGCGTAGTTGCCGCTGTACAGCAGAAGCATGGCATAGACATCCCCGTTTGATTCCGTTGCAGAAGGCGCGGCGAGAACAAAACCGGGATTGAACTGGTGACCGGTCGAGCCGCGGGAACTGCGGAACCCCTGACGTCCCGGTTCCAGCGGATGGCGGACCGCCTGACGTTCTTTTGCCCAGCGGCCCTTGAGATAGACCATATCGTATTCCGGAGAGTGGAAATCGATCTGGGCGCTCATCAGGCGTTCGACAACGATTGTTTCGTCGGATCTGTTTTCCACGCGGACAGAACGGGCGATGACATCGGAGTCTTCGAAAATGGAGTAGGAGAGGACAAATTCGGCTTTGGAAAAACCGTCTGCCATGGTGATTTCGAGAGTCAGAACCTCCGATTCCGGAGCGAAGCTCGCGGGCAGTCCGGGAAGGGCTTTTTTGCCTTTGACGATTCTGTGGCTTTTGTAGACGCCCGAGGTGACGGACGTTCCATTTTCCTTGCGGAGAGCCGCCGAGGTGAGTCGCTGATCACCGCTGCCGAACGTGGAGAATTCCAGCGGGACAAGATCCAGAGAATCTTCCGCATCAAGACCTTCCGGATGCGAGGAGAAGGAGGCCTTCCCGTGACGGGTTCCGAGTTCCAGAACCGCATCATCATCGGAGATGGCGGCTCCATAGTAGATGTGACGCAGTTCGCCGCTCGGACCGATTTGCATGAGGTAGGAGGCTCCGGCGGTATCCAGTTTGAAGGAGCGGGTTTTTTCTGAAAATTTGATTTGCATTTTGACCTGCTTGTTGATTCTCTTGTTTATTTCTGACTGTTGTTTTCCCGGATGCCGTGAAACGGAAAGAAGGTTCGACTGGAGCCGTTCTCTTGATGCTGTCCGTAAACGATATAATATATCACGGATTTCCGAAAAATGAATAGCCGGGAAAAAGAAAAAAGAGCTTTTGACGGATTTTATCGGAACGGACCGGAAAGGGGTGCGTTCCGGAGCGATCAGGAATGCTGGTCCTGTTCTTTTTTCTTGGCTCGATATTCGGAAAATTTATCGGCAAGGAGAAAGAGTCCGGCGAGAAGCGTGCCGGAGATTGAGTGCCACACACAGCTGACGGCCGAGGCAAGTGCGGCATCCGGCAGAGTCGGGAAGTGGCGGGTGGAGAGATTGGTTGCCAGACCCGCATTCTGCATGCCGACTTCCAGAGCGATTGTCCGTTTTTTCGGTTTCGACATCCCGGTGCATTTCCCTACGACATAGCCGAGCAGATATCCCAGCGAATTGTGAAGGAAGACCGCCGCGAAGATCATTGCGCCCGATGTGAAGAAATGTTGGCCGTTATACGAAATCACTCCGCCGACAATGCAGGCAAGTCCGATCACCGAAACTCCCGGCATCACGGAACAGAGCTCCTGATACTGCTTTTTCTTTCCAAAGAAGAAATTTGCAAATGCTCCGAGTGCCACCGGTATGATGGTTACGATCAGGATGGAACGAAACATGCCCCAGGTGTCAACCTCGATGGAACTGCCTGAAAGCCACAGCACCAGAAGCGGCGTCGCTACCGGCGCAAGCAGTGTTGAAGCGGTGGTCATGCCGACCGAAAACGCAACATCTCCCTTGCACAGAAACGACATGATATTCGATGAAACTCCTCCCGGACAGCAGCCGACCAGAATCAGTCCCGCCGCAATTCCATTCGGCAGATGCAGTATCTTCACCAGCGAGAACGCCAGCAGCGGCATGATCGTGTATTGTGCACAGGCTCCTATGAAAATATCCAGCGGACGCTTCGCCAGAATTTTGAAATCATCCGGCGTAAGAGTCATACCCATCGTCAGCATGATGATTCCGAGAATCGCTGTCTGGACATCTCCTTTCACCCAGAGAAACAGTTCCGGTTTCCAGAATGTGAGAATGGCAACCAGAATGATGAATGCGGATGTCTGGGTCGCCAGCAGACGGCTGATCGCTTGCAAAAATCTCATTTCAACATGCCCTTTCTGAAAAAACAATAACATTCAATATACCATTTTCACTTTCTTTTTTCAAGGTGGATCGTATGACAAATCATGAGAGCCTTTGCGTGAAACGCAGTTTTATGCAAAGGCGTCAGAAGTTTAGGGAAAGAGGAGAGCGCGAGAGGAGAAGAACCGCTTTTCAAAGCGGTT
>CAJKAR010000073.1 GCA_905197955.1 uncultured Lentisphaeria bacterium | reverse complement strand
CTCAAATAGGGTGGTTAGAATGACGATTTCAAAGAATTATGGGACGGCACTGAAACAAATTTGAAAGGAAGAGAAATTTTTAAATAAAAGAAGAGCGAAATTGATAATTTATGTTTGATATTTTGATATGTTGAGATATTGTTAAGCAGGACTTTGTAGTCCTGCTTGCATTCTTTGTTTGAAAAAGGTTGGGAAAAAGAGGAAAATCAGCAACAACAGGAGGAGCACTCAAAATGACAATGGGAACAGCAGCGTATGAGACCTATGCTCTGGAAGATCTTGTGGTACAGCCATCCAATAAGATGCAGAGGTTGTCGGAGGATACATCGGTCAATAATCTGACGATTTTAACCATGCTGGATGGAACAGTCTATGATACCACTTTGCTGGTCAACTGTGTGCTGACGGTCGCCGGAAATATTGCGAATGATGGAACACTTCGCATTGGTTCTGGCAATTTAATTTCCACTGGAACAACTGAAATCAGTGGAAGCGGAACAACAGAAATCAGCGGAAGTGGAACAGTATTCCAGGGAGCTCTTGGGGCTTCTTCCGCTCCGGGCGGATCGTTTGTGATCGGAGCGGCTCATACTCTGGATGTCACCGGGTCCGGGTTAGTGTATGCGGATGTCACCAATTTCGGAACCATTCACACCATAGGCAGTTGGGTCGGACAAAGCGCTGACAATCCGCTTAAGCTGGTGAACAGCGGAACAATAGACGGCAATGCGATTGGGGTCGCTGGCAGGTTTATCAATGTTTCAATCGAAAATACCGAGAGTGGTGTTTTTCGTGGTACCTCCTATAGAGGAAGCACTTGGATCGAAGAAGGTTCTTCAATTTCCGGAGGGACTCTTGCCGGCAGTATTACATTTCAGACTGGAGACGGGGAAGCCTCCATTTCCAATCTCCGGATCGCGAATGATGCGGGTGTCTCTGTTGGAAGTGGTAGTTCTGTGAAGGCCTCCGGAACCCTTGTAATTGACAGTGCCTTCACCAACAGAAGCACCCTTTATGCCAACGGCGCGGTTTCTCTGGAAGGTTCCGGATCCCTCGTAGTCTACGGATCCTTAGGGAAGAAAGACTGGTCCGATTCGGGAATTTTTGTGATCGGATCCGGTTTTTCCGTAACAGGCGGAGGCAGTATCTACAGCGATATTGTCAACAACGGCTTAATTCATTCGGATACTTCTGCCGGCATGAACTTTATCGGGAAGTCTTCTGCGGAGAGAACTTCTCTTGTCAACAACAGTGAGATCCGGGCAACGGGCAATCTTGGATTCTGGAATGTTCGAGTCGATAATGCCAACGGGGTATTGAGAACTTCCGGCGGCACTTTCCAGCTTTATGACGGGACCTGGATTTCCGGAGGAGTTCTTGATGGAGCTTTTGAGTTGAGTAAGGCAAGCAACAGTGTGGTTCGCCTGGAAAATGTAAGTATTACCGCGAATTCCTCAATCAAAACAGGTCCCTATCACTCAACGACGTACCTTTCCGGAACGATTGCCAAAGAATGTTCCATAACACTCTCCACCTCGACCTTTGCTGCGGAGGGAGATGCCCTGATTACCGGAGCAGGGGGACTGAATCTTGCCGGAGGAAATCTCGGCAGTGCGGACTGGTCCGATTCCGGCCGACTGATTTTCGATGCGCAGCAGAACGTGACCGGTTACGGAAAAATCTATGGAGATCTGGTCAATTATGGACAAATTCGATCCACGGGTATACATGGAATCCAGTTCGCAGGCAAAAATGCCTCAGAGACTCTTCTTCTGGAAAACTATGGAGTGATTTCCGGTGGGGAGGAGACTCGTTTTTTTGTTTCTTTTGAAAATACATCTATCGTCAACAATGGAACGCTTTCCGGTGGAGGCAGCTACATTGATTTCCGTGATTCCGTGACGATCAACGGCGGAATTCTGACTGGTGCATTGGATTTCAATTCCTCGGCGGGAACGCAGGTGGTCGGTTCGACATTTGCCAATGCGTCGGTTACTGTCGATGGCAGCGGATTGAATGGCGCTTTTTATATTGGAGACAATGTATCCATCTACGGCGGAAGCATTTCGGGAACCGTGACAGTGACCGGTTCTCTTGCCGCAACCTCGGTGAATGCCTCCGGCGCGGAGATCGTTTTTGCCGTGTCTGCGCCGGAGCAGAATGTGCTGATCCAGAATCTGTCGGAGATTTCCGGCGGACGTTATCAGGTTCGCCTCCCGGAGAGTGCGGCAATCGGAAGTTACCGTCTTGCCGGAGGAGCCGCTGCATTCAATGCCGCGATCACGGTGACGGACTCCTATGGAACGGTCCTGGGGAATGTGACTCTGGATTCGGGGCTGACGGTTCAGGACAGATTCTATTCCATTTCCGTTGTCAACGGAACGCTTTCTCTGCATGTTTCGGGGGCCGAGGATCCGGGGCCGGGACCTGTTGATCCCGATCCGACAGGACCTTCGCTGACGAAGGATCTTTCTGTGTCGGTGACAAACAAGTCGTACAAGGCGAAGTTCTCATGGGGGAAGGCGGAGCTGGAGAAAGGGGAAAAACTGCAGGGATATGAAATTGTTCTGGACGGCGTATCGCTTGGCTATGTGAAATCGACGAACTATTCTCCGAAGTCTCCGCTCAGCGTGGGAACGCACAATTTCAAGGTGCGTGCGGTGAATGAATCCGGCGAAGCCGGAGCGTGGTATGAGGAATCGTTTGTCCTTCAGGATGTGACGGCGCCGGAAGGGAAAATGAAGATCAATGCAGCGTTTTCGATGGATGGCAGCGGAGTACCTGTGGTGGATCTGAGCTGGGAGCCTGCGACAGATAATGTCGGGGTGACGAAATATATCGTATCCTATGGAAGCGGCAAGGAGATGGTCTCGACGGAAACAACGGGAACGAGTCTTCGGATTTCAAATGTTGCCGGCAAGATGACCTTCCAGGTGAGTGCCTGCGATGCTGCGGGTAATCAGAGCAAGGTCAGCAAAATCACGACCACTGTTCCGGATCTAGTCGCCCCGGATGTGGTGCAGAATCTGCGTTCGGAACTGGATTCGAAGAAATATAAGGCGACCCTGAGCTGGGATGCCGCTCTGGACAACGGCGGAACGGCAAAGGCAGCCGGCTATTATGTGACCTATGCGAAGAATGCGGATTTTTCGGATGGGATCACAAAGAAGAGTACGAAGACATCGCTTGCCGTGTCGGATCTTGAGGCAAATACGACTTATTACTACAAGGTGACGGCGTATGACAAGGCCGGCAATGAGAGCGGGGACAGTCAGGTAAGCAGTTTCTATGTGAAGGATCTGACAGCTCCGAGCGGCAAGATGAAGGTTACAGCCGAAGCAAAAGTGGAAAATGGCCAGCAGGTGGTAGATCTGAGCTGGGATGCCGCGGAGGATAACATCGGCGTGACGAAGTACCTGGTGGAATACGGAAGCGGCAAGAATCTGATTTCGTATGAGACGACATCAACGCACTTCCGTCTGCCTGGCACAGTAGCCGGTAAACTGACCGTTCAGATTCGAGCGTATGACGCCGCCGGCAACGAGAGCAAGATCAGCAAGAGCAATGTGACGATCGCCGATAAGATTGCTCCGGATGTGGTCCGGAATCTCAGTTGCGTGCAGGACGAGTCGAAGTACAAGGCGACATTGACCTGGGATGAATCTCTGGACAATGGTGGAACAGCCAAGGCCTCCGGCTATTATGTGACGTATGCGACGAATGCGGATTTCTCGGATGGCGTTACAAAGAAGACGACGAAAGCGACCCTGAGTCTTTCGAAACTTCAGGCGAATACGACCTATTATTACAAGGTTACGGCGTATGACAAAGCGAAGAACGAGAGCGCATCCAGCGAAGTGTACAGCTTCTATGTGAAGGATGTGACGCCGCCTTCCAAGCCGTCGATGCAGGTGAAGGAGGTTTCGGATCATGTGTATCTGGTAAGCTGGAAGACCCCGAAGGACAATGTTGGAATCGCCGGATATGAGGTGGAATGCCTGAATGCGTCCGGAGAAGTCCTCCAGTCCTGGAACACCGCGGATGCCACAGTCAGTCTGACGCTTCCTTCTGCGGGAGATTACACGATTCGCCTGTGTGCGTATGATACATCCGGCAATGTTTCGCCGGATGTCGAAAAGAAGATCAAAGTGAAGAGTGATCTTGTGCTGACTTACTCTTCTGCGACAGATCTGAATCTGAGTTTCGGTTCAGAAGCGGAAAGAAGTCTCGGACTTGCCGCTGTCTGATGAGCAGAGCGTAACCCCAACCCGCCCGGAAACATAAACAGGTCTCCTTCATGTGTTTCCGGGTGTTTTTTATTTTGTCTGCGGATATTCCAGTTTTGAAGTGTCGAATCCCCATTTTCGGATCTGTTCCAGGAGCTTCTGGAGTTCGGCATCGGGGAGCTTTTTCTCCCGGGCGAGGATCCAGAGATATTCCCGGGTGGAGGAGGTCACGATTGCGCAGGAGTAGTCTGGCGAGAGCGCAATGATGCGGTAGTCTCCATAGAAAGGACGGAAAAACGATACTCTCAGCTCTCCGACCGAAGATTCTCCTTTGAAATGCGCGACTCCTCGGATGGAGCGCGGTTTGCCGTTTTTTATTCCGGAGTTGACAACCTGGACTTTTCCGTTTTCCTGCAGCGTGTAGACAGCTGAAACATCGGTCATCCCCCGTTCGAACTTGTGCGGCAGACGTGCGATTTCATACCAGGTTCCCAGATAGCGTTCCAGCTGAAAAGATCGGACCGCAGGAATCGTTTCCGTGGACTGAGAGCTTTGACAACCTGTCAGCAACAGGCCCGACAGCAATGCAAAAAGAATCGTTTTCATAAAATTTCCCCCGGATAAAGTTGTTGACATACTATACCTCTGGAATTCGGAAAGGCAAATGAAGTTCCCTTTTCGTTTTTCTTTCTCTCTTTTTCACGGGAATATCTGCGCTCAATCCATTGAAAAAAGCTGAAATGAGTGTATAGTACATTTCCGATTACTGAAGCATAACTCAGGAAAGGATACAGGCAAAATGCCCAAGCGCACGGATATCAAGAAAGTGTTAATCATCGGTTCAGGTCCGATCATCATCGGTCAGGCTTGTGAATTCGACTACTCCGGAACCCAGGCGTGCAAAGCGCTCCGCAAAGAAGGATACGAAATTGTTCTCGTAAACTCCAATCCGGCGACCATTATGACAGATCCGGGCATGGCGGATCATACTTATATTGAACCTCTGACTGTTCCCAGTCTTGAGAAGATTATCGAAAAGGAGCGTCCCGATGCTCTGCTTCCGAACCTTGGCGGACAGACCGCTTTGAATCTTGCCATCAGTCTGGATGAAGCCGGAATTCTGAAAAAGCACAACGTTCAGGTGATCGGTGTTGACCTCAATGCCATCAAGCGCGGCGAGGACCGCATCATTTTCAAAGAGACCATGCAGAAGATCGGGGTCCCGATGGCGAAATCCGAACCCTGCTACTCACTGGAAGAGGCGGAAAAGATTGCATCGCATTTCGGATATCCTGTTGTGCTGCGTCCTGCTTACACGATGGGCGGAACGGGCGGCGGAATTGTGTACAATGTAGAGGAGCTTCGTCAGGTTGCCACACGCGGACTGGAAGCCAGTATGATTCATCAGGTGCTGGTGGAAGAGTGTGTGATCGGCTGGGAGGAGCTGGAGCTGGAAGTTGTACGCGATGTGACTGGAAAAAAGATTACGGTCTGCTTCATCGAAAACGTCGATCCGATGGGCGTGCATACCGGCGACAGCTTCTGTGTGGCACCGATGCTTACGGTTCCGGAATCACTTCAGAAACGTCTTCAGGATTATGCGTATGCGATTATTGATGAAATCGGCATTATCGGCGGCTGCAACGTGCAGTTTGCGCATGACCGTGTTACCGATCGTGTCATTATCATTGAGATCAATCCGCGTACCTCGCGTTCCAGTGCGCTGGCGTCGAAGGCGACCGGCTTCCCGATCGCGAGTGTTTCGACTCAGCTTGCGGCGGGACTCACGCTGAAGGAGATTCCCTACTGGCGTGACGGATCCCTTGATCTCTATACTCCGAGCGGCGATTATGTGGTTGTGAAATTTGCCCGCTGGGCGTTTGAGAAGTTCCCGCAGGCGAAGGATTGCCTCGGAACCCAGATGAAAGCGGTTGGCGAGGTCATGAGCATCGGCAAGAACTTCAAAGAGGCGATGCAGAAGGCTATCCGTTCGCTTGAGATCGGCAGACATGGACTCGGATGTGTCAAGAAATTTGAAAAACTCTCTCTGGATGAGCTCCGTGCAAAACTTGCGATGCCTTCCAGTCAGCGTTATTTCCTGATTTACGAGGCATTTAAACGCGGAGTTTCCGTGGATGAGATTCAGAAGACCACGCGGATCACCCGTTATTTCCTGGAGCAGATTGCAGAGCTGGCGGCTCTGGAAGTGGAACTTCAGAAACAGAATTTCATTTCTCTGCCGGATGAGTTGCTGATCAAGGCTAAACGCGACGGGTTCTCTGACAAATATCTTGCGAAGCTCTTCAAGGTCGATGAGAAGACGGTTCGTGACCGTCGTGTGGCCCTTGGAGTCAAAGCCGTCTATTGCAAGGTCCATGTCTCCGGTGTGGAGAATGCGGACTATTACTATTCGACCTATGCGGAAGGCGTCAAGGATGAAGTGCCGGTCAGCGATCATAAGAAGATCATGATTCTCGGCGGCGGCCCGAACCGCATTGGACAGGGAATTGAATTCGACTATACCTGTGTTCACGCGGCATTCGCTCTGCGCGATGCCGGTTATGAATCCATCATGATCAACTGCAATCCGGAGACGGTTTCCACGGATTATGACACCAGCAACAAGCTCTATTTCGAGCCTCTGACCGTTGAAGATGTCATTTCGATTTACGAGAAGGAGAAACCGTATGGCGCGATTGTCCAGTTCGGCGGACAGACTCCGCTGAATATTGCCCAGCAGCTCAAAGATGCCGGAGTCAACATTCTTGGAACCCAGCCGGAAGGCATTCGTCTGGCGGAAGACCGCGAGTACTTCCGCGAGCGCATGATTGCGCTTCAGATTCCGCAGCCGGAAAGCGGAACGGCTCGTTCGTTGGATGAAGCTGTGGCTCTTGGACGGAAAATCGGATATCCGGTGATGGTGCGTCCCTCCTTTGTTCTCGGCGGACGCGGCATGGCGGTGATTTATGATGAAGAAACTCTGAAGCGGTATGCGGTGGATGCCATTCAGGTGAGCCCTGAGTATCCGATGCTGATCGACCGCTTCCTCGACAATGCGATCGAATGCGAGGTCGATGCGCTTTCAGATGGCAAGGACACCTTTGTCGCAACCGTCATGGAGCACATTGAGCTTGCCGGAATCCATTCCGGCGACTCCGCCTGTGTCATTCCTCCGGTTACGATTCCGCAGAAACATCTGGATACCATTGAACGCTATGCTGCCGCGATTGCACGCGACTTCAAAGTGGATGGAATTCTGAATGTTCAGTTTGCCGTCTGCCATGATGTTGTTTACATTATTGAAGCGAATCCGCGTGCATCCCGCACGGTGCCTCTGGTTGCGAAAATCACAGGAGTTCCGCTTGCGAGAATTGCCACGGGACTTATGCTCGGCAAGCCGCTCTCCTCGTTTGCTCCGATGCTCAAGCGCAAATGCAAAGGGTATTATGGCGTGAAGGAAGCGGTCTTCCCCTTCAACATGTTCCCCGAGGTCGATCCGATTCTCGGACCGGAAATGCGCGCAACCGGCGAGGTGATGGGTATTGCGGACAACTTCGGTCTTGCCTACTTCAAGAGTCAGGCGGCGGCGAATTCCAAACTGCCGCTGGAAGGTACTGCGCTGATTTCCGTCAACCGGCGTGAGCGTGAGTTCCTGCATCCGGTGGTTCAGGGGCTTCATGAGCTCGGATTCAAACTGCTTGCAACCGAAGGCACGGCCAAGTATCTGACGGAATGCGGTATCCCGAATACCGTTGTCAACAAACTCAATGAAGGGCGTCCGAATATCAGTGATTTGATCAAGAATCATCAGATCCAGCTGATTATCAATACGCCGAAAGACAGAAACGAGAAACTGGATGACAGCTACATCCGCATGATGGCGATTCAGAACAAGATCGCCTACATGACAACAATTGCCGCTGCGAAAGCCACTGTTGCCGGTATTGCAGCAGCTCGTCATGACGCGATTCTGCCGAAATCTCTTCAGGAGTATCAGGCTGGAAAATAAGATTCTGTTTCCGCTTGGATTTCATGAACCTCCAGTTCCTTTTCGGGAACTGGAGGTTTTTTTGTTTTTCGTACAGATAAAAAAATCCCGTCCGGAGATGGAGTCTTGGACGGGAGAAAAGGTTTTCTTTTCAGCGGCGGTCAGTCGCAGACTGCGAAAAGGATTTTAATTCGCAGAATTGAGATCCTCTTCGAGCCGGTAAGATCGACGATGGACATCGATTGAACGGCGAAGATGCTTCGCCAGGATCAAAACCTTTCGAGGCTCATTATACTTCATGTTTTCAGAGAGTCAAGCATTTTTCCGCATTTTTTCGATGATTTCCAGCTGTCGCCTGAAATACTCTCCCTGTTTCGGATTCGCCATGCGAATCAGGGAAACATGTCCTTTGAGTTTTGCATAGTTGAATTCGTTCAGCGGAATTTTTCCCGCGATGATCTGGTGAACGAAGGCTCTGAGCTTCAGACGTTTTCTTCTTGGGACAGACGTCTGTTTCACCTGGTTTACGACAAGTCCCGTGACGGTTTGCCGCTGGTGGCGTTTCAGCACATTGACCTTCCGTTCATTTATGCGGAATCCGTATTGTTCGACAATCCGCCGGATCACAGGAATCAGCCGGTAACAGGAGTCGGAATCGCTGGAGAAGGTGAGGTCGTCGGCATACCTTGTATATTTCATCTTATGGTGCCGGGCGAATTTTGCCAGAATGAAATCAAGTCTGCGGCAGACCAGATTCGAGATCGCCGGACTGGTCGGAGCTCCCTGCGGCAGACGGTTTTCCAGAAGACAGAGATTCAGAAGAGTCTCAATTCGGTTTCGGTTTTCCGGAGTAATCAGTTCGGCATCATTTAACTGTTTCAGAATCATGTCCCTTGTGATAGAGGGAAAAAAGTCTTTCAGATCCAGTTTGAGAAGATATCGTTTTCCGGTATGAATGCGGGCATTGCTGACGATGCTGCGTCCGATTGTAAATCCATGAGCAAAAGGGGAGGGGGCCATTTGATAAAGGAGCGAAAGAATACGCTCCTGCATCTTTTTCAATTCCTGATCGGGAGCTTCGATCCAGCGTTTTTTTGTATGGGCGCGGTCTTTCCAGAGGAAGAATTTCCGATAATGGCTTTCCGGCGAATTCGCCATGCGACGGATCAGCTGATCGCTGCAACCGAAAAATTCGGCAAGATTTTCGGGAAGAATATTCCGAAGAGTTTGAACTCTCCGTTTTTTTCTGCTGAAAAATAGGGACCAGAAGTTCCATATTCTGCGGAGAATTCCGGAGGATGATGAGTTGCCGGATGGATTTTTCCGCAATTTGGTGTTGGTTCTGTACATGTTTTTGCTCCCTTGTTCAGGACGTAAACATACTTCTTTGTCTGCTTTTTGCAAGAGGTGAAAAAAGAAGTGGAGGAATCTTTTTTCTGATTTTTATTTTGCAGGGAATGAAAATGTATGGAGTGTATTTTACAGATCCGATTTCAGAAGAGATCGAAGAATTTTTATGGTTTTCTGGAGGGTATGGGTCTTGATTTTTCCCTGATTTTCTCTTGAGTTAGGGAAAAGATTGGGATTTCTGGACGATCATTTTCAGGAGTCGTTTGCAAAAAGGAAAAATTGTAGTATTGTACAGGTTCGAGCAGTTTTTGAGGACTGCTCTAAAAACAATGTACCAGGAAAGCAGGTAAAAATGAAAACAAAGAACAGACACGCCCGTTATGTAGAGGTCCTCGACACCACATTGCGCGACGGCGAACAGACTCCCGGCGTCGCATACACCCCCGCGGAAAAATTCGAGATTGCCCGTCTTTTCATTTCCCACCTGCACATTGACAGACTCGAAATCGGATCAGCAAGAGTTTCTGACGGCGAAAAGACCGGCTTGTCCGCTATTCTGAAATGGGCGGAGCATAAAGGTTGTCTCGACCGCATGGAAATTCTCGGATTCGTTGACGGCGGAAAGTCCGCTACATGGATTCACGAATGCGGCGGAAAAGTTTTGAATCTTCTTGCGAAAGGTTCCGAAAATCATTGCCGTATTCAGCTGAAGAAGGAGCCGCATCAGCATTTTGACGATGTACGAAGAGAAATCGAGAATGCAAAAAAACTTGGTTTGAACGTGAATGTCTATCTGGAAGACTGGTCGAATGGAATGCTTCATTCCTTCGGGTACCTGTACGAGTTCCTGAAAGCGCTTTCCTCCATGGAAGTGGAACGGATCATGCTGCCGGATACGCTTGGAATTTTTACGCCCGATCAGGTCGCAAAGTATCTGGACTGGGTCTATTCGGTGGTGCCGGATGCCTTTCTGGATTTTCATGGACATAATGACTATGGACTTGTTACGGCGAACAGTCTTGCCGCTGTCAAAGCCGGGGTCGGCGGGGTTCATGTGACGGTCAACGGACTTGGTGAACGCACGGGAAATCAGTCGCTTGCACAGTTCGTCGTGGCGGTTAACGATCATACGGATCGGACAACGAGAGTCGTGGAAAAAGAACTCCAGCATGCCTCCGTCATGATTCAGACAATTTCCGGAAAACGGTATGCATGGAATGCTCCGGTCGTGGGAAGCGATGTCTTCACGCAGACTTGCGGAGTTCATGCTGACGGCGATAAAAAAGGGAATCTTTACGCGAATCGCCTCCTGCCGGAACGGTTTGGACGAAAACGCGATTACGCTCTCGGAAAACTTTCCGGAAAGGCTTCTCTGGATCAGAACCTGCAGGCTCTTGGAATGGCTGAACTCGATCCGGAGGTGCGCGCAAAGGTGCTTCAGGAAATCGTCAGACTCGGCGATAAGAAAAAACAGGTATCCCCTGCGGATCTGCCTTTTATCATCGCCAGTGTCCTTCGTACTCCGATCAGCGGAAGAGTCCACGTGACCGATTATCATATCGAAACGCGCATGAAGGCTCTCCCGAAGGCTACTGTTTCCATCGAACTCGATGGAAAGCCTCTCAGCGAAACTGCCGCCGGTGACGGCGGTTACGATGCTTTCGTCAAGGCTCTTAGAAAACTCCTCAAAAAACAGGGAATCACTTTTCCGAAACTCGCCGATTATGAAGTCCGGATCCCGCCAGGAGGCAAAACAGATGCTCTCGTCGAAACAACGATCAGCTGGGAAATGCCCGGAGATAAAAAACTTACAACAACCGGCGTAGATAGCGATCAGCTCGCTGCCGCTATTGTCGCAACTGAAAAAATGCTGAATCTTGTTATTCAGTAATTGTTTTTTCCATCGTATGGGGTTTTAGTTGGTGGCTTCTCGCCCCCAACACCCCTCGGCAGGACCATC
>CAJKAR010000072.1 GCA_905197955.1 uncultured Lentisphaeria bacterium | reverse complement strand
TGCCGGATAGGAACGGCAAAATTTTTTACACTTCTATTACTTCTTTATCGCACATTAGCAAAATCATCGTGGTGATCACGGAAGAATAATCAATCTTTCTACGGATTCTGCACAGGTTTTTGCAGGTCAGATTACCTACGGAGCGAGTAAAGCAACTTTAGAGGCACTTACCCGTAGCATTGCTATGGAAGTAGGAAAGTACGGTATTACTGTGAATGCGGTTGCACCGGGACCAACACAGACAGGTTGGATTGATGATGATTTGGAAAAAGCAGTTCTTCCGTTAATTCCAATGGGAAAGTTGATTCAACCGGAAGATATTGCGGAAACTATTTTGTTCTTAGCAAGCGAGCAAGCAAGAATGCTTACAGGGCAAGTAATAAAAGTGTCCGGCGGACACGCCCTCTAATCTAACCCCCATATTGTGAATTGCAAAATTACACCCTGCAAGACGAAAAATCTTGCAGGGTGTTTTCTTATGGTCATATATATGTAAGACCGCAAGGCAGGTTGCCCTGCGGTGTCGATTTCGTATGTCGTGACGCTATTGTGTTGGGGTATACCAATCCGAATAAGCCTCAGAATGCATTTTCCGGGGCAATTAGAGAGGAATGGGAAATTCTGCACTCGCTGTCTTTGAAAGACAGGCTGGCATATCCACGTGAAAAGGCGCAGATGATTGTCGATGCCGTCTGCAACACGGAAACAGGACATTCCATTTTTCAAGAGTATCTGCAGTCAGCAAACCTGCCGGGAAAGATCCACTTTGTGCCACAAGTATTATCGCACCTGAATGATGCCCATGGAATTGAGCTCGCTGCTCGCAAGGTGGCACGTTGGTTTTAAGGTTGGGAGGCTATTGGGGTCGTTTGGCCGCGATCCATCCGCGCCAGCGGCCATCGCCGGGGTCCAGCAACAGACCGCCGCCAGCGGCCCCGCTGGGCCTTTTTTCTTCAGATTTTTTGTTAGACTCGGAAAAATGGCAGGAGAGTTTTTTCCAGCCACCCTTTGGGTAGTGATAATACAGCAGATTTTGAGGTCAGAGGGGCGCTATTATCACCAGTTAGACCGTGGGTGGCGGTTCCCAACACGACCGTGTTTCAAACCGCACCCCGCCAATTTCCGCGCGACAGGGTAGGATTGCTGACCTCAAAACTCGGCCGAATCCAACCCCGAGTTCGAATCCCTCGCGGGCGAGTTTTTAACCGCCACCCGGCTGGGTAGGATTCCGAAAAGCATTTTTGCTGATTATGAACGACTTGTGAAAACACTCCAGTTTTTCGGGGTCTCCCGGAATTCTCAGAATTCAGACTCCAGAGGGCCGAAAATCCGGAGAAAACGTTCTGATTTTGCAGTCTGAGTGTGTTTCAAACACACGGCGATATGTTTTGTAAAAGGCTTTGTGCCAACGGGTTTTAGCGGTTAATGCGCAAACTGACTCTGATTTAAAGAATCTGGAGGGGAAAACAAAAATGGCGGAGAGAGTTACTTTCGACCCCCCTGTGTCTGAAACCCCGTTTTAACCTCACAAAACTCAGAATTTGGCGAGTGAAATGAGTTTAAAAAACGCTTCACTCGGCAGGATTCTGACTCAGAATGGTTCTCCACCCTTTGACAGTAATATATCCCCCTTTTATTCATATTTCAAACTGAAATCCAGAAATCGCGGCAATATCCTCAAAACCGATGACCGTCCCGTCCTCCATGACCAGCGTCTTCTCCGGAACGGAAATATGCCGCACCCGCCCCGTGACGGTAACATACGCACCGCCAGATTTCCGGTCATCGGGAACGAAATATTCGATGGTCGCCTCCGGGCGATCCGGCAGATTGGCGATGAGCGCGGCAAGACGGCGGTTCAGTTCTTCGGCCTCCTGCGCGTCCAGTTCGCGCCTTTCGGCGGTCAGCCGGGCGGTTTCCCCTACCGCCGCTTCGTAGCCCGTCAGCGCGGCAAACGGCGCAAACTGTGCAGCCCTGTCGTGCATGGACATCCGCTGGCGGGTCGGAGAAACGTGGTGTGGAAGATTTATGATGTCATCGTAGCGACTCATTTCTTTTTCCTCCACACAAGACTTTTCAGCAGCTCAATATACAAAACTAACGCCAGAATAATTCCAACGCCAATACGAAATGGTGTTCTGTTGTAAAATGGCACGAATGACAAAGCTGTGCCGGTTGCAACTATGACAAGAACAGCAAGCGAAAGCAGGATTTTCTTGAGAACGCTCATGCCTTATGTCCTCCCACTTGCTGATTTCGGTCTTTGGCTGTCGCACCTTCCTGCAAGCTCATAGCTTTGAGTACGGCGTTTTTGCCAAACTGTTTTTTTATACTCAACAGAGCATCCTGAAGTCGGCGTTCTTTGACAAGCTCGGCATCTTCGGCCGCTTTCTGTTTTGCCAATGCCTCGTGATCAGCAAAGAGATCCGGTTGCTCCTGGACTTCTTCCGGAACATCGCCTTCGTTCAGAATGTGGTTCGCCCCGATGGCAATCTTCCGCACCAGCAGATTGGGATCGACCACCCGGTCAAAGAGCTGCATCATATGGTCAATGATGATTTTTGAAGAAGAGGTATGCCGAGGCAGATTGATTGAGCCGTGAGCATCCTTGGGAGCTTGCCTGCCGTAAGAGTCGTTCTTGATCGGGCCGGTGTACTTCTGCCGCCGTTCCGGATCTGTCAGGTTGAGGACATCATAAGCGATATTCAAAGTCAGCTGATCCGTCACGATCCGCTTTTCAACGAGGTCAAGGGCAAGGATGTCCGTCATTTCCATAGCGACCAACCGAGCTTTATCGTGTTCGTATGGGTCTTGCAGCACTTGACCGGAACTGACAGAACTGTTCTCCGGACGATAGGATTTGATGTCGGCAATGGTGCAAGGCTCCCAGCCCCAAGCGTGATCTATGAGCAGTTCCGCATTGATGCCGAACATCCGGTAAAGCAGATCTTCATTTTTGACCGACATCCGGGCGACATCGCCCATAGTGTACATCCCTGCGGCTTCCAGTTTGCTGGCATATCCTTTGCCGACTCTCCAAAAGTCTGTAAGCGGTCGGTGTGACCACATCTTTTCCCGGTAGGACTGCTCGTCCAGTTCGGCGATTCGGACGCCGTCCTTGTCTGCGGGAATGTGTTTCGCCACGATATCCATTGCGATTTTGGCGAGATACAGATTCGTGCCGATTCCCGCCGTGGCGGTGATTCCGGTATTGGCGAGCACCTCCCGGATCAGCTTCATCGTGAAATCATGGGCGGAGAGTTTGTAAAGTTTCAGATAAGAGGTCGCGTCGATGAACATCTCGTCGATGGAATAGACGTGGATGTCGTCCGGCGAGACGTATTTCAGGTAAATGCCGTAGATCTGCGAGCTGACCTCGATGTAACGGGCCATGCGCGGAACGGCAACCACATAGTCAAGTTCCAACGCAGGATTTGCTTGCAGTTCCGGAGCATTGGCAGACTTGCCCGAAAATTGCCTTCCGGGGGCTCTGTGGCGGCGTTCAGCGTTGACTGTCCGTACTCGTTGGATGACCTCAAACAACCGCGCTCTGCCGGGGATTCCGTGGGCTTTCAGCGAAGGGGAAACGGCAAGGCAGATCGTCTTTTCTGTCCGGCTCTCATCGGCAACGACAAGATTGGTGGTCATGGGATCAAGATTGCGATCCATGCACTCCACGGAGGCATAAAAGGACTTCAGGTCAATAGCTATGTATGTGCGGTCAGGCATCAGTCCTCATCTTTGCGATTTGCAGCGTTGATGATGCTTAAATTATAACTGTTACTGGTGCTTCTCATAACTTCGTTGCAAGGGAATCTATGTTCTCTTTCACGCAGTTCTGTGCTGTGAAGCTGATCAAGAAAGATATGGAGATGCCACGCTGAATAGTCTTGCAGCCCATAAAAATCAACAAACTTATTAAATTGTTTTACATAAGGGGTATAACGCTTTCCCCGGTAAAATTTTTCTCCTTGCAAAAAATGATCCAATCTTTCATACTCCCATAATGCAGGCTCAATCCAATGGGCAGGCAGATAGTGTTGCGGATAATGGAACGCACAATAAAATCGGGCAACGGAATCGTATTTATCATGTTTGGAACGAGACGAATCAGTTATTTTATCAACAATGGTTTTGACACCTCGTTGTAATTTTTTATCAAAATCCTTTTCAGAAAGAATTTTTTTAACAACACGGTCTTGGTTGACCCATTTGGAATTACCCATATAATCCAAGAGTGTTCCCACTTTCATGTTGATAATTTCTTTGGTTTTGTTTTCCGGGAAATGCTTAAACATTTCAAACAAAAACTTCTCATCCTCTGAACGTTTAGAATCAGAATAACTACGCACTCGGGTTATAATTTCTTCATGGGTAGGTGTTGGATAGAAAAATCTATTCCATTCATCTGTTCCAGGCTTTAATCTTGCAGGTACTATCATAAAACACCTCCGTGCTGATCCTTAAAGTTTTTCATCTTCTCACTCTGTTCTGCGGATGGCTGCGACTTCCCGTGTTCCCATTCAGAGACCTTTCTGGCAGTAACGCCGAAGATTTCTCCAAACTTCACCTGCGTGAGTTTCATCGCTTTACGCAGAGCGGCGATGTCTTCGGCACAAAGGGGCTTTTTAGGCTCGCTGACGGGCTTTGCTGGCAGTTCCGGGAAAGTGTCCCCCGGTCGGGCTTTCGCCCGTGGAGAGCCGTTTACAAGCGTTGCGGCAACATCACGGATCGCAGTCATTTGCCGGGGATAAAGTTCAATTTTTCGTTGCACAAGACCGGCGATTTCTTTACGGACCAGAATCTGCTGTTCTGCATCAAGTTTGCTTCCGGCAAAGGCGCAGTCGGCAAGCTCCTGCCGCCCGGTAACATGGATGTTCCAAGCAATCATTCCCATTTGCCAGACAATACTCCGTCCGGTAAGATCCGGACCTCTGGAGTCATCAATATATTCCGGCAAGACAGGTTCGCAAAGCTTTTCCAAAGCAATGGATAAGCGTTCCGTCAGCGACTGCTGATTATGGATCACCTGCTGTTTTTTTGCCTTGAGCTTCGCTTTCCGTTTCTGTTCTTTTGTCGGCTTTGCCATATTACCTGTTCTCCTCTCCGATGCCCATCTTCTCAATCAGGCAGTTCAGGCTTTTGTCGTGCTGGGACTGGCTGATCGCACCGGTGGCAAGGAACGTGTCGAGCAGTTCCTTCTGGCGGCGAAAAAGCTCCAGCTTCTTTTCAGCAGGGGATAATGATGACCATTTGTCTGAAATTGATGCGTTGCTTTTCTCGTTCATAGGAGACTCGCTATATCTTCCGGCAGTTGCCACATTCCGACATTGCCCCGGCAAGGGATCGATTCTTGTAGCATTTGGATATTGGTCAAATGCCACCACACAGAATACCCCTCGTTCCAAATTGGCGGTCCGGGCGTAAGGGATGCCTCGTAACCGCAGACTGCAATCAGATTCCCGCGCCAGCCGGAGACCTGTTCCCACAGCGGCAAGGCAGAGAACACTTCTGCGGGAAATACCTTGTTTGCCCATCCGATGAAATTGCCATACTCGGCAGCCGATGAAGATTTGGAGACTGTCATGCCGCATATGCCACGAGTCGGCGTTGGCATCGCGCTACGGTTTTCCCATTGCTTGATGCCTATCGCAATCATAACTGCCAAAGGAAGGCGTGTTGTAAAGGCAAGACGGATCATTTTCTCCTCTTCCATCGCCAGTCCTGCACCGAGATCGTGCTTTCAAGCTGTTCCTGTTTCGGTTGCGGCACGATGGAGAAGAAGTTCAGCCCGGTCGCCGCTTCCACGGCATCCACGGTCACGGCGAAATCCTGCAGCGGACGGTTGCTTCCGTCATTCGGCAGGATGAATGCAATCATCTTCTCCGGCGGAGTTCGATCATACACGATCTTGTAATAGTGTGTCGGCACGGTCACTTTGTTTCCGCCGATGGTGACGGTCTTTGTCTTGGGCAGGATCGGTCCGGTGACGATGTAGACATCGTGTTCAGTGATGGCGAAGTCCCGCACCTGCGCTTCAAGGTCTTTCCAGACACCGCGGTTGAATTTCGGACGCTGGGGACTCATGTTGCTCATGAAAAAACTGTCGGACATCGTGCGAACGGAGAAAGCCATATCGGCAGCCGGCGCTAGATGCCCCCGGTCGTAGCCGGATCGGCGATAGTCTGCAAGCGTTGCGCTGCCGGTGGGGATTTCCGGGTCTTCACGGAAATCATCACTGCGCTTCACCGCTTTCGTAACTGCTTCTTCTTTGGTAAAATGGTAGACTACCCACGCTGGCTGTTCGTGGTATTCGATGTAGCCGAGCGCATAGCCGGGGCGGTCGATGATAGTGTCAGCCTTGCCGGGAACACCGAGTTTAAGATGGTCATACTGCGTTTGAACGGTGATGACCGGCTGCTGAGCCGTGGTCGAGCCGGGAACGGTGACAATCGGTTCCGGCGGGATCATCGTTGACGGCGTAACGGAGGGTTCCGGCTGCGGTTCCCGAGGAGGATTTTGCCGGGCCGGTCTGACCTTCTCCACAATGACGGCAACCCACTGCCGAGCCGTGGTGGGGTATTTCCAAATACCGAACCCGACTCCCAGAATAAGGAGAATCAGGATGAATAGCAGTTTCGACCAGAAATGCGAACTGCCTTTTTTGCGAGATGTGCTTTTTCTACGATGCGCCATGATTCACCTGAACTTCGCCTCAATACGTTATCTGGATCAGCAGTTCCTCGGCAGGTTCGGGCTGGGCGACATCCTCAATATCCTCGGCGATGGCCTCCATCATCTTCAGATACGCAAGTTCACGCCGTCCCGTCCAGACAAAGTCCGGCTTCACGGGGAAGAGCTGTTCCTGCATCTTTTCCTTCCAGTTCTCCGAATCCAGGGCGGCGACGCAGTTCTCGTGCA
The DNA here is from genome assembly GCA_905197955.1 of uncultured Lentisphaeria bacterium. Lineage (GTDB taxonomy): Bacteria > Verrucomicrobiota > Lentisphaeria > Victivallales > UBA1829 > UBA1829. The sequence goes on along the minus strand of CAJKAR010000072.1, from coordinate 4,750 downwards.
GGAAAACGAGCGCAAGGTAATCCAGGGGGCGCTCATTGCAATCCAGTGTCCCGTTGTAGATTTTCTCCTTGAACCATTCAGCCAGCGGCCCGAATTTGTGCCAGTGGATAAGGCATTCCTTGCCGGATGCCGTCTTTCTGCTGATGTAGATATCAAGTCCCATTGAAAATTCTCCTACCATAAACAGCGTGTCAAATTAACTTATCCAAATTGGGAATTGATGTCCTGTCAGCAGTCTTATGGGTTCCCTTTTCATACCAAGAGGTAAAACGCATTTCATTCAGAGACATAGTAAATGGATAACAAATTCGAACTTTCCCTTCGGGGATAGTTCTGTTTGTATCATGAGAACGAACATCAAAGCCATGCGTCCTTAGTTGTTTTACGATATCAGAAAGATTATTTCCCAGCGGTGAAAGGAAAGGAAAGACACCAAGCGTTTGAATTTCGGAAAGGTTTTGCTCCAATATTAAAGCCTTGGCAAACTGAAAATATGGCCCTCTAACATCTGAAATGAGATCAAAGGTAGAAGCAAACTGGGGATGTGGTTCACAAAAATGTCCATATAGTTTTTTTATGCTGTCGTATGAGCTTGAAGAAGAAACGCAAAAATCAGCAGCATCCCATATTGTTGCAATATACTCGTCTGGAACACGTTTTGCGCGAATAATAATCTGCCTAAAGTTGCCACATATAGGCTTAATAAAATCAAGTTTCAAAATAGAATCATTGCCGCCTTCAGCATCAGAGGACATTTCGAGATCCCACACGCCGTTGCTTAATGTCGCATCATACGTGACGGTTAAACCTGTATTGTCGCAATTGCTTGTGTTATCAAGTTTTCTAGGATGAGAATAGTGAATTGTGAGTGACTTTTTGATATTGGGAAAATCAGGGACAGTAACGTCACCAAAGTCAAATTCCATTTGATCACTTAAATTGTAAATAGAAACATTCGGTTTAACTCGCTGCCTCGTGGCCCTCGCTTTTTGTCTCTTGCGAGTGTCTATGTTGTATGTGTAGCCATCTTCAGCCAACGCGATATGAGCATTACATCGGTCATTAAAAAACTGCATCATAACAGTCAAAGCTAGGTTAAATCCGAAAAGCGACGGAACAGAATTGCCAAGTTGTTTGATCTGTATCGCTTCAGTTCCTGTTAAAATATATTTATCGGGGAATGTGAACAACCTTTTAAGTTCAGAAACTGAGAATCGACGTTTTTTCCAATGAAATGGACCACACCATTTCCCTGGACTTGCGACAATTGTCTTTGTCGGTAATTTCGGGTCAGCAACATACAAAAAATCTGAGAATCTTGAGCGCCATGCAAAACGAGGTTCTGGATGTCCCATTTTTTCTGTAAAAAACAAGTAATTCATCCCTGGAGGAATTTCACGAAGGCATTCCTCATACATTCCACCATATGGTTTGTATTCTTCAGAGGGATTTTGCAAGTCTAACATGCATTCTTCAGCCCCTCTATAAGTATTGCGCAAAGCCCCTTTGGGGCCATAAAGCGGAAGGGGAAACTTTATTTGCAAGTTTGATGATGCATCAACGCCGATCATAATAACGCGTTCACGATATTGAGGTACCCCGAACTCTGCAGCGTCTAAAACTTTATAAAATATCTTGTAGCCACACTCCTTAAATGAAGACTGGATAATCTCCCATGCATGACTTGAGTTGGCAGACAAAATGCCCCTGACATTCTCAAATAAAAAACCTTTAGGGCGGAGTTCTTTAAGGATACGACAATAATGCCAAAACAATGAACCACGTATATCATTTACACCATAGACACCACCTGCTCTACGGCCAGCAGCAGAAAAACTTTGACAAGGGGGACCACCTATTACGAAATCTATGTCATGAATATTATAGTCTTTGGGCGAGAAATTGCAGATGTCGGCACAAATGACTTGATGATCTTTTCCGTATAACCAAGAGTTTGCTTTGAGACTTTCGCAAAACTGAGGGACGATTTCGGAACTGGCAACTATTTTGCAGCCAGCTATACGGAATGCAATATCTAGCCCCCCTCCGCCGGAGAAAAGGCTTAATACGCGAATTTCCTTCTGGACAGAGGGCTTTTGACTGTCCATTATCTCAAAGGGATCATATAAGACGTTCGCTTTGGTCATGTTTCATGTTTCCTGTAATCAATTCGATGGTATGACGATCAAGGCTAGGCATAGTAACAATTGCAGTGGAAAGGGAATTAAAGAAATGTTCTTGCCGAGCAGAATCAGTAAGGACTATGCGAGCTAGATCTCGTAAGGTGATAGCCATAAAACTGATATCATGTGAAATCTTAAGGTCATCTACACTTTTTATCCAAGCAGATAATTGTTCTGGATTGGAAGTAATGTCCGTATCCATTGCAATATTGTCGGCGGTTATACAGAGGTATAGTTTGCAGGAAGGATATTCCTTCAATCTGAGTTTAGCGTTACTCAAATCCTTCCAAGAGAATTGTATACCTTCGGCTTTGCATTCGCCAGCAATTACTGGTTTTTGAGATGAATCATTTAACCAGAAATCGCCTGGGGACTGAGATCTGGCATTCGCCGATGTTTTTGCATCATTGAGCCCCATCAAAAATAACTCAGGCCACCGTGCCGCACACAAACATCCACAAAGTGCTCGTGTAAATTCCGGATCTTTAATATTTCCAATTGAATTTAAAATCCATTTATAGGCATCCGCTGAGACTGATTGCAGGGTGGCAACAGCACTTTTCTGTTCAAGCATTAACTTCCCCTTTATTTCTAAGCTTTTATAGAAAAAATAGAGGAAGCAGGTATGTGCTTGGTTGGAGTCTAGTGAATTGATTCTAGTCATGATATCAACAAACAAATCCATGCTAAACAGAACTCGTTGTTGAATAGTTAGTCCAGGTTTAATCTCTTTATATTCTCTTGCTTTTTCGATTGCCCGAGATCCTTGCATCCCTGAGTTGTTAGAGCAAAAATTAGTCGTAAGCATATACTTGCAAAATATTTTCACTGTTACCTGCTCGTCATATGAGCGTATAGAATACCCTCCTTCGATTGGGGTATTATTTGAATCTGTCGCCCATATTTTACAGACATTTTGCATTGGGTTTAACCATTTTGTCCATGCTGCAGTAACTAATAAATTGGTCGGACTTGTCCACCCATACTCTCCAAATTTCCAATTCGATAGACTCTTGGCCAATTGCCTTGGAAGTTGAGAAGCTAGACTCAATGACGTGATGTTCGCTGTGTGTTCGTATGAGTAACCATTTTGAATCCTCGCTACTTCCTCATCTATTTTTTCAAAAGCCTCAGAAAGGTTTAAGTTTGACATTGCATTTTCCTCGTTATTTTTTTATGTCCACCGGAACGCGGCTTTGCCCCACCGGGACGATTTTTCGTCGCTTTTGCCTTGGGCGAGCGTTGATCTTCTGCTGCCGCATTCTTGTGTCCTTTATGGCTTGTTCCTTAAAAAGACTGTTTTTACCTCACAATCGGTTTAAACCGCCACATCGTAATATACACCTTTTTATTCCAAAATGCAAGTTTTGACATCTGCTCTGACAGGATTTTTGTAGCTGAGGTATGATGGAGGCCTAATGCCACCTTCATTTTGATTGCTCACCTACCCCCTCCTTCGGTAGCAATATCTCTTCAGTGAATTCACAGATTTCTAGTGTCGATATTGTGGGTTGACTTCAATGAGCAAGATCATCAGGAAGTCCTATTCCAGGAAAGTTCTCATCCCCTTTTCTCTCCGCTTCTTCTGCCGCCATAAGTGCTGCATTGAACATTTTATATTGTTTTTCTTTTTCAGAACACTTGCCGCAAATCATTTCTCTGTTAAACCAACTCATCGTCAGGCATCCGGTTGTTTCCTTCCTACATCTCTCACAAATCAGTTTCTTCATATTTACCCTTTCAACCAATTTTCATTTTAGGACTTTTTGCTAGATTGCTTTCGCCGCTCCGCGGCCGCCGAGTCGCTCAGTTTGAAGTGCTGGCAGGCCGGATCAGAATAATTGATCTCAACCGGCCGGTCGGGATCGAGAAAGCACATTTCCCTACCGTCCTCCTCGTTCCGGAAGAAGCAGTCGATACAGTGTTCGCAGATAGCTGAGTATTTCTTTTCTCTCGTTCCCCGGCAGGAGCAAGATTGTCTGGAAAGCACAATTACGCTAGATGCGTGGTCGTGGTAGTCTCTCAGCTGATCTAGTTTGAGAAAGACATCGACAACGTACTATTCCGGCTCTTTCCAAAAGGAGAGGACTGCTGTTATCCGTGCATCCACCAGCGATAGGTTCGCACCAGACAGAAAGCGACGAAACACAGTAACGTAAGAAGAAAAAATCCCAGACCGAGCGGAACGGCGATGTAAAGTAGTCCGAATCCGAGAAGGAGTGAAACAAACAGCGCAAACAGGACGATCCCTTCGGCCAGCTTGATCTGTTTTGAGGTCAGTTCAACAAGGACAGTCTTTTCCATGGTTCACCTCGCTTTCCAGTCGCCGGAGGGGATGACTTTTGCCTGCTCCGGAAGATGGTTCATGGTGTAGATCCATGCCTGAACAGTCGAACCGTCCGGCAGGCGGAAATCCGTCAGAACACGATCATAGAGGCGAGGATATCCCTCCAGACGGTCGACATCCGCCCAGTCCCGGATCGGAATCTCAATCAGCTCGACAGTAACATTCGTTTTCCCTTTCGGGACAAATGCCGGGAATCCCCACCCCGTGTCATAGAGCGTCC
>CAJKAR010000071.1 GCA_905197955.1 uncultured Lentisphaeria bacterium | reverse complement strand
GTATTTTAGCGACTATAATGCTGTTCTCCCCGCCAATTCAGGGGGGATTCACAGCGCCGAGATGAGTATTTTAGCGACTATAATGCTGTTCTCCCCGCCAATTCAGGGGGGATTCACAGCGCCGAGATGAGTATTTTAGCGACTATAATGCTGTTCTCCCCGCCAATTCAGGGGGGATTCACAGCGCCGAGATGAGTATTTTAGCGACTATAATGCTGTTCTCCCCGCCAATTCAGGGGGGATTCACAGCGCCGAGATGAGTATTTTAGCGACTATAATGCTGTTCTCCCCGCCAATTCAGGGGGGATTCACAGCCAAATAGGTCATGGTCTTCTCCTGTTTCTGCTGTTCTACCCGCCAATTCAGGGGGGATTCACAGCCAACTCCTGGAGACTCTGGCGCACGAAATGGCTGTTCTCCCCGCCAATTCAGGGGGGATTCACAGCCGTCACTACGGCGGAGTTCGGCCTCTCCAAGCTGTTCTACCCGCCAATTCAGGGGGGATTCACAGCCTCCTCCGAATGGATCTCCACAATTTTGGCTGTTCTACCCGCCAATTCAGGGGGGATTCACAGCTTCAGGAAATCCAGGCGGGAGGTAACATGGCTGTTCTCCCCGCCAATTCAGGGGGGATTCACAGCTAAATGGGACGAGGACAACTGGCTCGTGAGCTGTTCTCCCCGCCAATTCAGGGGGGATTCACAGCTGGTCCGGAAACGGACGAAGCCACGCTAATGCTGTTCTCCCCGCCAATTCAGGGGGGATTCACAGCCACCTGGAAAGAGTGTTGGAAGCGTTTTTGCTGTTCTCCCCGCCAATTCAGGGGGGATTCACAGCAGATACGATTTATTCGGTTCATAATAAATGAGTTCCGAATAAAAGAATCTCAAAAAAGAGTCTTCAAAAGACCTCTTTCCTATTACAATAGCCCGTTTTTCTAAAAAATCAACCACGGGTCCGGAACTTCCGGCAGAGGCTCCGGAGCCGAATCCCGGATCTGAAGCGATTTCCGAAAAGAACGTTCGGAACACTGAAACAACAGAAGATGTCCGGCCCTCACACCCGCACTCAGGCGATTGCGCACAGATTCCACCCTCTCGGGAGAATCCACCCAGCGCCAGTAAAGCGATTTCTGCACCATCGAAAAACCGTTGGAAAGAAGCAGTTTCCGGAACGAACGATACCCTTTCCCATCATCGGATGGAATGTCAAAAGCAGCAATCAGCCACATGATTCACCCCTCCTCCGCATCCGGAAGGAGAAGAAGCGCGGCATCGTTCTTCTCCAACGCGCGTTTGTAGGAAACAACCATCCTGCCGACCGCGTCAAAAATCCCCAGACGCTCCCCGGAAACCAAAAGCCGAAGCCCGTGAAGCCCCCTCATCACCTCCGCTTTCCGTTCCGGAGTCAGACGCCATCCTTCCGGATCTGCACACAGCAAGGCAAGCACCACCCGGTCCGCATAAGGGCGGAACGGTTCCATCAGATCCGAAGCCAGACAGAACGGATTGTCCTGATTGCGATGATGAAGACCGATATGCGGATTCATCGCCGCGGAACAAATCCTCCGCGTCACGGCGGCATACAGGACGGCATAAACATAATTGAACATCCCGTTTGCATCGTCGGCCAGCCGGTCCCGGCGGGGAAAAAGCCCCAGTCCCGACCAGTAACGATGCGCCGCATTCGCCTCCAGATTGCCGGAATCCCCGCTGCAAACCAGATGCTCCATCCCCTCCAGAGAGCAATCCGAACGGAAATGTTTCAGATTGCCGGCCTGTCCTGCAATCTTCGATCGGACAATGCTGCGCCAAAGCCGTTTGCGCAATGGCTTCGCCGCCCGCATCTGAAGCCCTGTCACATGAAAAAATTCCCTCCCTTCCCGGTAAAGCGGACAGAGCACTCCTGACGGAAGATACCGCCTGTCACACACAATCAGCGGAATCCTCCGGTTCGCAAGTTCCGCAAGAAGAACCCCGGAAGTCCGAATCGCAGGTTCCATCAGAATCACCGCTTCCAGCTCCTCCAGCGGAATCTTCCCCTCCTTATCCTCAGTTCCACTGATAACAAGACAATCGGAACCGAATGAAAGCTCGGTTCCCCGCTCCGAAAGTTCCAACGTCCGGAACATTTGTTTCCCTCCCTCGTTTCCAAACGGAATTTGAACAGGGAACCGCTCCCAGGGCGGTTCCTCTGAAAAAAGAAGTTCGGCTTCATGCCCCCCTTCCGGATCTGAAATGTCACACCTTTCACCATTTCCCCCGGGAATAGCGGTTGCGGAAGAAATTGCGGTAGACATTTCCATTCTCCGTTTTCGGTTTCTCTGAAGGAGAATAAGCCTTCAGTATCTCAATGGCAGCCCCCGTCTCCAGCCGGAATCCCCGGTGAAACACCTGATTTCGTACATCCGCAAGAGTGTTGTACTCCTTAAAGGTCAATTTCGGATATTTCTTCCGATAGAATTCGAACTCCATCCTGCGGATCGCCGCCGATTTTTCCGCCTGATCCTCTGCCTTGATGTCATATCTTTCCTGCGGAATGACAACACTTGATTCAAACTTTCGGAGCAGAGGAATTATCTCCTTGCGTTTTCTCGCATCGTCCGCCTGAATTTTCCGATAGGCGACCAGCATGTCACGGAAATCGAAGATCTGTGATTTTTCCGTTTTCCCCTCTTCCATGGAATCCGCAATTGCGGAAGCATAGCGCTGAATCTGTGCAAGAATCGGACGGTTGATGTCATTCGGCATGATCCGGATTTTCCGGTCTCCTTTTTCAAATTTGATCGTTACTTCAGCTTTGAAAAATTCATTGACAGGAAAACCGGCAGCAAAATCCGGAGTCGTTCCCAGCTTGCATTCAAAGGCACTGGTCTTGCGGAATTCCAGCCAGTACTTGAGGGCAAGATTCGCCAGAATCCGATCCTGATTCCCGGTCTCCTTGATCTCCCGGATGGCCCGGTTGATTCCCGCCCTGGAGAAATCCAGAGGCTTTTCCGGAGTGGATGCGTTCAGACCGGCAATTCCGGAAACGCTTTTCCCGGACCGGGCCGCTTCGCACGCTTCGATCAGCGGCTTCACATCGTAAAAGTCCCGCGGCAGAATCTCCAGTTTCAGGGAGGAAAACGCCTTGTTGAAATCGAAAATCCCGGTTTCCGGATGGAGGAGCTTCTTCCATCTTTCGTCTTTAGTTTGCTGCATCACACGCTGAGTGAAATCCGCAGGGAACGGAATCTGGGAAACAATGTGTCCTTCCTCTTGCAGAGTTCGGTTTTCATAAGGACGTTTCCGTTCATAATCAAATGCGGAAGACCATTTTCCGAGATCAATGTGCAAAACCGTTTTCAGCAGGGAAGTCCGGTCGTAAGGAAGTCCGGTCCGGACATGGAACTTTTTGCAGAGCGCAAGAATCCCTTCGGGCGGCAGATTCCCTTCTTCCAGTTTTTTCAGTTTCTCTTCGCAGTAATTGATATAGCAGTTTGCCGCCGCTTTGGCAAGATCAGAAAGAGAGTGCATCATCGGTCGGTAGCCCCGGACATTTCTACCAGACTTCCGCGATGGAGATTGGAACGTTTTCAGCTCTTTTTTCAAATCGAGCAAGGCCGGAAGCAATTCCGGACGCCGGTTGTGAATATAACTCTGCAATGCTTTGGGATCCATGGAATATTTGCCGATCATGGCATGAACGAGCTGATACTCATGATCTTTTACTTCGCTACGATGCTGCATTCCCCGGGGAAGCTGACGGAATTTCTGGCTGTCATCCAGAAAGAGATTGAAATAGCGGAAGACCCATGCGATCATGGTACCGTCGGAGATATTGCAACTTCGCGGCGGATTTTTGACATCTTCCGGCGAACAGACCGGCGGAGGAAGTTTGGCGTCGGCATCTTTTTCCCGGAGATTTTTCAGTTTTTTCAACCAGGTATTCTTGACATTCAGACGATTGATGAAATCGGCCGCACGATCCCAATCAGAACGAATTCGGGAGTACAGAGTTTCGGCGAGTTCATCGGTATCCGGTTTTGACTCATCTCCCGAAAAAAAGCGGATCAGATTCTTCGGAAAGAAGGGCAGAAGAAGATTGACATCCTGCATCACATCCTCCCTGGAACAGCCGGAGACCGTGATAAAATCATCAAGAAGGGTCCCTTCCAAATACAGATCGTTCGGATCTTTCGTATTGACTACTGTTTCAAGAATTCGATGATAGGCGGTGAAATACTTGTCGACCATCGTTTCCACGTTTTTGTCGCCATTGAGTTTTGCAAAAAGGAGCTGCTTCATGGTGCCGGCAGTGACCGCGCTGCGGAGAGAGTCGATATGAATTTCTCCGTAGTGCTTTTCGGGAACCCAGGCAAAGCGGATGGCGTTGTCCTTGATCTGGTAATGACGGTCCATGTGGACGCGGTTGTCGTTCTCCTTTCCGAAGACATAACGTTTTCTGCCCTCGGACTCGGAAATGTCAAGCCGCTTGAACTTCATGCACGGAAACGCATCGAAATCCTCGCACCAGGAGGCGGCAAAGGAAAGAAAACGATCGCGGAAACGCTTGTGAAGCTTGTATTTGAACTCCTTGTTCTCTTCCGACTCCGTGGATTGGGATTTCTCAAGAGCCAGCCTCGCATTTTCCGATTCAAGACTCAGATAATCCATGGCCGCGGGCGGAACTTTGTTCAAGTAGCCGATAATATCGGCAAACGAAAGATACGAAAGACAGGAATGAATCTTCCCGGAATCGGAAGAATCCTCCGTAAGGAAATTGACGGAACGTCCGCGCCGGGCGCTGTAGCAGGTGAAAAATTCAATGAAAGCCCGTGCACTTCCGGGTTTGCAGACCGATGCGTTCTCTTCGGAACAGAGAGTCATGCAGTCCTCCAGAGAGACACTGTTTTTCGGACAGGCAGGAAGTTTCATGTCTTCCAAACACTGCGTAAATTCCATGGCGTCATCCCGATACAGCGCCAGACAGATCAGAAAGATCAGGCCTTTCCGGGTGAAGTCATAAGTTTGCTGAGTCCGGTCATGCTGCGCAAAGAGCTTCATCTTAAACAACTTATCCATACGGATTCCCGGCCGCATAATCCGTTCTTTCGCCTTTCCAGCAAGACAGCCTTCAACAAAAACATAAAAATCTCGAGTCACAACAAGAGGGCCGCTGCCATTTTGTTCCAGATGGGCAAAATAGTTCCGCAATGCATAGATTTTCTCCACAATCATCAGAGTTTTTTCTTCATAATCGGGGAAATCACGCATCGGGTCCTCTGCCTGAAAGAGCCAGAAGAAGTTCGCCAGCTTCCGAATCACTGCCGTTCCCTTCTGCTTGATCTCCTGACAAGCCCTGAATTCCTGATTAATAGACTGATCAATTCCCGTGATGTCGCAGATGTTGTTGACGGCATAGTTCAGGTAGAGAAGAAAATAGGGCGATTCATCTTTCCTGAGTTTATGGGTGGGATTGATGTGGAGGTCCGCAAGCGCGTCCATCCGTTTTTCCGGGAGAGTTTTCTGTTGTGTCATCATTGGAAACCTTCTTTCTTTTTTAGGATTGTCTCTTTTTTATTAGAACAAGAACATCTTTTGTAAAAATCCCCAAAAATGGAGTGCAAAAAATGAAAAACAATCAAAACCGCACAGGATGTTTTTCATTGTTTTTTACAGTAATGCGTTTTAGAAAAATAGCAAGGAATCCTTTTCTGGCGGGCAGAACACATTCCTGCTTCTCAAAGTGGAAAATCACGTTCCGGAGGACTGCCCTTTCCGCTTCTTCCAGACGGAAATCCCCCGGCAGAGACCTTTGATCCCCAGGGGAAACAGGAGGATTGTCAGCAGCAGATAGAGTCCATAGCGAACCGGAGCCAGAGAGGAACGGATGATATTCTCCGCAACGGCAGGATTTTTTACGGCCTCCCGAAGTCCATCGGAAACCTGATAGGCGGAAATAATCGCGGCAGCAGAAACTCCTCCGGCCATAATGTGTTTCCAGTTCAGAGCATCCAGAAATTTGGATGGATTTTTTGACTTTGTCCCCGTTTCCAGAAGAAGTTTTCCCGTAGCGGGCGAATCCGCCTTTGCCGCATATCCGAGGAATCTGGAAATATCTTCGGGGGAGTGTCTTGCCAGCATGGGAATTCCATCATCGCCGAATAACCGGACAGCGCGCAACGCCGAACCGGGCACCTTTGATTCCAGAAGAAGAACGTCATTTCCGATCCTGCGGGTCAGCGGCAGCAACTCATCCGCATGCAGAGCCAGACTTCTGGACGCCCCCGGAACCGCTTTACAGCATTTCCAGAACTCATCTCCGTGTCGAACGCCCTGTTCCAGAATTTCCAGACCACCCTCGCGGACCAGTTTGCAGGCATCATCTCCGTATTCGCTGGAGAGTTTCAACATACTCCGCTTTAACTGGATCTTTGTCCCTTCACTTAAAACACGTCCACTTCGTCTGGCCGCCATTTCCAGACATTCATCCACACTAGAAGCAAGCAATCTTACGCCAGCTGCTTCTGCGGACAAACAGACAACAGAAAGAAGAATGATCCCGAGCACACAAAAACACTGTTTCATACTAAACTCCTCTTTTTATTTTTATATTGGAAGAACCGTTTCCCGATACTGTTTTCCTATCGGGTTCCCATTGGAAAAAACGATTCTTTTGATGTTTCTGCATGGAGACTTCAATTTATTCCTCTCATTACAACTGCTGTTTCAATTGCGCATGAAGAGAATTCCCGGACTGATGGTATGCGTCCACGATTTTCCTTGCCTGATTCCGGGTTTCTTTCAGAAGTTCCCGTTTCGTTTGTATAATTCCTTTCCGCAACTGTGTATTGAGTTTTTCCGGCATAACGACTGTCACATCATAAAGATCCCATGCTGTTAAGGCTAACCCGCCGATCGTGATGACTCCTCCTGCAAAATCGCCGATCGGCAAAGGGCCATCCGCAACCGAACAAATGCCGGCAATTCCCAGGGAACTGCAGATTTTTAATACCGGTTTTGCAAAGAGTTTCATCAGCGAGTTACAGGTCTGACGAATAAAAATCACCTCAAAAGCTCCAGCCGCGGCAACAACCGTTTTCTGAACGTTTAATTTTTGCGAATCTGCAATAAACGCCTCCATGCATTGCTGAAGGTGCTCCAGATCAGCGTCAGGAAGCTTCCCCTCCAAATCAGGCGTACTGCAAATTGAGGCGGCCTCCTCTGCATACTGCAGAGATCTCTCGCGAAGACGCTGCTCAAGCAATTGAAGCTTTCCGGATGCTGCCGCATTCGCATGCAGACATGGCTGAATAATAGGATCATTCAAGATGTCCTGATAGGCATCCCGAAAGTCATTTGTTTTTTTCAGCTTGTCTTTTGCCAGCTTATAGCAGAGCTTAACACAAATACGGAAACCGCTCATCTTCTTGACCACACCCGGGACGGCACGTTCCGCACGGGCAAAATCCGGAGAGACCGTATTTTCCAAATCCTTAAAAAATTCAGCCAGAATCTGATCACAGTCAAAATTGTACGCAGCGTGAATCTTATCCAGTTTACGACAGAGCTCAGCTCTATCCTTTCGTGAGATCTCCGATTCCGCTCTTGTGATTTTTATCCCCTGTACACGGGTGTACGGAAAGAAATCTACCAAGACGAGAAGTGCGATAACAAAGAGAGAACCTACCCATAGAACCTTGTTCATAAAACAATTCCTTTCTGATTTTATTTCTGCTGAAGAATCATGATTTCTCTCAGCTCTACAATCATTAAGATTCTCTTTTTATTTTTTTCCGGGATTTTTTTCACTTCTTCTAAAAAAAACTCTAAAAAATGTCTGCGATAGAAATACTCGCAATATTTTCGTACCCATGATCTCTTCTTTCCAATGACTCTCTTAATTTAGCACTTCTTTCAATGAGGCAATATACACGTGTCTGCTCTTTGCCTAAAGCTATCAGTGGTGGTTGTGAAAAAATCGTTTTCCGAATCCGAAAAGTGATCGGGGAATGGACATTTGGAAAACTGGCAGTCAATCCTAAAATTGGCATTGGTATCTGGCAGGATTTATTATTCAATTATTTATGACGTTATGCTTAAAATAATCAAAAGATTAAAAATAATTATAAAATTTCTGAAATCTTCCGGAAAAAATAAGATTCTGCAATTTATAATGAAGAGTAAAGGGGCTGAGATGGTTCGACGGAAGTCTGTTCTACGCAAACGTCCGGACGCGGGATCGTTTCCCGCCAGCTCCACCAACACAATAGAGGAGAATGTAATCATGAATGTGAAATGTGTGAAGTGTGAAAAGAATGCTTACCTGAAGCATCGTGGCCGTGCTGCCGGAACACTAATTGGCGGAGGAGCAGGTGGCTATGTCGGCTGGACGGCAGGGGCTGCCGGAGGAGCAAAAGTCGGAGGCCTTGTTGGTTCATTTTTCGGTCCGGTTGGCACGGCAGCAGGAGTAACCGTTGGCTCTCTATTAGGTGCGCTGACAGGTGCTGCAACCGGAGCTGCCGCAGGCAACAAACTGGGAGGAATGATCGATGAGGATGTTGTCTGCGAATACCATTGCCCTAGTTGCGGTCATGATTTTAAGCTCTAAGCTTATCAGCGGAAACGTGGGGGAATTGGCATATGATGAAACAATCTTGTTTGTTCTAAAGGTGTGGAGATATCAAAAAATTTCGCCATCTGATTCTGATTAAGCCAGATACTCCCATCTCTGGCCAGCAATGAATATTGCTCTTGCCGTCAACTGTGAAATAAATAATAATGGTTCTTCTGCGTGTCATCGGAGAATGTATTCTCCATCATGAATGAAGTGCATAAATTAACGCTAAAATCCATGTGTCCTATGAGAGACTTTTATAGTCAAAGAGTTACGGAGAAGAGAATGAGTTTTGATTCGTAGAAAAATGCGCCACCATTTTTTTACCTCTTTGCCGGACGGACACACCGTTCGGCTTTTTTATTTCCCAGTTTTGTGCTTTGATTTTCAACGTCTTGTGAAATCAGAGAAAAACGGAGATTCTCCGTTCGTTACTATTCCCGATGCAGATTCCCTGATTCTCCGGCAAATTCTCCGTTTACCTCGTGTCCGGGACACATGGATTGGGAAAGTCATAACCGCTTGGAGAAAAAGAACTTGTGAAAACACATTCCGAAACTCGTCTTGATTTCTCCAAATATGATGCCCATAAAAAACAGCGAACTTTTCTCTGTTTTACGCTGTTTTTTATGATTTTACGGAGGAACCATGTGTTCCAAGTCTTCAAAAAACGGAGAATTTCGGTTTTGATTTATGCCAAAATACCACAATTTTTTCATGTAGAAAGAATACATGGATTCTGACAGGCTAAGGGCTCTTTGTAGAGATGTGCACCGAAAACTGTCGGAATTTGAGCATGGCATTCGCTGAACCGCAAAAAATATGCAGCAGGTATAATTTTATCAATTGATTTTTTTATGGGGAATGATGATTTTTCATCGTAGCTCTTTTTGATAATGTTCCAAATTTTGTGAAGGAAAAGATTGTTTAAGGTTATGGACGTTTTATGTATTTAGAATTGGTCACTGGATTCTCAACAAGAATCTGCAGAGGATTTTCAGGGAGTCTTTGAAGAAGAAATGAGAAGGGGCTTATTGACTTGAAAATATAATTTCATGTGTTATTATGAATCAGGGCAACTCAATGCTCATGGACAAGACAGCCATCCATTCTTCCACAAATTTTGGGACAAAAGCTGGATTTTCTATTGTATATAAAATAATTCAAATAAGGAGACACAACGCAATGATTAAACTGTTGTTAGCCGGATTGTTCGGAGGATTGTTTAGTGTTTGTTCAACTAGAGCGGATGACTTGCAGGCGATTCGCGATTTAAAACTGGAAAACGGCAGAATCTTGTCGGTAAAGCGGATCACGCGTCCTTATCACATTGACAAACAGGATCGGAAGATCGGCAGAATACCGTCCCGCATTATCGTGAAACTGGTGCTTATGCCGGCGAAAGGATCATGCATTAATGTGGAGGTCTGGCTACCGGAACGGGACAAATGGAATGGCCGTTTTATCGGACGCGGAAACGGTGGTGCAGGTGGACATATTGATCCGGATGGGTTTATCGGCAGTCTCCGGATGGGATGTGCAAGCGCTACAACCGATATGGGAACTGCACCCGCTCCGGATATCGGAATCGGCAATCCGGAGGTCTGGAAAGATTTCGGCTTCCGTTCCACGCATCTGATGACTGTTGCGGCAAAGCAGGTTATTACGGCGTTTTATGGCAAGCCGCCGGCATATTCTTATTTTCTGGGGCACTCCACCGGCGGACAGCAGGCTTTGCAGGAGGCTCAGCAGTATCCGGAGGATTATGACGGTATCGGTGCGGGCGTTCCGGCGCACTGCCGGACTCCGCTTCATGCATATTTCCTCTGGAACTACCAACTGGTGGAACGGTGTCGCCTGACTCAGGAGCAGGATCGGAATCTGATTGCGGCGGCAGTGGAATATTTCGCCGCAAGAGAGAAAAAACCTTATGCAGGGAAAGTCATTTCCGATCCGCGCTGTACCATGCAGGATATTGAGGCCGTGATTGCATTGGCTCGGAAGAAAGATCCGTCCCTGACAGAGCAGCATGCGGAAATCCTGAAAAAGATCTTTGATGGACCGAAGAACTCCAAAGGCGAACGCATTTTTGGCGGAGTTCCACTTGGCAGTTCGATTTTTCCGGCAACCGGAAATCGCTATCTGTTCCAATGGGTGACGGAAAAAAATGTTGATTACAACGCAATCAATTTTGATGAGGATATTGACGCTTATACTCGGAAAATGGGAAAATATCTGAATGCTGAGGATTCCGATCTATCCCCTTTCAAGGCTCGGGGCGGAAAATTGCTGATGGTTTCGGGAACAGCAGATTCGATCGTGCCGTTTCATGCCACTCTGGATTATTATGAGCGTTGTGCGAAGAGAGTCGGATCGATGGAACAACTGCAAGAGTTTTTCCGTTACTACTTGTTCCCTGGTGGACCGCATAGTATTGGACTTCCTGGTACATTGGAAAAACTCATCGCATGGCGGGAGAAAGGGATCGCTCCGGAAGGAATCGATATAAAACTGAAAGACGGAACCGGAGTGACAATTTATCCCTATCCAACGGGAGTGAGGCGCGGCGGAGTGGAACCGGTCAATCCCAGATTTTCTCCTGTGGCGGAAGAATAATCGCTCGGCTGTTTCCGGATGGCCCAGTTTCTGGACCATCCGGAAAGGCACGGATTCCGAACGGAGATTTTCCGTGATAACATTTGAACTCCACTGTAGAAGTTGTGAGTTCATCTGCCAAACTGTTACATTTTCTTTTTGAGTGGGAATTTTGTAAAAGCAGATACTGAAATGGAGGGCTTAATGCGAAAATTTGCGGAGAAGCTCAAAAACATCTTTCGCTGGATTCCCAAGAGATCAAGCCTTAAATGGAATAAAAAATAGTATAATGATCAGTTATATTGAATTGAAAGTTGATTGTTCAGGAAACTCGAATTTTTTCTTCCCATTTTTTTCACAAAGAGCGTCTGACCCAGCATTTATTATCGTATACCAACGGAATTAAAACTTATTCATATAGAATGAATTTAACGAAAAACATTTGAAAAATTTCAACAAGACAGATATACTATCCAAGGAAGATATAAAAAATCTTGACGAATACATAAATTTTGGATATATGCTAGGCTGATAATATGGGACAACATGGACGCGCTGTATCTCTTTATTTGCTGAATGGCTCTGTTACTGGAGTCATTAAATATACATTGCCAAATTGGACTGGCGTTGTTTATAAAATTCCACGGACAGAATTGGAAAGTTGCAAAAAACGTGCCGATTTACAGCAAAGTGGTGTCTATTTCCTTTTTGGAAAATCTGATGAAAACAATGAAAATGTTGTTTATGTCGGACAAGCTGGAATCCGAAAAAACGGAAATGGTTTACTAGGTTGTGTCGTCAATAGATTTGTGCTATATTATGCAAACGTCAAAAAAAGGA
>CAJKAR010000070.1 GCA_905197955.1 uncultured Lentisphaeria bacterium | reverse complement strand
CTTTTTCAACCGCATCAACCGTGACAGCGAAATCCTGCAGAGGACGGGTACTTCCGTTATTTGGAATGATAAAACCGATCATTTTCTGCGGCGGAGTCAGGTCATAGACGACGAGTTTGAAATCATAAATATGGCATAATTTCAAAATAAAGAGTTGAAAAACAAACAAGGGGCGTTAGAGTATTTTTCAGCAGAAAATCATGGATCGGAATCGCTGCTGCACTTCTGGTCAGGCAGGAGGAGTTCCGGCCTTCCAATGACGACATTCTGATGGCCGGATCATCACCGCGATTCGGACTCTTTTCAGGGGAAAGCGTTTCACAGCCCTTTCTGGAAAGCCCCTGTCGTCTTTGCAGGGAGAGTGCCGCATGTTCGAAATTCTCCGATCCTGAATGTAATGAGCCAGAAAAACAATTCCGGAAGCCTTATGAGAGAAGTCACAATCAACGATGTGGCACGGGAGGCAGGCTGCTCCAAGGCGGCGGTCTCCTATGCCATCAACCGGACTCGGCCAATAAGTCCGGCTGTGAGAAAAAAAGTGCTGGAAGCCGCGGAACGTCTCGGATATCATCCATCCGGGAAACGGAATTCGCCCAGAAAAAAGTCCATTGCTCTGCTGGTCCGCGGAGATTTTCCCGTCGGGGATGAACCGGCTTTCACCTTTCATCATGAGATCCTCCGCAGAGGATATGTCCCTCAGATTTTTCTGTGTGATACGGATCCGGATGCGCTGAAAACGGTTCTTGGCGCCATCGGAAACGATCGGAATATTGCCGGAGTCATCAATGCGGTTCCGGATATCGGAAGCTTGAATCTGCTGAAATACTGCCGGGAGCTGCCGTCCTTCATCTATGCGCGCAACGGCTGCATGCTCTGCTCGGTTCACTGCAATTATACGCATCGGATGCGTCTGGCTCTGGCTCATCTGCACGCGCTCGGCCATCGCAGGATCGTGTTCTTCATCGATGCCGCAACAACAGACAAGCCGCAGATGATTGACAATCTCGCCTTTCTGAAAGAGTTTTGTCTCTCTTCCGGCATGGATGCCGGCATTGTGGAGCATCCCGAGCGGCGGGATAACTCCCTGCTGTTTCCCAAACTGGACCGGGAATGGAAAAACGGAACTACCGCCGTTCTTGCATGGAACGCCTTTTTTGCCTCCATGATTTATCAATGGGCGTATGAACGGGAAATCCGGATTCCGGATATGCTGTCGGTTCTGGCATTCTGCGACGCATTCAGCGCGCAGGGATTTGCACCGCCTCTGACTTCTGTCCAGATCCCGACGGAACAGCTGGTCCGTTATACGGTCGATGCTCTTCTGGCTCGTATCGAAGACCGGAAAACCGAAGATGTCCTCCTGCATCCATTTCTTTCTCCCGGATCGTCCACCGCTCCGGCATTGAAAAAGTATTGAACAAAAGCAGATTTTCCTGCGCGACCCTCTTTTTTCCTTGAAACGATTCCTCTCTTTGGATATTTTTGTGTTTCCAGGGAGATATTTCAATGGATGGAATCATTACGGAAATTCAGCATGCGTCGATTCATGACGGTCCCGGCATCCGGAGTGTCGTTTTTCTGAAGGGGTGCCAGATGCACTGTTTCTGGTGCCACAATCCGGAAGCCATTCGAAAGGAGATTCAGATCTGGTTTCAGGAGAAAAAATGTCTGCACTGCGGAGCATGCTTTTCGGTCTGTTCTCTGCATCAGCTTTCGGAAGGAGAACATCGGATTGATCGGGAGCGGTGCACAGGATGCGGACGGTGTGCGGATCGGTGTTTCTCCGGAGCTCTTACTCTTTGCGGGAAAAAAAATTCTGTCGAAATGGCGGTGGATGACCTCATGCAGGACGAACTCTTTTACCAGGCATCCGGCGGCGGGATCACCCTGAGCGGCGGAGAACCCGGCATGCAGCCGGAGTTCGCGGAGGGAATTCTGCGCCAATGCCGGGCGCGGGGGATCCATACGGCGCTGGAAACCAATCTGGCATATCCGGAGTCGATACGGAAAGTCCTCTGTGCGGAAGCGGATCTTGTCATGGCGGATCTGAAACAGATGGATCCCGGAAAACATCGGGAGGGGACCGGATGCGGAAACCGGCAGATCCTGGAAAATCTGCGAAGACTGGACCGGCCCCTGATCCTGAGAACCCCGCTGATCCCCGGATTCAATGATGATACGGAGTCCATCCGCCGGATCGCGGAGTTTGCCGCTTCGCTGAAACCCCTTCTTTATTATGAACTTCTGACGTATCATCCGCTTGGATGCGGAAAGGCTGTGCATCTTGGAATGAAGTCCCGGTGTGCGCCTCTGCCGGAAATTCCGGAAGAGAAAATTTCGGAGTTGACAGAGTCTGCCGCCGCAGTCGGAATTCCGCTGTACCGGAATGGAAAGGAATGGAGAATATGAAGAGTTTCAGAATGACTCGTTATACGGGACAGATCGCCCGTCTGGTCGCCAAAAAGAAGGAACAGGTGCTGAAAAAACAGAGGAAACTCGGGAAAGCCGACGAGGATGATTATGGATATGTGCTTCCTCCGGAAGATTTCATGACCCATTTTCATTTTCCGGAAGTCGACGAAAACGGCTCTTTCCACGGGGTCCGGGCATGGGCGAAGAATTTCCGGGCCCTGATGGAGGCGCATCCGGTCTATGTGGACGCGGACGATGCTCTGGCGGGACGCTGGATGTTCATGATGTCCCGCATGAGAGCGGGATACCAGCTTGCCCTGGCGCCGTTTCCGGCGGATTATTCGTTTCTGCATCGCGATCAGGAACGCTATGACCTGACTCATGGAATCGGCAAGGATGCGCATTTTGCTCCCGACTACCGGATCGGACTCGCACTCGGCTGGGGAGGATTGACAGACAAGGTCCGCAAATCGCTGAAGAGACTCGCGAAGGATGAGGAGGCAGCCGAACTCCTGCAAGCGGAACTGGATGTGCTGGCCGGAATCCGGAACTGGATTCATCGGACGGCACTTGCGGCGGAAGGGGAAGTGCGGCGGATCAATCTCAAACTGGAAACGGAAGCTCCGGAAACTCTTCAGGAGGCGTGCCAGTGGATCGCCTGGTTCAACATGGCCTCGCGAACCTATAACCGCGATGGAGCCGGAGGACAGCTTGACGAGATTCTCAGGCCCTATTATGAACGCGACATCGCCGCCGGAAGAATTGACGATGAGGATGCGGTTTACTTCATTGCGTGTCTGCTTCTGAACGATCCGCACTACTATCAGATCGGAGGGCCCGACCGGGAGGGGAACGATCAGACCAGCCGGATCTCCTATCTGATTCTGGAAGCGGCGCACCTTCTGAAAATCTCCTGCAATCTGACAATCCGCGTGCACGACCGCATGGAGGAGGGCCTTTTCCGGCGCGGAGTGGAAATCCTGCTGGAAGACCGGCTCGGTTATCCGCGATTCTCCGGAGACAATGCCCTGATCCGCGGATACATGCGCAACGGATATTCCGCGGAACAGGCGCGGGAACGCATCGCTCTCGGCTGCAACTGGATGAGCATTCCCGGACGGGAATATACACTTAACGATGTGGTGAAGATCAATCTGATGAAGGTCTTCGAGGTCGCATTCAACGAAATGGCTGAATCCGGGCAATGCTCTCTGGAGACGCTTCATTCGGGGTTTAGAAAACACCTGGCGAAGGCTGCGCTCTGCATTGCGAAAGGACTGGATTTTCATCTTGCTCATCAGTATGAAAACGAGCCGGAACTTCTGCTGAACCTGCTCTGTCACGGCCCGATTGAAAAAGGGCGGGACGCCTCCCATGGAGGAGTTGAATTTTACAACATGGCATGCGATGGAGCGGGAATCGCCGTCGTCGCGGACAGCTTTGCCGCGATCCAGACCCAGGTCGTGGAACGCAGACGGATCTCCTGGAAAGAGTGCATCGACGCTGTCCGAAGCGATTTCCGAAATGCGAACGGGGAACGGATCCGTCTCCTTCTTGCATCGTCGCCCCGGTACGGTCATGGAGGGACCTGTGCCGATGAGTGGGCGGTCACCCTGATGCGGGATTTTGTGGAATCGTTTCCGAACCGGCGTCATACACCGGAAGGCCGGCTTATCATACCCGGTCTGTTCTCATGGGCGGATTCGCTCCGCTTCGGGAAAACGGTCGGGGCCACGCCGAATGGTCGACATGCGGGAGAACCATCCTCGCACGGAGCAAATCCATGTCCCAACTTTCGCAGGGACGGCGCGGTCACCGCAATTGTCAAAGCGGTCGCCTCCCTTCAATGCGGATATGGCAATACCTCCCCGCTTCAGCTGGAACTGGATGATTCGTTTCTGAACGGAGAAAAGACGGTCGACCGCCTCATGGCCCTCTTCCGCGTGCATTTCCAGCTGGGCGGGACTCTGATCAATGTAAACATTGTTCATGCGGAGACTCTGCGTGCGGCTCAGAAGAATCCGGAGTTTTATCCGGATCTCATTGTCCGTGTAACGGGGTTCACTGCTTATTTCATCATGCTTTCTCCCGAATTCCGGGAGTTTGTCTGTCAACGAATCCTGAAGGAGGAGCAATATGCCTGAACAGGGGAAGCTGCGACTGGCCGTTCTCGGCTGCGGAATGATCTGCCAGGAACACATGCAGGGGTTTGCCGAGTTGAAAAACAAGGTGGAAATTGTCGCTGCGGTCGATCAGAAGGAGGAATGCCGGACCGAAGCGCACGAACGCTGGGGAATTCCGGAAAACGCGCTCTTCGCCGACTGGAATACCATGCTGGAAACGATTCATCCGGATGCGGTGGATCTCTGTCTGCCGAATTACGAACATTTTCCGGCCGCCATGGCGGCGATCAGCGCGGGATGCCACGTGTTCTGTGAAAAACCGCTCGGAATGAACGTGAACGAATGTGAACGGATGATTGCCGCCGCCGAAGAAAAACAGCGGAAACTGGCGGTGGGATTCCAGCAGGAGTACTGTCCTTCAACAGATATTCTGGTGAATGCACGGAATGCGGGATTCTTCGGGGAACTGCGGTTTGTTCACGGCTCGCTGATCCGTCGCCGCGGCATTCCGAACTGGGGAACTTATTACAGGCGTGAACTGGGAGGAGGACCCGTTCTGGACATTCTGGTGCATCTGCTGGATGTCATTACGCATGTCTGCGGCCGCCCGGAACCGGAGCGTCTTTCAGCATCGTATTTCTACGGAGAGGGGAAGCAGCCCTGCGCGGTCTTCTGTCCGACTCCGGACTGGAACAGCCGCGACTACAACGTGGAAGATCTCGCTGCTGTTCAGATTGCCTTCCGGAACGGACTTGTCCTTCAGCTGGAAAGCTCCTATGTCAACCAGATCCGGGAGGATTGCGTGTATGACTTCAAACTGAGCGGGAGCAAAGGCGGAGCCTGGTGGCGGAACGGAAAAGCGCCCGAACTGTATACCGACGCATTCGGAGCGATGATGAATCTGACTCCCGCCTATCTTCCGTCGCTCGGACGGCCCGACATGTTCCGGAAAAAACTGGACAACTGGATTCAGGCCTGTCTGGAAGAAACGCCGCTTCTTCTTCCAGGAGAAATCGGACTTTACATTCAGCGAATGCTGGATGCAATCGCACGTTCCGCACAGGAAAACAGAGAAATTCCATTGTAAGGAGAGACAGGAATGAAAAAACTCAATGTCGCACTGGTCGGCTGCTGGCATCCGCATGTCCCGCGCTACTATCCCATTCTTCAGAAACGGGAGGACACCGCCTTGAGCTGCGTCTGGGATTCAACGCCGGAACGGGGAACGGAGTGGGCGCGGAAACTCGGCGCGCCCTTTGTCGCGGAGTATGATGAACTGCTGAAACGTCCGGATGTGGATGCGGTCTGCATTGTCGCGGAAACATGCCGCCACGCGGAGCTGATGAGGAAAGCGGCGGAAGCTGGAAAACACATCTTTACGGAAAAAACATTTACCATGACAATGGCGGAGGCGGCCACCGTGCGGGATGCCGTCAGAAAAAACGGCGTCCAATTCGGCATCGCATACATTCGGGCGACGACGCCCGCGTTTGTCCTCGGGAAAACACTGATGGATTCCGGTCTCCTCGGCGATGTGAACATGGTCCGGATCCGCAATGGAGTGGACGCCTCGAAAATGAAGGATCTTCCGCCGGACTGGTTCGACAAACGGATCGCGGGAGGCGGCGTATGGATCGATCTCGGCTGTCATCAGATGTATCTGATGGACTGGATGCTGGGGGAGCCGGAGGATATTTCCGTGAATGCCGTCAACTGTTACGGACGGGCGGTGGAGGACAATGTCTGTGCGGCGGTCCGCTTCAGAAACGGAACGTTGGGAGTCGCGGAGTCGAGCTGTTCCACCTTCTATTCTCCCTACATGTTTGAAATTTACGGAAGAAAGGGATCCTATCTCTGCCGCATCGACATGCCGGAATCCGAGATCCAGCTGGAAGCGGAAAATCTGGAGAAACTCCGTGCGCTTCTTCCCGATGTGAATCTGAAGGTGAAAATCCTCGGAGGAAACGTCAGCAATGCATCGGTCAATTCTCTCTTTGGAGCGCGGGCCGTTGTGCGAGTTCCGGTTGCAGAACTGCCTGCGGAAAAGGAACCGATCGAACTCTGGCTGGACAGCATTCTTTCCGGAGGGAAAAATCCTTTTGACATTGACTGCGGCTGTCGTCTGACTCGTCTGATGGAAGGCGGATGCCGTGCTCTGGCGGAAAAGAAAACCGTTCATTTTTAAATTCCGCATTGGAATTTCATTGAACAAAGAAAGTTTTTCAGAAAATGATCATCCGGCAGCATTGTCAGAACGGGAGATTTCATTTATAATATTTTTAACCGATTGATAACTCGAAAAAGGAGAAAGAACCATGAAATACCGTGCAGAATCCTGTTCCGCTTCCAGGGGTTCTTTATTCACATTGATAGAACTCCTCGTAACGATCAGTATCATTGCCATTCTGGTGGCGATCCTGCTTCCCGCGCTTCAGAAAGCTCGGGAGCATGCGCGGAAAAGCGGCTGTATCAGCAATCTCCGTCAACAGAGTCTGATTCTCTGCGCATACAATGACGCAAGCGAAGATTTCATGCCTTTGGCCTCCTGCGCCGGAGCGGTCGCGCCTTTTGTGGCACACAAGGAATGGCCGACACAATATCTGCTGCTGGGACTCATCAAAGAGCATCCCCAGTCCAGTTCTTCGGAGAAGGCTCCGGAAGCGATGTGTCCCCGCGGGAAAGTCGCCTATCCACAGGGAATCTGGAGATGTCCATCCGCCTCGATTGTTTCGGATCTCGGATGGTACAACAATCGAACGCATTATGGGATGAGCGCTCTTTTTTCCGCACCGGTTTCCGAAGGACGAAACATTTTCAAGCGGGGCGAGAGCCGATACATGGGAAATACCGTCCGGCAGCAGTCAAATGTTATCGTCTTTGCGGACAATGTGGGAATTCCCGGCGACAATAACACGTTCAGCGGAGTGATTTATCCGAATTCCCCAAATGCGGATGAAAAGAAAACGTTGGGCTACCGACATAATCGAATGGCGAATGTTCTGTTCATGGATCTGCATGTCGGGAGTCTTCCCATGCGTTATCCGGTAGAGGAAAGGTATCGCTATTGAAGGACCCCCCAGGAAAACTCATTCCAATCGTCCCCTGTTCTCCGCTTCAATTTTCAGGATTCCCGGGAAGGTGGAAAAAAAATCAGCTTCCCGGATTGACTCCGGAAGCCAAACGCTCCCTTTTGATGCGGTTTGAACACAGAATGAATCCACATTCCAAGGAGAGGTGGAACGGTTGACTGATGAATGTCCTCTCCGGAACAACTCTCCTTGTTGATCTCAGGGATGGAACTCAAAACATCCGTGATGGGAACCAGGTTCGAATATCGAAACCCTTATTATGAGAAGGAATTTTCTTATGAAAATTAAATGTTTACCGGCTTTCATGCTGGCACTTGTGTGTCTTTCCCTTTCAGCGCAGCAGTACAGTGACAAACACTTTGATCCGGGCCGGATGAAAGTGGGACAGAACTGGATGCCGAACTCGGATTTCTGGAGCAGTCAGAAAGAGAAAATCCGAAGAATCATTGTCGCGGATGACTCCTTTTCCGGCGGACGCGCGATGGAAGCCATATTCCCGGCATTGAATGAAAGACAGGCGTTTCATTGCCGTCTGGATCCGGCGCCTCCGGACGCCACCGGATTGGAATTCGAACTTCAGCTCCGGTCCGGGACGGCCCCTGCCTATGTGGAATTCACACAAAAAAACAGCGCGGGAGGAGAGAACATCTTCCGCTTTTCTCTTCCCGATCTTCCGGTCGGAAAGACCATCAGAATCCGAAAAGACTTTGCCTCCTTGAAATTC
This sequence comes from uncultured Lentisphaeria bacterium, assembly GCA_905197955.1. Classification (GTDB taxonomy): domain Bacteria; phylum Verrucomicrobiota; class Lentisphaeria; order Victivallales; family UBA1829; genus UBA1829. The sequence continues at coordinate 3,761 of CAJKAR010000070.1, read as the reverse complement.
AGCAGCAGTCATGGAAAAGCTCCGAAAAGCGATCGCTCTTTTCTTACAGGCCGCATAACGGGCATGGATTTTTACTTCAAACGAAATCAGGAATCGGCAATCCGACTCGGCGCCATTCGCTTTTACCGGGGGAAGGAATCCGTATCGTCCGGAAGGAACCTTCTTCCCTGGGATCCCGACTTCGAAACAGGCCCGTCGGGATTCCTGTCCGTGGACATGAAACAAAAAGTGAAAACGGGTGATGGAGGATTTCATAGTCGTCGCTCTCTCGATGTTGTCTCTCCCACGACATCGAGTCTGATTCCGGAAGTGATCCGCTCCGACCGGGAATACCGCCTGAGTTTTTATGCCAGGGGAAAACCGGGAACACGCGGCTCTGTCACCTTTCTCAGTTTTCATTGGCGGAACTGCGGAAGCTCAGAATTTTCCCTGACCGATCAGTGGAAACGTATCATTGTCCGGATTCCGCCATATTCGAATGCGCATCCGAGCCATCGAATTCTTTTTCAGCCGCGGGAAGCTCCTTTTTCTGTCGACCGCGTTCAGCTGGAGGAAGGGACTTCCGCCACGGAGTTCGTCCATCCGTTTCCGATCACCCTGAATGCGACAACCGGGGCTCCCGCGGAGATCGTGACAACAGAAGAACTCCCGGTTTCATTAAAAGGGTCTGTTTTTCTTGCACGACCGGGTTCTTCCCAGATTCTTCTGAAACTCTATTGGAATAAGAATCTGATTGAAACAAAAGCAATTCCATCGGATCAGGCCTTGACATCCTTTACATTTTCCTGTCCGTTTGCCGGGGAAGCGGGATATTATCCTTGCAGAATTGAGGCACAGACAGTCAAAGGGGAAAAACTGGCACAGCAGTCCGTTCCCTTTCTTGTTACGGAGCCTTTTCCGAAGGGAGGAGACTACTACGGAATCATGTCCGGTCCCATTGAACTGACCGCTCTGCGTCGGATGGGGGTATCCCTTCTTCGGAACAATATTGAAATCTGGAAGGACCGGGAGAAAAAAGGTCCCCGCATGAACTCTCCGGAAGAGCTCTCCGGCGGACCTGTGTACGGTTCGGATTTCCGGTTTCTTGGAACGCTCTATAATCTTGCGGAAATTCCTGTCTGGGCACGTCGTCCCAACAGCCGGTTTGCCGATCCGGAAAAGTTCGCCTCCTACCTGGAACGGCTTCTGGAACGGAATGCGAAAAAAGTGACCGCTCTGGAAATGGATAATGAAATTGATCTCTCCTTTGTCCGGATTCTTGGAATATCGCGGACGGAGGTTGTTCAGCGCTACGGAGAACTTCTGAAAAAAGCCCACCCAATTGCCCAAAAATACGGGGTCAAGCTGGCGGTCAGTCCGGCAACCGGACCGGAATTTACGGAACAGCTTTTCCGTTCAGCTCATGAATCCTTTGACATATTTGCAGTCCATCCGTATGTGTATCCCAGAACGATTTCTCCTCTCGGATACGATTGTGCGAATCCGGAATCCGGAGGATTCCTGTCCAGAATGGATCACATTGTCAAGCTGATTCGGCAATATGGGAACAAACACGAACTTGGAGTCGGCGAGCTTGGATGGAACTTGACAAATGATGCGGATTATTCCTCCCGGGCCGCGGCAATTCAAGCGGCCTATCTGGCGCGATCTTCCATTCTGATGCGGACGTATCCGGAGTGCAGATGGTCCATCTGGTATACGATCTCCAACAATACAGGACAATCGGATTACGGGATTTTCCGAACGGATAACGGAATGCGTCCCCTTCCCGCCGCGGCAGCCTTTGCTCAGGTGGCCCATCTCTTTCAGGGGATGCAGGGGGGGCAGGCAAAACGACTGCTGGATGATGCCCCTCATTATCTCGTGGAATGGAGTCTGGACGGAGAACGCCGTTTCGCTCTTTGGACCAGCGATGAAGAGGCCACGCCCGTATACCTTTCTCTTCCGAAGATGAAGGTATGGAATCTTTACGGGAGCTCTTTGAGCCATCGGAAGGTGCCGTACACTGATATGCCGGTCTTCCTGGCGGTCCCGGAGAAGGAAGGCAATGCGGCGGCGGAATCAATCAAAAAAGAGTTGACTCGTCTCCGTCCGTTTCGCCTTTCGGCTTCCCTGATCTCCCGGAAGGAGGTCCGTCTTCGCGTGTACAGCAACAGCGACCGCGAGCGGAAGGTGACTTTCTCCCTGGAGAATTCCTCTCCCGGAACCTTGGTGCTGAAGTCAAGACAGGAAACCGTCTTTTCTCTGCAGCTTTCCCGTCCGATGCCGATTGGACGTTCCATGGATTCTTCTCTTCGGATCTTTTTCGACAACGAGAGCCGGAGTGAAAACCTGCATTTCTCGAAATTGAACCCTGTCGCTTTCCGCGACTGCCATCAAGACTGGAAAAATTGGGATTTCACGAAAAGTCCCGGTGTTATCCTGCTGAACCGGCGCTCCCACATCCAGCCGCCGGACGTCATCCCGTGGAAAGGACCGCAGGATCTTTCCGCCATGCTGTTTTTCTGTTATGACCAGAGCGCTTTTTATCTGTTTGCCTCGGTCAGAGATGACAAACTGGAAGTCCGGGGAAACGGGAAACGCATTTATCAGGGAGATTGTCTTCAATTTGCCATTGATCCCGAAAATGATGCCTGTTCCGGGAAAGGATTTCAGAACGATTACGAATTCGGTTCGGCATTCGGAAAGGAACCATGGTGCTGGTTCTCTCCGGATGGCGGAAACCGGCCTGCCCGCTACGAAAACCTTGTCACTCGCACCGAGGACCGAACCCTGTACCGAATCCGGATTCCGTGGAAACAGCTTTCTCCTCTGCGGCCGGTTCCCGGAAATGTTTTCGGTCTTTCCATCGTCATTCCGGACTGTGATGGCGGAAATGTCCAGTTCCGTCTGGAATATGGAGGCGGGATTGCCGCGGGGAAAAATCCGGCCTTGTTCCGGAAAATGACGCTTCTCCCACCCGTTCAGGGGAAATAAGACAAAAGCCTTTCCCGAGATTGCTGTCATGGGCGGAGAAGCGCAAGAAACGGCAGTCAGGGGCTCAAGCAGCCTGACAAGGAATCAGAACGGGGCCTCATCGGGGAATTGACATGCAATCAAGAAGGTTCCATCCGGAACAAACATCCGACAGGGGCGGTCCACGGAGCCGCCCGGTCCCCCCTCATCGGCCTTCCCTGTCTGATGAAATTTACCAATGATCGGAAGCCCCTCAACGGCAGAAATCCGTATGCTCCTGACAGCAATTGGCAAATAGTCGCGGAAAAACAAGGAATGAGCTCGAATCATCTCCGTTGAGATCCGTTAACGAATCCGCCATTCCTTTTTCCGCAAACGGCAAAACAGAGACAACCATTGGTTACCGATCAAACGGTTCATTATCGCATCTGCCGATACACGAAAATCTTCCGTTTTTCAAACATTTCCGAGTCTGGCGAACAACAGAATTTGATCTTTTGCTTTTTCATTCCAGCTGGAGAGCATAGCCGGAAAACTCCCGGATCCCCGAAAGGATGAGTTTTCCGGGAAGCTGCTTCAGAAGAGTATTCGCCGGAAGAAACGAATGTTTCACTACGTTTTCCGTCGGAATCTCAATGGTCTCCGGAGAACCTTCAAAGGTATGAATCAGAGTAAGCGCCCAGCCAGCCCCATCTGGATTTGAGGTTACTTGCGTACTATGTTCTTGCGCAACCCCGAACGAAAGGAGGATGGCATGGGACGTGAAGGACGAGATTATTGGGAGGCGCAACTGTCAGAATATTGGG
>CAJKAR010000069.1 GCA_905197955.1 uncultured Lentisphaeria bacterium | reverse complement strand
GGGAGTGCAGAGGGCGAACCATGGGTTTGCCCTTTGCCCGGCAGGTGCCGGAAAAGGAGTAAGCCGGAATTTGAAATTCCGGCGCAGGGTGCAGGGCCCGTGGTCCTGCCGAGGGGTGTTGGGGGCGAGAAGCCACCAACCCGACCCCCAGCAGAAAGAACGCACGAATTTCCAGAAACAAACAGTGCAGAATCAGCACCCGATCAGACGTTTTGGATTATCATAGGAAACCTTTCGGATTTCCGCATCCGAAAAGAGATTAAGAGATCTCAAAAAGGCAACGCACTCCCGCATTCCGGATGCGGAGCCGACGAGACATCCTTTCTCCGGATTATGGAATTTTCCATTCGGTTCAAGAATCGCATCATTGCCGAGCATGTGGTATCGTCCGGGGGGGAGGCCTGCGACCGGAGCGGCATCACTGGTCACGATCATTTTATCCGCGCCCTTGATCTTTGCCATGCATTTGACGACTTCCGCCGGCAGATGATGACCATCGGTAATCAGCATGGCGGTCAGGGAATCGCAGGCGAGTCCCGCCCAGATGGGGTTCCGGTGACGATCCAGCAGATTCGGGCAGCCGTTCCCGAGATGGGTCAAAGCGACTGCTCCGGCTTCTGCGGCCGCATTCAGATCGGCACTTCCGGCGAGATGATGTCCCAGAGAAATTCTCACACCTTTTCCGCTTGCATACCGGATCAGTTCCGGCGCGCCGGGGCGTTCAGCGGCGACTGTCATCATCCGCAGAAAACTTCCGGCAAACGAATACAGCCGGTCGAAAAACGGAATGGACGGTTCCTGTACGAATTCGGGCGAGTGACATCCCACCGCGCCCGGCTCCGGCGAAAGAAACGGTCCTTCCAGATGCACCCCGGGAATCTGAGAAAGGAGACCATGCGATGAAGCGGCATCATGAATGATCCCGATGTTCCGTCGGTAAAGATCCTCCGGACCGGTAACAATCGTCGGCAGAAAAACAACCGTTCCGCTGTCGAAGACCGCCTCGGCGGCTCGCAGAAAATCATCTTCGGAAAGTTCCGGCGATGAAAAATCAACGCCTTTGTATCCGTTTACCTGCAGATCAATGTACTCCTCGCCCATGATCCGCCTCAGTATTTCTGTTCCAGAAGCGATGCGGAATCCGGATCAAGGAAGGTGTGGCAGTCCGGATGGGTACGAAGAATCGATGCGGGACAGCGATTGGTCAGCGGCCCTTCAAGTGCCCCTTTGACGGCAACCGCTTTCCGACGGTCCGGAACCGTGTTCACAATCGCGGCACTTTTCAGGATCTGCCGGACACTCATGGAAATTGCCTGTTTCGGAACATCATCGAATGTGGGGAACCAGCCTTCGCCGAGCTGCTGTCTGCGGCACGCCTCGTCAAGGGTAATGACCAGATAGGGCTTTTCCGTTTCAAAATCCGCCGGAGGATCGTTGAAGGCGATGTGCCCGTTTTCTCCGATTCCGATAAACGCAATGTCAACCGGATGTTTCACAATGATCTCTCCCAGAACGGCACAGGCGTGTTCCGGATCGGGATCGCTTCCGTTGACGGGAGTAAAGGAGAGCGGTTTCTGCGGCAGATGCGCAATGAAACGTTCCCGAATATATTTGCGGAATCCCGCCGGATGAGTCTCGGGCAGTCCGATGTATTCATCCAGATGAAAAATATTGACTTTTCCCCAGTCGATCTCTTTTTCCCGGGCAAGCGCGGAAAGCATTTCAAACTGACTTGCTCCGGTGGCGACGATGATGTTGGCAACACCACGGGCGGCAATCGCCTTGCGGATGTATTCGGCTCCGCAGGCGGCGGCTTCCGTTCCGAGAATCTGTTTGTCGGGCAGAATCCTGACTTCCATTTGTTTTCTTCCTTTTTTTTATGTTTTATGATCCTTCCGGCGGGAGATTTTTCTCCCCTCCGAAGTAGTAAGCGACCGCATATTTTCCGTCTGTTTCAAAAGCGCAGCCAGAGCCGCCCCCTTCAGCGCCCCGTCTCTGCCGACCGCTGAATAGACCACTCTGCGCTTCCCGTAAACCGAAGGCGCCAGGCGCTCCAGTCCCTCCCGGAACTCCCGCAGGAACCTCTCTCCGAACGACCGGAACCGACCACCCAGGATCACCAGTTCCGGATCCGTCAGATTCACAGCTACCGCAATCCCTCCCGCCGACGCTTCCAGAATCCCGCGGCAAACAGAATCGGCTTCCACGTCTCCTTTTTCAAAAGCGGAAAACAACTCCTCCTCTGAATGATATCGAGTTCCTGCCGAACGCAGAATCCGCGACTCATCCAACGCCTTCTCCAGCGGCACCAGCATCCCATCCACCAGCACCGGAATCGAGCGGATCTCTCCCGCCGCTCCATTCCATCCCTGAAAAAGCCTTCCGTTCGAATAAAGCGTGGAACCGATACTCTTCTCCGCCGTGACAAACAGGAAATCGCCGCATCCTTTTGCCGCCCCGAAATACCGTTCGCATTCCGCGGAAACACGGGAACGGTTTTCCAGCAGAATTTCATATCCGCATTTCTCTCCCAGACAATCCGCAAAGTGCTTGCCCGCCAGAGGAAAATTCGCACTCAGATGAACTTCATTCTTTTCGCGATCCACAATACCGGAAACCGCCGCGCAGATCCCCGCAATTCTTACACGGGGCTCCCATCCGGCAAGCTCCCGGATCAGACATGCCGACTTTTCCAGAATCTCTTCAAACGTATTCCGAAACGGAAGTTCCACCTGCTGAACTGTCTCCCCTGCGGCATTCCAGCGGAGACCGCGCAAAAGGGTTCCGCTCCCGATATCCAGACCGATCACATGGAACGCATCCGGCTCAATCGAAAGCATCACAGGCGGCTTCCCTCCCCGGGATTCTCCGATGCCGGAAACCCGGATCAGCCCCTCCCCCATCAGATGATCCGTCACCGCCGACACCGCCGCACGACTGATCCCAAGACCTTCCGCGAGCTCCGTCCGTGAAACCCGTCCCTCTCTCAGCAGCCGCCTTAATATTTTTCCGGATGTGGAATCCATCTCTTTCCAAAACTTTGTTAATTTAGTTTACAAAGTAAACAATATCCGTTCTCCGGAAATTGTCAAATGAGTTTCCCAAAAAAGAACTCTCTTTTCCGCAAAAAACAGAAAAAAACACCATTTCAGCGTAAAAAAGAGGATAAAAAATGTCCGGAGAAACCGGTATTCCAGTTGCAGAGGAATCAGACACATTCTCCGGACAGATCGAATCAGAGAGCAATCTGAGAGAGTTCAGTACTCAATGAGAATGAGGCTCCTTGTATCCGTCGCACCACTCTTTCACGAAGTGGCGGTTTTGATCAATGGTTTCGTCGCCAACGGTTTCCACGAACCGGTGTGCGGCCGCATGGCCATCCAGGAAGAGATAGTTGGCCAGTCCCGCATGCCGGGAAACATTCAGCACCGACCGCACATCATTCGGTTCGGCAAATCCGGGATAACACTGATGCGCCACCGCTTCGCCATTCGTTTCCCCGCGTTCCGCCTGGAGAATGTAATACGATGCATTTTTCAGCGAAGAACGTCGATGACCAAGTGTGAACATCGCATTCAGCATATAACTCTGAATGCTTCCGTGATTATGTCCATCGCCCTCGTGATGCCCATCCTCATGTTCCTCCTCATCCTTGTAGAAATCATCGGAGGGGCAGCGCAGATAGATCAGACTGTAACCGTAGTTGGCCTGAAGCGGCGTAAACCACTGCGGATCACCGCTTAGTTCCTCCATATGCTCAAATGTCCCGGAGTGAACAACGGGAAACATTTCATCGTGGTCATCCGCATACGCATTCAGCGCCAGAAAAGTCTGCTTCTGATTCGTAAGGCAGGAGATGGACTGCGCCTTCCGGCGCGCCTGATTCAATGCCGGCAGAAGAAGCCCCGCAAGAATCGCAATCACCGCAATGACCACGAGGAGCTCCACCAGAGAAAAATATCTTCGATTCTTCATATTCGATCCTTTAACTTGAAACTGTGAACGCGGAACCGGACGCCCTCTCCCAACAGGCGAGAATCCAGAGGAATCGTACTGCGGGAACGGCAGAATAACGGCAGAATAACATCCCCGGAAGCAGAAAACACGACGTTTCCACACCGTTTCGTTCCGCTGAAAAATCTGCTTCCGGAATCTGGATCAAATATGCGGCGGGGCGCGGGAAAGATGAAGATCATATCCGCTGAAGAGCGGATCATTGATCCGTCCGGAAAAGAAGATCAACTCTCCGGACGGCAGCTCCGGCAGCAGATCACCGGAAAATACAATGCCGTTCAATACACCGGTACAGAACGGACAGGAAAGATCATCCGGCGGATGCAGCAGCGCAGAAGATGCCGAATAAAGTTCAGGCCTCCCATCCGAGGACTCCCGTCCGCAGTGATGGTGCAGAAGCGGATGCAGTACCCCGCTGAACGCGAACAGCATCGCGCACAACAGCAGAAACCACGTTGTCTTCCCCTTCCGTTCCTTCATCGGCACCCCATCAGAAAACCGGCGATGTACGCCGCCGCAAATTCCACTCGGAGGATGTGAGAACCGAATCCCATCGGTACAAATCCGGCTGCGGCAAGCGCTTCCACTTCACTTTTCACGAATCCGCCTTCGGGACCGATCGCCAGCAGGACATGGCGTCCGTTGCGCTGGAATCCGGCGGCGGACCGCCCCGGATGCGCCACGATCTTCACGGTCTCCCCGGAATATCTCTCCGCGGATTCCTCCAGAAACTCCCGGAAATGACGGCAAAACCGAATATCCGGCCGGATCGTATCAACCCCCTGTTCAAGCCCTTCGAGAATTTCCGCATCCAGCGCATCGGGCTCCAGAACGGAACTGTTCCAGTAGCTTTTCTCCACACGGACCGACTGAAAAAAAACAAGATCGCGAATCCCTGAGGAAACCGCAAAATGCAGCACCTTCTTCAAACTCTGCGGACGCGGCAGCGCCACCGCCAGAGAAAGCGGCAGCGGTTCCGGCGGTGGGGTATGAAACTCACCTGCGCGCAATACAGCCCGTCCCTTCTCCAGAGAAAGGATCTCGGCAGTTCCGCAGTTCCCGTTGACGAATCCGGTCCGGACCGTCTCCCCGGGCTTTGCCCGAAGCACCGTCCGGATGTGTTCCGCCCGCGAACCGGTCACCGTAAATATACGATCGGCATCAAGGTCTGCGGGACGGATCAGCAGAAGATTCATAAACGATTACCACATCTCTCCGGTTTCCGCATGTCTGCGGAGGATATCACGCTTGATCTTGCCCGCCATTGTCTTGGGCAGATCCTTGACAAATTCGATTTCACGCGGATATTTGTAAGGAGCGCTGTGCTGTTTCGCATGCTGCTGGAGTTCACGGACCAGCGATTCGGTCGGCTCGAATCCCGGATTCAGAACGATATAAGCCTTGACTTTCGAACCGCGGATGGGATCGGGAGCGCCGATAACGGCAACTTCCTGCGTCGCGGGATGCGACATCAGAACCTCTTCCACCTCCTGCGGGCCAATCCGGTAGCCGGAACTCTTGATGATGTCATCACTTCTGCCGACAAAGTAGAAGTAGCCGTCGGCATCCTGATACGCCTTGTCGCCTGTGTAATAGAATCCGTTGATGAAACTTCTGGTGTTCTCCTCCTCGTTGAAGAGGTACTTGTCCATAAGTCCGACAGGACGATGTCCGCCATCCACCCGGATCGCAATCCGGCCATGCTCGCCGAGCGGAACCGGTTTTCCGTTATCGTCGTGCAGCTCGATCTCCCAGCCGGGCGAAGGCTTGCCCATGGAGCCGGGACGAGTCGGAATATCAACGAAATTTGCCAGCAGACAAACCGTCTCGGTCTGTCCATAGGCTTCGCGGATGGTCAGGCCCGTGCCCTCTTTCCAGAGGCGAATCGTATCGACATTGAGCGCCTCTCCCGCACTCGTGCATTTCTTGAGTTCGGAAAGATCGAACCGTTTCAGATCGTTGATGACGATCATGCGGTAAACGGTCGGCGGCGCGCAGAACGAGGTAATCTGATATTTTTCCAGGATCGGCAGAATCTCATCCGGATTGAACTTGCCGCGGATATCATAGATGAATACACAGCAGCCGACAATCCACTGTCCGAAGTAATTTCCCCAGAGATTTTTCGCCCATCCGGCATCACTGAGGGAGTAATGCAGATCATTCGGTCCGAGTCCATGCCACATCTCCGCCGTGATGCGATGCCCCAGCGGATACGCATGGTTGTGCTGAACCACTTTCTGAATCTTGCTGGTACCGGAAGTGAAAGTAAGAAGCAGTGGATCGGTCGCTTTCGTCCGAACCTGAACCGGAGTCTTGACCCGCTGCTTGGAAAGGAGCTGCGTCTTGATCTCATACGGATAGCTGACCCAGTTTTTGCGCTCGCCGTCCACGATCATGCGGAAGTTCAGAAGCGGGCAGTCGTCGTAAATTTCATCGAACTTGTGCGCGCTTTCCAGATCGGTAATCACCACCTTGAACTTGCCGTACTGCAACCGCTGTTTGAGATCCTCGGAAGTCAGAAGCGAAGGCGAGGAACACTGAACCGCCCCGAGTTTCATGATCGCAAGCGAAAAGATCCACCACTCCGGAATACGCGGCAGCATGATAAAGACCCGGTCCCCCTTCGAAACCCCATGCTTGAACAGCAGATTCGCCGCCTGATTGGAAAGCCGGCTGAAATCAAAATAGGTGAGCTTCCGCTCCCGCCCCTGCTGATTGACCCACACCATCGCCAGACGATTGCGGTCCTCCTCGGCTCGCTTGTCCACGACATCGTAGGCAAAGTTATAATATTCGGGGACCTCGATTCCTTTTTCTCTCAATTCACGGACCGACGGCGAGATTTCCGGACAGCTTTCTTTCACTTTTCCATCTTCCTTCCATTCAGTTGAAACAACTTGATGATTTATCCTGTAATTTACAGCAAAAAAATGTTTATGCAATGGAATCCGCCATCATTCCCGCAAGTTTTTTTCATCTCCGGCACACGGATCCATCCTGCGGGAAGCCTTCTTGCCAAACACCCCTCCGACGTGTATATTATCCAACGTGTATATGAACAGAAAATGCATCCGCAACAGCAGAAGGCTTCCAGATTATTTATGAGGCAGGATTCCGCAAAAAAGATCGAACTGCTCGCTCCGGCGGGAAATCTGACGGTCGCCCTGGCCGCACTCGATGCCGGGGCCGATGCAGTCTACTGCGGACTGAAAAAGTTCAATGCAAGAGAACGAAGCGACAATTTTTCTCCGGAGGAAATGTCAAAACTCATCGCCTGCGCTCACGGAATCGGCCGCAAAGTCTACATCACGTTCAACACTCTCATCCGGGAGTCCGAAATCGACGATGCGGCAGATCAGCTGGCGCTTCTCGCTCAGTTGAGACCCGATGCCGTCATCGTACAGGACATCGGTGTCGTCCGGATGATCCGGGAGTATTTTCCCGAACTGACCATCCACGGATCCACGCAGATGGCGCTCCACGATTCCATGGCCGTCCGGACCGCGGAACAAATGGGAATCCGGCGTGTCATCCTCGAACGGCAGATCACACTCGAAGAGCTCGAAATCATTGCGAAGAAATCCTCTCTGGAACTGGAAATTTTTGTCCATGGAGCCCTCTGCGTCTGTCTTTCCGGCACCTGTCTTTTCTCCTCGTGGCTCGGCGGCGCCAGCGGCAACCGAGGCAGATGCAAACAGCCATGCCGGAGACTCTTCCGATCCGACCGCGGAAAAGAGGCGTTCTATCTTTCAAGCAAGGACCTCGCCGCTATGGAACTGATTCCGAAGTTCCGGGAACTGGGCATCGCCTCTCTGAAAATCGAAGGACGGCTGCGCAGGGCGGACTATGTGGCAAATGTGGTCGCCGCCTACCGCAAGGCGCTGGATACGAACGATCCGGAATCCGCGCTTCCGCTTCTCAACGAGACCTGTTCGCGCGAACGCTCGCTCGGGTTCTACACGCAGGACTCCACCGAACATCTGATCAGGCCGGATGTGCCGGGCGGAATCGGACGGTTCTGCGGCCGCGTCAAACGGGTCCTGCACGATGCTTTTGAAGTGGAACTTTCCGGCAGGATTCATCTCGGCGACAACGTCCGTGTCCAATCCGCTTCCGGCGGGGAAGGACAGGCTCTCTCCATTCTGGACCTGCGCATCGGCGGCAGAGCCGTCAAAAAGGCCTTTCCCGGACAGGTCTGCCGGATCCCTTCCAGGGGGAAAACAATCGCTCCCGACGGCATCCTGTACAAAATCGGCGAAACGCACGACACCATGGAAAAACGCTGCCGCAATCTCCCCCTCCAGAAACCGCTGCTCGACCTGAACCTGCATCTGGATGCAAACGCTCTGACGGTTCGCCCCCTTCTGCCCGGAATTCCTGCATGGGAATCCCCTCTCACACTCTCTCCAGCGGAAAAGCGCGCCGTCACTCCCGACGAGTTGATTGCAGCCTTTCGCATCCCAAACGACTCCCCCTTCGCCCCCGGTTCACTGCGGGCGGAGATCGACGGAGCCCTTTTTCTCCCCCAAACCATTCTGAAAACTCTGCGGCGCGAATTCTGGAAATGGACAGGGACAGCCATTCAGCCGGAACAGCTCCGACGGCTTGCGGAAGAAAAAGCCCGTGCGCTGAAAGAGCATCACCGCCGGCTTGCGAAACAGATGTTTCCTGCGATGCCCCCCGTGATGTTTCTCTCTGCGGGTGCCCCCAATCCGCTGCCGGGAGCGATCATTGCACGCGAGCTCTCTTTCGGAATTCTTCCGGAGGAAGAGTGCATTCTCCCGTTTTTCACGCCTGAAACCGAAATCGAAGAACTGCAACTTCAACTGGAAGATCTGATCCGGAAGGGGATCCGTGTATTCCGGATCGCCTCGCTCTCCCATATTGCCCTGCTGAGAAAATACAAGGGGATCGTTCTGAAAACAGCACCTCCGCTGCCGGTGGCGAACGCCTTTGCGGTGGAAGAACTCCGGAGTCTCGGAGTCTCCACGTTTCACGGACAGATCGAACTTGCACGAACGGATCTGGAGGAGCTCCGGCAAAAAGCGGTCCTGCCGATGGAACAGTATGTTTCCGGGAATCCCGTCCTGCTCGCGACGAGAGCGGGACTACCGAAGGTCAAATACCTCTCGGAACCGCACGGGGAGACCTTTCTCGTCGAACGGCACAGCGGACTGGCAACCCTGCATCCGAAACATCCGATGCGGGTCGAACTGCTCCCGGACATGATCCCGATTCACGATCTCCGGAAACCATCCGTCCCGGAGGAGTCTCCAGAGGAATTCAATTTCTCGCGCGGACTCGCCTGAACTCTCGCCGACCGACCGTCACTCTCCGATGGAACGCTGTTTCCGTTTCCGACAGCGGGAGGGAGTCTCCTGAAACATGCGGTGAAACGCGGTCGAAAAATAAAGGGAATTGCAGTAGCCGAGCCGTTCGGCGATCTCTTTCATAGAGAGCTCGGATGAGGCCACCAGATGCTTTGCCGCCTCCATCCGAAGCTTGATGAGATACTCCCGTGGCGAAACTCCGAGATGTTTCCGGAAGAGACGCATCAGCGTATGCACCTCCACCCCGTGATGCGCAGCAATCTCCCGGATGGAACGGCGAAGTCCGAGATCCCCCTTCATATCCCCCAGAACGTTCCGGAGAAGCTCCGGATATGCCTCCGGTCCGGAACACTCCTTTGCCACCTCCGCAAGGATCCGATAGGCGGAAACGGAGATTTCCGCCGCTTTCGACGAATCATGTTCCGCCAGATACGCCCCCATCCTGCGGAATGCGCCGATAAAGTGATCGGGATCCCGCAGACGCACCACACGCCGTCCGGCCAGCCGGAATTCCTGATCAAGATTCCGGAGCATGCTGCCGTAAAAGGTCAGCCGGAGCCGATGGAAATAGCTCTCCGGATACGCATTGAAGGTGATGTCTCCTCCTTCATGCATGATATAGAGTTCTCCGGGGCGGATCGTTTCAACAATGCCATTCTGTGTATATTCCAGTGAACCTTCCAGAAGAATCTCAAAGGTCATATCGGCTGCATTGCGGAAACGGAACCATGCTTCGCCGTAGCGTTTCACTTCGGAGTAGTAACGGGGCCAAAGAGAGGTCCCGAACGGCGCGGGGCCGTTTCCCCAGGAATATTGTGCAATTTTTATATTTTTTTCCGCCCAGTCGCTCCGGTAAAACTCCGTGCTCGACTCCGAACGGTGAACCTCTTCCACTGAGAGTTTTATCATTGTTTTGTACTCCTCGTGCTCTTGCGGTAAAGAAAATTATTGCCGTTTCCCGTTTTTTCAAGAATCTGTTGAAAGAAAAAATATAAATGTTCAAAAAACGAATAGTTCCCTGTTTTTGAACCGTTGTTTTTCGCCGGGGGAAATTCTATTTTATCCCGGAAACCAAACAACAGGAGGAATCAGATGTTTCAGGATTGCGGGATCAAATACAGGGAAGCCGATGGTGGACACCTCTTCAGCGTCGTACTGGCCGGCGACGTCTGTCCGGGAGCGGAAGGAAAAGAGATGACAGATGCGGGCTGCGCCGCAGAAATCATGAAACCGGTCGCGGAATTCATCCGATCCGCCGATCTGCGGATTGTCCAATGGGAGACACCCACCGTATCTAAGGAGAATCCGATTCCTAAAAGCGGACCGAATCTCAACAGCGATCCGGAAACGATCCGGATCGTCCGCGAGGTCGGATTCGATATTGCTCTTCTCGCGAACAATCACATCGGCGATCATGGAACGGAAGGAGTGCTCGAAACACTGAAATGTCTCCACGAATCCGGAATGAAAACGGTCGGTGCGGGAAGGAATCTCGAAGAAGCGAACCGTCCGCTCGCGCTTTCCGCAGGCGGGAAGAAAATCCTGCTGCTGAATTTCGCGGAAAATGAATTCGGCACCGCGGAAGAGAACAAGCCCGGCGTTGCGCCGCAATCCCCGCTCCGGAATCTGAAGCAGACTCGAAAGGCGACGGAAGAGGCCGATTTTGTCATTGTCGTTCTCCACGGCGGGCATGAGCATAATCCGTTTCCCTCCCCGCGCATTCAGGAGTTCTGCCGCGCGTTCGCGGAGGCGGGAGCGGATCTGGTCTTCAACTGTCACACCCACTGTCCGGAAGGTGTGGAATACTACAACGGATCACAGATCGTCTATTCGCCGGGCAACTTCTATTTTCCGAAATACAGCCGGGAGCTCTGGAACACGGGATATCTGACGAAATGCTCCTTCGACCGGCTCGGAGTCTACAAGCTGGAACTTCTTCCCTACCGGTTTGCAAAGGAGTATGTGAAACCTCTGGAGGACTCTGAACGAAAAGCCTTTGAACAATATATGGAACGTCTCTGCGAACCTCTGGCGGATCCGGAACACATACGGAAACTGTTTGAAGCGTGGAGTACGGAAAAAGGACGCGACTATCTGGTCGGATCTGTCAAAGGACTGCCCGAAAACTGGGAAAACCGTCTGGAAGAACCGGAAGTCGTGGGACAGATTCTCCATCTCCGCAACGTCTTCACCTGCGAAGCCCATTGCGACATGGTCAAATGCTATCTGCGTCTGATTGAAGAACACCGCATCCGGGAAGCCGCAAAGCTCCTGCCCGAAATCCAGGCATTCGCTGTGCCGGAATGGATGGCAAAGATAAAATGAATACATTCAATAATGCGCTCTATTTTCTGGCGATCATCAATCCAGTCAGCAAAATTTTTTTCCTGTCGGGATATGAACCGAAGCTGAATTTCCGTCAGGTGTTCGAACTTGCGTGGAAATCCTCTGTGGCGGCATTCCTGATGCTGGAACTCTTTTCGCTGGTCGGACAGAGCATTCTTGAAAATGTGTTCCGCATTGATCCCTGCGCTCTGAAAATCACCGGAGGAATCGTGGTGTTCTTCATCGGCTGGAAAGCGATCCGCGAAGGAAAGTTCTTCCATCAGAAGGAGAGCGCCATGCGGGACGATTTGAATGAATTGAGCATTGTTCCGCTGGCGGCACCGCTGATCGCCGGCCCCGGAATGATCACTATCGTGATCTCCTCTTCAATCGAATACGGATTCCACAGCACAACCATCGCCATTTTTCTGGCGATTCTGATGAACTTTCTGTTTATGCTTACCAGTCAGTTCATCAACGATCTGTTCCATAAACTGCATCTGCTGGGACCACTGATCCGTCTGACCGGTCTTCTCGTCGCGGCCGTGGCGGTCCAGATGATTCTCTCCGGAACCGCCGACTTCCGGAGCCGGATGCTGAACGGAACCTTTACACCCCCGCATGATCAAAAGAAAACCATAAAAACAGAAGGAACTTCCAAAATGAACGAACTCATCAACAATCGAAAGGAAGAGATTGAACTGCCCTCACCGCTGACAAACACGGTCAATGCGGCAGACTGGGTCAACCGCAGAAGGAAGGAGATTCTCGCTCTCTATGAAAATGTAATGTACGGGCGCATCCCGCCCCGACCCGAAGTTGTCCGTTTTGAGATCACGCAAGAGACTCCGAATGTTCTCGGCGGACGCGGCGCCGGGAAGTCACACTCCATTTCCAGAACGGAACAAAGACACACTCTGCAAAAGCATTATGGTATCTGCCGAACAATCGGAAGGAAAATATCCCCGTGATCGTCGGTCTGAACTTCAAAGGCAATGCCGGATGCACCGATGAAACCGATCTTCCGCTGGAAGAAAGAGAAGAACGCGGTGTTCAGGCGCATCGCTGGCAGATCCCGATGCTGCTTGATGCAGGATTTTCCCTCATCACCGCTCCCCGGAACCACTTTTTCCCGGATCATATCGATGGGAGAAAAGACAGTATCTTTGCACTTTTCCATCCGAGGGAAGAACTGCCACCCGATGCTCGCCAGTACACGGCAATCAGCGCGTGGGCATGGGGATATTCCCGTCTGCTCGAACTCGCAATGACCGATGCAAGAATCGATGAGCGCTGCATCTGGGCGCACGGCCACTCCCGCCTCGGTAAAACGGCTCTCTGGTGCGCCGCCAATGACATCCGTTTCGCCGGAACGGTCAGCAACGATTCCGGATGCTGCGGAGCGGCTCTCTTCCGCGACAAAATCGGGGAACAGATTGATTTCATGGTAAAAAATCTCTCCTGGTGGTCGCCGAAAGCCCTCGATGAATATGCAAAAAGAGAAGATGCACTTCCTTTCGATCAGCACTGGCTCGCCGCTCTGATCGCACCTCGTCCCCTGCTCATCGCCAGCGCAACGGAAGATACCTGGGCGGATCCGTTCAATGAGTATCGCTGTGCCAAAGCGGTCGGAGAGGTCTATCGGCTGTTCGGAGCAAACGGCATCGGCTCCGCGCATTTTCCCGCACCGGAACAGCCGATCTTCGGCGACAGGGTCGGCTACTATCTCCGTACCGGAAAACATGATGTGACCGCGACCGACTGGAAATTCGTACTTGAATTCATCCGCCGTTCCCGCTGATTGTTTTTCTTAAAAACTGGATGAGATGCGAGAGGAGAAAACCGCTTTGAAAAGCGGTTCTTCCCCCCCTCGCGCTCCCCTCTTTCCCTAAACTTTTGACGCCTTTGCATGAAACTTCGTTTCACGTAAAGGCTCTCTCTTCGTTTTTCTCTTCAAGACGGTTTCCCGGAAAAATCTGCATGGGCGGAAAAATGCGTCAGCATTTTTCTCGGGTCAAGGACTGTGTCCTTGTCGCGGTC
>CAJKAR010000068.1 GCA_905197955.1 uncultured Lentisphaeria bacterium | reverse complement strand
GTGCAGGGCCCGGGTGGGTCCTGCCGAGGGGTGTTGGGGGCGAGAAGCCACCAACCCAAAAGCCTCTGGGAAAGTAAGCTGACAGAACAGAATCAATCAGTTCTTATATTATTTTTTCTATAATTGAGAGGGGACAGATGATAGGCTCTCTGGAAAGCATGGGTGAATTGCACAGGATCGGAGAATCCGCTTCTTTCCGCGATTGTCTTGATTGGTAAATGGGTATCATTGAGGAGATGGCGTGCGAATTCCAGTTTTAACGTTCTATAATATTCTTTAGGAGTTGTGTTCAGATAGTGTTTAAAGAGTCGATGGAGAGTGGATCGGCTGATATGGAACTCGCTGATAAAATCGTTGAGAGATAGTTTTTGAGGGATTCCGATTTTCATGCTGTCGATGATAGCGGTCATTTTTTCGGGGAGGTTTCGTTTCAGATTGGAAGCCAGTTCCAGAAGGAATTCGTATGTAAGGGCGCAGGCGTGATTGACTTCATTATTATAAATAGCCTGTTCGATATCCTGAATCAGCTTGACCAGTTTATTCAGATTTGAGACATTAACGGCAACATGATTGGCAAGTCCGGTATCCGCCATGATCGTTGCCAGGGATGCCCCTCCGATGCATAGAGCCAGTTTGCGGCATCTTCCAGATGGGCCGGATTCCAGACGGGAATTTTCACCTCTGTGCATCAAGTATACGGTTCCGGGGTTAGCCACCGTAGTGATATCTCTCTGATGGAAGCGCATATTACCTTCGAGCGGGATTTCAAAAGCGATTAATCGATAACTGATGTGTTCATACCAGTTGCCGCTGGTGTAGAGTCCATGATCGACGAATGCGGGAAAAATGGGGATCGAATAATAGGTCTGGTATTCGAGTTTTGTGCCGACGACGGTTGCAGATTTTGTTGATCCGCGTTCTTTCCCAGCTCTGGGAAGCTGATAATGGGCAATGATATTTTTCTTGAGAGCCATGAGAGGAGAGTGATTCCGGCGGCAGAGGAAAAGCGACTCTTACCGCCGGAAGATTTTGAGAATCAGTAGACCGGTTTTTTCCAGGCTTTATCCTGATTTGCCGCGTAGAGAGCTTCCATGACGGCGCTTCGTTCCGCGGCCTCGCGAGGCGAAACGAGAGCTTCTTCCTGTCCAGCGAGAGCATTCAGGAAACGAATGAATGCATGGGGTTTCCCTTCGGGCAGTTTTGTCCATGGAGCCGTTCCGTCGGCGCCCTCGACGCGAGAGCTTTTGAAGAAAAGCTGTCCATTGATAACGACTGCGTGTCCTTCTGTTCCGCTGATCTGGCAGGGAACAGGATCGGCGAGATCCACCCATCCAGCCGCGATGGTTCCGATAGTTCCATTCGGGAATTGGAGGATTGCTTCTCCAGCTTCATCGCATTGAGCCCCGTAGCGAGCCGTGACGGAACGGATATCGGCCGTGACCAGTTCCGGTTTTCCCAGGAACCACATCATGATATCAAGAACATGAGTTCCGAGATCGCCGAAGGCACCGCATCCGGCAATGGAAGGATCTGCCATCCAGCGCCATTCGGTATCGAACCATCCCCCGAGAGAGCCGGAGTGACAGTTTGTCATGCGGATACGGCTGATTGTTCCGAATGCGCCGTTCTGGATCTGTTCGCGAAGGAATTGGAAAATTGCATCGCCCCTGCGGAAATAGCCGGTTTGGAAGATGAGACCGGCGTTTTCGATGAGGGTCGCCATTTCGAGAGCATCTTTCGCAGCGAATCCGAGGGGCTTTTCCACGAACATATGTTTTTTTGCCGCGACTGCTTTTTTTACGATTCCCTCATGAAGCTTTGTCTCCGAGCAAATGATTACTGCATCAATGGATGGATCATTCCAGATTTCCGAATCAGAGGCACAGACTTTGCAGTCAAGTTGTTCTGCATTTTTTTCTGCACGTTTTGTATCATGATCCCAGACTCCGGCAACTTCGAAATCTGCTTTCCGTTCCAGCAGCATTTTTACGAAAGCTGGTGTGTGAATATGAGCGCAGCCGACCAGTGCGATTCTTTTTTTCATTTTGTTCTCCATTAATATGATTTCAGACCGTATCGATAGCCGTTTGATTTGCAATTTACTCGTTCGGAAGAAAATCTTCAAGTTTTTCCGGAAGAGAAAGCGGAAAAAGTTTTCAGAGAAGTGCAAAATATCGGAAGAACGATTGAAATCTTTCTTGCAGAAAATGTTTTTTCCGACTTTGCAGATAACCTTTTTTTGTGATATAGTAAAAACCTGTTTTCAAGGAAAGGAGGGCTCATCAAAATGAAGAATTTTATGAATGGATTTTTTGCATTGCTTCTACTTTTGCTTCTTTCGGCATGCAATACACCCTGGATGACGAATACACCGCGTTCCGCGATTGAGCAGTATTTGATTTCGACGACGGTGGAACGCTGTTTTACCTATACAAACTTCATGAATTACTCAAATAAAAAAGCCTTTATGGATTATACCTATTTTGCGCCTCAGGTGGACAAAGTATATGTGCAGGGAATCATAGAGGGGCGGCTTTCGAGTTTTGGAGTTATGATTGTAAAGAAGCAGGAGGAGGCGGATATTGTAGTTCAGCCGCTCTGCGGAGTTTTGGGGACGGATTATGACAAGTTTATGATCGGTACTCCGAGTCTTCCGATTCCTGTGCCGGATACAGGAATGAGTTTTGCGATCCCGGAGATTCCGTTGTTTTCAAAGATTACCCGTCAGGCATACGGGAAATTTTCCGTGTATATTTTTGATGCGAAAAACCGCAAGCTGCTGGAATCACTGGAAGGGATCCGTTCCAGCGCAAAGTACGTGAACTGGATCATTATGCTGATTCCGTTCCGGACGTATGATGTTGAGATGGATGATTCGATTGAAGGACGTACTTCGTTTGATTTTGCTCCATAATCTGCGGATTTGTTTGAAAGAGGAATGTTTTTTTCGATATTTTTGTTGAAAAAGAGAGCTGTTATTCACTTTCTGACTTGAAAAAACAGAAAATGATGCCATGTTATATGGATATTATCATTCGGAGAGATGGCTGAGTGGTCGAAGGCGGCGGTCTCGAAAACCGTTAACGGGTTTACTCGTTCAGGGGTTCGAATCCCCTTCTCTCCGCCATCCTTTTTCATTCCTTTTCTACTGACAATAGAATCTTTGGTTAAAAAGTCTCAAAGTCGTTTCTGTAAGTTTTTTTGTGCAAATAATGCTGTGTTGTTTGGATTACTCCTGGAATCAGAAAAAGTTTTTTAGGAAAAAATATTGCTGCGAAATCTGATCGTTGAGTCCTTTAGAAAAGTTCAAAAAATTCATAAAAGGAATAAGTTATTGATTATAAACAATTTTTCCAAGTTATAGTACGAGCAATAATGGGGGTGGCATTGTTCGAAATGAAAATGCATCCTTCTTTTTTCTAATGCTGACGTATGATGATTTTTTCAGGTATTTGAAATGATTCTACATAAATACCAGCTCCTTGTAATAGCCAATGAATGGCGGTATAGTTGTCCATGAAAAGAGATTTCCCAAAATTATAGGTTGCTCCATGGAACGAGATGTGCCGGAACAGAAAAATCTAACCTCAATAAAAGATGATAAAAGATAGAAAATGAAACTAAAAAAGTCTATAACTCAAGCAACGTTTTTATTTTTATATACTTGTGCAATATTACTGTTTATGTGGATAAGAGAAGATGCATTGAAACATCAATGGTATAAAAAATATGGATTGGATAGAGATATAAAACCGTTATATTTATTTCTTCAACTGGATGCAAAAAAAGAAGCATTTAATAAATTTGAAGAAAGGTTGCGAACAGAAACTAATATAAAATTTAGTTTGGTTAATGTATATAAAATGAATCATAATTTTACTCTCGCATGTTTTGCAACAAAAGATATTGTTCCTCAAAAAAGATATATGATACTTGCTTTGTTTGATCAAGAAATGAAACTGGAAAAATCTATAATTCTCGTTTTGAATAATGAAGACAAAGTTATTTCAATGCCCTTTTTCTCAATGGCATCTTTGACCCCAGAAATGTTAATGGCAACTATTATGAGATACTGCGATTCTCAAAACAATCTCTCTATTTTAAATCAAGTTGAAGAGAAATGAAATACGCCAAATTGATCTTTATCATGATCGTTGAATTTTTGGTTTATGTTTCTAATAAAAACGAATCTATATGAACTGCGTAATTTTTTAGGAATATACTTTTTTTAGTGCGGGGGCGTAAAGTTTCCTGGAACAGGATGATGTGAAACAAAAAGTTGTAAAGAGTGTATATAGATTCGTCCTGAGCGCTTCCCTGAAAAAATCAGGATACGGAACAATAAAATGTTTCCGTATCCTGTATGCGAAAAGGAAAAAAGGTCGTTTGCAAAACTATCTGGTCAGATGATACGCCATGACTCCGCCGGGAAAACGATCATTTTTGACCGGAAACGAAAACTTCCCGTTTGCAAAATGGCCCCGGATTTCTCCTTTCGGAATTCCATCACAGTTGAGTGCTGTCACTTTGAAGGGACGCTGTGCTGCAATAGCGATCTCCGCACTGCCTCGACGGAGAAGAAGCGGCAGAGTACCTTTGTGCAGGACAAGAGTTTTTGTCTCATTGGCAAATCGGATGTTGCTGTTGCAGACGTCTGTCAAATGGAAAAGTACTGCGGAAGCGGTTTCCCGGAGCGGTTTTCCATCCAGCGAGATCAGAGCTATCGTGCTGATGGTCGTAGCCTTCCTGACCGTCATGACAGAGGTCGATGCGTCGCCTCCGGGCAGAAAAATGCACTGAGTTCGGGAGGTGTCTACCTTGAAAATTTCCCGATTGCCGTCCAGGTACAGCTCATTGGTCGAACTGATGGCGATCCGTTTGGTCAGAGCATCCTGCCAGCGTTGCCGGATGGTCGGATCGGTGATGTCGGGATAGGAGTCCGCTCTTTCCGGAAGTGGCGAGTTGCCAATCACACAACCGGTTCCCGTAATGAGTCCGAGCATCTGGAACTCCCCGGGGAATCCACGGTCCCGATTGTTTGACAGATAGAAATCAGCCGGGAGCTTCAGAGCGGTTTTCTTTGGCGCAGGTTTGACATCTCCTCGCCGGAAGAGTGCGGCAAAGATGCGGTCGCTGAACTGTGCCATCGGTTCGTTTGCGCTCTCGAAATCGTTGATGATGCGTCGGGGCGTGGAATTGACTGTGCTGAATCCATAGGCAAAACGGGTGATGGCATTCCAGTCCTGAAACGCCGCGTAGCCTCCCATGAGCGGTCCCCAGCAGGATCGGTAGATGTTCGGAGCTGCAATACTGAACTCCGTGATGCTGAACGGTTTGCCGAAAATTCTGCTGGAGGTGAACTGGCGGGCTATGCCACCCATGCCGCGGATGTGATTGCCTTGACTGTATCCCTGCGGAAGTCCCCAGGTGCTCGGATGATCTCCATAAAGGTGATCGTCCACAATGTCAAACTGATTGCGGAGAATCGTGACCGGGATGTCCGAATAGAAATTGTGGCTTGTGATCATCGCTTTCATACCGCATTCCTTCCGCAGAAACTCAGTCATTTTCCGATAACAGGCCGTGTGCATCTCGTCCAGAAAGCGGCGGAAGTGACGGTTCGTGTTGGAGATCCTGCTTCCGGGAAGACCTTTCTCTTTGGTCCATTGATCGAATTTCTTCTGAATGAATGGCGCCAGTTCGCAGCTGTTCCACCAGATCGGGAGGTTGTCTTCATTGACCAGATTCACATACACCAGAACGGGATCTTCCGCCCAGGTCATTCCTGTATAGGGATTCCGGTGAGTCATCCATTTCTTCGCAAATGTCTTCCAGTTGTTGAACACTGCATCGCTGAATGGAATCAGAACTTTGAACGGAACCGTCAGGCTGGGCGTTTTTTTATTCTGAAACAGAGTCTGCATTTCCGGAATGGCATCTCCGGGTTTCACCTTTCGGCTGGTGAACAGATCGGTTGTGATGTAGATTCCGTTCCTTTTCAGTTCCGCGACAAAATATTCCAGACGATCCAGATGCTCATAGTTCAGTTCGGTACTGGTTTCCGATTTCGGATCCACTAGATCGTTGTCATGATGATGCAGGCGGATCAGATTCAATCCCATCTGAGAGAAATATTCCGCGAGCGACCGGAAGACCGGCTTCGGATGGCGAAGGGCATACTGACAGATGTTTTCTCCCCAGAGACGAACCGTCTGATCCGGACGTTTTTCGTAGACAAGCCGTCCATCCGGAGAAGCGATGATGCGTCCATATTTTCCAGCCGGTACATCCGTCAGAAAGGAGAAGTCCAGAGCGGAGCCTTTCGGGATCCGGCTTTGAAAATCGAGTCTGGTCCACTCTTTCCCCTCGCGAACGGTCACTTCCTGTTCCTGACGGAACTGGACCGGGACAAACGTTTCATTCAGCGTGACGCCCGCAATGAGCCAGACCGCTTTGCGATCAGTGATCCGGAACGTCAGGCGTTTCGGTTTCTCTCCATTCAGCTGGAAGGAAGACACATAGAGTCCAACTTCGTTCTGTGTGGTGAATCCTCTCCAGAGCACATATCCGTTGCTCCGGTTGCGGGGACCGCACCAGTTGCCGCACTCTTTTGTCCCGCGGATGGGAAAACTCTGTTCCGTTCCATTTTCGTAGGAGACAATCAGTTTCCCGAATTCCGGCGGGGTCCAGGCGGATGTGTGAAGGAGCGTAATGCCTTTCGCGTTGTTTTGCGGCAGATCGAGCGAAACCTCACGAACGGGAATGCTGCGATCGGTTCCCGCAACCGCAATGATCGTCCGTTCCGGATATTTCTTTTCGTCGAGAATCCGGAAGGGAATGTGTTCATATTTCATGATTCCCGCAGGAACCATCCGCAGATCGTTGCCGGGACCTTGATCGGTCCAGCCGCCTTTGCCGTCATCGGCGAACTCGTCTTTGAATCCGCGATTTGCCGCTTTCGTGATGTCAACCATCTGCGATTTGACAAAATCTCCCTTGATCGAAACATTCAGTGCCAGTTCCCGCTGTTTTCGGATTTGGGTGTAAGCGATTCGAAAGGAAAAATTATGAAATTTTTTCGAAAGCAGCCGGTTGTCCTGAATAATCAGCTGGAAGTTGCCTTTTATTTCGAGAATTTTTCCGCCGGGAATGACAAGCTTCAGCGCTTTTGCATATTTTTGAGCAACAATGATTTTTCCTGCGTTTTCCGGCAGCGGAATCTGTTCCCCGTCGACATGAACCAGAGTTCCAAGCGGAACAGTGAACCCAAGATAAGCCGTCCGGATCGGAAGCTCTTCCGGAAATTCCAGTTTCCCCGAAAAACGGAATCCGCCCGTTCCCTCCGGTGTACAGGTGTAAGTGCAGCTCCCGGTCATCTCCTGCTGGAAAGAAGCCTCCAGATTACTCCGGAAACGGATCAGATCCTTTGCCTGTTCCAGAGTGGGATTACTGATGCTGGTACTGGACCATTTGGGCCCGTACATGACATTTGTCTGCATTTCGATTTTGTCAAATTTCAGAGTTCCGTTCTTCTGGAATTTGAAATTTCCCCATTCACTCGCGCAGAGCAGGAAGGAAAGGAGAAGAAGTCCGTTTAAAAGCATGGTTTTCATTGCAAAAAATCTTTCGGTTTGTATTTTTAATGGTTATAAAGTTTGCGGCAATCCGTAACGGTTCAGGGTGTATTTGATGACCTGAATTCCGTTTTTCAGGGTGGTGGCGGAAGTTGCTGCGACATGACCGTCGAAATAGAGGATGTTTGCATTGTTGTTGTGTACTGTGTAAATGCCGCCGGCTCCTTGTGTGCTGACGGTTCCCTGCGACTGCCAGAATGCCAGACTTTGCAGTGTCCCGTCATTTTTCCGCAACGCCGCATCTGCCAGATAAACCGTTTGCGAGGGCGCCTTGGCTTTGTGCAGAATAAAATATTTGCACGCCCCGTTGTAGGTATAGAGGATGCTTCCAACTTTGGATTTAACACCCCACCAGTCGCCGCTGTATGCCTGATCTCCAACGTAGTTCCCGACCGCGATATCCCAGATTCCATAGCATCGGCTCCAATCGGACTGCGTATTGCTGACATAAACGTTGCGTTTGACTGCCAGCGCCGGACAGAATGTCGATTCAATCGGAAGATATTTCGAGGAGAACATGAAATATGCCCATTTGTCCGCATATCCCCATGACTGCTGCTGCCGGACAACCACATAGCCGTCATAATCACTTGCATAGTTGTTGATACCCAGTCCGCACTGTTTCAGATTGTTCATACAGGCCGCTCCTCTTGCCTTATCTCTAGCCGAGTTCAGCGCAGGAAGAAGCAATCCAGCTAGAATTGCAATGATTGCAATGACAACCAGAAGTTCAATTAATGTAAAACTTTTCCGCCTTCCCATATTATTATCTCCTTGTTGTTGATTTTGAATCATGTTCTGCATGGTCCCGTTGACTTTCTTTGCACCAGGGTTCCTTGGAATGAGATCGTTTTGCCGAGCGCATAAGAGGAATCCTTATACTTGTTCAGCAGAAGTTCTGCTGCGGCTTCGCCCATTTCGCGGACCGGGATGGCGATGCAGGTCAGAGGCGGTTCCGTAAAATTTGCCATTTTCGGATTATTGAATGTGGCAAGACTGATATCCTCCGGGATTCGGAATCCACGTTCCCGGAGAAGAAAACTCGCCTCTATGATTGCGGAATAGGAGTAGGAAATAAAGGCTGTGCACCCGTGTTCGAGTCCAGAAAGAAGGGTAGGCAGGGTGTCGTAATCGCAGCTCAGGCTTTCCGTGAGAGGGGTAAAACCGATCTCTTTGCAGAAATCCACGTATGCTTTCAACCGCTGCCGTACGCTGTAATGATGATCGTCAAGCGTGAACGGCGGATCCTCCGGTCTGCGGTAGAAGTTCAGATATCCGATTCTTCTGTGCCCCAGATCATGGAGGTGCTTCAGAAGGAGCGTCATATTGTAATAATCATCGGTCATGATTGCACTCCCGTGCGGGCCGGAAACCCCGTTCAGAGAGACATACGGAATTCCGCTTGCATCGAGCTCCTCAATCAGCTCCTCCCGACGGACATCGACTACGAGTGCGCCCGCCACTTTCCAGGGCGGCAGACCGTAGGTTTTCTGATATTCGATCGTGTATCCGAGATAATAGAAGCGGAATCCATTGTCCAGCAGCTTTTCGCAGCAGCGGTCCACGCCGAGAGAGATATCCGCCCCGTTTGAGACATGCAGAAGATTGGGAAGATGAATGGAAATCTGCCGATTGTCCTTCTGTCGCATCGCCTGATAGAGCGGGTTCGGCGTGTAACCGGAAGATTTTGCATAGGCAAGTATTTTTTCCCGCAGCTCCGGCGAGATGGAAAAGTTCTTATAGCCGTTCATGACCTTGCTGACGGTCGATGGCGAAATTCCCAGTTCCGCCGCTATGGCTTTTAATTTCATTGCTTCTGCACTCCGGATTCGATGCTTTTTTTAACAGGAAAACCGTTTTCCTAAAGAAATTATACTCTATTTCCCTTGAAAAAGCAACCCCCTTTTTTTGATTTTTTCAGAAAAATTTTCCGAGGATGGATTTTTCAGAAATTGGAAAAAAGAGTACTTGCGGACCGAAAAAAGTTTGGGGTTTTTCGTTTTCCCGGTTGTTTCAGGTGAGTTTCGGGAGTATTGTAATCAGGAAGCCGGGATTTTTCCCGGAGAGGGAAAAGGTAAACGGAACCCGGAACGCGGAGGGGGAGTTTGTTATGTTTTTCAAGACGCCATCGGAAATCAATCGGAATTACAAGTCGTTCAAGCGTTTTCTGTGCATCATAGAAACGGCGGCGGCTTATGGTTTCCGTGAACTGGCGGAGAGTCTGGATACCAAAAAGCGGTTTCATTTTTATGAGAAGCCCGAACTGATCGGCTGTTCACGTCCTCGGAAACTCCGGATGCTGCTGGAGGAGCTCGGACCGACCTTTGTCAAGTTCGGGCAGATCCTTTCCACGCGGACCGATCTTCTGCCGCCGGACTACACGGCGGAACTTGCCAAGCTGACAGAAAATGTCACGCCGTTTCCGCAGGAGGAGGTCGTCCGGATTCTCACCGAAGAGCTCGGCCGGCCGCCGGAGGAGGTTTTCCGGGAGTTCGACCGCGTCTCTCTTGCCGCCGCGAGCATCGGACAGGTTCATTCCGCCGTGACGCAGGAGGGAAAACCGGTGGTCATCAAGATTCAGCGGCCGGGAATCCGGGAAATCATCCGGGTGGATCTGGAGATCATGTCCTTCATTGCGCGCAAGCTGGAGCAGTACAACGATGTGATCGCCAAATATGAACCGGTCCGAATCGTCGAAGAGTTCTCCTATGCGCTGGGGCGCGAGCTGAATTACCAGTTTGAAGCGGCGAACCTGCTGCGCTTTTATAAGAATATGAACGGGAAAAACGGGATTGTCGTTCCGAAGCTGTACCTGGAATACACGACTCCGAAAGTTATGACAATGGAGCGGATCTACGGGGATTCCGCCGCACGGGTGCTGGGTTCTCCGGAGCTGCGGGAAAAGTATGATCTGCCCCGGCTTGCCGAGCGTGGTGTGAATTCGCTGCTGAGCCAGATTTTCGAATACGGTTTTTTCCATGCCGATCCGCATCCGGGCAATATTTTTCTGCTGACGGAAAACCGTATCGCCTTCATTGATTTCGGAATGATGGGGCGCATCTCGGAAACGGAGCGCAGCAACTTCATCAAGATTTTCGATTACATGCTGCGCGGACAAATCTCGCTGATGACGGATTCCGTGTTGCGCATGACGATCACGGGAACCTTTTCGGGTAGGCGCGATGACCTGGAGCGCGATATTGCCGACCTCGTTGATGAAAACATCAATCTGCCGCTGGATCGCCTGAGCGCCTCGCATATTCTTCAGGAACTCATGATTCTGCTGAACCGTTATGAACTGGCGCTGAAGCCGAATCTCTATTTGATGTTCAAGTCGATGATCTCCATAGAGCATGTGGGGCGGGCGTTCGATCCGGATTTGAAGATCGTGGAGATGGTGAAGCCGTTCATTCGCCGGATCAAGCTGAAGAAACTGAATCCGATGATCTACTTTCATCGTTTTTTTGACGATCTGGATGACAACATCACGATGGTGCAGAATCTTCCCAAATCGCTCCGGACCATTCTGCGGAAAGCCGAAAACGGAGATCTGACGCTGCGCGTGGAGCATCATCATCTGGATGACATTGAGCAGACTTTGTATGTGACGGGGGAGCGTCTTTCCCGTTCGATGCTTGTGATGGCGCTGGTGATTGCTTCCGCTCTGGTGATTGTCGCGAAAGTCCCGCCGTTCTGGAATGAGATTCCGGTGATCGGCATGACCGGTTTTGCCGTTTCGGCCATTGTGAGCGTTCTGATTCTGATTGATGACCACAATCAGCGCAAGAAATTTCTTCGGGAACGTGCGCTCCGCAAGAAAATGCAGGAGAAGGCCAGCCGGCGCGTGCAGTGACTTTCCGCCGAGGGGAGGGCGGGGAGTGTGTTATACCCTGTGAATGGAGTACTGTTTCCGATATTCGGCCGGAGTCGTATGAAAGCTGGATCGGAACTGCCGATAGAAAACCTCGATGGATTCGAAGCCGCAGTCGGCGGCAATTTCCTTGATGGAAAACGTTTCGCCGGCCAGCAGCAGTTTTGCCTTGTCCAGCCTCCGCTTCAGCAGGTATTGATGGGGACTGGTCCGCAGGGATTCCCGGAACATCCGGAAGAGATACGGACGGCTGATTCCAGCGTATTCGGCGGCGTCTTCGGGAGTGACATTGGAGGTGCAGTTGGCATCCAGATATTTCAGCGCTCTGGAAAGCGCATCCGGCAGCTGGGCGGCAGGCTGGCGCAGAGAGGCAAGAGCCTGCCAGCGCAGAGTGGAATAGAGATAAGCGGTCAGGGCATCCTGATCGAAATCCCCGGAGTGGAAGACTTTGAACATGGCGGAGGCGAATTCGAGAGCCTCATCCGGATTGTTCCAGACTGTGACGCGGGGAACGGTCCGTGTCGGCGGACGCGCCTCAAAACGGAACACATAACAGCGGTAGGGATCATCCGGCGGAGTGTCCCAGATTGTCTTTTCCCGTGAGACGTGCCAGAACATGGCGCCTTTCCGGAAGGTTTTTCGTTCGCCGCCGGTCTCGAAAAAAATAGTTCCGCCGGTCACAAGTTCGATGCATTCCGAGTTGAGCACAATGGTGGCGGGCGTGACCTGTCTGCCGGCAGGAGCGGCAAAATAGCTGACGGCCTTTAATTTTCGGATATGCTCGAACATTTTTTCTCCCTTGAGAGATTTTTCGTCAAAAGAAAATATCTTTTATCAATTGTGCGCGACTCATTCGCGTGATATACTTATCCCAGAGTAAAATACTTTCAGTTAATATGAAATCAAGAGCAAACGCTCAAAATCAACTAAAAAAAAGGAATGATGCCATGCTTCCAATCGGAGTACAGCTCTACTCGCTCAGAGATCTTGCACAGAAAGATTTCGTCGCCGTCCTGAAAAAAGTTGCCGATATCGGCTACAAACTTGTGGAACCCGCAGGATTCTGGAATCTGCGTCCTTCCGAGTTCAAGAAAGTCATTGATGATCTCGGACTGGGAATGATCTCCTCCCACTCTCCGTGGGCCCGCAGCGGCAACATCGGGGAAGTGATGGAAATCGCGGATATTCTCGGACTTGACAAGATCGTCTGCGGCTACGGTCCCAATGAATTCAAGGATATGGATTCCATCAAGCAGACTGCCGAGGCAACCTGCAAAATGCAGGAAATCCTTGCAAGAAACGGCTTTACGCTGTTCCAGCACAACCATGATTTTGAATTCCAGCGTATCGACGGCAAACTCAAATACGAGTCCTACCTGGAACTCTGCCCGAATGTGAAACTGGAACTTGACTGCTTCTGGTCCACGAATCTCGGAAAAGAGAATCCGGTGGAAATGCTCAAGAAGTTCGCGGACAAGACGATTCTGCTTCACATGAAGGATGGCGTTGCCAGCCAGAACGTCAGCGGAGACAAGATGGTCAACGGCATTCTCGACCGCAAAGTCGAACTGATGCCTCTCGGAACCGGCACCCTGCCGATCAAGGATCTGATCGCGAATGCTCCGGCTGCAACCCAGGCGGTGATTGTTGAGCTTGACTTCTGCAATGTGGAAATGGTTTCCGCGATCGAACAGAGCTACAAGTTCATGACGGAAAACGGTCTTGCCGCAGGCAATAAGTAATTTTCAGACAAAGAGTTGCAGAAGATGAGAAAAATCAAGGTCGGCATTGTCGGATGCGGCATGATCAGCGAGACGTATTTCAATGCGTCCAAGAAATTCAGAATGCTGGAAGTCGTTGCCTGTTCCGACATCATTCCCGAACGCTCGAAAGCGAAATTCGAAAAGCACGGCGTGCCCAATATGACGAATGACGAACTTTTCGCCATTCCGGATATCGACATTGTTTTGAACCTGACACCTCCGCAGGTTCATTCCAAGATCGCGATGGATACGCTGAATGCCGGTAAGAATGCATATTCCGAAAAGCCGTTCGGAGTCGACTTCGACGATGCTGCAAAGGTGATTGCGCTGGCGAAGGAGAAAGGTCTCCGCGTCGGCTGTGCTCCTGATACGTTCCTCGGCGGCGGGCAGCAGACTGCACGCAAAATGATCGACGACGGCTGGATCGGCAAGCCCCTTTCCGGTACGGCGATCGTTCAGGGCCGCGGTCCCGAAAAATGGGGTCAGGCTCCTTTCTTCTATGATTACGGCGCAGGACCGATGCTTGATCTCGGTCCCTACTATGTGACTTCGCTGGTCAACATGCTTGGTCCGGCGAAGAGCGTCACGGCTATCACGACGAAAGGATACGACTATCGTACTTTCGGTGCCGAAGTCGCGGAACAGTATCAGGATAAATACAAGCCTTTTGACCGTTATCCCGTCACGGTGACGACTCATCTGGCCGGGGTGATCGAATTCCAGTGCGGTGCGGTGATCTCCATGATCGCCAGTTTCGATGTCTGGAAGCACGGACACGCTCCGATCGAGATCTATGGAACCGATGGATCTCTTCAGGTGCCCGATCCGAACACCTTCGGCGGACCGGTTCGTTTGTTCCGTCCCGGCTACTCCGACTGGAAGGATGTGCCGCTGGCCTACAACTACACGGAAAACAGTCGCAGTATCGGGGCAACCGATATGGGATATGCTCTCCAGAGCGGACGCAAACATCGTGCAAACGGTGAATTGGCGAACCATGTTCTGGAGATCATGCTCTCCTTTGACAAATCCTGCAAGCTCGGAAAACGGGTCGATCTCACGACAACGTGCGAACGGCCGGCTCCGCTTCCGCTCGGACTTGAAGAAGGGGAACTCGACGAATAAGAACCCTCAATAGATATCTCTGATCCGGATTTTGAGAGCCTTTGCGTAAATTGCAAAGGCGTCAGAAGTTTGGGGAAAGAGAGGAGCGCGAGGAGAGAAGAACAGCTTTTCAAAG
>CAJKAR010000067.1 GCA_905197955.1 uncultured Lentisphaeria bacterium | reverse complement strand
TATTCAGCTGGACCGAAGCAGGTCACGGACCTGCACCGAGCCTTCGGCTCCTGTTGATAAAAAAAATCCCGGCGCCGGGAGGTCGTCGGGAAAAGAATGCGAATTTCAGACGGAATCAATATTCCGCTGATCTCTGGGGGCGTTCACCCCGGGGGCGGAATCCGCCGTTTCCACGAGGTCCGTCGAAACGTCTCTGCGGACGGTCCCCGAAGGAACGCGGCCGTTCCGCTCTTTCTCTGGCTTCATTGACACGGAGTCGTCTTCCCCCGAACTCCTGTCCGTCGAGCGCCTGAATCGCCTCCTGAGCCGCGGCATCGTCCATTTCGACGAATCCGAAGCCTTTCGGTCTGTTAGTTTCTCTGTCGATTACGAGTTTTACCAGCTTTACTTCTCCGAAGGAGCCGAAAAAGTCTCTGACTTCCTGTTCTGTTGCACTGTAAGGCAGATTGCCTACATAAATGCTTTTCATTTTGTGATGTTCTCCGTTAACACAGCCAATCGGCATCGCCGAACGTCTATCCCGGATATTTCTGATCCGGCAAATCAAATTTTTGAATCCAGGCGATCACTCCTGTCGCCGGATTCCTTCCTCCTCCTCAGTCTCCGCAGCGATGGTCCTTTTCCCTCCCGGAGAAAATTGCCGGTACGCAATCGTATACTCAGGCCGGAGCCGTTTACCCGCTCCGTTAAATAACTTATATGCGGAAAACAGCGATTGCAAAATAAAATCAGATTCCATCTTCAAAAAAAACGTTTTTTTTAAAGAAAATGTTTGCAGAAAAGCGGATTTAATAGACTTTCTCATATTTTCCCGAAAAAAACGGGATTTTTTTACTGGGCTAGCAATCCAGGCGGAACACGATAAGAGCCGTTTGCAGAATCTTCGGGGCTTTGCGAAGGAGTCTTCAGATCGGAGAAGAATTCCGGCCGGCCCTGTCGGAAACGGAGAGACTTCCGGCAGGGCTGCGGAGGAAATCAGACAGCGGCCGGAGCCGCTTTTTTGTTTCTGCGCAGACGGGAAACAAAACGCAGGAACGTATGTTTACGCGGTTTGGCCGTATCATGAACAAAGATGAAGTAGAGCGCAGGGATGACGTAGAGCGTCAGAAGAGAGGCAATCGTGAGTCCACCCACGACACCCATACCGCAGCTTGCCCGCAGTTCCGACCCAAGCCCTGTTCCGAATGCCATCGGCAGCATGCCCGCGACAGATGCAATGGAGGTCATCACAATCGGCCGGAATTTCGACTGGGTCGCCTGCAGCATCGCCTTATGCGTCGTTACCCCCGAGTTGACTAGCACGGCACACTCATCCATAATCAGGATGGCATTGTTGACCACGATTCCAATCATCATCACTCCGCCGAGGAGTCCCATCATGGACATCGACATTCCTGCGATCCAGAGAGTTGCATACATTCCGAGGAATCCGAGCGGAACTGTGAACATGATGAGGAACGGTCTTGTCCAGGACTCCATGATCGCCGCGATCAGCAGATAGGTCAACACCGTTGCAAGGATGATGACATGGATAAATTCCTGAGCGGTTTCGTTCATCAGTTCGACACTTCCGCTCATCCGGACTCCATATCCCGGCGGCAGAGCCTGGAGCGCCATATTGCCGATGGTTTTGGATACGTTTCCAAGCGCCATTCCCGGTGCGGTGTTGGCGTAGAGCCACATGGTGCGGACCTTGTCGTAACGGTTGACGACCACAGGACGGGTGTCTTCAGTGATTTCTGCAAGGACTTCGGTTCCCAGCGGATTGTTGTCTTTTGTCGCCGGTGCATTCTGGCGAAGCTGTTCTTCTCCGTACTCTTTCTGATTTTTGACACGGATGTCAAAGGTTCTTGCGCCGGAGCGGTAGTCGCCGACTTCGATTCCGTCGAGAGAGCCGAGCAGATACTCATAGACGTCGTTTGCCGACATGTTCAGATTCTGCAGCACAGTCCGCCGCGGAGTGATGTTGATGTTCGGTTTGCGCTCACGTCGGCTGGAGTCGAGGTCGCGTGTGATGCCGAGAGCGGGCAGTTTTTCCATGACTTCCATTTCCGCGGCTTCGAGCACATCAAGATCGGGTCCGTTGATGACGCAGCGGATTTCGGCTCCGCTTCCTCCGAATGTCGGCGGGATCGAAAGGGTGACGCGGCAGTTGTCCAGATAGGCAAGCTCTTTTCGGAGGAGCGCCTGAAGGTCGTAAATGGATTCTTCCCGTTCGAATTTATCGGTGGTGCGGAGATTGATCTGGCCCAGATAGACGGCGGAACTGACCTGTCCGCTTCCTCCATCGGAGTCTCCGACGGAAATCGACATACCGCGGATGAAGTCGAATTTTTTCAGATGATCCGCCGCTTCCCGGATCAGTTTATCCGTTGTTTCCAGATTGTAGTTGGTCGGGAATTCAAATTTGATGCGGATCTCTCCCTGGTCGCAGAACGGCAGGAAGGAGAGTCCGACCTGCGGGACAACAAAGAAAAGTACGGCGGCGGCAAGCGCCAGCACCACTGTCATAAGAGTTTTCGGGAAACGGGCGGTCCATTCGATGCTTTTGTCGAATTTCCGGCAGAGCCAGTCATATCCGGTATCCCACGGAATAAACATTTTCTGGAGGAAAGTTTTTCCCTCCGCCTGTTTTTTCTTTTTCTTCAGCAGGACGCAGGCAAGAATCGGCGTCAGAGTAAAGCTGATGAAGAGGGAGACCAGCGTTGCGCCGACCATGACTCCGGCAAACGGCACCATCATGCTTCCGATTCGAGTCGTCATCATCATAACCGGAACGAACACGACCACGTTGGTCAGAGCGCTGGCGGAGACCGCGGCAATGACTTCGCCGGTTCCTCGTTCCGCCGCTGTCTTAATCGGTTCCCCGCGGTCCAGATGCTTGAAGATGTTTTCGATCACCACAATGGAGTTGGTCACCAGAACACCGACCGAACAGCCTAGCGACAGCAGCGTCATAATATTGAACGAATACTGAAAATAAGCCATCACCGCAAATGTCACCACAACGGAAATCGGCATGGAGATCATCACAATGAAGGTGGATTTCGGTTCGTGCAGGAAGAGAAACAGCAGAATGGCGGTCAGGATGATACCGGTCAGAATACTGCTCCATGCGTCGTCCACAGAGGCCTGGATGAATGCGCCGGAGTCGGTGAACCAGACGAGTTTCATTCCGGTCGGCAGTTCGCCGTTTTTGACCATGGTCTGAAAGCGCTGACGGATGCCGTTGATGACCTCGATTGCGTTGGCTTCGCCTTTTTTAACGATACGGAAACGTGCGGCGGGTTCGCCGTTGACGTAGGCTTTGCTTCGGACTTCGCGGCTCATGAATTTGACATCGGCGACATCCCGCAGATAAATGCGTTTGTTCTTGAATTTGCCGACTTCGAGCGCTTTGATCTGTTCAAAATCTTTGAAATCGCCGTCGAATGTCACGTTCTTTTCCCCCTTGTCGAACTGGATTCGGCCGAGGGGTTTTCGGACATTGTTCGCTTCCAGTTTCGAGACAATGTCGTTGATGGAGAGATTCATTGCGGTCAGTTTTGCGCGGTCGAGCAGAACATGGATCTGCATTTCGTTGGCGCCGTAGACACGGACTTCGCCGACGCCGGGAACCGAGGAGAAACGGTCGGCAATAACATCATCGGCATAGTCGTAAAGGTCGTCCTGCGTGCGGTCGCCGACGAGAAACGCCTGGACCACGGTTGTCGCATTGGTATCGATTTTCCGGATGGTCGGTTCCTTGGCTCCGTCAGGGAAATCCTCTCGGATGCGGTTCAGCGCTTCACGGATATCGGTTGCGGCAACATCGACGTCGATTCCCATGTTGAACTCCAGCTGAACGCGCGCTTCGTCCTCAATGGAGACACTGGTGACATGCTTGATGCCGTCCAGCGACGAGACCGCGTCCTCAATCCGCTTGGCAATTTCGACTTCGATTTCCGACGGGCTCGCCCCTTCATATTCGCAACGTACCAGCACAGTCGGGATCTCCATGTTGGGCAGGAGGTCGATGCTGATTTTCGGATAAAGACTGATCCCGATCATGACCAGCACGATGATAAATGCCGTCATCGCGATCGGACGCTGAACGGACCACTTGCTTAGAAACATGAACGGCCTCCGTTATTTCTGGTTGATCGCCCGCAGAAGCGAACCGTTGTTGACGAAGGTCTGCCCCGTTACGACAAAGCGTTCTTTCAGCAGTTCCGCCGAGTTGACCACTTCACAATATTTGCCGTCCACAATGCCGCGCACAACGTCGAAGCTCTTTGCCCGGTTGTTCGGATCCACGGCGTAGACGATATAACGGTCATTTGCGCGCAGCAGCAGTGCATCCGCAGGCAGTCCGTAGGCTTCTTTTTCCTGAAGCACGAGACTCAGGTCGCAGAGCATTCCGCTGACCAGGGGAACATCTTCGGGAACCAGAATTTTCAGCTTGAAGGTTCTGCTTTCCGGATCAATGCTGGGGGCCTTGTAGGTGACGGTGCCTCGTCCCTTTTCCTCGCCGCCGATCAGGAAGCGCACCGGAGTTTTTCCGGGAACAACCTGGTCATAGTAGACCGCACTGATGTAGCAGATGACTTCCAGCACCTTCTGATTCTCCAGTTTCATGATGTTCTGACCGGTGCTGACGTACTCGTTCTCTTCGATGTATTTATCGGTCACGATGCAGTCGAACGGAGCCGTGATGACGGAATCGGCAAGGTTCTTGCGGGCAATGACCAGATTGCTTTCCGCCTGTTTGAGCTGCGCTTCGGCATTGATGATGGCGGCTTTTGCCGTCTGGATATCCATTTCCGCTTTTTTATAGTTGGTTTCATAGGTTTCGAACTCCGACTGGCTGGTGGCTTTTGACTGCCAGAGACGGAGGAACCGTTCATAATCGAGTTCCGCCTTGCGTTTGGTGATTTCCGCGGTCTTCAGGGCGATTCTGGTGCTTTCAAGTTCGGCCTTTTTGACCTTGATGGCGTCCTCCTGGACGGTCACCTGATTTTTCAGGATCTGACGGTCAATGCCGAAGAGGGTGTCTCCTTTTTTCCGGACATCGCCCTCATCGACTTTCAGGAGCTCCAGCGTTCCGCTGATTTTTGCGGAGATCGTCGCATACTCCACCGGCCAGACGGTTCCCTGAACCGGAATCTGCTGACGGAACACCCGTTTCTGCAAAGGTTCAAGCGTTACACGCACTTCGCGTTCCACCACCTTTTTATCCTCTTTCTGATTGCGGCAGCCGAGAAGCCCGGAAACCGCTCCAGCCAGCACCAGACAAGCCAGCAATTTTGAAAATCCCTTCATAATCGCTCCTTCCATGACGATGAAATAATGTTATAAATTTATCGCCATAAAGTAGCTCATTCCGCCTGAGTTGCAATCCCCTTGACAAAATATTGACAAAATATTGATTTCCGGGAAACAAACGTTCTGCGGAAGTTTATCCGTTTTCTCATTCTGTTCCCGGAAGCTCCCTTTCCGGAACTCATGATGTGCGGCTTTTCCGGGAGGAATTCCGCTTTTTCATCAGACCGGTTCGAGCGGAAGGAGAAGATGGAACTCCGCTCCTCTCTCTTTGCCGGAACAGACGCTGACGCTTCCGTGATGGTGCAGTGCGATATGCTTGACGATTGCCAGTCCGATACCGCTTCCGCTCTGTTTCTTGCCGGTGGATGGAACCCGGTAGAATCGTTTGAAGATTCGTTCCCGGTGTTCTTCCGGAATTCCGCAGCCGAAATCACGGATGCAGAAGTCCATCTGATTTCCTTTCCGGCGGGCGGAAAGTTCAATGCGTCTGGTGCCGCTGTGGATGATGGAGTTGGTGATCAGATTGTTCAGGGCTTGAAGAAGGAGCTGGGAATCGCCCTGGAGTTCTTCCGAGTCGCAGGAGGTGACCGCCAGCTCAATACCCGCCGCTTCCGCTGCGGGGCGGCAGACTTCCATCGCGCCGCGGAGAAGGGCGAGGGGCTGGATCGGAAGAAAATCATTTTCGGTTTTATGTCCGATATTTTCCAGAGAGGTCAGAGTCAGGAAATTCAGCAGGAGGGTATGGAGGCGTTCCGACTGAGTGGTCAAGGTATCGATGCAGCGTTTTTTGTACTCCTCGTTATCGAGCGCGCCGTTGCCGATGGCATCGACCGCGCCGACAATGCCGGTCAGCGGAGTTTTCATTTCATGCGAGATGGCCGCAATGAATTCCCGATGAGAGGCTTCCAGTTTGCTCAGATCGGTCAGGTCCGTTGCGGAGATCAGATAGAAACGCTTCTCCGCCCGGGTGAAGGTGACCGCTTTGACCAGAAGCTGAAAGGTTCTGCCCCGGCGTTCAAGGGTGCGTTTTTCCGTGTAAACGGTGTCGCCGATTTTGGCGGGACAGTCGCGCAGTTCCTCCGGACACTCAAGACTCTGCAGTCCTTTGACGTTCCGGTTCGGATAGAACAGGGATTCGGCGGTTTCGTTCCAGCGGACGACTTTTCCTTCTTCGTCAATAAGGAGAATGGCTTCGGAAAGGGCGTTCAGCATGACTTCCCGTTCATTGGCGCCGTCCCGGAGAGAGAGAATCTGTTTTTTCAGCTGTTCCGTCAGAGTTTGCAGGCAGAGCGCGATTTCGTGAATCAACCCGCTGCGGGGAACGTAGATCGGGCTTTCCAGCTCTCCCGCCGCGATTCTCGACATGCTTGCAAACAGCCGGTTCAGCGGAGTGCGGATCCAGATGAAGAAATAGGTGATGAGCGCCAGTGTGGAGAGAATCCCCAGAATGGTCAGAATGAGAATTCCTTCTTTTGTCTGCTGCATCAGCAGGGTCATGCTGTTGCATTTGGAGGCCATGATCAGGATGTAGTCCTGATTGCCGACCCGGAAACGGGTGGAATGGTACACCATGAAAGAGTTCAGCGTGCGGTCGAATTTGACCAGCACATCTTCGTCGTGATTCTTTTTGAACAGGCCTTTGATCTCGGGTTCGCGGATGTGTTCAACGAGATACTTCGGAACGCCTTCGGTTTCCACGATCACGCCTTTGCCGCGGGCGATGATTTTTACGATCATCGGATTCGGACCGTGGTTTTTGTTCAGCATCCGGTGCATTTTGTCGAGCTGATTCGATTCGAGCAGATCGCGGAAGGCGCGGACCAGGAAGAAATTGTTGCGTCTGGTCTCTTCCGCCACTTCCTGAAAATAGGCTTTCTGGAAGTCGGCAAGCTGAAGATCCAGCAGAAGAATCGCAAGAATGATGATGCCGCCGATGATTGCCGGGACAAAAAGAAGAGCGGTATCTTTTTTTGCCATGAGCCTATTCCCCAGCGACCCGGTAGCCGACGCCGCGGATGGTTTCGATGTGATCCGCCCAGTCGCCCAGTTTGCGGCGCAGGTTGACAATGTGCATGTCGATGGCGCGCGCCGTGACAGGATAGTTGTCCCCCTTGACGGCACGGATGATCTGGTTGCGTGTGAAGACCCGTCCCGGATTGGATGCCAGCAGCACCAGCGTCTTGAATTCATCCGCGGTCAGGAGAAGGGCGTTCCCATTCAGGGTGGCGCTGTGGGTGATCAGATCGATGGACAGAGACCCGAGCACAATGCTTCGGAGTTCCTCTTCTTTCCGGGGCGTATGTTTTTTCCGGAGCTGGACCGCGATCCGGGCGGCGAGAACTTTACTGCTGTATGGCTTGGTTACATAATCGTCGGCGCCCATTTCGAGCCCGAGAACGATGTCATTTTCCTCGCCTTTGGCAGTCAGCATGATAATCGGAATATCCGCAAGAAGAGGATTGTTCTTCAGATTCCGGCAGACGGTCAGTCCATCAATGCCCGGCAGCATGATGTCAAGCAGAATCAGATCGGGCCGCAGTTGAGTGGCGGCCGCCAGTCCCTCTTCGCCGGAGGAGGCGCAGAACACCTGCGAAAATCCGTTCATATTGAGA
Source organism: uncultured Lentisphaeria bacterium (assembly GCA_905197955.1). Lineage (GTDB taxonomy): Bacteria > Verrucomicrobiota > Lentisphaeria > Victivallales > UBA1829 > UBA1829. The sequence goes on along the minus strand of CAJKAR010000067.1, from coordinate 6,784 downwards.
TTCATTTTTGTCATGTCGCAGATGGAGGTGTCATCTTCGATCAGCAGTATTTTCGGATTCATCGCAGCGGGGTTCCTTCCGTAAAATCATCTGGTCTTTCGCAAATAAAAGTAAAAATATCACAGCAAGGACGCTTTGTCAAGCTGCTGTTTTTCCTGCGGAATGCGGTGGAAAGAGAAGATACCGTTGATAGATATCCCGATGCATCCGTTTTTCCGGAGCTGTGATTCGGAGGCTGGAATCCGTTCAGTTGAAAATGAGTCCGTCGCGCAGTTCGATGGCGCGGTCGGCGAGGGAGGCGACCGTTTTATCGTGAGTGACCATGATGATCGTGGCGCGTCCGGAATCATGAATTTCATGGAAAATATCCAGAATGCCTTTCCCTGTGATGGAATCCAGATTTCCGGTTGGTTCATCCGCCAGAAGCAGTTCCGGTGCGTTTAGAAGGGCGCGCGCGATGGCCGCTCTCTGCTGTTCTCCCCCGGAGAGCTCGTTCGGACGGTGTTGAATCCGGTGAGAAAGTCCCACCTGATCCAGCAGTTCTTTTGCGCGTTCCCGGCAGACTTTGGCATTTTTCCCGTCGAGCAGACCGGGGAGCATCACATTTTCCAGGATGTTCAGCTCCGGGAGGATGTGGTAGGCCTGAAATACAAATCCGATTTTTCTGCGCCGGAATGCGACGGTCTTCCGCTGGGAAAGTGTGGAGATATCGGTTCCGTCGATGATGAGCCGTCCGGTGTTCGGGTGCGAGATCGTGCCGATGATATCCAGAAGAGTCGTTTTTCCGCTGCCGGAAGCCCCGGTCAGTGCGAGCCATTCTCCGCGTTTTGCAGAGAGTGTGACTCCTTTGAGCACATCAATCCGGGTCGGACCGATCTGGAACGACTTTGTAATCATCTGCGCGGAAACAAACGGTTCCGGCGAGGAGGCATGGATGTTTACAGCTTCTTCATTCATATCGCAACGCTCCCGCGGGGTCGAGTTTGGCAGCCCTGAACGCCGGGATCACTCCGCCGAAGGTGCACAGGACTATGGAAATAAGGGCGATCCAGAGAACATCCGTCACAACAATATGCGCAGGAAGTTCGCTGAACACATAGATCTCTTTCGGGAAGATTTCCTGTCCGGTCAGGAAGCGCAGTCCGTGCAGAATCGCCATCCGGTAGTGAACCACCAGAACTCCAAGCGCGATTCCGAACAGCGTTCCGATGAATCCGACGAAAAATCCCTGCAGAATGAAAATTCTCATCACGGTTCCCGAGGAGGCTCCCATGGATTTCAGTGCGCCGATTTCGCGGGTCTTCTGAATCACGGTCGTAATCAGCGTGTTCGTGATGCTGAACGCGGCGACCAGAACAATGAATGCCAGCAGAAAGAACTGCATATTTTTTTCCACATTCAGTACGCCGAGAAGACGGCTGTTCAGTTCCTGCCAGGAGTAGACCCGGTAATCGGGAAGCTGTTCCTTGACCTTCCGCATGAAAGAATCCATGTGGAACGGATCGGCGGTCCAGAGATAGACGCTTGTCGCAGCGCCGAGAGGAAGACCGAACAGTTCATCGGCATCTTCCAGATTCAGGAAGATGACATCCCGGTCAAAGTCGTACTTCCCGAACGAGAAGATCCCGGTGACTTTGTATTCGCCGGGCAGATATGCTTCGGAACTGAGTTCGATTTTGCCGTTTTTGTCGCGTTTGACCAGTCCGGCAAGGTGTGAGGGCGAGTGCAGAAGAATCTTGTCCCCCACTCCCACATGCAGATCCCGTGCAGTCAGATAACTGATGATAATTTCGTTGCGGCCGAGTTTGAGTTTTGTTCCATCGAGCAGCGCCTCTTCCAGCTTGACATTGCCCTGATCCTGTTCCGGATCAAATGCAACTAGCTGTTTCGGAATGAACTTTTCTCCCACCTGGAGCAGAACGGGGGAGGTGACAATCGGGACAGCACTGCCACCGATTTCCTTCACTTTCTGAACAATCTCCTCCGGATTGGCAATCGCACCCGTGTAGCCGTAGACCTGAGCATGGGAGGTGGTATCCACGAGTTTTTCCTTCATCTTGTCGGTGAATCCGGTCATGACCGCCAGCACCACGATGAGCACGCCGACTCCAAGCGCGACTCCGATCACCGAGATCAGGGTGATGACGGAGACCGCACTGCGTTTCGGTTTGAAATATTTCCAGGCTAAGAAAAGATCCGCTGACATGAAAAATCCTGTTTATTTTTTAGCTGCGAGAGCTCCGAGTTCGGCGGATCGTTCCGCCGCGGAAACCACTGCGGAAACCACGGTTGCGGCAAATGCGCCTTTCGCCAGTTCCATGACGCCGCGCGAGGTGGTGCCGGCAGGCGAGATGACCGCGTCGCGCAGTTCTCCGACCGGCGTGCCGGATTCGCGTGCGAGTTTTGCGCTGCCGAGAACGGTCTGAATGGCAAGTTCCAGAGCGGCATCACGGGAAAGTCCCGCGTAGACTCCGCCATCTGCAAGCGCCATAATGAATTCCAGAACGAACGCCGGTCCGCTTCCGCTGAGTCCGGTGACCGCATCGAGCTGATTTTCTCCGACTCTCCGGCAGAGTCCTACCGAGGAAAGAAGTGTCTCCACAGCGGCAAGATCCTCTTCCGCCACTGCCGCGGATGCCGCAATGCAGCTCATGCCTTCTCCGACCAGCGCGGGTGTGTTCGGCATGACTCGGACAATGCGTTTTGTCCCGGTCAAGGCTTCCAGACTTGCAATCGTCGCGCCGGCTACAATGGAAACAACCAGACGATCGCCGATCTCCTCCCGGAACGCGTTTACCGCTTCCGTCAGATACTGCGGCTTGACGGCAAGCAGAACGATGCCGGTTCCTTCCAGAGCCTCCTTCGGTGTGGGATATGCGGTTCCTCCGGTTTTCCGGCAGAACTGTTCCGCGGCCTTGACAGCCGGATCATAGGTATGAATTTGCGCGCCGATCTTCTTCCGGACGAGCCCGGTGGCGATGGCTGTCGCCATTTTCCCGGCTCCAATGAAACAGATTCCCTGCATGATACACTCCTTAAAAGACGATTTGTCTATCATTGAAATATAGCACGCTTTCCGGGGAAGAAAAACGGCAAACACGATTATTTCGGAATTTTTATGGAATCTTTCTGAAAACCGGTTCCGGGGAATGCGTTCTTCTTTTCGGGGACGCGGGAGAAATGGTCTCAATGGTTCCGGGAAGATCGGATCATGCGCGGAAAACGGTTTTTCCGACGTCGGCAGAATGCGATGAACTCCTCTGCGAATTTCAGGTTTTCGGCTGCGGTGTAGATGAAATTCATCTGCCGGAAGATTCTGCCTTCCGTGAAGTGTCCGGTACAGAGAAGTCCCGATTCAAGTTCATCGGCGACCGCCAGGGGAGAGAGGACGCTGATGCCGAGCCCGCGGCGGACAAACAGTTTCAGCGCATCGAAACTGTTCACCTCCACAACAGAATCCGAGTTCGGAAGCGGCAGTTTGTTTTCCTCCAGAAAACGATCAAAGTAGTAGCGGGTTCCTGAGCCGGTCTCCCGCAGGATGAGACGATGTCCGGTTTCCAGATAGCGCTTCAGCGAGAATGTTTCCTTGCAGGAACCGGGAGCAAATACCGGAATGAGTTCATCTTCGAGAAAGGTTTCGGCGAAAAAGCAGTTCCGGTCGAAGGGGCCTTCCACAAGTGCAACGTCCAGACAATGGGTGTTCAGCAGTTCTTCGATCTCACGAGTGTTCCCCACACGAAGTTCCAGATTGCAGTCCGGATGCGATTTCATGTATGCGGCGATGCAGTCCGGCAGAAGAAATCCTCCGGCGGTCAGTGTTCCTCCGATCCGGTAGTGACGGATTCCTTCCGCGGCGCAGCGGACCGTTTTCCGCAGTTGCTCCGCATCTGCCAGAAGCCGTTCTGTTTCTTTCATCAGGGCTTTCCCGGCAGGAGTAAGGGAGACTCTGCGTCCGTCGCGTTCGAAAAGCGGCGTTCCGAGTTCCTGTTCCAGAAGATAGATCTGCCGGGTGACATTCGGCTGGGTCATGCCCAGTGCGGTGGCGGCTTCCGTAAAATTGTTCAGGGTTGCCGCCATCTGGAATATTTTCAGTTTTTTATCGATCATCTTCTCTGCCCTTTTGTAAAATTGAGAACGGAGATACTTTATACGATAATTTTTAGTTATCAATCTATAATTGTAAATAATTTTTAATTTTGTATTGACAGGATATAGTACATCACCATCCACAGGAAGACTCAAATATCAGCAGGAAGGAGATGAGTTTATGAATTGGAAAGATGGGATTCACAGAGGGACGTTTCTGATGATTGCCGCGGCGTTTTTTCTTTTGCCGTGGCTGTATCCGCCGGCGCGGGATTATGCACCGGGAGTTGCGGTGATTGCCGGTGTGGTGTATGCGGTGATCTGGGGGAATCCGTTCGCGGAGATTACGGGACGGCTGACTTCGACGCTTCTGGGAGCATCGATTGTCGGAATGGGTTTCGGAATGAATCTGATTGACGTTCTGCGTGCGGGTGCCAATGGAATGGTATATACCTTTCTTGGAATTGCGGCCGGAATCGGGCTCGGAATTTTTCTCGGCAAACGGATGGGACTGGCAAAGGATACGATGTATCTGATCAGTGTTGGTACATCGATCTGCGGAGGAAGCGCGATTGCTGCCGCGGCGCCGGTCCTGAAGGCGAAGGCGCATGATGTCGCGATTGCTTCCGCTACGGTTTTTACGTTGAATGCGGTGGCGTTGCTGGTGTTCCCGGCGATCGGCCGTGCGTTTGGAATGGATGAGGTGCAGTTCGGGTACTGGTCCGCGCTGGGCATCCATGATACGAGCTCGGTGGTGGGTGCTTCGATGCAGTATGGTCCCACGGCGCTGGAAGTGGGGACAACCGTGAAGCTGGCGCGTGCATTATGGATTGTGCCGGTGACTCTGTTCCTTTCCTGCTTTGCCGCTGTGCCCGCGGAGGGCGAAAAACGGAAGATCCGGATTCGGATTCCCTGGTTCATTCCCGGATTCCTCGCGGCGGCCGCGCTGGTGACGTGGATGCCAGCAACGGCAGATGCCGGACATTTTCTGAAAGAGATTTCCAAATATCTGATGATTGTCACGCTGTTTCTGATCGGCGCGAATCTGAGCCGTGAGAAACTGAAGGAACTCGGGTTTGCTCCTGTGATTCACGGCGTGATCCTCTGGATCATTCTGGCGGGAGTCTGGTGTGCGGCGATCCATTTTCATCTGGTTCGCTGTGTCCGCTGAGAGTGCCGTGCGTTTTGCGGATTCCGGGCGGGGGGGAAAAGAATCCGCAAAATCTGTTGCAATCGTTTCCCGGAAACGGTATATTAATCCGATTGCAGCAGAAATAAAACGGGATGGATGACTTATGTGGAAAAAAATGATATCGGGCTATTTTGCCGTGCCGCTGATTTATCGTATTGTAACGGCATTCATACTTGGCATTGCGGCGGGGATTCTCTGTTCGCGTCTGACAACGGTGTATGGAGAGGGGGTCGCCGAGTGCGTGACTGGGGTTCTTGCTCCCTTTGGAACCGTCCTGATTGCCATGCTGAAAATGGTGGTGATTCCGATCATTTTCTTTTCCCTGGTCACTGGAGCGGCGAGTCTGCCGCTGAAACAGTTCGGAAAACTGGGATTGATGGTGGTAGTCTGGTACTTCCTGACCTCGGTTTTTGCGGCGGCGTTCGGAACGGGACTTGCCTATCTGATGAATCCTGCAATGGAGACGGACGCATCTCTTTCGGGATCGCTTCTGTCTCAGGCTGGGAATATGAAGGCCGGGGCTGCGGGGGGACCTTCTTTTCTTCAGTTCCTGAATGATCTTTTCATGAATCCGTTTCAGGCGCTGGCAGAGGGAAAGTTCCTGCCGATCATCGTCTTTTCCATTCTGTTCGGGCTTGCCGCCAGAACTGTGATTGAGAAGCACGGAGCAAAACAGCCCATGTCCGGGGCGGTGGAAAAACTGCTCGAAATTCTGGATGCCGCACTTCATGTTTCCTATCAGATCATCGACTGGGTCATGGAATATTTCCCTGTGGGGGTGTTTGCATTGACCACGGTCAATTTCACCTTGTACGGGCCGGAACTGTTTGGACCTTATCTTCAGATTGCGGGGTGTGTGGTGCTTGGGGTGCTGCTGATGATCTTTTTGATATATCCTCTTCTGGTGCTGATTCTTTGTCGGGAGAATCCGTATCGTCTGCTGAACAAGCTCAAGGAGCCGATCATTACGGCGTTTCTGACGCGTTCCAGTGCGGCGACTCTTCCGATTTCTCTTCGGACTGCGGGAGAGTTGCGAGTTCGTCCGGAGCTTTCCGGGTTTGCTCTGCCGCTGGGGGCGACAGTCAATATGGATGGTGCCTGTATTCATCTGCCGGTTTTTGCGGTTCTTGCGGTCAACATGTTCGGGCTTCCCTTTGGGATCTTTCAGATTTTATTCCTGATTTTTTCCGTTGTGCTTGCGTCCATTGGAGCGGGAGGGATTCCGGGGGGGAGTATTTTCCTTCTCTTTCTGGTCCTGACGAATCTTGGTTTGCCGGATGCACAGGTGGCAATGGTGGTGGCGCTTGCGATTGGAATCAATCCGTTGCTGGATATGTTTGAAACGGCATGCAATGTGACTGGTGACAACATCTGCAATTACATTGTTGCGCGACGGGGCGGTATGATGGAATCTCCGGAAAAATAAAACTAAAATATACGGAAAAATGCGGAAGCATTTTTCTCGGGTCAAGGACTGTGTCCTTGTCGCGGTCCAGCGGCGAGACG
>CAJKAR010000066.1 GCA_905197955.1 uncultured Lentisphaeria bacterium | reverse complement strand
AATATAGCATAATTTTCTTGGATTTCATCTTTTATTTAGGGATAAGTTCTTAGTCCCGCTGAAACAACTATAACTCCACTTCTCCTCTTTTACAAGTCGTCAGCGACATCCTATTCATAGCTCTTGATTTTCCATTATATTCGCTCAATACTAATTAATTGCCTTATCGTAGGTGCATATAATGTTTCTGACTTGCAATCTTGCTGACCAAACAGTTCAAAATGGTGAGTTTTATCTGTTCGATTTGAAAACACTTAGACATACTTTCTTTCAAGAAATTTTGCGTCTTAAAAAATTATGGACTGAAAGTAGTTCGCAAGGCAAATGTATCATATAAAACTTCTCCTTTATTTTTTCTTTTATAGGAAAATTTGTTCGAATATTCTGCTTTTTCGATTTTCAAAAAATCGTATCCCCAAGATTGCAAAATTGTCTTCGCTTTATTTTCAGATATTTTTTTATAAATAGTTGTTTCATCTATCAGACCGAATAAATATTTAACTCCGTTTTTAAGTTCATTCTGGCTCAATATTTTATATGTAGAAGAATAACAAGTCCCTGCTTGTCCTGAAATTATGAAGTAGCCGTGACTATTTCTTATTACATGATAATCATTTTTAGAACTATATAGATTCAAATTATGTCGCTTGCTGTAATCAGAACTCCATTTACTTGCGGTCATAAAGTAGTAGGGAGCAACAATGAGCATATATTCATCATCTGCCGTTGTATAATATCCTTGAATTTGAGTCACATTCTCCACTGGATGCGATACACATCCCGTAGAGAATATGAGTATATAGATCCAACTGAAAATAAAGAAAGATTTCATTCAACCCCCTGCGAATGTAGAAGTTGCGACATCATCTGACAATCCATCATATTTCCTTTTAACTTGGAATGTTGCTACTATACTGCAACCGTTTCTCTTTTGCAAGAGGCTGTGAATCCAGGAATGTCTGCATCGGAGTTTTCCCATAGCAATACTTCCCGCTGTGCGGACGGGATTCATTATATTCCCGCAACCATTCATCCAGATCATTCTGCAACGCCTCAATAGATTCGCAGATCTTTTTCCGAAAAGCAATTTGATAGAATTCCGAGAGAATTGTTTTATGAAATCTCTCGCAGATTCCATTCGTTTGAGGCGATTTTGCTTTCGTTTTTGTGTGGACGATATCGCGAAGTGCAAGTTTGCCTCCATCCTCATAAAGCTTTTGAAACGGTAAAAACTGTCTCTGGAATAGCCAAAGACTTTACACGCTTGTGTCACGCGGCCAAGTTGGTGACTCAACTCCAAAAGTCCCAGTTTCGGTTTGATGATTTTTGCCTCGAGATTCCTCTGAGCTTCCATTCTCTTTTCGACGCTCTCTTAAATATAGCATCTTTTTCTTGTTTTGTCAGAAGAAGGGAATTTTCGATCATAAAAAATCGGAAAAAACATCTTCCCCCTCTTGACAAAATCTGCTGTTTGTGATAAAATTATACGTATAAGCAATCATAAACAGAGGGTTCCAGGGATGACTCAGAAAGAAATTGCAAAGGCATTGAATATAACACAGGCTGCAGTTTCCATGGCTCTGAAAGGATCCGAACGGATCTCTCCCGGATTGCGCGATTCGGTGCGTAAACTCGCGGAAAATGCCGGATATCAACCGAATCTGGCTGGACAAATGTTACGCGGAGGCCGAACCAGTCTCATCGGCGCTGTTTTTCCAAGATTGACCAATCCCTTTTACGCAGAATTGTTTCAGGAAATCCAGAATCAATTACGGCCTCGCGGATATATGCTTTATTTTGCTCCGGCAGAAACACCGGAGGAACTGCAGAAAACAGTCACGATTCTGCGCCAGATGCGTGTCGCAGGCGTAATCGGACTGGCAAACGGAGGACATGAGCTGCTTCCTCTCACGGAAGATGGAATTGCACTGGTTCTTTACGGTGGAGATACCAAACTGGATCTCGGAGTCAGTCAGATTCTTCCGGATCGTTATGAAGCGGCTCTCCAGCTGATGCAGTTTCTGCTTGCACGCGGGCGCAGACAGATTGCATTCCTCGGCGCACCTCTGGAGACGGAACCTCGCTTCCGGGCTTATTCCGATGCGCTCCGGAAGGCCGGACTGTCCCTTTTGCCAATCCCATTTGCAACATCCACGGACGACTCCATGCACGCTGGCTTCCGTGCAACAGAAGCGTTTTTAAGGCTACATCCTGAAACAGATGCCATATTCGCTCACAATGATGAACTTGCTCTCGGAGCCAAACGAGCCATTGCTTTCGCCGGACATTCCATTCCCGATGACATCGCTCTGGCTGGATTCGACAATATCTCCACAGGGGCATATCTGACCCCTTCGCTGACCACGGTCGACCAGCCGCGAAAACAGATTACCAATGCGTTGATTGCCGAACTGTTTGAATCTTTGAAAAATCCGGATCATCATGCATTTCATTCCATTCCCTGTCGGCTGGTAATCCGGGAATCAACATAATTTTTTTCAGACTTGCTTATACGAATAAACAAAGGAGATGACGAAAATGATAGCGAAGATTGACCGAAAACATGCATGGAGGAAACTGTCTCCGGATGACGGGCATTATTTTTTCGGCTATTACGACCGGAATCCCTGGGATCAGGAGATCAGGCGTCATCTTGTGCTGAAGATTCCGCAGATCGACCGCCTGCCGGAACGCGGAGAAAAAGCGGAGATCGGAATCCTGGATCTTGAGGGAAAGTATGAACCGTTGACAGAAACACGCGCATGGTGTCATCAGCAAGGAAGCATGGAACTGTTTCTGAAACATCGTCCGGACTGCTTCATCTACAACGATTATGATGAAAAGAAAAAGCAGATGATCGCACGAATTTTCCAGATAGGAAAAGGAATCATCGGGAATTATCCGCTGCCGGTTTATGCGATGTCGCCGGATGGGAAATGGGCGGTATCGCTGAACTTTTCCCGCATCCCCCGTCGCGGCTACAGTTACGCGGATGCCGTACTGAGTGAAGAGCAGCATCCTGCGGATCCAGATGCGGAGGGGCTTTTCCGGATCAATCTTGAAACCGGAGAGACAAAGTTGATTGTGAGTTACCGGACAATGATGGAACGTCATCCATACGCCTACGGTCTCGCCGGTCAGCACATCTGGCTGAATCATGCCATCATCAACTGTGATTCGACGCGAGTTCTCTGGCTGTTCCGTCAGTGTGCGGAATCATGCAAGCGGAAGAATATCCGCTGGGAAACGTTCCTGTACACCAGTTCTCTGGAAGGCGGCGATGCAGAATGTGTACTCTCTGAATGCCAGTGGCAAAAGTTCATTTCTCATCAGATCTGGGGAAGAACACCGCATGAAATTCTGGTCGATGCGAACTGGACCGGATCCGGACACGGCGCAGTGGTGTTCGACGAAAGCCGCCGTCCGTTTCTTGCCCGGAAACTCTCCGACAGCCACGGCGGAATGGCTCACATGGTCTTCTCCCCGGATGGCAAATGGATTCTGGCGGACAGCTATCCCGACGCCGATTCCATGCAGAAACTCATCCGGATCAATGCGGAAAACGGGGAATGGGAACTTCTGGGCACCTTTCATCATGAACCGGTTCCAACGGTGGAAACCCGCTGCGATCTCCATCCGCGCTGGAGTCCGGACGGCCGGTTCGTCACGGTGGACTCAACCCATGACGGCAAACGTGGTGTTTATCTTCTGGAATTGTGAAAACAATCAACAACAGGAAAACAAAATGAAAAAAACAGGAAAAGTTTTTACTTTAATTGAACTGCTTGTAACGATTGCAATCATCGCAATTCTCGCTGCCATCCTTCTCCCCGCACTGAATGCCGCAAGAGAAAAGGCACGAGGAATCACATGTGTCAACACATTGAATTCGTTCGGGAAGTATTCCGTCTTCTATCAAGATGACTACGACGGGTGGTATCCAGCGATCAACACAGTGGGAGAATTCAAGGACCTTCGCTGGCTGTATCAGCTCCGTCCATACGCAAAATTAAGTGAGGATAAAACTGTTTACTGGCCGAACTCTCTGATCTGCCCGAATGCAACACTCGCCCGGTCCACGACATCCAAAAACTTTCCGGGCTGTTCTTCTTTAATGTATTCCTACGGAATCAATCGCGAGGGCTTGCCCAGTTATACAGAACACAGTGCCGGAGTCTTCCGGGGAATCCGGATCACACAGGTGAAGCGCTCGGCATCCAAATTACTCTTCACGGATGGAACCGACTGGATGGTCTCCTATGATCGTGCCAATAAAGTGATGTACTACGATATCTATGGAGAGGCATATGACTCTTCCGGCTATAACAATATGCCAGCCTATCGCCATTCCGCACGCCTGAATGCAGCGTTCTACGACGGACATGCTGCAACCCTCTCCTTCGGGGACCTCTGGGACGGATCAAATAAAAACACCAGTCGCATTTTCAAGGAAAAATGGGACTTGAAAGAACTGTAAACTCAAAACAGGAAGAAAAAACAATATGATGACTTTTTTGAAGATACTTCTTTTTTCCCTGTGTCTGCTGCCATTCGGACTGGTTGCGGATTTCGGGAAAAACATTACAATTTTCCCGAACGGCGGATTTTCCCTTGATGGACGCTACCGTTTTACGCTGATCCGCTATGATCCTGCATGGAAACCGTTCACCCAGTCTAAAGTTCAACCGGATCCCGGATATCCGAAAAGCTCCGGAAATCAGTTCTCCCTGAAGGGCGGATTTAACCGTTTCCGAATCGAAGAAACCATTCGAGCAAAAACGGAAAACAACTTTCTCTGGGAAGTCCGTCTGGAAGCCCGGAAGGAAGCGGTTCCATGCAAAATGCTCTTCCTGGGCGTTGAACTGCCCCTGAACAGGAAAATTGAAGTGAAAGTGGATGGGAAAAAGATTTCCATGCCGCAGTTTTTCCAGAAAAAGAATGTATTCGGCGAAAAGACGCAGAAGGTGGAAGTCCTGGATCCTCATGGAAATTTCACGGTTTCCGGAAATTTCTATCTGTTCTGCGCCGGCAAGTTTGTCCGGGGCGAAACAGAATACTATCAGCTCAGGTTTCTTCCGGAAAAGAGACATCCGGAATCGGTGAAGACATGGCATCTTGCGCTGGATTTCCAATATGATTTTGCTCGATATGATGTAAAATCGGTTCCGGTGGATCTTTCCGGAATTTTCAATCGGAGCTTCCGCGACGACGGGCAGGTTCCAGGATGGACCGGACAAGGCGCGGAAATGGATCTCCGCTCGCTGAAACCCGGAAAACATCTTTTCCAAAACATCCGGATCGACACGGTAAATCCGGATCAGAACAACGGGAAATCGTGTCTGGTTCTCGGTCGTGGACTGGGACCGGAATCGGCCGGAATCAAAATCGGTCAATACCCGGAGGGCATGAAGTATCTTTATCTGCTTCATGCTTCCGCATGGACGCCTGCCGGAGGAAAACCGGTCGGTTATATTCGGATCCGCTATGCAGACGGACAGACGGACAAGGTAACGGTCGCGGCAGGTCGCGACTGCGGAAACTGGTACTCACCTTCCGGCAGCCGGAATGCTCAGGTTGTCTGGAAAGGGAAAGTGCCTTCCGCAGATATCGGGCTCTATCTTTCGGCATTTCCTCTGAAGGGCAAATGTGTGCATCTTGAGTTCCTTACGGGCTCCGGAGATGTGGTTTGGATGATTGCCGGAGCGGCATTCGCAGATGGACGGGCACGCTTCCCGCTGCAGGAAGAATTCGTAGTCCGCCAGGGACCGGAGTGGCTGCCGATTCAATTCGGAGGGACAACTGCGAAAGATTCTCCACTGGATTTCTCCATTTTCCGAGAGGCCCCCGCTGGGAAATACGGACACATCGTGGTGGATGAAAACGGACATTTTGTATTTGAAAAGGCTCCGCACAAACGGATCCGTCTGCTAGGACCGAATCTCGTCGGGACAGCCAATTACCCGAATCGCAAAGATGTGGAACAATTTATCCGGAATGCGGAACGACTCGGCTATAATACAGTCCGCCTTCACCATTTTGAAGGTGGGCTTCTGAACAGCAAAGCCCCGGACAGTCTCTCCATTGACCCGAAAAAACTGGATCTGCTTCATTTCTTCATTGCACTGTTGAAGGAGCGCGGATTCTATATCTGCATCGACCTCTATGCCAGCAGGAAACTGAAGGACGGGGACCGGATCCCGGAATTCGACCGGACTGGAGAATACAGCATGAAAAATCTGGTTCCCATCAGTCCATCCGCAATGCGGAACTGGAAAGAGTTCGCCCGAAAGGTCCTGACCACGAAAAATCCTTACACGGGTCTAACCCTCGCGGAAGATCCGGTTCTCTATTCTCTGAATCTGGTGAATGAAAACGGTTTGATCGGCGTCTGGGACAATGAACGGACCTCTTTTGGAGCCCGTCAAATCTATCTGCGGAAGTTTGAAGACTATCTGAAGGAAATACATCTCACCCCGGACGGAGAAAAAATTACCCGCAACGGACTCTTCATCGAATTCCTGAATTCCCTTCAACAGCAGTGCATCCGGGAACAGATGCGTTTTCTGAAGGAGGAAATCGGATTGAAAGCCCTGATCACCGATCTGAATAATTACACCCAGTTTACCCTGGCAGGACTTCGTTCCGGTCTGGAACATGTGGATAATCACCAGTACTGGGATCATCCGAGATTCCCGCAGAAACGGTGGGGAATCCCGTTTGTATTTCACAACCGTTCGTTAATCAGTGCCGAGGCCGCTCTGCCCAGGGAACTGATGCCGACCCGCGTATTTGGCAAACCGTTCACGGTAACTGAATTCAATTTCTGTGTACCGAACATCTGGCGCGCAGAATGTCCGGCTCTGTTCGGAGGGTATGCAGGGCTGCAGGACTGGGATGGACTCTATCGGTTTGCCTGGTCCCACGGAATTTTCGGGATGAGAAATACCAATCGAGCGCTGAGCCATTTTGACATCGTCAACAACATTCAGGCGCAGATGGCGGAGCGGATTCTCTACATGCTCTTTGTCCGAGGCGATGTGAAAGCCGCGGATCCCGCGTATGCATTCGAATTCAAACCGGAGCAGATCCGATCCCTGAAGGGAAACAGCCGTGCCGGACATTATCCAATGGATTTCCAGAGACTCGGCCTCTTCGGAAGGATTGGTTCTCTGACGGAAAACATGGACATCCCCGGTGTGAAAAAAGTGGATCCGCTTCGGAAAGGATGGGAAACGACTCTTCCCAGGGAAGCAAAAGATGCATTGGCGACATTGCGGAAGACTGGAGAAATCACCTCTGCGACAAAAGAGATCACGTTAAACAAGAATGAAAAATCCATGCGGATCGTCACACCTCGAAGCGAAGTGCTGACCGGATCAAAAATCATGCGCGGAAAAATCATCGAATCTGCGAAACTGAGCAGTTTTCAGACAATCGCCCTGATGTCTCTGGACGGTAAAAATCTGGCAGACAGCCGGAAAATCCTGCTGATTCAGCTGACGGATCTTTCCAACAATGGCCTCCGCTTTGAAGACAAAAGCCGTCGCGTTCTTCTGAGCTGGGGCTCCCTCCCCCAGATGCTGGAACGCGGAAGCGCAGAAATAACTCTGGCGCTATCTTCAAAAGCACAAATCATTCCCCTGGAACTGGATGGAACTCCATCTGATCGAAAAATTCCATCTGAATATCGCAACGGAAAACTCAGCTTTCGCGTTGCCACCGATTTTCTCCCCGGCGGCACACTCTCCTCTCTGCTGATCCGGGAATAAATTCTTTGCACCGCTGTACAGAAGTCAGGTTACAGCGGTGCAAGCCTCCTGCAACGGAATTGAGGCAAGTAGCAAAGCAGGCCTCAATTCCAAAATTTCAGAACAATAAAACGGATCTTTGAAATTCTGAACCAAGGCAGCACACATTTCATGTTCTCTGAAAAATTTATGGATATTGGTATGAAGCAACAATATCCATAAAAATCTTATTCTATCAAGGGAACATACCTTTTGAAATATTACCCATTCTTGGCAGAGATTTTTCTTTTCCGGTACTCTCTCGGCGATGTCCCGGAAAATTTATGAAATCGTGTTGAAAAATAATAGGGATCCGGGATTCCAACCTGATCCGCGATTTCGGCAATCGAAAGGGTGGTACTTTCCAGAAGATGGGCGGCTCGCCGCAACATGGCATATTCCCGATACTGGCGGGGAGAAATGCCGGTTTCCTGCTTGAACTTTGCATAAAGTGCAGCCCGGGAAATTCCACAGGAGGTAGCAATCTGATCAATGGAATCTTCACTTTCCGTCAGGAGTTTCTGTGCGGCTCGGATCGGTGGAGCAATATTTGAATTGTCGTTCAAAAAACGGTTATATCCGCGAACGAGCACGCTTTCCAGAAGCAGGCAGGCCAGAGCGTTCCAGCCGGCTGGACGTTCATATTCGAGAACATGTGCTTCGAGAAGAGTTGCACGGACCGTCTGAAATTCCTCCTCGGCAAAAGAGATTTTCCCAACCCCAGGAATAGGCTCCGGCCAGTTCAGTGCGTGAGAAACATGGGTCCGCGGAAGAAAATGGAACCAGAGGTAGTCCCATGTTTTCAGACTCTGAAACCGATGCTGCAATCCTGGATGCATCAGAATCAGATCCCCTGCATTCAACAGAAGAAATTCTTTTCCAAAAACCACACTTCCTTCTCCAGCAAGAGTCAGGAGCAAACCATAGGAATCCGTTAAGCGCTGTATCCATTTCAGTCCGGATTCCCCGCCTTCACGCAGTCCGGAAACAAAGTCCGGTTCCGGATTCGGATTATTCTGATACATATTTTAGACAATCTTCCATCTTTTTTAGATTTTCATCTATTCTTCTTTTTCCATTTGTAGAGTATAATATATAAGAAAATATGCAGGATACAAGTTAAAAGAGAAATAGGCAATGAGACAAAATCAAAAAAAAGAGAGCAAGATAACCATCCGCCTATCCGGACCAGTCTCCGAACTGATGGAACGATTCTTTGAACATCGAATCCGTTCCCCGGAAGCCCGGGAAATTGTCTATCGCGAAGCGGAAGATGCTTTCCGTAACCAAATTGATGACTCCTCCGGTTCATATGGAATCTGGCAGGGGGAATTCTGGGGAAAATGGATAATCGGAGCGGTCCGGTTCTGCCGCTATTCCGGAGATGAGAATCTGAATGAGTTTATCCGTCACGGAGTCTACCATCTCATTTCCATGCAGACCCCTTCGGGATATCTCGGAACCTATCGGGATCCGATGAATGTGTTCCCGGCGGATCCAGCACAGACAAAACTTCTCCTCGGATGGCCATGCGACTGGAACTGGAATATCTGGTGCCGCAAATACACGCTCTGGGGACTGCTCGAAGCGTGGTCCCTTCTAAAGGAAGAAAAAATCCTTCATGCGGCGGAACGTCTGGCAGATCATCTGATTGATTCCCTCCATGCAAATGGGATCCGGATCGGAGCGACGGGAACGTTCGCCGGAATCCCCTCCGGATCCATTTTGAAACCCATGGTTCTGCTCTTCCGGGCAAGCGGAAAAATGAAATTTCTGGAGTTTGCAAAAGAGATTGTCGCCGACTGGAGGCGCCCGGATGGTCTCTGTCCGAATCTGATTGTGAATGCGCTGACTGGAAAACCGGTACATGAATGGTATCCTGAACCTAGAAAATGGGCAAAGGCTTATGAAATGATGTCCTGCTTCGACGGGATCATCGAACTCTATCGTGTAACACGAGAACAGGAACTGCTGGATGCGGCAATACGTTTTCGACTGATTTTAAAACAGACGGAACTCAATTCCTTATTCAGTGTCGGATTCAATGACATTTTCGCGAATGGGAAAGACCATCTCAATGCCATTTCCGAACCGTGTGATGTCATTCACTGGCTGCGCCTCTGTGCAGAGCTTTTCCGGGAAACCGGCGATCCCTCCTGTCTTGATGATTTTGAACGGGCATTTTACAATCCCTTCCTTGCTGCAGTGTATCGGGATGGATGCTGGGGGGCACGTGGAGTCCGCAGTCACGGCAGGCATCTGACGGCCTTTGAACAGGCAAAGATGCATCACAACCACTGCTGCGTAAACAATATCCCGCGCGGATTCATGAATATGGTAGAAATAGCGGCATGCAGGACGGAAGAAGGCGTTTCTATCCACTTCTATACAGATTTCGAACTGAAAACGGAGGAGCTTTCCCTGCGAATTTCCGGAGATTATCTGGCTTCCGGCAAGGTTCATCTGCAATGCAGGGCAGAACGGGCGGTCAATCTCCGCCTGCGGATTCCCGGCTGGGCAACCTCTGCAAAGCTGGAATGGAACGGAAAATGTCTGGAGGGGAAAGGCAACTGGTTTAAACTCGTCCTGACAGCAGGCAACTCGGAAATCCGCCTTTCATTTGAACGGCGTCTGGAAATCATTGAACACCCAAGGCTTACAGAGGCCGATGAATGGTACCGCTCCCGCTGGATTGAGCCGGAAATGGAAGATCTTTTCCGCACAGAACGAGGATCTACCCTTGTATATGGTCCGCTTCTCCTTGCTCGAAGCAAGTGGATCGGCAATACGGAACAGGAAATGTTCGCATCTCCGCTTCCAGAGGGATTTTCCTGTGACCTCAGACCAGTACGTTCTGACGAGGCGATGTGTGTATTCGAAGCGGATTTCGGGACATTCAAAACACGTCTTTGCGACTATGCATCGGCCGGAAACGCAATTCTGAATGATCCGCACTTTTTCAATATCTTTTTTTAACAGGAGAAAAATAAATGAACAGGCAAACAAAATCTGTAAATTTTACTCTGATAGAACTCCTGATCGTGATTGCCGTGATCGCGATTCTGGCAGGACTGCTTCTTCCGGCACTGAATTCGGCAAGGGGGAAAGCCCGATCGATTCTATGTGCGGGAAATCTTAAATCCATCGGTCAACTGTTTATCATGTATGTGGATGAAAATGATGACTGGCCGCCGATCCGTGTGGAAAACTATCAAAACGGATGTTCTCAGCGGGATATCCCACTGCTTCTGCTTGGCAAATCGCCGACCGCTGCTTTTGTTCCGGGGGTTGACCAGCGTTCTATCCGGGGTGCCTATCTCTGCCCCGAAGCCACTCTTCTGGAAGGAGCCAGCTTCTACAGGACATCCTATCGGATGGTTCAGGGCTTGAACAACTCCTCTGGAAATCAGAAGGGCGGAGTCTGGTATATGGAAGGTTCATCCTTTGCATTCCGGAAATACAGTGCGATTGCCAATGGAAGTGTCATTCTGACAGAAGGGCCCCTTTCTCTCTGGGAAGGCACAAAATACGGCAGTTCGTACAGCGCAGCAATCTGGTATTCAAATAATTACGATAATTACATGAACAATCAGACAAAGCCAAATCGGATTGCCTACGAAAATCATCGGAATCAGGCGAATTTTCTGTTCAAAGACGGTCATGTAACGGCATATCGGCTCGGACAGCGCTTTTCCGGAAACAACCCCTGCTGGATTCCTCAGAATTAAAAGGAGACGACATCTATGCGAAAAACAACACCGAGCTGTCTTTTACTGTTTTTTCTTCTTCCAGGACTCTTTGCCGCGGAAAACCTGATTTTCAATGGAGGCTTTGAACTCGGAAACGCTGGATTTCAATGTATCAAATACCTGCGGCCGGATACGAACGCCGGACTGATCTATGAAGGTGCATTTGCAGATTCCAAGGAACGGATGGCTGGAGAATTTTCCCTTTGCATACCCAACCGTTTTTCGGAAACGGTTCTGCTGATGACTCCGGAACTCCAACTGAAACCGGATACCGAATATACATTTTCCGTATGGATGAAGGCGAAACGGGAAAATTATCCGGTTGCACTGTCAATTCTTTCTGCATCCGTTTATGATCGATGGGATGCGAAACAGAAAACATTTTCCGTTGGCAGATCATGGAAACGCTATTCCATAACTTTCCGGACTTCCGGAAAACGGAAAAGTCCCTGGTATGTCATCGGACTGAAATCCTGCCATGGAACGACGGAAAAAGGTGCGACTCTATGGCTGGACAACATGCAGATGGGAAAGGGTAAAATTACAGACTGGGTCCCCGGATCATCCGTAGAGATTGCTCCTCTTCCGGAACAAAACTATTTTATCGGAGAAGAGGGACGGGTAAACTGCGCAATTCGTCTGGCTGCAGTGAATTATACAGGAAAAAAGCTGGAAATTCCTCTGGAGCTGAGCATCCGGACGGAACACCGCGGAAATTCTCCGGAACCCGTCGATGAGGAAAATATTGAACGCTTTCCGCTTGGACAACTCTCTTTGAAACCGGGTGTGACAGGACTTCCGGTGTTTCACTATCCGGCAAAGCGCTTCGGGGCATATTGTATTCAAAGCATAGTGAATTCAATTCCCGGATCGTATAAAGGGTATTTTGCCGTGATCGGTCGTTATGTTCCCCGTCCGATTGATTTGAACAGGGACTTCTGTGTCGCAATCAATCTTGGATCAGGAAATATTGTGGTTCCTCCTCGTTGGGATGAAACGCGGAAACGCGGATTCCGGGCTGCCGGAGGTGGTCCGGATAAGTTGTTCTCCTCTCTTGCGGCAATGGGCTGCAGACTGATTCGGGACTGGGGATATCCGCAGGCTTCCACCCATTGGCGCCTGCTGGAACCGGTAGAAGGACAGTTTGATTTCTCCGTCATGGACTGGGCCTATGAAATTTCCAGAAAACATGGAATGACCTTGCTCCCCGTCCTGGGCGCCAGCGATACTCATAATCCCATAGATGGAACCGTCGGAAAGGGAACTCTTTCCGGACTGCCCGACTGGCTTTTGAAAAAGAGCAGGAAAATACCCTCACCAGCATGGCTGATCGCGAGTGGAAAAGCTCAGTTCATTCCTCCGGAGGAATCCTGGCGGAAAATGATCCGTGCGGCAGCGGTGCATTTCAAAGGACGGATTCGCTGGTTTGAAATCATGAATGAACCGAATCTCTGTATGGATTCCACCCGTTACCTGAAATTTCTGGAGATTGCCCGGGAAGAAATCCGGAAAAATGCTCCGGGGACAAAAATTGTCGGGGTCTGCTCGACCGGGGATCTGGGCGGTAACCTGACGACTTTCGTCGGAAAGGTGCTCACGGGCGGAGGGCTGGATGATCTGGATGTTCTTTCATTCCATCCATATAATGCTCCGAATCTTGGCTCCCCCGTTCCGGCCGACCGGCAGATCGCGGGACTTCGCTTCCTCATCCGGAAATATGGGAAGCAGAATCTGCCTCTCTGGAACACGGAATTGTATTATATGCGAGACGGAGGGAAAAACTGGTTTGAACGGGCTGTCGTATTTCCTGAAGATGTTGCAAAACGGTTTCTGACAGATCTCGGGGAGAGTGTTGCACAGTCGATTCCTCTCCAATTCGGAGAAATGTTCAAAAGCTCCTCTCCTCATATTTCAACCAGCACATACGGAAACAATCAGTTCATTCCAAACGCCAATTTCGTTGTCTACAATGCGTTGGCCCGTTTCTTTGAAGGAGCCAAGCTAAAAAAGAAAATTCGATATTCCAACGGCTGCATCTGTTACATTTACCACAGAAACGGCAAACTGTGCGCTGCACTCTGGAATTATCAGAACAACAGGGGAATCTCTGCGGATCTCCGCCGATTCCAGGTTACGGATTTGTATGGGAATTTCTTCTCAGCTTTGAAAAGCACTCCTGTTCTCTCTAAGCCATACTATCTGTTCCCGGGAAAAGAGAACGAAAAGAGTTTTGAAACAGAGTTGGAACAACTGAAGTTTCAGATGACTCGTCCGATAGAGATTGCAGGGATTGGAAGAAAAATGGAAAAATCACTGTTTCTCCATCTATTCAATCTCTCATCGGAAAGTCAGAAAGGCATGGCAGGATATCTCGGCAGATATCTATGTGCAAAACATCAGGTTCCCTTTCAAATTCCGCCGGATTCATCCACCGTGGTGGAAATCCCGTTGATCCCATCATCGGCGGAAAATCAATCTCAAGCGGTAGTTGTTCTGGGGGATCGTCAATTTTCTTATCCGCTTGAGATCGTGGAAAATCGTCGGATTGAAACAAAGATTCAGATGCAAAATGCGGAAGGAAAGGTCTTTCTGGATCGGGATCGCCTGCAACTGGAACTGTTCGTCCGGGATGCGACGCCCTCCGGCCCGACAGGAAAGAGAAAACCATGGGAGACCGATTCTGTTGAACTTTTTCTGGATACTGCTCCTTTCTCACTGGACAGGCATCATCCAAAGAACTACACATCGAATGTCTCCCGCCTCTTTATCACGCCACGAGATCCGGATACTCTTCATGCCATGGGAACGATTCGTCCAGAGAAGTGCAGACTGAACGTGCTCAATGTGAAGGAAGGCTACCGCATATCTCTTGAGGTTCCTGCTGCAGTAGAACATTTTCTTGGATTCGAATTGAAAATCAATGACTGCGGCAATGAGAAAAAGGAATTCCCTCTGATCGGCGGCAAAAATCCGCAGAGTGATCGAACCTCATTCGGACTGCTTGAATCCAAATCAAAATAACAAGAAAATGTTATGAAGGAACAACGACCTTTCCGGAGAGGAGCAGGAACGTAGCTGACACGAACACGGATTCTCGGAAGCGTGTCGGAAATACAAACGTGGCTTGGGAACCTTGAGAAGAAAAGCCGTTGTTTCAAGTAAAATATTCCGAAAGAACTCTATCCGGATTGCAGGTCATCCGGCAGCAGGAACGGATCGAGCCGAAAGTCTCCAGAGACAAGACAACTGTTTGCTGTAGCTGTAATATGACTGGAAGAAAAGTAGACGATGGCTTCCTGGAAGAGGCAGATCGAATGGCTTTCTGGCTTCGATTATTATTGATGCAGTCAACTATATAAAACATGAATCCTGTAATCCACGGAAGAATCGTCTGAAGACAGGAACTTATCCAGCGTTATCCAGCTTCCTAAACCCCCAAAAGGTTTATGAAAAAAATAATCGTTCGGCCTCGGAATTGTCTCCTTCCCCCGGAATTCTGTTTTTTATAGAGCCAATTTCAAAACGTTTTGGCTCATCTTGTTAAAAAGTTGTTTTTTCAGC
>CAJKAR010000065.1 GCA_905197955.1 uncultured Lentisphaeria bacterium | reverse complement strand
ACAAGTCCCGACAATTTCAATTAACTCCGGTGATTTTTACCGGACAGTAGTGATATGGACTCCTATTTCCAGCATCGTCTGGATTATGCGGCGGTTGATGGAAAAGAGATCGCGGTTCTGCGGATCGGGAAGGGGAGCGCTGTTATCGTGGGCGTGGCTCCGTGGATGCTGGATTACAACAAGTTCTTCCGGCTGCGGAGCAGTTTCCGGCGTCGCGCATTCCTGATGTCGCAGATCCTGAGAAACGCGGGGATTGCTTCCGAATCGGTTCTGCTGGAACGTTTTGCTTCGGAGGCGCAGAAAGAACCGTGGAAGAACAGCTACTATCTTCAGGATCCGATCAGCGGAGATGATCCGTATCGTTATTATCACTGGTGAAAAACTGGAAAGGAACAGCAATGAATCACTGGATTTTTTCTATGGGGGCATTCCTTTTGCTTCTGAGTACGTTTGCGGGAGAAAAGACAAATCTCTTCCTGGCGCATGTGAACGAAAACGGAACCCCGGAAGGACGCAAAGTGCCGAAGCAGAGTGAGGTGAAAGTCGTAAATGGCGGACTCAATGTTTCGCTGAAGGCGCCCGGATCTCTGGAATATACGGTTTATATTACTCCCGATCTCGGAAGCCGTCTCTACCTCTCCGGCAGCATGAAGGCGACAAATCTTGCGCCGGGAAAGGAAGGATGGCAGAACGGACGAATTGCCATGCGTTTTCTGGATCAGTCCGGCAAACGTGCCGGAAACTGGCCTGAAATCATATCCGTTTCCGGAACCACAGGGGAAAAAACGTTCGGCAAGGTGTATTCGATTCCAGCGAACGCATCGGTTCTTCTGATTGAGCCGGCGCATTTCGGAAAATCGGGGGCGGTCGAGTTCCGGAATCTTTCATTGACCACGGTGCCGTCGAATCTTCTTCTGGCTCCGAATCCGGGAGGCGTACCTGAGAAAGGGATGACGCAGGGGGCGGTCAGGATGTCCGTGAAAGAGGGACTCCTGAATGTACGGATCGAAGGCAGCGGAAATCGGATCATCCATATTCCGATCGAACCCTCCTGGAAGTCTCTGAAACTGGAGATGAAAATGCGTACCGAGGGCGTCAGAAACGGCGATGCAGACTGGAAGGATGCCCGGCTTGGACTCCGTTTCTATCAGGGAGCCAAAGCGGTCGGACCCTGGCCGGATATTTTCCACATGTCCGGCACCACGCAGTGGCGGGACTGCTCCCGCGTGTATGAAATCCCCGAAGGAGCGCGCGGACTGAATTTTGAACCCGCTAATTTCGGGATTTCCGGGACGGTCGAATTCAAGGATATCAAGCTGACCGTTCAGGAATTCCGCTGAAAAGAGAGTTTGTCCCTTGTTTTTCAGAAAAAAAAGGACAAATTATATAGAATAAAAATCTTTTTCAGCAACGGAAACAGGAATGCAGAAACATCAGGTCATTAAGAAAGTTAGATTGGCGGACATCGCGGAGGCATGCGGTGTGCGTGCTTCGACCGTGAGCCGCGTCCTCTCCGGATTTTCGGATGGATTCTCCGTAAAAGAGAACGTTCGCCGCCTGATTCTGGATACCGCAAAGGAGATGAACTATGTCCCGAATGCCGCGGCAAAGCATCTGCGTTCGAACCGGACCATGAGTATTCAGGTTTTCGGTTTCCATTTCAACTGGGGTGGCAGTTATTCCATGATTCTGGACACTTGTACGGAAATCCTGAATAAAAAGGGATATACGGTCAACGCGGTCTTCGGCAATTACAGTAAAATGCGCTTTGCTCCGATGCAGACGGATGGCATTATCATGATTACCGGAGAGAACAAGGAGCTGCTTCAGCGCGTTCGGGAGTCGGGAATCCCCTTTGTTGTGGTGAACGACCGGCTGGAGGAGGATGAGTGCTGGATCGCTTATGACAATGCTGAAAGCGTTCAGAAAAATATGGAATATCTGATCGGAGCCGGCTGCCGGAAAATTGTTTACAGCGGCCATTTCGGTTTTTTCTTTCATACAACACACATCAGTATTCAGGTTCGCAGGGAAGGCTATCGTGAAGCCTGCCGGCGCTATGGACTGGAACCGTTGGAACTGCCGGACGGAGTCAATCCGGAGGATGCCGCAAAATTTGTCCGTGATACTCAGGCTGATGGAGTCCTCTGTTACAGTGCTGACAATGCAGCGGAACTTGTGAATCTTCTCTCTGTAATAGATATCCGAGTTCCAGAAGATGTCAAGGTTGCTGCATTCAATCAGCCGGCGATTCATCTTGACCGGATTGCTTATACCGAGATCAATTCGCGTCGGGTTGGAAACGCTGTGGCGGAGCTGCTGCTCAACCGGATTGAAAAAGGGGTTCCGGGACATTACATCTTCCGAGCGGAATTTCACAGTCCGCAGCATTGAAGTGCCTGATTTCGTACGGTTGTCCAGTTTTTGGGAGAAGATCGTTTTCAGGAGGGAAGAGGATTGTTTCTTCCCGGCAGATGAAGTCGGAATCTTCCGCCCGCAGAGCAGAAGAGTCTGTTTTTGCGATATTGTCCTGCATTTTTTCGAGAAAGTTTTCAAGCGGGAAGAGGAGGTCCCCCGCCCTCGCAGACGGAGTGAGATGCGTTTAGTCTGCAGTCTGACGGCGGATGTAAGTGGGACGGATGAATTTTCCCGTCGAATGATTGCGGCTCTCTTCCGGATGCCGGATGGCTGTTTCGATCAATTCGAGGGCGGCGTCCGCCATGGAACTTACATTGTAGTCAAAGGTGCTGATTCCGGTACTGCGGTTCTGTAGAAAGTTGTCATAGCCGATAAGCTGAAACTTACGGGTCTGCAGATGGAGCTCCCGGATGGCGTCCAGAATTCCGATTGCGTAATCGTCATTGGCGGCAAAGAAAACGGAATGTTCCTCCGGAGGAATAAGGCCGGCATATTTTTTAAAAATTTTATATCCGGTTTGTTGTCTTACCTGACCCGTATCAATCTTGCGTTCCTTGCCTTCTGCAAGACACTCCAGGGGAATGGAATAGGTTTCTGCAAAATATCGGAGAACGTCGATCCGGCTTTTTGCCCAGTCCAGATCCGCCGGATGGACGATGTAGTAGAGTTTTCCGGCATTTCGGAAACTGTACTCCAGTTTATGAAGAAGTGCTTCCTCGTGGTTTACGGTGATGGTATCCACTCCGGGGGAGCAGAAACAGAAATTCTGCCGGAAATCTTCCGAACTCAAAAACACCACAATGGGTTTGATTCCTGCTTCCTGAAGGCGGGCCGGCCAGGAAAAGGGATGGAATCGTTTATGAAATTGAACGATTGCCACCCGCACTTTCCGGCTCTTTAGACGGGCAAGAACTTCCTCTGGATTTTCCCGGTACTGGGCAGAACGCATATTGAAGAGTTCCAGAGTCGCATTGCGGGCGTTCAAGCGTTTTTCAATTTCGGAAGCCAGATTCCATGACCAGTATTCTGTACGAGCCTCGTCTTCCTGATCGCTGAGAAAAAGCTGAGCCACGACCTGCTTGTCCAGAGAATTCTCTTGTATGGAAACACCAGGCATTCTCCGGAGCAGAATCCGGCTGCCGCGGTTCCGGATCGTTTCCAGCATCCCCGCGGAACGAAGCTCCTGGAGAGCATGACGGATACTCTGACGGCTGACCTTCAGAGATTCTTCCATTTCATATTCATAGGGAAGGTACTCCTTTTCCGGAGGCAGTTCCGCAATGTAATCTATCAGCAGATCCCGGACTCTCGCATACAGAGGACCGCTCTTATAATTTTTCAGTGTGTTTTCATTCAGTTCTTTCATAATAAAAGAGAATATAGCATTTCTCTGAAAGATATCAAGAGGGTAATAGATATTTAATAGATATTTATTTTTGTTAATAAGTTAATATTTATTTCAAAAAAGATCAGTTTAGGGGATTGACAAAAAACAGAGAATGTTGTATAATGAAAATAGAGAAAACAGAGGATTGCGGAATGACGTATGTAAAAAAAAGAGAGATCATTGCTCGCAGAGATGCATTTTTTGAGGCGGCACGGAAAGGGTTGTCTTCTCTGATGAATCCGGATGGTTCCGGACGGATTCCGCAGTTCAATCCGCCGATGCGTGAACCGGTATGGATCCTGCCGGCTCTGTTTCATGGATCCGAAGAGGATATCGCGCTGGCAAACCGGATTACGGAACGCTATAACGATCCCCGGTATGGAGGGAAAAGTTATAATGTGTTTCAGTCGAACCTGTTTGCCGGACTGCTGGCGGAATATGATGCTCTGCTGACTCCGGCGGCGCGCGAAGTGATGCGCTGGCATACGGAACAGGTGTTCCGGACTTACGAAGGATCGGCGCAGTCCGACCTCAAGTTTCACGGGTGCAATGACAATATGCCCATGATGTCAACCAAAGCCCTGATCCTGGGCGGCGGGAAATGCGGAAATGAGAAGGCTTTCCGGCACGGAGTCTGGAATTTGAACGAGTTCCGCAGACTTCTTTCGCGTTCCGCATGGGAAAGTGAATTCAATTCCTCCACCTATTCGGCGATCACGCTTTCGAATCTGGCGAAGATCGCCGCCTATGCCGGAGATGACGCGGTTCGGAAGCTGGCGGAACAGTGCGAGATCCGGCTCTGGACGGAACTGCTTCTCCATTGGCATCCTGGAACAAAGCACTCCGGGGGGCCGCAATGCCGGGCGTATGCCATCGACGCCGCAGGACACAATCATTCACTGCAGGCGCTCTTCTGGCTGGTCTTCGGGCCGGAACTGACCGGGCGGGATCTGATGAAAAGCTATTTTGAACCGGATGGAACCGAAGTGGTGCATTTCCAGGGAAATTACATGCAGTCCGTGGCGGAATACTGCGATCTGATGGACAACGAATTTCATTTGCCGGAGGAACTTGCTTCGCTGATCGAACAGCGGAAGTATCCGGCTCTGACTCGCGGACGTTCCGAATGCATGTGTTCCACTCGCGGAGAATGCGGAGAATATCATACCTGTTCCTATATGGAGGAGGATTTCTCGCTGGGAACGGTCAATATTCCGCTTTGTTCCGGAGACTCCACGCTTCAGCTTTATGCGACTTACCGCCGTACTCCGGAGGTCCGTTCTTTCCGTGATGCCGCAACGGTTTTCTATCGCTACGCCGACTCCCCGCTTTCCGCGGGAATCATGGAGTCTTCCGCCGACGGCGCCTACCGGAATGAACAGTTCGTAAAAAGTCTTGCTCATGCGTATGCGATTCAGAAAAACAATACCGCGCTTCTGACGACCATTCCGGCGATAGAGCTTCTGAAAGGGAAAAAGGTCGGAATTCTGAAGCTGGATGTGCTTTTCCCTGCTCACTACGGAAAGATCACGGCAAGCGTGATTGGAAAGAATCGTGTGCAGTCCGGAGCTTGCGGAGAATCTTCGGAAGTTCAGCCCGTTTCCATTGAGACCGGAGAGGTGTTTATCCATATTCAGCCCCTGCTCCCGACATCTCTGGCGCGGAAAGCCGCGGTTCGATTTCGGAAAATGAATCATTACGAGGCTCTGGAACTGATTAATTATGAGGGGCCGGAACGTGCCTTTTCCGCTGAGGAGCTCGAATATATCCAGAATGGATTTG
Source organism: uncultured Lentisphaeria bacterium (assembly GCA_905197955.1). Taxonomy (GTDB): domain Bacteria; phylum Verrucomicrobiota; class Lentisphaeria; order Victivallales; family UBA1829; genus UBA1829. The sequence continues at coordinate 9,672 of CAJKAR010000065.1, read as the reverse complement.
TTTTTACGATTGACTCCCGTTCGAAGTATGAATCGCTGGAGGCGTTTCATCGGGAAAAATCGGATGCGCTGGTGCTGGACTATACGCTTGCGTCGCACCGTTTTCTGCGTTACAAGCGGAAAGATGTTCAGTTTGAAATCTGTTACACCCCGCTGCATTTCGGGGTGCAGACTCATGCCATTGACGGTCGGACGGAACCCTGGCCGATCCTGGAAACCAATCAGCTGGATGTTGCAAAACTGCCCTTCATGCGTGGGGAAGTGGAAGCTGATATCCCCTTTTTCCCGTGGGGAGACAGTTTGAAACAGCATAACTATCCGGATCTGAAATGGATGATCGGTTCCCGCGGACTTCCCGGAGAAGCTCCGTATTCCCGAATTCGGTCCGGATAGGAAAACAAGAGAGGAAAGGAGTAAGAAAATGAGAAAACGGAAGATTTTTACACTGCTGGAACTGCTCATTGTAATTGCGATTATTGCGATCCTTGCCGCACTGCTTCTGCCGGCGCTTCAGTCCGCGCGGAAGAAGGCTCATTCTGCAAGCTGCACCTCCAATGTGAAACAGCAGTATGTGGCAATGCTGGGTTATACTTCGGATTTTGATGACATCTGGCCGGGGGCGATGCTGACTTCCAATCTGCGCTGGTACGGATGCGTTGCGTTTTATGCGGGGATGACCTCCGGCATGACTCTGAATGAGTGGAACGCGGTTCAGTATGCGACGGACAAGTCGCCCGGACGATACAAGATTCTGCGCTGTCCCGGCGATTCCAGCACGGCGAGCAACGGCTCTTATCTGGTGAATTACGGCATTAATGCGATTTTTGATCCGGAAAGGCTTTCGTTTGCCTCCTATGACAAATTCGGGGCCCTCGACCGCAGAAAGATTTCCAGAATCCGTCATCCCTCCTCCATGATGTGGACAGGAGATTCCCTGCCGAATTCAGAAGGGGATACCGCCTATCGTCTGGCGCCCGGCGCGGGTGGAAATTCCAGTTTCGGATCCAGCTCGGAAGAAGGACATGCAACCAGAGTCAAGACTCTGGAACGTCACTCCGGATGGGGAATTTATTTGATGGGCGATGGCCATGCTGCTCCTCAGAATCTGGCCTCTCTGGATTATGAGGCACAGCACCCGAATGATCCTTTCTTTGACTATGATTATCCGAACAATGACAATTAAAATGGTGGAAATATGAAACAGACAGCACTTCTTTTATTTCTCACACTCACCACATCGGCTCTTTTTGCCGAAATGGTTCCGAATCCCGGATTCGAGCGCGGAGAGCGTTTCGCGGAGCAGTGGCAGGATGGAAAGATTCCGGCGGACGGCTCCTTCCTCCGTCAGAAAAACAGCAGATGTTCTATTGTGACTCTGAACGGAAACAGAGTTCTGCTGATGGAGGGGGACAAGGAGGCTTCCGATGTCTATGCTCTTGTGGCCAGTCCCAGGCTTCCTGTTATCCGCGGGAAGTCGTATGAGCTTCGTTTCTCCTTCCGTGCGGAAGGGCTGAAAGGGGAAAGTCTGGACCGGAAACAGTATGCGGCTCTGATTATGGATTTTTTTATCGACAGGGATGGAAAATTCCAGACGGCGGCCCGGATCATGACAAACATCGATTCTCCGGACTGGACCCTTCAGAAAAAACGGATCCCGATTCCGGATCTCCCCGGACGTCTGACAGGACAGGTCCGCTTCCAGCTGGTGAATAAATATGCGGGAAACCCGGTCCGGATCTGGATTGACAACGTCAGCCTTCTTCCCGCGGATGAGACCCTCGCAAACGGCGGATTTGAAGACGGAAAGGATCGTCCGGAAAAATGGGAACCCTTCGGCTCCGCTTCGTGCGCCTGGGTGAATGCCCCGGTGCGGAGCGGGAAAAAAGCAGTTTCCGTTTCGGATGCTCCCGATGGAAAACTGTCCGGATGGAGTACGGTTGTCCCGGTTCGAGGGGATCGGCAGTACAGCTTCTCCGGAATGGCAAAAGGTGGAAAGCTCAATCCGAACGGCTTCATCGGCGGAGGGGCTCTTCAGATCCGCTTTCTGGACAAATCCGGCAATGAGGTCGGTTCCGCTGTGACTTCCGAAGCGGTTTCGGCCAATTCCGACTGGAAACGGATTGCCACCTCATTCGTGCGCCCTCCGCAAAACGCCTTTTTTGCCCGGTTGACCGCCGGACTTCAGTATTGCACTGGAACTGCGTACTTCGATGATCTGGAACTGCAGATCCGTCCGGCGGAAGAAAAGACCGCGGTTCGGATCAAACGGGATCCGCGTCCTTCCAGGAATGTGGTTTATGCAAAGAATCTGCTCCGCAACGGCGATGCGGAACAGGGGACGCAGGGGAAGGTCGCGCATTGGACCTATCACGGCAAGTCGGAAAAAGACTGGACTGCGGAAGAACTCCGGCGCCTCTACGACAATGGACGACCCGAATTCAGCATCGGCCGCGGCCGCGGCATCTGGAGCGGCGATGAAAAATATGCGGGCAATCATTCCCTTCTGAACCTTTCCATTGATCCTCCGCTCAGTCCGAAAAATCAGTGGTACGGAAGGAATCCGGTTTCGGGCTTCTGGCTCTCCGATCCGATGCCCTGCGAACCGGGGAAAGCCTATCTCGCCGGAGGATGGATCAAGCCGGGTGCGCGCATTACGGGGGCCTGGTTCGGGCCTCTCCATATTGAGTATTATGACCGGAACGGACGAAAAGTCAATGCCGTCAATCATATCCGTGCGGCGATGGAGGCGGAAGCGGGGGTCTGGAGTTACTGGGCAACCGTTCCTTCCATTGCTCCCGACGGTGCGGTTTCCATGCGTCTCCGTTTCGGGCAGGAACTCAATGCCCAGTACGGCGGATGGGGGATGATGTATGCGGATAATCTCGCTGTTTGGGAATCTCCCGCAGGGACGAAAAAAATTCCAAACGTGGTACACAATCCGGAACTCTACTGGCAATGGTTCCGGGAAGCGCATGATAAGATCAAACCGCCGTATCTGCCGTCTCCGACCGAAGCTCCGGCGTACCAGTCCGTGATCGGGAACGTGGGACGGAACGTGCCGGGTAATTTGTATCGTGATGCATCCCGCAAGCCGGTCAAATTGAATTTCCTGCTCTGGAACCTGCTGGGAGAGGATCGGAAACTCCGAATCGAAACCGTTCGTTATGATGCGTTCGGCGGAGCTTCGCCTAAGATTGTCTCACCGGAATTCTCCGTTTCCGGCAGCTCCTTGAAAACGGTGGAACTTGAATTTCCCGCGACCGGTGCAAATGGCGCATTTTATCTTGACTGCACCGTGATGGAGGGGAATGCGGAAGTCGGCCGCTTCTCCGGGCGCTATGCGGTGCTGCCGCCGCTGAATCGGACTCGCACGGTGGAGAATCCGTTCTCTGTGACGACCTTTGCGTTTGAGTCCTCCGTGGAGAACAATCCGTTCCTGGACGAACTGATGACCTGCGCCCGGATTGCGGGCTTCGGAAAAGTCTGGGTTCGCTGCTATGTTTCGGACAAGGCGGTTGACCCGAAGGTGTTTGAACAGGAAACGGCAATGTTCCGCAAAATGGTCGATTACAACCGGAAGTTCGGGATGGAAAACATTTTGAACATCAATGGCATCTGGCCGAAAGGAGATCCTCCGCGGCAGGTGGATAAAAAGGCGAATTTCCAGATCGGACAGAACTATGGACGCATTTTCGGCGGACGTGTCTGCGCATTCGGCAATCACGGAATTGAACAGTCGAACAGCAAATCTCCGTATCGCGGCGGCGGAAAGAGCCGACTGACCGATTTCGAATACGATACGATTATGGCGTGCGTTTACGACGGCATCAAATCCGTGGCTCCGGATTCGCTTGTCTGCATTGGCAACATCGCCACGGATTTTGAGGCAGATACGGTGAAACGTCTTTACAAGTCGCCCGGAAACGGGAAGTTCGACGGCGCCTTTTTCAACGCCTACATGGGGCAGCTCATGGTCGGGCGGAACATGCTTGCCGTATTCGATGCGCATGGCGATACGAAAAAAACGATCTGGAGCGAAGAACAGGCAAATCAGCGCTCTCCCTTCGAAGGAAGTGCCCGGCGGTATGGAGAAATTCTGGGCGCGGAACGGATGGTGCAGACCTGGATCTCCATGATCGGCAGACTGGGACCACGTCTGAAAAGCGTTACCATGTGGGGATTTGCTCCCTCGACCAAGCAGGATATCATGATGATGACGCCGGATCTTCAGCCCCGCCCCCAGTTTGTCGCCCATGCCGTCATGGCGGATTTTCTGGCGGATGCTCGTTTCACCGGGGACCGGTCCGTGGGAGGAATCAATCTGTTTGAGTGGAAGCGTTCGGATGGTCCGGCCTTTATCTGCTGGACGGATGCCGGAAAGCGTTCGCTGAATCTGGAGGTGCCGTCCGGTTCTCTGATCCTGACCGATATCATGGGGAACAGTGTCCGGAAAAAAGCGGTAAAGGGAATCGTTGCTCTGGAACTGGATGGCCGTCCCGTTTTTCTTTCGGGCGGGGGCGCCGTCAGAATTAGTGACCGCATCCGGATCTCCGTATTCAACGGAACCAGACGCATTGAGAAGCCGGAACTCGGAGTGCTTATTCAGAACAATTCCGGTGAGGTGCTCTCCGGAAAATTGCAGGCTGCCGGACACGAAATTCCGGTGGAGATTGGAAAATCCGGAAGTCGGATGTTCCATTTTCCACTTCCCCGCACGGTGGAGATGACTCGCCGGAACACATGGAAAGCAGTTTTTACCGGAAAAGACGGAAGTGTGTATACGGGAACCGGAACCTTTTTACCGCTCTGTGCTGTAAAAGCCTCTGTTCCTCCCGCTCTGGATGGAAGCTGGAAGGGGTGGGAACGGGCAGGAGTCGTCCGGATCGGGCTCCGCCCGGAGGAGAGAGCCGAGGAGGGCGCCGGTGAGGAAAAATATCACGGCCCGGAAGATCTTCAGGCCGATTTCCGCCTCATGTGGGATGCGAATGCCCTCTATCTGGGAGTGGAGACCAGAGATGATGTCTTCCTTCCTCAGAAAGGCCGGAACAACGGCTTTATGGGGGATTCCATTGAATTTGCTCTTCAGCCGGAAGGACTGCTGAACAATTCCGCAGCGAAATATGAATATGAAATGTTTCTGCCGGACGGAGAAAAAGAGTTTGTCCTCTCCAGACGTTTTCCCGCTCCTTCCGGAGAGGTCGCCGGATGGCGGGGAATCATTCGCAAGCTGGGCGTGCGCGGAAATGCCGTCTATCAGATTGCCATCCCCTGGAGTGCGCTGAAAACAAAGGCTTCTGCAGGGAAACGACTGAGTTTTTCTCTGGTCGTGAACGATAAGGATCTTGCGTCCGTTCCGTTTTCCGGGAAACGAACCTCGCTCCTCTTCTTTGATGGAATCAATGGAAAGGATCCTTCAAAATACGGAGATTTGCTGCTGACGGAATAACGAATCCGAAACAGAAACACTCTTTCATTGCTGAAATATGCCGTCACGCATTCTGCCGGAAGCGATCCCGGTAAGTGCAGTGACGGCATAACTCTTCGGTGACAATCCCGCGATGAAATGCGTTGCGCATCTGTTCGAATCTGCGTGAAAATAAAATCGAGTTCAGGGATTGATTCTGAATGTTGCCGAAGTTCATCACTCCATCCGCATCAAGACAGCATGCGGTGACATCGCCGTTGCAGAGAATGCCAAATTGATCGATTCCTCCGCGACAGAATCCCTCTGCCGGCCGGATCGGATCCGAGAGGTTCGGCCAGTGGAATGACTGATCAAAATGAAGGCGGAAACGGGGACCGAGAGAGACAAAGCGTTTTTCAGTGCAGTCCGATGGCGTGAGACCTGTTCCGAAGCGGCTGGCAATCGCCTGTAAATACTCCGGATTCCGGGAACAGACATCCCACAGCCGGAGATTCAGGTACATTTCCGGATTGCTCCTTTGCGCTTTTTCCGAAAAGGCGAGAATCTGTTCCAGTTCTGCGGCGGATACTCCGGAGTGAAGCGAGACATTCAGCTGCCGGAACGGATGTGTCAGCAGCAGTTCCGCATTGGAGGAGGAAAACAGAGTCCCATTGGTCGTCAGCACGAGTGGAAGAGAGACGCGCTGCGCCGTTTCCACGATCGTTTTCAAGTTCGGATGAAGCAGAGCTTCTCCGAGAATATGCAGACATGCCTTTTCCGCGATCGGCGCGCTCTCTTCTGCGGCTTTTGCAAAGAGTTCCGGATCCATGAATTCCGGGGAACGTGTTGTGCCTTTGCAGAAGGAACAGTGTTTGTTGCATACGTTGGTCAGTTCGATGTATGCCGTTTTGAATCGTTTTGCCATGATGAACCCCTCTGTGTCCGGCAGGAACTGTGAAAACAGACTCCCGGTTCTTCGGCCGGAAGCCGTTTCCCGACAGGTTCAGCCTCTGAGTTTCGGACGGTTCGGCACTTTCATTTCGATTGTTTTATGCGGATTCACTTCCGGAGTGATGATCTGCTCGCCCTTTTCGTTTTTCGGGTCTTTGATTTCGACCTTGCGTTTTTTCACAGTGGCGGCATCCAGTTCATCTGGTTTGAGGAGGAGTGCTTTTTTCGGGGACCAGCCGATAAGATTTTCTCCGGGCGCGGTTCCGCATACAATGATTTTGTTTCCATTGACAGGACTGGTCCATATCAGGGAAATCTGCACCGGTTTTTTCTCGATTCCAGTTCCTGTCCGGATATAATCCATCCATTTTTCCATCTGTTTTTCCCGAGTCTGTTCTGCGGGATTTTCGAGCAGAAAACTGGTGGGAAGAACCTGCGGTTCACTGAAACGGGCGCGGTTGATATCGGCAAAATCCAGATCGGGGAAGAAATTCACCAGGAACGTCACCGCACGGATGTGCGCAGCGGAAAGAGCGGTGTTTTCAGGAATGAACTTTTTATAGATAACGCAGTCCGGATCCCAGCCGCGCAGATCGCGCTCACCGGCCCCGTCGACAAGAACGGAGAATCCGGCTTTGGGCAGTTTCCATACGAATGCGGTATGCATGTAATCATAATTCGGATTGTGCTGAACTTCATAGGAGTCGAAGCGATTGGGGCCTGTGCCAAGTTTTTCCTTATCCGGGACATTGCCTGTGAAGATCAGATCCGACATGATTGCAGGATCATTGTAGCGAATAAAATTTCTGTCAGTTTCGGAAAGATCCTTCGTATGTTTCAATGCATACTCACGAGCTCTCTCCACGGCGTTGAGACGGTAATCGATCCCGCATGCGGAGCAGAAAAGAAGATACAGAGCAGAAATGGAAAAGAGCAGAAGTTTTATTCCGATGCTTGCAAATTTCATGGTTGTATTTCCCGATTGTCAGTTCCGGTTGAATAGGTTCCTGATAATATAATCCATGGGAAGAGGGATTTAAAGTTTGAAATCGGAATCTCCGTCAAAAAAGAAGATCCGCGGAAACGTCTCCGAATACCTTCCGGAAAGGAAAGAGCGTATACGGTATGTACAGTGGTTCGATGAAACAAGCGGATCCGGAATTGGAGAAAGCGAGTTTTTCTGAAAAAATCCTTTCCGGGAATTGACGAAAAGCGGAAGCCATGTCATATTAACCATTTGTAAAGCTGGAAAGGAGATGAATGAAGAGAATTCTTGAACATTTTTGCGGGTATATGGCCATTGAACGGGGACTGAGTCAGAATTCCGTGACGGCTTACAGAAGTGATCTTTCCGATTTTATTTCCTATCTGGAGCGGACCGGCAGAAACCGTTTTTCTGAAGTGACCAGAGATGACATCATAGAATTCCTTGGAGAGCACAAGGATTCCGGGATGGAACCTGCGAGCCTGGCAAGACGGCTGGTTGCGATAAAAGTATTCTTCAAATATCTTTTCCAGGAAAAACTGATTCCGGAAAATGTGACGACGGTGATGGATTCCCCGAAGTTATGGCGGATTCTTCCCGAGTTCATTTCGTCGCAGGAGGTGGAGGATATGATGAATGTTTACGCAGTGAACGCAAAGGATCCTCTTGCGATTCGGAATCGTGCAATTCTGGAAGTCATGTATGCGTGCGGACTGCGTGTGTCGGAAGTAGCATCTCTGAAAGTATCTTCCATTCATTTTGACGATGCTGTGATTCGGGTATTGGGCAAGGGCTCCAAAGAGCGGATTGTGCCGATCGGGCATCTTGCAATTCAGGCATTGAAACGTTATCTGACAAAGTCGCGTCCTTATCTTCTGCGATCTCCAGATGAATCCACGCTGTTTATTTCCAATCGGGGTCGGGTACTTGACAGGGAACGAATCTGGGCCATTATCAAGGAAGCGGCACGTCTTGCGGGAATCAACAAGAATATTCATCCGCACACTTTGAGGCACTCCTTTGCCAGTCATCTGCTGGAAAACGGCGCTGATTTGAGGGTGATTCAGGAAATGCTGGGGCATGCGGATATTGCGACAACACAGATTTACACACATGTAGATCAGCGTCAGCTTCTTGCAGTGCACAGGAAATTTCATCCGCGGGCAAAATAGGCAGGAAACAGTAAGAAATTCCATTTTTTGATGAGAGAAAGGACATGCAAATGAAACGGATTCTGGTTGCTTTGCTGTGGATTGCGATTTTCTGTCTCATAACGGTTGGAATTCACTATTTTGATCGTCCCGGGAAGACGCTGTATCAGAGTGCGGTGGTTTTTCCCGTCATGAGCACGCAGGCGTCTCTGAATTTTACAGACACCAGCGAGGAGGAGATTGAGCAGGCGTTTCGTCTGGCTCGTGAAGAGATGGAAAAGGTGGTTGGCATCTGCAACTATTTTGATCCGCAAAGTGAGTTATCCCGTCTTAATGCAACGGCGGCTGAGAAACCGTTTGTCTGTTCTGCCGCATTATGGGAAATCCTGCAGGAGGTGCGAAAATTTCATGAGCTTTCCAATGGAGCTTTTGATCCGACGATTCGTCCATTGATGCAAGTCTGGGGATTTCATCGCAAGCGGAGAACGCTGCCGGATGAGAAAGAAATCGCCCAGGCAAAATCTCTCTGCGGATTTGATAAAATCGTCTTCAATGATGCTGATCATAGCGTTTTTTTCAAGATTCCGGGACTCTCGATTGATCTTGGAGGAATTGCGAAGGGATGGGCGGTTGACAAGGCTGCGGAAGCTGTCCTGAAATACACATCGGTTCGCACAGGAATCATTGATTTGGGGGGAAACATGCGCTGTCTTCCGGAGCCGCCTCCGGGGAAGAGCAGTTATACCATAGCCGTCCGGGATCCGAAGAATCCGGATGGAATTTGTGCATTGGTGGAAGTCCTGAATGAGTGTGTGGCTACGAGTGGCAATTATGAACGATATGTGACGATAAACGGCAAACAATATACACACATCATCAATCCGGTGACTGGTCGTCCAGTGGAAGGAGTCCTTTCCGCCACTGTGATTACTCCGCGGGGAGTTGATTCTGATGCGCTTTCCACCTCACTATTCGTGAACGGAGCACGCTTTGCAAAACAACTGGGACCTGATACCAGAACTCTCTTTATTACTGCAGATGGAACAAAAACAGAACAGATTCCGAAAGGTCGAAAAGGTTTTCAAATGCAGTAACGACTGCCTGAGGAAAAAACTGCGATATAGTCATGATTAAGGTGCAGGTCTGTGACCTGCTTCGGTCCAGCTGAATAAGCTGGCCGCC
>CAJKAR010000064.1 GCA_905197955.1 uncultured Lentisphaeria bacterium | reverse complement strand
AGTTTAGGGAAAGAGAGGAGTGCGAGGGGAGAAGAACCGCTTTTCAAAGCGGTTTGCTCCTCTCGCGTTTTATTAATTAATAAGAGTTTCGTGCTCCGCACGACCAGCGTCTCGCCGCTGGACCGCGACAAGGACAGCGTCCTTGACCCGAGAAAAATGCTCACGCATTTTTCCGTATTATTTTATTGGTTGCGCCAGACCGCCGCCGGACGATTAAACGCATACTTCCGATTGAATGCAAAATAGATTGTATTCTGCGGTTTTCGAAGAAGGAGGTATTTTGTTTCCCGTTCCCCTCTTGCCGCAGGATCACCGGAAAGCAGAACGGCTGTCGAGGGAATGTCATTCGTTTTTTCTGCCAAAGCCCCCGGACCGGTTCCCGCCGGATATCCGGCAAGAATCCATTGAAGAGATAATTCAAAACGAGTTTTTTCATTCTGAGAGAAGAAATCCGAAAGGATTAGAAATCTTTTCTTCAGGTCAAACAATCGGTTCAAATTCAATCCGTTCCGCAGGAAAAAATCGAGAAGCGAATGGAGAAAATCCGGATTCTCCGCGCGGGCCGACCGAATGACCGGATGAAGAGCTGGATGATTGTACGTAAGATCAAGCAGACGCGATAAAAGACGGATCCGCAGAATCTCTTTTCCTGACATTGTTTCTGTCTTCATCACATCATAAGGAGTCCGGGGAGCATACACAATCCCCAGCTCCTCGGCCCGGGCACGCAAAGGTGTTCCGGGAAGAACCTTCAGCACCTCCAGCTGGATTTCCGCCGGACCGGCATCCATCAGGGTTGTGACATCGCGGAAGAGGGATTCGGCAGTCTGCCCCGGCAATCCCGCCAGAAGATCCGCATGCGTTTCGAAATTCGGACAGCGGCAGAGGAAGCGCAATCCTTCCAGCGCCTCTTCCGGCTCTCCGCTTCTCCCGATTTCTTTCTGCACAATCCCATCCAGAGACTGAATTCCCGCCTCAATATGCAGCTGCTCCGGATTCGCTGAACGCAGTTCCATTCGCAGAGAATCGGATAGAAAGCGCGGATGAATCTCAAGATGAAACCGCAGTTCCGGGAACTCCGTTCGGAAAATCCGCAGCAGTTCCGTCCCGCGCTCCGGAGGGAAATTGAAGGTACGATCCAGAAGACGAATTTCGGAGACTCCGCGGCTGCGCAGCAGAGACAGTTCCCGACGAATCGAATCCATCGATTTATACCGGACTTTCGTATGACAGCTCGTACAGTAACAGCATCCCATCGGGCACCCCCGCGAAGTCTCCATCTGCACGAATGGCTTGTCCACCCGGAAGAAAGGATCCTCCATGGGAGCCGATGCGCTCTCCCACTCTTCAAAAACAGCATTTCCATGCATCGGAATCACCGACCGCTCAGAACGGGAGGAAAAGTTCATCAGGAATTCCGGCATCACCCCTTCGCCTTCTCCGCGGAATACGGTTCCGACGAACGGATATTTCTGCAGCACCTCATCCGCCCCCTCTCCAAGACATTCCGGCCCCCCGACCGCGATATGACATTCCGGCAGCAGGACATGGAACCGTTCCAGAATCTCAAGAACTACATTTCGATTGAAAAGATACAGTGTAGCACAAAGGAGATCCGGATTTCTTTCCGCAAGTTCCAATGCGGTTTCGGCAGAGTCTGCCTCGACCGTCGTCTCCAGCGCGCTCCACTCCCAACCGGCGATCCCCCCGCATGCGGCATGAAGCAGCGGAAGCGCCAGCGACGAGTGGGAATACGAAGAATTCACCGAGAGCCATACCAGACGCCTCTGTTTCTTCATGCGTCCGTGCTCCTCTTGTCCAGCATTTTCCCATCCAGCATACACTCAGCGACCTTTCTATTCCGACGTACTATAGCACAAACCAACCACTTTTCCATTCGAATAGAAAGAAAGCCTCCTTTCCGGAACTCTTCTGATCGATCCCTCCCTCCGGAATAATCCTGCTATTCCGCCGCCGCATTCCAGTCACGGCAACGTTCAACGCAGAACGAAAATCCGGGGAGCACCGAATTCGGCGGCAATCGCGTTGCCGGAATTCTGAAGAGAAGCATGAATTGTCAGATGATCCAATCCCTCATCCGGCAGAACCTTCACGACTTTTCCGTTCGCCAGCAGAACAATCTGTCCATTGATTCTGCGGAATGCAAGTTCCAGCGGCAGTTCCACCTTTTTTGTTCCGGAAAGAATTTTCCACGCAGGTTTGTTCTGAGTAATCATCATGCGGTCCGGTGCGCCCAGATTGAAACTGTATCCCTGTCCCGATTTTCCAGTCAGGGTGACGATCAAAGCGGTCCATCCGAGTCCTTTCCGAGCGATCTCATACCGCAGCAGGGGAATCACAAGCTCCTCGCGATCCTTCAGCTGGAGCGAGGAACTTACTGTCACGCCCCGCTGACTCTTTCCCGGACCGGCCTGCAATGCAACTCCTCCTTCCGTTCCGAAAACAGCTTTTGCCCGAACAGCAGCTTCCGTCGCCACTCCCACTTTGCGGGGATCGCCCGGAAGAAGATCTGCATTTTCATCTGCCGTCCATCGACAGCTCCGCTTTTCAGGAACGGCTTTCAATGTCGTCCCGTAAAGATCGGCAATATCCGAACGCTTTTCCGGAGCCGGCAGCGGCGGATAGAGCGGAGACCCCGGACGCGCCGGAATCCCCAGTATCGTCACATCATCCAGCAACCCGGTGAAATTCGCCTTTCCGTTCCCGCCGAGGAACCAGGTACAGTTGCCGTAGGAGCGTGCCGGAACAATCGTCCGCTTCGCATCCAGCTTTCCATCCAGATAGAGTTCCAGAGAGGACTCGTCATGCACGATCCGGATGTTGGTCCACCTCTTTTCCGGAATGGGGGTGCGACTCAGAAGAGTTTCCTTCGGTGTGGATTCATTGCCATTGCGGACCAGCTCAAGCTTTCCATCGGGCAGGAGAAAGACATCGACTCCGCCGGACCAGCCGCGACGGGTAATCACCGCCTGCCGTTGTTTCCGCGGTCCCTCCGGCTTGATGTAAAAGTCAAGGGTGAATGCTGTAAGAGGATAGGTCCGCATCGGCATCCGCAGAGTCTTCCGGCCATTGAATTTCAGACACATTCCGCCGTTATGTCCACCGGCAACAACAACTCCGGGATCGAACCAGGCATAACGGGTGGTCCGGATATTCATATCTCCCAGAGAATCTTCTCCGCCGTTTTCAAAGGTCCAGCGACTCTTGCGGACAACCGCGGGATGCACGGAGTTCCCGGTTACGGACGGCTTCCGGAAGGGAACCTTCGCAATCGGAGTCAGATACTCGGAACGTCCCGGCATTCCGCTGCCACCGGATGAAGTTTCCAGATTCACAGATGTATTCAGCAGATTCATCGTCACGTTCTTCCCCTCTGCAAACGGAAGAATCGGCTCCGAATAACAGACTTTTCCATCCGTTGTTTCATACCGTACATAGAACAAGTCGTCAGCGCGCGCCGCACGGGACAGAAGACGGAGCGTTTCCGTTCCCTGTTTCCGGTTCAGCGCCGGAGAAAGAGCCGTCACACTGGAACTTCCCGGCAGGTACAGAACCGCATCCCCGGAGCGGATCTGTCCGTGTTCCGCAAACTGTTCCGCCCGAATCAGCAGAGTTTTTTTCCCGGAGACCTCAAAGCGGATTTCGGACGAAGGACGCACCGCAAAGAGAAACGCTCCCTGATGATACGTCAGATTCCGTTTCGAAATCACCTCCGTCGGCGTCACCTGGAACAGCGGATCGTTCGGATCGGTAAACATCCTGCGGCTCCGCAGCAGTTTTGCATCTTTGAAAACCAGTTTATAATTACAGCTTTTTGTAAAATCGGTTGCAAGGTTCAGCAGAATCCCCTCGGCGGCATCCTTGCTGAACGCGGCAAGGGGTTTGTCATTGCGGAAGAGAATCGCCTCCCGGATCGTCTCCGGAGAATCAAAGGTAATCTCCGCTTTGAGAACATGGTTTTTCTCGCTGATGGAAAGCGTATTTTTGAAGTCGGTCATCCCCTGGAACGGAACTTTCACGGTAACGGCATTCTGGAGCCAGCCGGTTTTCAGAAGAATCATCGGCAGCGAACGTTTCGCACGATAGGAGCCGGGTCCGGTCAGCGTAATCTCTGGAATCAGGAAAGGATTTTCCGCCAGCGGAGCCGTCGGAATCAGCCACTCGGCACGGGAATAAGCGGCAGGGTCAAGCTCCCGGACAGGCAGTCTGGACACGATCTTTCCGTTCAGCCCGCGAAGAACACCGGAAACCGACGTCTTTCCTTTCAGAGCGGATGGGACCGACATCGCCTCCAGACGCAGAACCGTTCCGGCAATTTCCTCCCTGTGCCAGGCAAAATAGATCTGCGGCACCTTTGCGGAAGGAGCCCGTCCCTTGAATGAGTCGGAATAGGCTTTTGTGATCCCGGCATTGCCCCAGGTGAAGAGCATCGGCATGATGCTGGTTTCATCATGATCGTTCCAGGTCGTGAAGTGCATCCATGTTTCGCGGCCTGCCTCCATCGCCTCGAACGTATCGTGCAGCTGGTCAAAACCGATGTGCGGATGGTAATAATCATTCCGTCCATGAATCCAGGCTCCGTAATATCCGGGCCAGAGAGAGCCCATAAGAGCACGGTTCTTCGATTTTGCAGCATTCCACATCAGAGCGATATTCTCTTTGATGGTACGTCCGTCGATGCCGTTTTCCATGAAACTGTACGCCATATCGAACGCTTCCGCGGCGGCGGCAAGCTTTGCGGGATCTTTCTTCTGATAGCCGCTGCTCAGATTCGCAATCAGATAAATATCATGCCCCTGCTTTCTGAGATCCTCTTTGATCCGGATCCACTCTTCGGGGGTCCGTGCGCCCCACGCATAAGTGGCAATCACAGGACGGCCATTCATGTGCGGATAATTCGGATGCGAGGCACAGGCATCCAGAATCGTCTTCAGATCCTTGACGATCGCCTCGTGGGAATTCTTCCCGTCCAGACAGGGGGCAACCAGAAATCCGGTATCGCCAGTGGCATCCAGCATCCCCTTGATCACACCAAGAAAAGCGGTCTCGCGATTCTTGTAGGATACAATGTCAACCAGGAAGCCGTCGATCCCCTGAGCCTTCGCCTGACGGAACTCGGCATTCAGCGCCTCGCGTGACGTATCCGCCTGCGCCCCGAGCGGATAGTTGTAAAACAAAGTCGGAAGCATGGCGTTGTTCTGTGGAGAATTCCAGGGAACATAGTGAGCCCATACCGTTTTTGTCTTATCGAGTTCCGCTGCTCCTGCGGAAAATGCCAGAGCCGCAGCACAAAATGAATATAAAAGAGATTTCGTTTTCATCCCAGAAATCATCACTTCCCTGTCAATTCATGGTTATTTAAAATCGCCGACCCAGAAAATATTCTGTTCCATCTTGTAATTCGTGTTCTGTCCGGGAATCTGGAACTTCCGGTTCGCAACATGCCCGTCAAGATACAGAATGTTCGCTCCGACATTATGCGAATAACGGATGAAATAATGATTCAAATCCCCTGATATCGCAAAATTGGCAACATCCATGGTATTGGTTCCTTCGTACTCAATATCACAGATGATCATGGCACGGCTTTTCATTTTAATTGCTGTCAGTCTTTTATAGTTTTTCTTCCAGCTTCCGGCATCCAGAGCAAAAAGGTTCATGTTTGCTCCGTAGTTTCCCCCGTAGGAAAGCTGCTTGTAGGAAGGGCAGAGAACCAGCTTCTTATTCAGTCCCGGCCCCATCATTCTCTGGAGGAAACCGGGTTTCGGTTCCCCTTTGTTGATATAAGTCCACACGGCCATCCCGTATCCGTTGGCGGAAGGTAGCCAGTCATCATAATCAGAGGTATAGTTGGAAACAATGATTCCAAGCTGTTTCAGATTGTTGATACACGCGGTCGCCTGACCCGCAGCCTTCGCCTTGTTCAATGCAGGAAGAAGCATTCCTGCAAGAATTGCAATAATTGCAATTACGACAAGGAGTTCTATCAGTGTAAAACACTTCTTCATTTTTCCGAATCCTTTCTTCGTTCTACCTATGCTGTTATTTGATTGGAACATTTTTTCTCATCCTTTACCACGGAAACGGTCTCCCGTTCGACAAGTTCCGCACTTGTCAGCACAATCTGAACCGGGACCTTGCCCGCGAGAAGATCTTTCAGCAGATTCGCTCCGCGATATCCGAGTTTGAAAGCATCCATCCGCACCGTCGTCAAACTGACCGTGGAATTGTTTGCCTCCAAAAGATCTCCGTGCCCGACCACAGAAAGATCCTCCGGCACTTTGAGCCCCATCTCATTTGCCGCACGGATCGCTCCGAGAGCCGCCAGATCCGTCACCGCGAAAATTCCCGTCGGTTTGTGACGCGGATACTGTTTCCGGAAAGTGTAATATCCCCCTTGGAAATCCCATCCGGCATATTCAATCACCACTTCCAGACCTGCTTTGCGGATCGTATCCGCGAATCCCCGCGCCCGGGGAATCGCAACTCCGGAGACCCCAAACGGACCGGACAGATGCATGATCCGTTTATGCCCATAAGCAAGAAGCTGTCTGGCAGCCAGAACCCCGCTCCGGTACTCGTCATTCAAAATGGAAGAAAACTGTTTGAGTGTTTCCCGTTCAAAATCAATCAGAACCATCGGAATTCTTCCGTTGTCGCTGATCGCCAGCAGCAGCTCTTCGTCCTGCGGAGAGGAAATCAGAATCCCGACCACACCCTCCGTTGCCTCCCGGATATGATCGCGCACCGCGCTCAAAGACATCACAACTGCACGGTAGCCGTTCTCCTGCAGCGACATGAGTATCCCTTTCTGAAGCATCAGAAAATAACTGTTGTCAAAACTCCCCGGAATCACCAGAACCAGATTGCTTTTCCGTTCGCCCGCTTCCGGATTCCGCACATAATAGCCGCGTCCGCTTTCCACCCGGATCAGTCCGGTCCTGGCCAGATCTGTAAACACCTTGTTCACTGTGCTCTGGCTGATCCCGTATCCGCGGATCAGTTTCCTGTAACTGGGCAGCTGCGAACCAGGGGGAAACTCTCCCGACCGGATCTGCTCCGTCAGCAACGTTTTCAGATGTTCAAATTTGGACGCTCTCATCTCATTTCCAATTTCTAAAGTGTATCTATGCAGCAATGCACTTTCTTTTAATTTTAGCAAAGAAAAAGAGAAATGTCAAGAGCTTTTCATGGTGGAAACAGAAAAAAGCAGACTGAAAAAGCCTTAATTTTCAAATAGATACAGTGCATAGATACAGTGCATCGCTAAAAAAAGAAATTCCGCATCCTCTGTTCCAGCTCTTCTGAGAAAACCGAGAAAAACAGAGAGAAGTCCCGCCAAAAAGAAAACGCAGGCACGCCGCAAGCGCTCCTTACTTGCGATGTGGAGTCTCCCGTTCTGCATTCTCCACTTTTTTCAGGACCATCATGGGATCAAGCTCTTCACTGTAAACTCGGAGGGCCATCTTCCAGCAGGAAAGAGCTTTTTCCGTATTTCCCAGAGCATTGTAAATATCTCCGGCATGGTCCAGAATGACGGAATCGGGCGATTCGCCTTGCGGCGTCGCGGCAAGACTTTTCTCAATATACACCCTGGCATCCAGATATCTTTCCCGACGGAAATACATCCAGGCAACACTGTCCAGCACCGCCGGATTCTCCGGCTCCAGTTCCAGCGCTTCCAGCAGCAGTTTCTCCGCCGTTCCGAGGTTGATCCCCGCTTCCGCATAAAGGTATCCGAGAAGGTTCAGCAGATCGGCATTTTCCGGATCGGCATCGATCATCGGTTCCAGAATGGCGGCGGCAACATCATGCCGACCAGCCTTATCCGCCACCAGAACGGTCTGAATGGCAATCGGATATTTCTCCTCTTCATCGGCGAACTTCCGCATGGAAAGGTACTGCAGCAGCGTCTTGAGCGAGGCCGCATAATCTCCCATCCGTTCCTCGGCAAGCGCTTTGATGTACATCGTCTCAGGCGACGGCGACGGAATTTTCCCGGCGATCTCGGCCGCCCCCCTGTAATCCTCCGCGAAATAGCAGGAAAGAGCATACTGTGCCAGCGGCACAACATCCTTCGGAAAGCGTTTCATGTGCGCCGCAAACGCTGCCGAAGCCGCTTTAAAATCGCCGCTCCGCTGAAGGGAGGACGCATACATGTAGCTTTCAAACGCGGTCGGCTTTTTACGAATCTGCAGCACCCGCCGCCAGACCCGTGCGGCATTCGCGAAATCGCCGGAAACATAGTAGAACGCCGCCAGACGGCGCAGAGCAGAAGGATGATCCGGCTCAGCAACCAGAGGCGCCGCAATAATCAGCAAAGCCAGATCCGTCTCGCCCCGGTCGCCGAAAATCGCGGCGGCGGCAAGAAACCGTTCGGAATCCAGACGGCTCTCCGGCGAAGAAAGAATCTCCGTAAATTCACTGGACACCTCATTGAACTTTCTGGTATACCGCTCCTTCTCGCTCTCCAGGAACCATCCGAGCAGGAACGGCTTTTCATCCGAGGAGCGGTTCACGGCATCGAAATAGACCCGGATGGCAGTCTGCAAAAGCTCCGGGCGCTTCTCTCCGGGAACCACAGAAAGTCCGCGGCGAACTGTCCGATCCGCCTTGTCGAACTCCCCTCGTGCAGCATACAGCAGAGCCAGCATGGAATATGCCCCGCCAAGATTTTCCGGATTTTCCCCTCCGCGCGACCGCGCCTTTTCCAGTGCCTTCTCCAGCAGAGAGATCGCCTGAAGCACATTTTTTTCGGCAAGCGCCTGATCTTTCAATTTTCCGGAAAGAAGTTCCGCGGCAAGGAGATTCAGCGGCAGATTCTCCGGATGATCCCCCGCAATCCGGGCAAGACGCTGAAGACGTTCCTGCTTCCGGGCAATCAGCTCCGCAAGATCCGCAGCCACCAGAGCCGTAATCTCCCGCGAATCAGGATCCTTTTCCAGAACATCATAAAGTTTTTCAACCACGGAATCGGGCAGTTGAGCCTTGTCCGGCCCATGAAAGACCCGGTTGATGAAGCAGGCAAAATCCGACATTGCGGCAATCTTGCGCCAGTCCTCGGCGGAAAGCGGCGACGCCTCCTTTTCCGTCTCCGGAACCGGCCCCGTATCCGAACGGATGTCCATCCCCCAAACAGGAATCCAAAGCACGGACAGGAATAGCAGAAACCCCTTCCAGATCATGAAACACCTCTAAAGAGACTGTCAAACGGAGAAAAAAAAGGACGTGACAAACATCACGTCCCGATTCACATGAACTTATTTGTTCTTGTGACGCATTGCCTTCAGCATTTTTTTGCGCTTATGCTGAGCAATCTTTCTGCGACGTTTTTTCCTGAGGTTTCCCATGACAATTCTCTTTTCAATTTAATGGTTCTAAAAAAGGTTAATGAAAAAATGTATCATAAATTCCCCAAAATGCAAATTTTTTTCAGAACAAACCCGTATTTTTTGAAAATTCCAGGAGAAACACTCCGATTCGCCGAGCCCGATCCATGCTCTCCCGATGAAATCATGCAGACTCATTTTGCGTCTGATTTTCCCGACTCGGTCTCTCCTCCGGATCACTTCAGATCTTTTTTCACGATATCCCATCGGAATCCGTTTCCTGGTTGTTTTTTTTCATTTCAGGCTATTGACTTTTTTTTCAAAATAGAGTATAATATATTTGCTGAATCGATTACGCAATTAAAAAAACCGGAGACTTTCATGGTCAGATTGAAGGATATCGCACAGGCGGCGGGAGTGACATCCGCAACAGCTTCGACGGCATTGTCCGGCCGTGGCCGCGTCAGTGCCGATATGCGGGAACGGATTCGGAAAATTGCCAGAGAAATGAATTACGAACCGAACTCCGCAGCACTTCTCCTGAAGAAAAAATCCATCATCGACGTCGGTTTTCTGATTTCCGACGGCCAGATCAGTCCGTTTGGCAAATTCACGGAATACTGTGACAGACATAAACTGCGTCATCAGCTTGAAATTCTTTCCCCCTCCGGTCACCAGACCCTGCCGCTGATGCTGAAAAGCAAAATTGCATCCGGAGTGCTCTATTCCGGTTATGTCAGTGATCCTGTCCGAGCTTTTCTCCGGGAGAATCCGGATTACCCGTTTGTAGACATCGGCGATACCTTTGAATATTCGGTTCACTCCGACTTTGCAAACGGAGCCTATACAGCCGTAAAATACCTTGTCGAACTGGGGCACCGTGATATCGCGCTCTTTACCGGCAATCAGGATTTTTATGTTCACCGTCAGACCCGGAAAGGTCTGGAAAAAGCCGCACGGGAGTTTGAGCTTCCCTGCGGACCGGAAATTCCGGTCGTTCTTGAGACCCCGGACCGATACATGGAACACTCGCTGAAGTGGGCGGAGGCACTGCTTGCCGCGCCGAAACGTCCGACCGCAGTCTTCTGTTCCGGTTCCGTCAATGCCTTTGCCCTGTTTTATACGGGAATCCGGATGGGACTTCGTATTCCGGAAGATTTCAGCATCATCTCCATTGGAGACGCTTCATCCCTTCATCTCCAGTATGTTCCGCTCACGACACTGGAGCACGATCAGGAGGCTCTTGTCGATGCCGCACTTGAAATGCTGTTTCAGCGGATCAGAGGCGAAGAGCCGGAACAGAAAGAGCGGAGCATCCCTGCAAAATTCATTGTTCGAAATTCAACCGGACCGAAAATAAAAGCATTTTCAATAATGAAATAAAATACAGGGAGAAGTTTATGAAAAAACGAACTTTGACAGCCGCATTGGCGGCATTCGCGGCACTCGCACTGGCCGCGGAAAAAACGGAACTGCCGCAGCGCTGGCAGTATCAGCCTGCAACCGACAGCAAAACCCTGCCGCTGGAAACCAAATGGAGTCTTCCCGCCGCAGGACACAAACAGGCGAAACTGCCGAAAAAACAGCAGTGGAATCAGAAAATCGCCGCCGCGGACAATATCTGGATGCGACAGGAATTTCAAATTCCGGAACAGCAGAAAAACGATCGTTTTGTTCTGGATTTTGAACGCATCAACGGAAATGCAATCGTCTTTGTCAACGGGAAGAAAGTCGGCGAGCGTCTCGGACCTTACGGGACGCTGGAGATCACAAAATTTGTGAAACCGGGGAAAAACGAACTTCTGCTGTTCAATACACGCAATTATACCGATGTCAGCCGGACATTCGAGAACGATCCGCTGCGCTACACCGCACGCGGTCCCGGAGCGCTGTACGGAGAACTGCCGGTAAAACAGTGGGCATTGGGAATCGACCATGTCAATCTGGTCCGTCTTCCGGTTCCTGCGGCGGTCTCCGACGCATGGGCGGAAACAAGCTGGACCAACAAGGAATTGACCCTCAATCTGGAATTCGATACGGCAAAAGCGCTCTCCGGAGCCTCCGTTGTCTGCGATATTCTTGATGCACAGGGTAAAAAAGTCCTCTCCCTCGAAAAGAAAAATCTGAATCTGAAACAGGGAATCGAAACGATATCCCTCCGGAAAAAATGGGAAAACCCGATCCTCTGGGAGCTCGACCGCGGCTACCTTTATACCGCTGACATCAAACTGAAAAATGCCTCCGGAAAGGTTCTCGACACTCAGAAATTCCAGTTCGGTTTCCGGGAAATCCGGGTGGCGGGACGCGATCTGATTCTCAACGGACACAAAAGCCGCTGGAGAACTGAATGGTCCCAGTTCGGAATTACGGAAAATTCGATTGCGCTCTTCAAAATGCTCGGCCGCAACATGATCTATTACCAGTCGAACCCCACAGGCTGGTGGCGCAACTGGGCAAATGAAGTCTTTCATTACGATCAGAAGGAGCTGGAACTGATGGACCGGGAAGGAATTGCGGTTCTTCTGCCGGTTCCCTCCTGCAACTTTGTCCGCGAACGCTTCTTCTCGGATCCGAAGGTTCGGAAGCAGTATGAAGAGGAAACGGCTCAGTTCATCAAGCGGTACCGGAATCATCCGTCGATCATCGCGTGGTGCACCTCCATGAACTCCTTCAATCCGAGAACCGGAATTCATCCAGACACATTCGGAACAAGAGAAAACTACTCTCACATTCAGGCACGAGTTCTGGATGAATCCTTCAAGATTGTAAAATCCATTGATAAAACCCGTCTGGCATACGGCCATGCGGAAGGAAACCTCGGCGATATCGCCAGCGGCAACACCTATCCGAATTTTGCTCCTCTTCAGGAAGTCGAAGACTGGCCCGAAGTCTGGGCGAAACGCGGCAACATGCCGTGGTGGGCATGCGAATACGCCGCCGTGTATGACGGAAGTTACTTCAAGGGCAAGCAGTTCCTGCTGACTGAATATGCGGCGATCAATCTCGGCAATGAGGCGTATCGTCTGGAGACCGACAAGCAGCTGGAAAGGACCCGCGATCTCGGACTCGAAAACCGGGGACATGGCGGCGGCATGGTGGCAGTCTCCAAATATGCCCCTCTCTATTTTCTGGTTCAGGGCAGCTACATCAAGGCGACCGACCGTGCATGGCGGACCTGGGGAATCGCCGGATGGCACTACTTCAACTTCGGTGTCGGTTACGGGGAACCGCCGGAGCTGAAAGGCAAACGCCGTCCCTTCGGCCGCTACTTTGCCATGAAAACGCCTGTCACCAAGCGCCCCGCATGGGCTAATGAGTTCTTCGATCTGCATTCCAAGTACATGCAGCCGCTGCTGATTTACATTGCCGGAACTCCGGTCCATACGGACAAGACTCACAGTTTCTATGCAGGAGAAACGGTCAGGAAACAGATTGCGGCGGTCTGGGACGGTCCCGGTGATCTGACCGTTGATGTTGCATGGAATCTCTCAGACAAATCCGGAAAAACGGTCGCATCGGGAAAAGGAAAAATTCCGCTCAAGGCCGGAGATGTCAAATTTCTGCCGGTGGAATTTCAGGCGCCGTCTGTAAAATCGGTCTCGGAATATACGCTCAACATGACCGCGACAGGGTTCCGGGACAAACCGGTCACCGATTCTTTTGACATCGAAATCTATCCGCGGACGGCAGTGGCAAAGTCCTCCCGAGTGTTCGTCTATGATCCGGCAGGCAAATCCCTTCCGTGGATCCGGTCGGTGCTTTCTCCGGTTTCCGTTTACAAGCCCGGGATGAAATGGAATCCCGGAGATCTGCTTGTCATGGGCCGCGAGTCCGTCAAACCGGAAATGAAGCTCCCGTTCACCGCGCAGGATGTGAAAAACGGTCTGAAAGTTCTCTTTCTGGAACAGCGGCCCGAAATCTGGGAGGCGATGGGATTCCGCACGATGGATACCGCTCCGCGCGCCGTCTTTTTCGGATCCGATCCTGGACTTCTCCGGAACGGACTCCCGGAAAAAGGACTCCGTTACTGGAACGGATCGCCCGATCTCCTGCCGGAATTCAAACATGCAAGAGCCTATGATGTGACCGTGGCTCCGAAAAGCAGCAATCGCAATGTTGTTGCCTCGACTGTGATCGAAACGCCGGTCTCGGCAGGATTCGTGCCGCTGCTTTCGACGGAATTCGACATGGCCTACACTCCGCTTCTGCGCATGAACTACGGCAAAGGAATGATCCTTTTCAGCTCACTGGATTTCAGCGGCAGAGAAGGAAAGGATCCCGCGGCTATGACGCTCGGAAAAAATCTGCTCCAGTATGCGAAACAGGCAGAAAATCCGAATGGCGATGTGCTCGTGGTGTATGGTTCCGATGAAAAACAGAAACAGCAGATTTCCAAGGTTTTGAGTGCGGGTGGAACGGTCGTTTATGTCGGACTCGATGCCAAACAGCTTGAAGCAAAAGGCATCACCAGCAAAAAGAAAGAGATCCGGCGCGTGACATTCCCGGAAACGGGAATCTTTGCAAAACTGTTCCCGTGGAATCTGCTGCGCTGGCGCGACCTGCTGACCGTCAACGCCATCGTCTCCTCGAAACCGGCGGGAGAGATCGGCGGCGATGGAATTTTCCTGCTCCGGAAAAACGGAAAAGGTCAGGAACTTTTCCTCCAGGTTTCGCCTGCCATGCTGGAAAACCGGTATCAGGATCCGGCAAAACAGGAATCCGTCCAGCTCAGTGTCATTCGGTTGAAACAGCTTGTCGCCCGTGCCGCAACGGCCTTCGGAGCGGATGCCTCCAGGGAACTGGCCGCCCGCGTCACCAAGGTGCAGAAAGGAGCCACATTCCAGAATCTGGATTCCTGGTTTGTCTTCGGTCCGTTCTACGCAGGAAGAAAAACAAAGCCCGCCGATGCGCTCGCACGCGAATGGCCCGGCGAAAAACAGGCGCTCTCCGGAGATATGAATCCGAACCTCACCTACAAGACGGAGGATGGACGGACTCTTGATTTCCGGAAAACGGTCAGCGCGAATCCGGATGGATTCAATGATCTGAGCAGAACTCTTGAGAGCAATCGTGCCGATGCTGTCGGTTATGCCATCAAGACGATCCGTTCCGAAACCGACCGCAAAGCAATGCTTCGACTCGGAGTTGACTACTTCTTCCGGGTCTATCTCAATGGAAAACTCGTCTTCGAACGGACCGTAAACCACGGGGCTCCGAAACCGAATATCTTCAAACTGCGCATCGACCTCAAAAAAGGCGAAAATGTGCTCGTCATGAAGGTCTATACCGGAAGCAAAGGCTTCGGATTCTGGTCGAACCTCTCGGAACCGGGCGTCGATTTCTCGAAACTCGAATCCGCAAGAGACAAAGAACTGATCTACGATCCCGAGATCAAAATAAGGAACCCCTATGAATTCTACTACTGGTAAACGAATCTGTTCCGCGGCGGTGATTCTGCTCGCCGCCGCGGCGGTTTTCTCTGATTCCGCCGAAACGTTATTGTACAAGGACGATTTCGAATCCGTCGTGCCCGGCAGATCTCCCCTGAAATGGGGACGGGCATGGGGGGCTCAGGGAAAGGACCTCTTTTATGTCTCCAGCGAATGTTCCGCTGCCGGAAACAATTCGCTGATGTTTCAAAGAGTCGATTCGCCCGGACAGTGGGGAGCTGGAATCCGGCTGCCCTCTCCCAAAAAGGGGATTCAGAAAATCGAATTCAAATTCTTCCTCGACGGACCGGCGAATCAGACTTGCATCTCCTTTGAAATCCGGGATGCGAAACAGGGGGGACTGCGTCTTTTAAGCACCTCCATGAAACGGCAGGTGCTCAGCGCTTACTCTCCAGCAAAAACTAACAAAAAGAAAAAAAAGGGTGATGGGACTCTTGGACGAATCTCCAATGACCGCTGGTATCAGCTCTCCTTCTCCCTGCCTCTGACTCCAGAAGACGGAGAGTACGCTCTCTGTGAACTGACCGATCTTGCGACCGGGAAACGGACCTCCATAGAAATTCTGTTCCGGCATCCGAATGACGGACTTGGGAGCCTATATCTGAATTTTCCGCCCTACACAAAAAACTATCGGGTATTCCTTGACGACTTCCGCGTAACGCTCAAAAACAAATAATTCTAAAAAATTATTGTGACGGAAAAATGCGAATGCATTTTTCTCGGGTCAAGGACTGTGTCCTTGTCGCGGTCCAGCGGCGAGACG
>CAJKAR010000063.1 GCA_905197955.1 uncultured Lentisphaeria bacterium | reverse complement strand
AGGCTCAAATAGGGTGGTTAGAATGACGATTTCAAAGAATTATGGGACGGCACTGCATTTTTATATCAAAATGCAATGAATTCTCTTTTTTGAAAAGAAAAAAATCTAACATGAAATGACATTTCTGAATAGCTCTTTGGAATCCTCTCCTGACTTAAAAAAAAAAGAAAAGCGATCTTGACATTTTATAAGTTTTATAGTATAATATAGTCATCTGCTAAAAGGTTTTAACAGCAATGAAATCTCGAACGATATCAGTTTCCAGCCTGGCAAAAGAAGCGGGAGTTTCTCCTGCAACGGTCTCTATTGTCTTAAACAATCACCCGATGGCGAAGAGAATTGCAGCAGCCACCCGGGAAAAAATTATTGCTCTGGCAAAAGAAATGAATTATCGGCCGAACTATATTGCATGTGCCATGCGGCGCCAGTCTACTAGAACAATCGCCTTTATCTGCGGCAGATTGAACAGTCCTTTTTATGCGGAACTGGCGGATGATCTTGCCATCATTGCAGAGGAAGTGGGATATCATCTGCTGGTGCAGACGACTTCCTGGGATGCAGACAAGGAATTAAACGCTCTGGAAATGATCGCCTCCCGAATGGTGGATGGAATCGTTCTGCTCAGTGGAATCTTTCCAGCCCTTGCCGATAAAGTAAAGGCTATCTGCCCTCCCGGAGTTCCGCTTGTGCTCCTGGATCAGAGGGAGGAAGAAGAAATCAGTACGGTCTGCTTTGATCTGGAACCCGGAATGGAACAGTTGTTTCAATGTCTCACAGAACGGGGCTTCCGTCAGATCGCCATGGCAGATGACCGTCGCTTCTTTGCAAAAAGAGGAGCGTATCAAAATGTATGCAGAAAATTCTCCATTCAACCGGAGTTTTATGATTTTATCTACTGGGATTCTTCTTCCATTCACCAATGTGCTCAGCAAATCATGAAAAATCGACCGGAAGCGCTGGTCGTGGCATCGGATTATATCGCAGCACACCTGATCAGCTTATTCGGTCGTTCCGGAATCCGTGTTCCGCATGATCTTTCTGTGGCAGCCATTGATGGTACTCGGTGGTCCGAACTCTATAATCCTCCATTGACGGCAATCCGCCAGAATACTCGAAAAATGGCTCAAGCCGCCATCGAAGAAATTCTAAGATGCCGGAAAAATACAGGAATTCAATCCCGGAACATTGTTATTCCAACTGAATTGCGTCTTCTGGACAGTATCGGAACCAAACTTTAAAACAAAATAAACTTTATAACCGGAAAAGGAGGATTTCATATCTATTCTGAATGAATCGCCTAAGAATAAAACTTCAACGTCACGAAAACCGTTCTTCAATCAAAAATGATATTCAATATAAAAACAAAGGGAGAAAGTATGGAAATGAAGACTGGAAAAACAAAAATCGTGAATTGCTCATTTACTTTGATAGAACTTCTTGTAGTAATTGCAATTGTTGCAATTCTGATGGGAATGCTTCTTCCTGTACTGAATCAGGCGCGGGATTCAGCACGAACCACCGCCTGTGTAAACAATCTGAAACAGATCGGCAGCGGTTTTGCCCTGTATGAGAGCGATAATCCGGGATATTATCCGAATTATCTGGACAGCGGAATGGACTATCAAAAATGGCAGGATAAACTGGTTCCGTATCTGATGCCGCAGGTACAGAATCTCTACTCGAACAATAAATTTATCAGCAGAGAACCGGGGAATTACCGGCCTCTCGGGATCTTTGCCTGTCCGGGACAGACAAAAATTTCAACAACTCCAGGCGATGTGAACCGCCGTCATTACGGTATCAATTATTATATGAACAACAAACCGATCATGCGTGTGAAACGTCCTTCGGAAAGAATGATTGTCTGCGATTTGGGCGAGGCGGAATCGGAAAATCCGACGATCTGGCATCATGCGGAACTGCTGCCATGCCGCCATGGACAGTCCACACGGGTCAACCTTCTGATGGGAGACGGCAGCGTGAAAGGGATGCGTTTCGATGCGATCCCGGATCCGGATCTCGGAGCATCCAATGCGCTCTGCAACGCCTTCTGGGGCCCCTGGACAACAGACTGAAAAATCAGTCGTGAATATGCAAAATAAACAAATTGTTACTCGTAATAAGCAAAGTATGAGAAATAGGAGAATCTCTGAGATGATAAGCCTGAAAAGGATAACAAGATACGTTCTGATTCTAGGATGTCTGGGAGGATTCGGAACCCTCTCCCTTTACGCTGCGGAAGATCCATTTCCGCCGTTTTCTTCCCTGAAGGAACCGGTACGAATGCCGCGCAATCCGGAATTGACGATTGACCGGGATGGGACCGTATTGATCAATCGTATTCCCCGCTATCTGATTTCCACGCTGTATTACGAAGAAGTTCCCGCCACCTTGAGCCGCCATACGGCGGGATACCCGGCTGAACTCAATTGGCTTTATGAAGATGTGCTGGATTATGAGGGCCACCAGAGACTTGGATTTGATGCAACCGGCATTTTCGCATCGTCCAGCTGGCTCCGGAAATACCGCAATCGAGGAGATGATGCGAAAAACGATCCACAGGTTCGCAAAATCGTTCAATCGGGACTTCCGCTTTATCTGGATTTTACCTGTGCTCCATGGCATCATGGTTTTCTGAAATATGAGAAAGGCAAGGCTCCGGGGAAAGCGGCCTTCACCGTTCCTGGCGAAGGAAACAATCACTGGATGCCGTACAGCGCAACGACTCCGGAAGGACGCCGGCTTTATCTCGAAATGTGGAGGAACGGCACAGAAGTCATGCAGAAAATAGGGGGAAAGCCGTTTCTCTATGAGCTGTTCAATGAGCCTGACTACAATGACTGGAGTCCTTTCAACCGAAAACTTTTCTGCGAACGAATGAAAGAAAAGTATGGAACGATCCAGCGTCTGAATAAAGCCTGGCATACGTCGTATCGCAATTTTGAAGAGATCGGGAATTTTCAACGTACCAGAGAAAATCCGGCGCTGTTTGTTGAGTGGTCAAAATTTATGGAGTCCTGTTTTCTGGATATCTGCAAAGCCGGAATTGCGGAAATCAGGAAGATCGACCGGAGACCCGACATCATGTTTTGTTATCAGCCGATGGGAAATTTGACATCCAATGCCAATTTATATGAGACCAATCGGATCATGAATGCGGTGTGTGCGCCGACTGACGGCGGAAATGCTCTATATGCCCGTCTGCTTCATGCCGTTGCCAAGGGGAAACCCATTTTCGATGGGGAAACTTATATTGGGAATTCCCGTCAAAGCATCCGCAACAAGTTCTGGATCCAGTATGCGCGGGGATTCAACGGATCGTTTGTATTCAAATGGGATCGTCGCCCATTTGATCAGTTTTGGCCCAAAGGGGACGAGGCTGGCGGCAAGATCGTCGCAGAGCGTTTTCCCTACCTGATTCTCAATCCCTATGCCATGAAGACAAGGGAACTGCTCGGAATCATGGATGCAAAACAGGAAATTTTGAAGGTGAATGAGTTGTTTACACCAAGGGATCGCGGTGTTCCGACACGCATTGCGTTTCTCTTCTCTCTTGCCTCCAAAAGACTGGCCCGGGCAACCGGTTCCGTCCGTCACATGCAGAATGAGGAGTATGCTCTGGCTCTGGGCTATTCGCCTTTCCCCTACGATGCCGTTTTTGAAGAACAGCTCCCGGAAGGAATTTTGAACCGTTACCGGATTCTGGTTGCGGCAGGAATTGAAACGGGAAATCCGGAATCGCTGAAGGAACTGGAGAAATTTGTCCGGAACGGAGGAACCCTTGTCATCGGCCAGGAAGCATTGCAGAATGACGAGTATGGATTTCCGAGAACAGCGAATCAATTTCCCGGTCTCCGGCTGGGGAAGGAGCTGAATATGGAACCGGGGAAACTGCACTGGAACAACACCGTTCTCACGGCAACGCCCTATCATACCGTATCTTTTGATCGGAGTGTGTGGAGTGTCCGGAACAGTTTATTCGGCTATCCGGTGATTCTCTCCCGAAGTATCGGGAAAGGTACAGTTCTTTACATCAATGCAAAAATGCCGCTGGATTCTCTCTGCGCTATGCTGAGAACTGCCGCGGCAGAACGAGAGATTCAGCCTTCCTGCACACTCACAGAACATGCAAGCGGCGCTCCTGCTCTGCGGATCGAAGTACATAAGGCGGTACGCAACGGACTGACAGGATATATTTTCATTAATCAGGGATTCGGCACCCAGTTGTTCCATTTCCGTCCGTCGGAAAAAGGACTCGAATTTGTCAATCCCCTGACCGGAAAACTACTGGAAGCACGGAATGGAGAATATTTCCTTGCTCTTCCCCAGAACGGGTCGTGCGTTCTGACTGGAGGCCGGAAAGAGGATCTGTTAACGCGTTATGGAACATTGTCTCTGGAACGTTTTGAGGAATCCAGAGAAGCGGGAATGCGTCTTCTGAATCAGGAAACACATCGGAAAAACCGGAATCGGCGTGCGTTCAATGTGGATCGGAACAGAATTTTCACGATTGATTTCCGCCCCTATGCGAATAATGGATTCCATGATTTTGCCACATGGAAGAAGAAAGGAGAAAAAGGAATTCTGAACGTTCCCCCCTGGGGGATCGAGGACTGCAACGGGATTCCGTTCCAATTCGTGCGGGGAGATCACAATGAGGAACGAACATGCATCCATGTTGGTCCGCAAGGTGCACGGCATGTCAAGGGGATTGCGGTCGATTCCCTGGTTCGCAATCTGTATTTCCTGCAGGCGGCGACATCCGGAGAAAAAGGCGTGGCTTTCCGCTATCTCGTCAACTATCATGACGGGAGCCAGATCGAAATACCCATCCGCACAGGAATGGAAACGGAACACTGGAAAAAGATGAATGAAAAAAATCCGAATCGGAAAGCCGTTTCCGGATGGAAAAATATCGAAGGACAGGGCCTCTGGATTTACCGCTGGAGGAATCCGTTCCCGCAAAAGGAGGTATCCTCTCTGGAAGTCATTGCAAAACAAGGGGATCTGGGCGGATTGACCGCAGCGGTATCCGTGGAGCGGCCGGGATCGGAAAAAGAGGAATTTGAACCGCTGAACTTTGAACCGAAAAATTTCCATCCGCATGTCTGGGGAGGTCTGAAAGCGACCTTTGAAGAGGATGTGGTAACATTCCATCTCAACGAAAAATCCATCAGCTGGTGCAGTTGTGCGTTTGAATTCCGCCCACCGATTGATATACCGAAAGGATTCGAAAACGGAACTTTGGAGTTCGAAGTCAACGGAGGGTCGGATATGTGGGGAAATCACCGTGGAGGACAGACGTTGCAGTTCAGGTTGGATTGCCTGGATAAAGACGGAAAAGCAATCAAAAGCGGAGATGCGCAGATGTCCTCACCGGATGCGGTTGATGCGGATCCGGAAACCTGGCAGCTGATCCGTCTGCCGTTGAAACTGCTCCTGCCTGCCAATGCGGAAAAGATGCAGAGACTCTTTATTCAGTACATGCGTCTGCCGCAGGAACCTGCCGGAATCCGTCTGCGGAACATCCGCCTCTGTAAAATGCCGGGAGAGAGTCTGGTGAAGGAATGATGTCTTGCGTCGAGAGAGAATCCCGAATGGGTAAGACTGAAAGGAAAGAAATGAAAAAAGTGAAATTGATTGTTATCGGTGCCGGCAGTCGGGGAAGCGGATATGCGGAATTTGCAAAGCTGCATCCTGAACGGCTGGAGATTGTCGGTGTCGCGGAGCCTCGGGATTTTCAGCGAAATCGTCTGGTTGAAGAATACCGCATTGATCCGGAACATGTCTTTACGGACTGGAGACAGGTGATTGAGAAAGAGAAATTTGCCGACGGAGTCATTATCGCCACGCAGGATCATCTGCATACGGAACCGGCGATTGCCTGTGCGGAAAAAGGTTACCATCTGCTGCTGGAAAAGCCGATCGCGCCGACTGCGGAGGAGTGTCGGAGAATCGTTGCCGCCGTCCGTAAAAACGGCGTGATGCTTGCCGTTTGCCATGTTCTCAGATATACTGATTATACCCGCAAGCTTCGAGGGATTCTCGATGCGGGTACCATTGGAGAGACTGTTTCCATGCAGCACATCGAAGAGGTCGGCTGGTGGCATCAGGCCCATTCCTTTGTCCGCGGAGCATGGAGAAATGAAAAAGAGTCCTCCTTCATGCTCCTTGCAAAGTCCTGTCATGACATTGACTGGATTCGATACATTATGGGGCGGAAATGCAGAATGGTATCTTCTTTCGGACTTCTGAAACATTTCCGGAAAGAGGAAAAACCGGCAGGGAGCGGAATGCGCTGCGTTGAATGTGCTCGCGAAAGGGAGTGTCCCTATTCTGCTCTTCGCATTTATCTGGATCGGTCGATCCGGAAGCAGTGGTTCGGATGGCCTACGGATGTTCTGACTCCGGTCGTAACGGAGGAAAACGTTCTTGCCGCTCTGCGGGAGGGGCCTTACGGTCGATGTGTGTATGAATGCGACAACGATGTAATCGATAATCAGGTCGTGAACATGGCCTTCGATGGCGGCGAAACCGTTTCCTTCCTCTTGACGGCGTTTGCCAAAGGAGGGCGGAAGACCAGAATCTTCGGAACAAAAGGCGAAATTTACGGAGACGGTTCAGAAATCCGGATTTTTGATTTTCTTTCCGAAGAAACAACCGTTGTCAAAACCGATTCCGGCGACGGAACCATTCTCGGCGGACATGGTGGCGGCGATTATAATCTGATGGATCAATTTGTGCGTGCTCTCGCCCAAAATGATCCTTCTCAAATTCTTGCCGGAGCAGAAGATGCGCTGGAAAGCCATCTTCTGGTCTTTGCCGCGGAAAAAGCCAGACGGGAACATACCGTCATTCAGATTCCCTAAAAGGATAATTTTTCCCCGTTCGGAAAAACGCTCCGGAACTGAGATGCTGAGAAAAAATGAATCTACCGGAATCCCGGTAAAAAAAAGGAACATTCAATGAAATTATATCATTTGCTTACTGTGCTGATGGTGCTCGGAGTTTTCTCCGGCAGGGCGGAAGTTCCGGAAATCCTGGAACTGGTTCCTGGCGCCGGCGGATATGAGCTGATTGCAAAACTCAACCCTCTGGAATGGGGAGCCAGAGGGTATCAGATGGATCGCTCCAGCCAGATTACGGGAAAACTGAAACGGGTTGCCTATCTTTTGAAACTGACCGGAAAAGATGGACAGAAAAGTTGGGTCTTTGCTGCGATGGATCCTTTTTCCAAAGATCTTGGCAGTGTTCTGGTGCCGACGGAAAATTCTCCCGGATATCAGGTCTATGTCACCAATCTTGAAGTAGCATCGAATGTCAATGGAGTGAAAAACGGTCTTTTCAAACAGGGAAACATTGAATTCAGCGGGAAAAACTACGGCGGCTACAATTCCGGAAAGATTCCCGGAGCCACAAACGATTTTGATTTCGGCGACTCCTTTTCCGACGATGGAACCTACGGATCCATGCAGGTTCACAACTTTCTGGAAAAACAAACAGTTTTCTCCTTCAGCAATCTACGCCAGAATCGGAATTGCGATCTCGGAATTGGCAGCAATCCGAATGGAAAATCAGACTGGACCTTTTCCAAAGCGGGAAACAACTTCACTTCCGCGGAGCTTTTTATTGCAGGAAAATTTGAAGATTTTAAAATCCGCCGTCTTGCTGCTCTTGATCCCCAGAAGACTTTTCTGATCGGGACAACGGATCGCAATCCGGTTCAGTATTCTGCGGGAGACCCCATGGTATTTACGATACGGGCGGAACTTCAGGATCAGAAAATGCCGGAAATGGACTATTTCATCCATTGGACCAGGAGCGGAGATGACGGAAAAATCATACGGGGAAGAGCAAAACTTGCCGAGGGACCGATCACGGTCCGGACTTCTCTGGATCGTCCGGGATTTGTCCGTCTGCGCGCGGTGTTGACGGATGCGGGAGGACGCGCCGTCCGGCGGAAGTTCGTGCGCTGGGGACAGGAATATTTTCAGGATATCACTTTTGAAGGCGGAGCTGGTGCCTCTGTCAGAGAAATCCGTCAGGCCGTTCCAGAACCGGAGGACTTCGATCTTTTCTGGAAAAAACAGAAACAGCGCCTTGCGGAAGTCCCGATGAAATATCAGATGAAGAAACTGGATGTCCGGAATGGAAATGAACGGTTTGCGGTCTCTGTTGACTGCGCAGGCCCCCGCCCTGTCACCGGATATCTGACAATTCCGCTTGGTGCGAAAGCTCGTAGTCTGCCGGCGCGAATCAGTTTTCTCGGGTATGGTGTCGCTAAACAATGGCCGCATGACGGCTCGCTGACGGAGATCCAGTTCACAATCAATGCCCACGGTTTTGAACTCGGTAAGGATGAATCTTACTATCAGAAATTTGATCAGTCCATTCAATCCAATGGCAAAGGATACGCGTTTGATCCGGTTCAGAATGCCGATCCGGAGCAGGCATATTTCAATCAGATGGTTCTCAGGGTGATGCGGGCGCTTGCATTTATCAAAGAACTTCCGCAATGGAACCGGAAAGATTTGATCGCGTCCGGCAGCAGCCAGGGGGGATTGCAGGCTGTCTGGGCGGCCGGATTGGATCCGGAGGTCTCCCGATGCGAAACCGCTGTTACATGGTGCTGCAATATGGCGGGAACGGAAGTGGATCGGCGTCTTCATGGCGGATGGTATATCAAATGGGTTCCTGCCCTCGGTTATTATGATGCGGTCAACCATGTGAAACGAATCAAACAGCCGGTAATCATTACCAGAGCCGGACTGGGGGACTATACTTGTCCGCCTTCCGGGTTGGCTGTCCTGTTCCGGAATATTTCCGCATCGGGAAAAATTGTCTGGGTGCAGGGATCCGATCACGGCTATGTACCACCCGATCCGAAAGAGTTTACGGAGGAAAAGTGATTGTTCTTTCCCCGGGCCTTCTTACCGACAGATTCGGAAGTATGGCCCGGGTGTCTGCCAGATGAAAAACAGGATCATGAAAGGATTGTATTTTGCGGAATCTTCATTATAGTAAACAAAAATGAAAATTCTCCTCCGCCCTTTTTGGGGCGGGAATTCCGCTTTTAAGTGCAGGCGGAAGAGGTGTTTACCCCGGACAGGAATGTGTATGAAGAAGACAAAGCTGCGGTATTTTAACTGTCATAATGTGGATCCGTTCAGCGATATTTCTGTACTGCATTTCAAGCATGAATTCGATCACTATAAACATCCGGAAGAGGAACGACACGTCCGCAATTTTTATAAGATCACCCTGATTGCGAAAGGACGCGGAATTCTTTTCTGCAACAACCGGGAATTCCCGATTGGTCCGGGAACTCTTTATCTTGCCCATCCGGATGATTTGACCTCCTATCGGATTCAGACGCAATATATGGAAATCTATGATGTTTTATTCAAAGAACCCCTTCTGCGAAACTACCGAATGGAAACACGAGAGACTCTGCCGATGCTCCAGGAGAGTTTTCAACCGAAACCGGATGCTTCCCATCTCCTTCTTTTGCATGTGAAAAAGGAAATCCCGAAACTGATTCGTCTGATGTATGCTGAAATGAGGTATCATTCTCCGGAACATCAAAAGCTCGAAGAGGGATATCTGCATCTTCTTCTGTTATATCTGGAACGGGAATGGAGAGAACAAAATCGGCCGGGAACCGCTGAAAAATTTGTTCAGCTTGTTCGGAATGCAATCGATTCCGAGTTCAGAAACAGACTGAATTTTCAGATGCTTGCAGAAAAGGCCGGTGTTTCTCCGGCTCATCTCGGCCGCGTTTTCCATCGGGCTTCCGGGATGAGTATTTCGGAAGCACTCAAGATACGTCGTCTTCAATCTGCTGCGGATCTGCTGCGTACCACAGAAGATCCGGTGAATTCAATCGCATTCCGTTCCGGATTCCATGATTTTTCCACCTTTTTCCGGGAATTCCGGAAAAAATATGGAGTGACTCCGCGTGCCTATCGAAAAACTGGGATAGAATGATCTTAAATATCATTTTTGTTTAAAAAAGATTTTTATTCCCCTTTCTATTTTCAGCCGATCCGTTTATAATTACATACAGAAGAATATTTTTGGATCACTGGACCGCTAGAAGAGAAAGGATACGGAAATGAAACAGAGGACTGGAGAAAAAAAATCTTTTTCCATGATAGAACTCCTGATCGTGATTGCAATCATTGCAATTCTGGCCGGTCTCCTGCTTCCGGCGCTGCATCAGGCAAGAGAAAAAGCAAGAAGCGTGGCCTGTGTCAACAACCTGAAACAGCTTGGTCTCTCATTCTTCCAATATGCGGGAGACAATGCCGATGTGCTACCCCAGGCTGATTACTATGATGGAAAAGGTTCATATCTGCTCTGGACCAATGCGCTGGCAGGGCCAAATCCGCAGGCGGGTTCCGGAGACGAGTGGAGTGATGGAGAGGGGATGACTCAGGGACATTACTTGAACATCCGACAGTTCCGGTGTCCGGCTCAGGCGGGAAACTTCAATATAAGCGGATCGGGAGACGGAACAGAGTGGTGGATTGAAAATCCGCATTACGGCATCAGCTGGTATTACCGGGTTCTTCAGCGTTATCGTCCGGTAGCTGCTTCGGACAGCGGATCAACACGTCTTTCACAGGTGAAGCGCCCTTCAGGAAAAGTCCTTTGCTTCGATGTTCAGCAAACCGACAGTGAAGGTCAGTGGATCAATCGCGGTTCCTGGCGCTGGAACAAAGATCAGTCAACACGCGGGAATGCCACTTATGGAGAATTATCAATGCGCCACGGTAATTCGATGAACGTTCTTTTTGTGGCTGGTAATGTCTCTTCCATTCTCTTCTTTGGGAAGACTCTCCCGTGGGTGGCGGTTCCTCCTCCGTTCAACGATTCCAAAAATCTCTGGTACAATAAGTAACAAGGAGTAAAACAAATATGAATAGACATGTACTGATTTTTCTGCTGATTCTGCTCTCTGCCGCCGTTCGGGGAATGCCGGAGTGGCTGAAGGTTACAAAAGATGGAACGTTCCGGATGGAAACGGCGGTCTTCCGAGTTGTTCATTTTGGAACCGCTCATGCACTGAGTTATCCGGAATCCGGAGAGTGGAAGAGACAGGGTAGTTCGATGATTTACAGAGGAAGGCTTGCCGGCGGTAATTTCTCCGCAGAGCTGATTCCTCTTGAAAAAGATCAGATCCGCTACTTCGCAAAGTTTTCCTCATCAGCGCCAGTGAAAACGCTTGGATTGATGCTGGTCTTCCGGATTTCCGATGCGGAACGCCCCTTGATTGTAGATGGGAAGACGGTTGCTCTCTCTTTCTCTTCCGATTCCCAAAAAAGAGCTGGCGAAGTAATACCGAAACGTAAATGTAAACAAATTGTTCTTCCACTGGATTCCGGCTCTCTTCTTACCATATCGGGCAAAACAGAGCTGAAAGTGACGGACTCCAGGGATGGCAGACCGGATCCTGTCGAGCTCAGACTCTATTTTCAGCCATCTGCCGGGACTCTGACGAAATCTGAAACGGATTTACGTTTCTCTCTGCGGAAGATTCGATCAAAATCTGTTGCTATTTCAAAAGTTGCAAATATGGGATTCCGTGATGAAATCGCAGGGGACGGAAAAGGCGGATGGACCGATCAGGGACCCGGAAACGATCTTCGTTCCTTTCAGGTCAAAACGCTTGCCGCAGGAGGAAGCCATTTCCAGATCACAGATCCGGAAAAGAATTCTGGCAAATCGGTAATTGTACTCGGACGGAGATTTCCGCGGAAAGTGACGCTCCCGGTTTCCGGGCATGGAAAATACCTGCATCTGCTCCATGCGACAGCCTGGACAGTTCCGGGAAAGGCGGGAGAAATAACGGTCCATTTTGCGGACGGCTCCTCTCAGAAGCTGGATGTGATTTCATTTCAGGATGTCGGGAACTGGTGGGATCCCTCCAATTATCCCAATGGAGCGGTCGTCTGGCGGGGAGAAAACCGTCTGGCAGATCTGGGGCTCTATGTTTCGCAGTTCCAGCTGAAACGCGATGATCCGGTCCGTCTGGTCCTGCGAGCGTTCGACCGACAGCTCTGGCTGATTCCGGGAATAACCCTTGCTTCGGGACCGGTTCCGTTCCGCGGGGAGGACCGCACGGTCGTGATTCGGGAGAACCGGGAGTGGATCCCGCTGGACTCCCCCCGAACCGTTCAGCCCGGATCGCCTCTGGATTTCTCCGGCATGCTGGACGCCCCCGCAGGAAAATACGGAAGAATCACGGTTGCGCCGGACGGTCATTTCTCGTTTGAAAAAGCTCCGGAAAAACGGATCCGGTTCGTCGGAGTCAATCTCTGCAATAAGGCGCAGTTTCTGTCCCATGCGGACAGCGATGCGCTGGCAGAACGCCTGGCGCGTCTCGGCTACAATGCCATCCGGCTCCATCATCACGACAACTGGCTGGTGAAAAAAGACGCCCCGGATTCCCTGACGCTCGATATGGAGATGCTTGACCGTCTTGAATACCTTTTCGCCGCCTGCCGGAAACGCGGAATTTACGTCACTACCGACGTGTTCGTCAGCCGGAAATTGAAACCCGGCGACAGAATTCCCGAATGGATTCCCGACGGCCGAGGCTATCAGATGAAAGCACTTCTCCCGATCAGTCGGGCGGCGATGGAAAACTGGAAGGAG
The DNA here is from genome assembly GCA_905197955.1 of uncultured Lentisphaeria bacterium. GTDB lineage: Bacteria > Verrucomicrobiota > Lentisphaeria > Victivallales > UBA1829 > UBA1829. The sequence continues at coordinate 3,025 of CAJKAR010000063.1, read as the reverse complement.
TTTGCCCGTCGCTGGCTGACGCACCGCAACCCCTACACCGGCATGACCTGGGCGGAAGACCCGGCTCTCTACCTTGTCAGCTTCACCAATGAAAACAACCTCTATGCGAAATTTTCGGAAGAACCGGGCATTGCGGAACAATACCGGAAGCTCTTTTCCTCATGGATGAAGCAGAAATACCCTCAGGAGACAATAGGGGAAGTCGGCTTGAAAAACCGTCGGTTCCAGGAGTTTCTTTATACCGTCCAGCATCGGAGCATTCAGGAACAGTTGAAGTTTCTGAGAGAGGAACTCGGCGTTCAGGCGCTCCGGACGGATGTGAATATGCACAACAAAACTCCGCTTGCGCTGACCCGCCAGGAATTGGATGCGGTTGACGATCACAAATACCACGATCATCCACGCTTTTCGATCAACCGCTGGAAACTGCCGGGACTTTACCGTCAGCGTTCGAGCATTGCGTCTCTGGGGAACGAGATTCCGGAACAGCTGCTTGCACCGCGTCTTTTCGGGAAACCCTTCAGCATCACCGAGTATAAATTCTGCGCGCCGAACCGTTTCCGTTCGGAAGGCGGACCGATGATCGGCGGCTATGCCGCGCTGCAGGGATGGGATGCGCTCTACCAGTTTGCATGGGCCCATTCCGACCGGGCCGTCCGGAAAGACATGCAGATCGGGACATTCGATTTTGCCAATGAACCGCTTGCACAGTTATCCGACCGTCTGGTGATGTTTCTTTTCCGGCGTGGCGATGTCTCGCCGTCGGGCTCCCGCTTTGCTTGGAATATTCCGAAAAACTTCTGGAAGACCAATCTTCCGGTGGAATGTCCCGTTGAGTTCAGCCGTCTGGGGCTGATCGCCGGAATCGGCACGGCGGTTGATGGGGAGACCATTCCGGAAGTCACACTTCTTTCGCTTCGAGAAGCGTCCGGGAAGGCGCCTCTTCCGGATACCAGGATTCAAACCTTGCGTCGAATTCTTTCCGAATCCGGCGTTGCAACGAGCTCGACCGGGCAGCTCCGCCTGGATTCCCGGAAGAAGACTCTGGCGATCCATACCCCCCGAACTCTGAGTGCCACACTCGCGTCCGGAGCGCTGGAGACAGGAGAACTTGCGGTCAGCGGAATTCAGACCCCCACCACAGTCAGTGTCAGCTCTCTGAATGCGGATCCGGTCTCCCGGAGCAGCCGGCTTCTGCTTTTCCACCTGACCGATGTGCTGGACAGCGGAACCGTTTTCAAAGGAGAAAAACGACAGTATCTGCTCAAATGGGGAACCCTTCCCCATCTTGTGCGGCGTTCCCCGGCGAAGATTTCACTCCGTCTGGAAGGCGGCTCAAGACCGGAAGTAAAGGCTCTCCGTCTGGACGGAACGGTTTACGGGAACGTGAAATCGAACTTTTCGAACGGAATTCTGCACTTCACCGCAGATCCGGGTCTGTTCCGCGGCGGTGTGATGGCCTACTGGATCACCCGGGATTCCAATGGAGAGAAATAAGATGCGGAGTGCTTTTCGAATGAAACTGCGCCCCGGTTGTGCGGAGGAGTACCGGAAACGGCATGCGGCGATCTGGCCGGAACTGCTCCGCAGTCTGCGGGCAACGGGAATTTCCGACTATACGATCTGGCTGGATCCGGAAACGGAAACGCTGTTTGCAGAGCGTCAAATCGAGTCCCCGCAACGGCTTTCCTCTCTTCCGGACGATCCGGTGTTCCGGCGCTGGCAGGAATTCATGGAGGATCTCCTTGAGCAGGAACCGGATGGATCCGGCCCGGCGGTGAGCATATTGCAGGAAATTTTTCATATGGAGTAAAACAGAAAGTACCGAACGGAAGGGATCTCTGCCCGACTCTCATAACGGTATTTGCAAACAAAGGTTTTGTATGAACGTGCTGAAAACAGAATCTCCGGAACTGATCGAACAGCTGACCGTCGGTCCGGCATGGTCCGGTCACAAGGTGAATTACAGTCTTCTGACGACAGAGGTCCGACAGTATGTCGGCTACTACGGGGCGGATCGGCAGCTGGTGATTGCGTCCCGCTTTCTTGACTCCCGCCACTGGGATTATCATAGACTGGATACAGCGGTCGGCTGGGATTCGCACAATACCGTTCAAATGTTCTGCGACCGCTCCGGTTGTCTGCATATTGCGGCAAACATGCATGCGGTCCCCTTGATCTATTTCCGGATGGAGCGACCTCACGATCCGGCATCCCTCGTCCGGGTTCCCTCTCTGATCGGGAACTGCGAGGAGAAGTGCACCTACCCCCGTTTTCTTTCCGCGCCGGACGGACGGATGATCTTTCATTACCGGAACGGTTTCAGCGGCTGCGGCAATGAAATTTATGACGTCTATGATGCGGATTCGCGAACCTGGTCACGACTGCTTGAACAGCCTCTGACCTCCGGATGCGGACGAATGAACGCCTATTTCTTCGGACCTGCTTCCGGTCCGGATGGATTCTATCATCTGGCGTGGGTCTGGAGAGACACCGGAGACTGTTCGACCAATCACGATCTCTGCTATGCACGCAGCCGCGATCTGCGGCACTGGGAGAATATTGAGGGACACCCTCTCTCTCTGCCGATGACCTCCGAATCACCGGGGATCACCGTTCTTTCCACGCCTCCCCGCAACAGCGGTCTGATCAACATGTGCGGCAGTATTGGTTTTGATGCGTCCGGAGTGCCGGTACTTTCCTTCCATCTATACAATGAGAGCGGAGCGAGCCGCATCTATACGCTCCGATTGAGACCAGGAGGAGAACACCAGCTCGTTCCGCACGGGACATGGTCTGAAAACGAGCGCTGGGAATTTTCCGGTGGCGGCTCCATCCGTCAGATGGTTTTCTGTTCACCGGTTCGTCCACAGGCGGATGGCAGTCTTCTGCTGGACTACGAGTTTATCGGCAGATCTTCCGGCTGCTGGAGACTGGATCCGGAAACGCTGGAGACCGTGGAAACGCTGCCTCCGCGATTTGCCTGTCCAGCGGAATTGCGCAAGATGGAGCAGGGATTTCCCGG
>CAJKAR010000062.1 GCA_905197955.1 uncultured Lentisphaeria bacterium | reverse complement strand
CGTCTCGCCGCTGGACCGCGACAAGGACACAGTCCTTGACCCGAGAAAAATGCTTTTGCATTTTTCCGTCCTTGATTTATAGCATAAAACGTGCGTTTTCTCCCCTCGCATCACATAAAACAAAAAAACGCACATCACGAGGATGTGCGCGAGGAAAGAAATGACAGAAAAATCCGTCTCTTATTCGACTTCAAAGGCGAAAAGATGGACGCTGTCAGCATTTTCGTCCCAGGACGTTTTCGGGACAAGACGGACAGCTTCCGCATCCGGGATCGTCGTGAAGTTCAAGCGAAGATAACGTTTCCGGTTTTCTTTGACCTCCAGAACCTTCTGCCATTCGCCATAGCGGAAGACTTCGATTGAGAAATCTCGGGCGATGGTTCCTGGGATATGACGGATATCGTCTTCGGGAACACCTTCGATGTTGCGCATCCGTTTTGTGTCGGAGAAATCGCTGTCGAAGATGACGCGGACGGAGGAGATCTTTGCGGGTTTTCCGAATTCATACCAGCAGGAGTCACCGAGTTTGACAAAGGAACCGTTATCGTTGTCGCCGATGGAGCGGTCGATTCCGTTGCGCAGATTTTCATCGGAGACTTTCGCATTGCGGCTCAGTTCGGAGATCTTCCGTGTTGTGAAGGGCAGATACTGATCCTGTTCCATGAGAGTGTCGCGCAGTTCTTCGATATGATGTTCATAGATTCCGCGCGGAGTTGTCCCATGCTTGACTGCGAGAGCCGCTGCTGTGCCGACCGCCTGTCCCATTGTGGCACAGGTTGCCATGACGCGGGTGGAACTCATGCCCATGTGCGAGCAGGAGATGTTGCGTCCGGCGAAGAACAGGTTCTCAATATTTTTCGAATAGAGCGAACGGTAGGGAATGCCGAACGGGGAGGGCGCCGGATGGAAGATGGTCGGCGGTCCTGGATAATAAAACGCTTCCGGATGATGGTTGTCCATACTCCAGCCGCCGTAGCAGACGACATCGGGGAAACGGCCTTCCGCTTCGATTTCCGGCTGAGTGAGGATATGATCCCCCACATATCGGACATTTTCCCGTTTTCCGGGCAGACTTCCGATCCAGTCGAGTTCCCACTCTTTTGCGCGTCCGTCCGGATGATTTTTGATATACTCCCAGCAGCCGTAGGCGATTTTGAGAAGTTCATCGCGGATTTCATCGGCATCGGTGATGGTGTCCTTGACACCGCCGAATTCCATCCACCAGAAATTGTTTGATCTCATATTGAACATCGCTTCCTTGCGCGGAATGGTCTCCTCCGTGTAGTGATACGCCCATTCCGGGGCGATGAACGGACGGTGCGGGCGATCGGTTTTCCGGAGCTGGACAAGAATTGAATTGCCCATGGTCTTCTTGTCTTCTTTTTCCGGAGCGTGGGATTCGCCGAATTCGGAGGAGGCTTCGCGCCCGATCCGGTATTCGGCTCCGGAAAGACGAAGGATGCTGTCGCCGGAGCAGTCCGAAAAGAATTTCGCGGAGATCTCATAACGGGTATAGGAGTGCAGGTTCCACGCAGAGACGGAAACAATCCGGCCGCCTTCGGTTTTCACCCCTTCGACCGTCGTATTCAGGAGAAGAGTGATGTTCTTTTCCCGCTTGATGAATGTGTAGAGCACATCATCCCAGATCGTGTAGCGGAGCGTGGGATTGTAATAGTAATTCTCCAGCATGATCTCTTCAAGGATGCCGCTCTCCTTGTTGTCTTTGCCGTGCGCTCCGCAGATCCACATGCGTATTTCACTGGAGGCGTTGCCCCCGAGCATGGGACGATCCTGTACCAGAATGACGGAAAGTCCGTTTCTTGCCGCCGCAAGAGCCGCACAGATCCCCGACATGCCGCCGCCGACAACCGCCAGATCGGCAGAAAGTTTTTTAACCGGAATTTGCATTCTATTCCCTTTCTTTTTTCTAGAAAATTCTGTTTTGAATTTTTCGTTCCCTATCATTATACTCCATCTCCTTCGCGGAGGCAACAGAAAATAGATGCGTTTTTTCCGGATTCTCTTGTAAATTCCGCATACTGGAATTATACTACTGCATGAAAACTTTGATTCTGAATAAAACACTGAAGATTTTCGAAACGCTTGTCAATGCGGAGAATCCGTTGACACTGAAGGAGATCTGTGCAAAAACGGGGATTACTCCACCGGCAGCTAGCCGTCTGCTCTCCGATTTGACGGAAGCAGGATATGTTCATAAAGTTTCCTATCGGATGTTTGAACCCGGACTCGGAATGATCTATCTTGGACAGTCGAGTCTGTGTCACAATTTTTTTCCGCAGAATGCGATTCTGCTACTGCGTTCCGAGCTTGCTTCGATGGGGATTTCCGGTGCACTTGCCGGAATGTTCAATGATCGTCTGGTGTATCTTTACCACTCCTATCGCGAGCGTTCGGTGTTGACCTCGTTTCTTCCGATGCCGGAACAGAAACTTTTCGGATCCAATATTGCCCTTGTGATCCTCTGTGTGAAATACGGGAGCGGGAAGGCCCGTTCCGTGTTGCAGGGCGAACTGGAGCGGAGCAGCATGCCGGAAGAGGAACGGAAATGCCGCGAAGCATCCATTCTCCAGAGAATCGAGGAGTTCGAAAAGGACAACTATGCAGTATGGGAGGATGAACACCGGCACTGGAACATTTGTTTCCCTCTTGTTGGAGGTTCGCAGGTCTACGGACTTTCTTTCCTGATCGGAGCCGATTCCCGTCCCGATCACGCAAAACTCTTCCTGAAATGTTCTTCGCTTGCCGCTGAAATGCGTAAAATTTTGACAAAAAGTTGAAATTTTCAAATGATCCGGTAAATTGTCCTCTGAAGCATTCATGAAAGAGAAAGGATGAATCATGAGGACTCTGTTCAAAGACGCATATTTGATTTCTCCCGATGTGGAACTGGAAGGCGCTTCCGTACTCGTGGAGGATGGAATCATCCGGCATGTCTATGCATGCGGGGATAAACTGCCGGAGCAGGTGGACCGCACCGTTATGGTCCAGGGCGACATGCTCGTTCCGGGGTTCGCCGACATCCATGCCCACGGACGTGGCGGACAGGATTTCTGCTACGGAACCGCCGCCGCCATAAAAACAATCGCCGAAGGTAAATTGAAAGAAGGCGTCACAACTCTTCTTCCGAGTACCTCCACCCAGAGCGAAGAGGTGCTTGCCGCCGCCTTGCGCTCCGCCGCCGATTATGTTAAAAACTGTAATCGGGGATGTAAACTCCCGGGAGTCCATCTCGAAGGTGTGTTCATCAACAAGAATTGCCTTGGCGCACAGAATCCCGCATTTCTCAGACGGCCCGATATCAATGAGGTCAAACGCCTGAATAAAATTTTCCCCGTTCTGAAAGTATCCTTTGCCGTGGAGCTTCCCGGAGCCGTCGAGTTTACTGCGGATCTTCTGGAACTTGGCGTTACCCCTTCCTGCGTCCACAGCGCGGCAACCTATGCGCAGTTCAAGGCCGCTTATGAACACGGATTGCGGAATCTGACCCATTTTTGCAATCAGATGACTCCGCTGAAGCATCGGGAGATCGGGCTGGTCGGCGCGGGGCTCCTGCATGAAGATGTCTATGTGGAGATGATCTGCGACTGCCTGCATCTCTGTCCCGATATGATTAACCTGGTCTTCTCCATCAAGAACATGGATAAGATCATGCTGGTGACCGATTCCGTCTCTGCTTCCGGAATGCCCGACGGCGAATACGAACTTGCCGGCCTGCCGACCATTCTGAAAAACGGCGCCGTTCGCCTGAAGAACAATCCGGATGCTCTTGCCGGAAGCGCTCTGAGCATGAATGTCGCGCTGCGGAACGTCTATGAAGTAACCGGCTATCCCCTGAAGGAACTCATTAAGACAACCTCCTGGAATCAGGCGCAGTCGCTCGGATTGACCGGCATCGGAAGAATTCAGCCGGGATATGCCGCCGACCTCGTGGTGATGTCCGGAGATTTTGAAGTGGAACAGGTCTTTGTCAACGGTGAGGAGCGCTTCTCCGCTGAGTGACTGCCATACGATCCTGAGAAATTCGGGGCATAAAAAAGCCGGGATTTTTACCCGGCTTTTTTGTTTCTGGAGATCGCCCGATCAGAAATTGTTGATCTTGATGCCAAGTTCTTTGCGGGTCTTTTCGATCTGAGCCTTCGAGTGACTGCCATACGATCCTGAGAAATTCGGAGCATAAAAAAAGCCGGGATTTTTACCCGGCTTTTTTGTTTCTGGAGACTGCCCGATCAGAAATTGTTGATCTTGATGCCAAGTTCTTTACGGGTCTTTTCGATCTGAGCCTTGAGGATTTCTTCGGTCTTTTTGGCTTTCAGATAGTTCTTGATGTCGCCTTTGACCTTGGCCAGCGGTTCATATCCGGCGGCGGTTCTGTCGGTCAGCTTGATGATGTGATAGCCGAACTGGGTCTTGACGATGTCAGACATTTCCCCTTTCTTGAGGGCGAAAGCCGCCTTGTCGAATTCCGGAACCATCATGCCGCGTTTGAATTTTCCGAGCGATCCCTTGGCGGATTTGCCGGAGGGGCAGGCGGATTCCTTTTCCGCGAGAGCTCCGAAATCGGCACCCTGTTTCAGCTTCGCCTGAATGGCTTTGATTTTGGCGAGCGCTTCTGCATCGGCCTTGGCGACTGCGGCGGCATCTTTCTCCTTGCCGGCCGGAACCTGGGGACGAATCAGGATATGAGAGGCGGTGATCTCTTCCGGCACCTGGAAATTCTTCTGGTTTTCACGATAGAATTTCTCAATGTCCGCATCGGAGATATTGCACTGCGGCTCAATCTTTTCCTTCAGATATTTGGAGAATGCGGCTCCTTTCTGGGCCATGGGATCATTGGCGATTTCGTTCTTGTAGGAATCAATCGTCTTTTTCTGAAGTTTCAGCTGACTTTCCAGCATCTGGAGCTTATCCTGAGGAAGCTGTTTGACCATGCTGTCAAACTCGTTTTTGACGAGCTGAGCGGAAGGCTTGTAACCGTTTTTCTGCGCAATGCTGAAAACCAGTTCGCGGTCAATCATGCCGTTGACCATCTGCTTGACGATCGGTTTGAGCTGATCTGCGGGAACCTGAGCAAGCGCACTTGCGGGAATCTGCGTGGAAAGCTCTTTGATGAAAGTCTGCTTTGTGATTTTCACCCCTTTGCCTTCTGCAAGAACTTCCGGCAGGAAGGAAAGAATCTGGTCCAGCGTCTTCGGCGGAGCAGGTTTAGCCGCCTCGTTTTTTGCGGGAGCAGGTTTAGCCGCCTCGTTTTTTGCGGGAGCAGGTTTAGCCGCAGGGGCCTTCTGTGCGGGTGCCTGTGCGACAGCAGCGACCGCAAATGCGGGGATTGCCGCTGCAATAATGAGCTTTTTGACAATGTTCATACTTGAACCTTTCCTGTTTGCCGGCATTTTTCCGGCGGTTATTGATTGTTGATGAATATGCTGCATACGTATCCAAAAGACATCGAGTTATTGTTTTTGTTCGATTTTCTTTTGAGATTCCATCGTATTCCAGAGGGATTTCCCTCTTTTTCCATAAAGATGCATGTCGAGAGTCAGATCGTTCAGGGTGATTTGATCTTCTCTTTCCTTCAGTTGTTTGACAACGGGAATGCGCTTTTGTGCGAATTCCCGGAACTTTGCATTCGTCTGGAACTTGCCGATTTTCCTGTTGAACTCCGCCAGCGATTGTTCCAGTGCAGCCGAGGTGGTCGGATTTGCGATTTTTTCCGCCAGTATTTCCAGTTCGGCAAGCTGGGTAATCTCATTTGCCGCGGAAACGAGCGGCTGCAGCGGACCGATCACCCGGATGGCGTCCTGAATTGCCAGCTCCGCACGTTTCCGGTCGTTGCGGAGGAGTGCTTCCTCCGCTTCCTGGATCCGGATGTTGGCTCGTTCAATATGTTCGAATTCGGAAAGAAAGACATTGGTCGGGTCAAGCTCTTTCAGGCGTTCAATTTTGGCAAGGGCATTCTTGTGGTCCTTGCGCTGGAGACTGTCGAAGATTTCCAGCACCAGTTCGGTCCGGACGCGCGGCGGTTCCGGGGCCGGTTTGCCGCATCCGCAGAAGAAAATGGCGGAAAAAATCGCGATTGTCGGAAAAAGCAGTTGTTTCATCATTTTTTCAGTATCTTTATTTTAACCGTGGAGGGGACGATGGATTTGACATCCAGCGCATTGGCTGTGATCCAGCAGCCGACATCAACATTGTAAATGCCGGGCTGATTCAGCGTTGAAATATCGACATAGGGTTTGACATCCTCCTGCCGGAGCGCATCCACCAGATTTTTCAACCCCGTGACAGTGACCTCCACCCGGGAACCCGTCAGAAACTCGTAGGAGTTCCTTGTGTTGTCATCCAGTACGCGCAATGGCAGAAAGGAGAAGGTTTTTGTGCTGATGTTCTTCATGATGTCGATCTGGACGAAAACGCTGGCCGGACTGACTTTCAGAGTCGGCGTGGAGAGCGGTATTTCCGCATTGTAATCAAAGGACTGGGTGATGTTTCCCAGCGGAATCTGCTTTGTCTGAAGAAATTCCAGCTTGTCGAGCACCAGCTTCGGACCCGTGACGCGGACTTCCGGCGGAGAGACGGTCGCTTTGCTGACCACATAGCCTGTCGGCAGAGGTTTTTTGGTATCGAAAATCGCTTTCACTTCCACCATTTTTGTGAGGAGAATATCAAAATCGACCGGAACAACGGCCGGATCCACTGAGAGAATCTGCACTCCAGCCGGTCCTTTGACATCTTTCGGCGTTAAAAGCAGCTGGTACGGTTCCCCCGGTGTATAGGAATCCGGTTTGAAAACGGGATTGTCAATGGAGAAATCATTGTCGGAAAGATTTTTGAGCAGACGCTCCGATCCACGGATGCGGATCTTGACATGCGGCGTTTTCCCGTCGATTTTAATCAGAGTCAGCGGTTCTGGACCGTGTTTGAGAACCAGGGAGCCCGGAATCTTGACAACCACGTTCTGGATGTCCCGCTCCACTCCCATTTTGTCGGAGACCGCGATGTAGACGATCAGGGCAAGAAGAACCGACAGAAATTTCCGTACAAAATCATGACGGATGATTCCGGGAACTTTTTTCCAGATACGTTTTCGGTCAATCGGCATTGGCTATCTCCATATCCAGGACATCGTTTTTTTTGCGGCCCTGTTTGTCGATGAGTGCATGGATCAGAATTTCGGAAAGCTGTTCGTGAGTCAGGTGCCGTTTCAGTTCGCCGCGCATGGCGACGCTGATCGTGCCGGTCTCCTCCGAGACAATCACGACAACCGCGTCGGTTTCCTCCGTAACTCCGATCGCCGCACGATGTCTGGTCCCGATGCTCATGTGGGCAAATTCCGGCTGCTGGGTCAGGGGCAGAATTGCATGCGCCGCTTCGATGGTGTCTCCCCGGATGATGAGTGCTCCGTCGTGCAGCGGGGAGTTCGGGTAAAACAGGGATTGAAGAAGAAGCGAATTGACTTTCGCCTCCAGACTGACTGCACTGTTTTTGATGCTTGCCAGTCCGATCTGACGCTCGAAGACGATCAACGCTCCTGTTTTGCTTTTTGCCATCTGCGCAACGGCGGAAACGGTTTCCTTGATCGTTTTTTTCTGCACATCGGCATGGTTTGGAAAGTAGGTGCTTCCCAGCTGGGCGAATGCGCGTCTCAGCTCCGGCTGGAAAATCACGACAAGGGCGATTGAAGCGATCGTCCAGAAATATTCCAGAAGCCAGCTCAGAACTTCCAGTTTCAGCGTATTGGTCAGAATTGTAAGAAAGATCAGCGCGATGACGCATCCGGCAAAGACGCTTGCGCCGCGGGTCCCCCGCAGAAAATAGAGCACACAGTAAATCAGGATCGCAATGACCCCGAAGTCCAGATATGGCCTCACGGTATTATAAATATGTAAAATGTTCTCCAGAATCGGCGATGACATTTAAGCGCTCCATTTGATGCAGAAGAATATACATCGCCTCATACAAATTGCAACAGGATTTTTTTCTGAAAACATCGGAAAGTTCCGGCAGAGTCACTCTTTTGTGTATTTCTTATCTGGAACATAAGGTGGAAATATCCCCGTTTTCATTCTGTTCGGGGAAGAAGGTTCCGGAAAAATGAAAACGGGGGGAGGTTTTTTCTGCCACTGCAGATTTCGGAGGCAGGGGAGGACGGCGGGATCAGAGTTCTTTAATTTCCGAAAGTCCGTATCCTCTGCTTGTTTTCTGCATGTAAATCAGGATGGAGGAGCCATTCTGTTTCAGTTTGCAGCTGACAATGAATTTATGTCCGGCATTGCTGAGACATTTGACTTCCGGATCCTGCAATGTCAGTCTGGAACCGTTTTTCTTCAGGACGGCAAGACTGCTTTCCACTGGATCGCTGCCTGTTTCTGTTTTCATCATGAGCCGTTTGTTTCTGCTGTGTACAAAGATCCGCTCCAGAGAAGATGTACCCTGTTCGTTGTAGAGATTGACAAGTTCACGGGTCAGCTGAAGGACTTCCTTCTGCTGTGGTCCGGCAACGGGTATTTCCCGTGTGGTATAGGAGTCTTCTCCGTTGTTGCCGGCATTGAGCCAGAGTGCGATTCCGCCGCAGGCAAGAAGGGTCGGGATGATCAGTTTCCATTTCATAAAGAGGATTCTCCTGTGGTCAGGGATTGATGGTGGTGAAGGTGGAGTCCGGATCGTAAAGACGGTCATCATCGGAATTGATTCCGAGGCCGCCGGCATGGTGAGCAACTCTCGCGTCTCCGTCGCCGCAGCCGATGAAGCCCGGACGTTCTGTGCTTGCGTGTCCGTCCGCCCAGGCGATATTTGCTATTTTCCCATGTCGGAAGTGGGTGTTGCAGTTGTCAATCGTATGCAGCGGCTTGAAATCCGATTCCGAGATGCTGGAGGAACTCATGGATTTGCCTGCGGCATCGCCGTAGCTCACGATCGACGAGGGCTTTTTCAGTTTTCCCGGGCGAACCAGCGGATTCATCGATTCCATTCCCGGCATCCCGCCACCGAGTTCCCAGCCGTGGATGTTGCTATTGGCTCCGTAGCCTCCCGGAGGAGCACTGTCTGCCTTGTATCCGCCTTTGCTCATATAGTCCTGGATCCACGGGTCGGGACAAAAGAAAATGTTGGAGGAAATCTGGCTTTGTGCCGTCTGATCCAGGCCTGCTTTCTTGATATAGGGGGTCAGATAACCGTCCTGTGTATAGTCGAATGTCCCGCTTGTAATGCCTTTCCCGAACCAAGTCGGTCCATCGGTCTTGATCATGGAGACTTTGATCGGAGCGTAGAAATCAAAGTCCGCCGCATACATGGCATCCGCCGTCCCGATCTGCTTCAGTCGCGAGAGGCAGGAAGCTCCGACCCCCTTGTTCCTTGCCGATCCCAATGCCGGAAGAAGCATCCCGGCCAGAATCGCTATGACGGCAATTACTACAAGAAGCTCTATCAATGTGAATTCCTTCCGCTTCTTTTCTTTTCCTGGGGTTGGTTCTCTGAAAATCAAGGCGTTCATTTTTCTCTTTCTTCTCCTTTCGTTTGAAAAAGATATAAATTAGTCTTGTCTAATTAGTGGTCGGTTTCTTTCCTCTTTCGTCTTGCGGGGAGGGAAGGGACCGTTCTTGATTCGTATATGGTATTATAGCATGAATTACGGAAATGTCAAGGAATGAAATTAGTTTTATCTAATTATTTTTTGCCGTTGAGATTTGTGCAGAAGATAGGAGAGATAAATTTATTTTTTTATTAGTTAATTCTAATTATTTGGTTTGAAAATATTCTTTTTGCAGATATATTACAGCAGAGAAAACACCAAAGACAAATTCTGTCATACACCCAACGTAAGGAGTCCGTTATCGAAGAAACTGAAATTTTTTTATACAGGAAGTTAGATTAATCTAACTTGTTTTGATTTTTTTTTCTCCGGAGGCACGACGAGATCCGGAGAACGTGGAAGAAACGAATGGAAAAAGGAAATGGGCGGATTTATTTTACTGATACTGTTTGCCGCATGGTTGCAGAGCATGTTGAAACTGACTCTGCTGCCGCGCTGGATCCGCTGGATTATTCTAGCTGCGGCAATGCTTCCGGTATTCTTTTTCAAGGATCGTCTGGCCTCCTGCAATCTGCAGATGATTGAGGAGTTTCTTTCGAACGGCGACAATCTGCGGGATTTGTGCGCGCTGGTGGTGATACAGGAGCTTCTGGCTCTGGTGATCGGATTATCTCTTCTGAAGGAACGGGAGCTGGGAATCCGGGTTCACAAGTGGAAATATCTTGCGCTTCTTCCTTCTCTTCTGCTGCCGGTCGGCGCGATGTATGCGGAGGCACTTGCCTTCAATACGATTCTGCGGTACAGCTTTACACAGATCATGTGGGGAGTCGGAGTGTTTCTGGTTCTGTTTTCCGCAGGGGGCTGTGAGCTTTTCGCGTGTTTGAGACGGACGATGCTTGACAAGATCAGTGCGGCGATGACCGCAACCTGGATGCTTCTTCTTCTGGCGGTATTCATGCCGTCCGCGGTGGAAGGGCGGCTTTCTCCGGGGGATGGTCTTCCGACGGAGGACTGGCTGAGGAATCTCGCCATTCTGGGAATTCTCACACTGCTGACGGCGCTTTCCGCCGTCGGATTTCAACTTTACAGAAACTACAAGGAAAAGAAAAGGAAATGCGTTATATTACCGAGATTCTGAATTGGGTGTCCGCAAGTTTCATGCTTCCGGATATTGTGCTGCTGCTTGCTGCGATGATTTTTGCTCTGGTGGAGCTGGGGGGATTCTGCTCGACCTATCTGATGCTTCTCCGGCAGCGGCGGAAACGCGAGGAGATTATGAAAGCTCTCCGGGCGGAGAAGGATCTGAATACGGAAACTCTCGGCTGCGGAGTGTTTGCCCGTCATCTCGCCGAACTGATCGAACTGGACTGGGATCCGATCCATTGCGAAAAACGGATCTTCGATTTTTCCCAGAAATATGAACATGAACTGGAACGGGCGCGCTTCATGATGAAGGTGGGACCGATGCTCGGACTGATGGGAACTCTGATCCCGATGGGGCCTGCTCTTGCGGGACTGGCTTCCGGAGACATCGGTTCCATGGCGTATAACATGCAGATCGCCTTCGGAACGACGGTGGTTGGTATTTTCATTGCCGGAGTCGGTCTGCTTCTGTATTCGGTGAAGCGGCACTGGTTCGCGGATGAGATTTCCAGTCTCCAGTATGCTCTGGATCTGAAACTCAGAAAGGAGGAACGGACCCATGCGCAGACAGCGTCGGTATGACCGGTTCCTGACCGAAGAGGACTGCGATCCCCTGACCGGTCTGATCAATCTGTTCGATGCCGCAATGGTTTTTGCTGTTGCGCTGATGGTTGCCTTCGTGATCCACAGCCGCATGACCGAGTTTCTGACCGCACAGGATGTCACCTATGTGAAGAACGCCGGCAAGCCGGATATGGAGATTATCGTCAAGAAGCAGAACAAGGTCACTCGATATAAATCGGAAAAAACGACGGGTTCGGGCCGCGGACAGCGGGTCGGCATCGCCTATCGGCTTGAAAGCGGAGAGGTAATTTACGTTCCCGAAAACGAGAAAAAATGACAGCCGAATTCCCGTCAGCGGGAACCGGTCCGGGATGGAATGAAAATTTTCCGTCGGGACCGGTTCTTTTTTTATGTCCCATACGTCGGAGATCGGAATGCGGAATCCATGACCTTTTCCCTCGGTTTTCAGGAAAAAAGAGTCGCTTTCTGAAATTGACGCTTGATTTTTGCGGAAAGCTATTGTAATGTCACAGACGGAAGGCGGATCCTTCCAGAAACAGGAGGTAAAAATGCCGATGATTCGAATTCAAACCTCAAATGCTGTCGCGGATAAGCCGGGTCTGGCAAAGGCTGTTTCCGCCGCGGCGCGGGAAGCGACCGGAAAGCCGGAATGCTACATGCAGCTGATCGTGGAAGATCAGGTCTACATGATGCTGGGCGGCGAGGATTCCCCTTCTGCCATGGTGGAACTGCGGGCGATCGGCGGACTTTCTCATCCGGTCTGCGAGAAATTCAGCAGACTCGTCTGTGAAATTCTGAAGGAGCGGCAGCAGATCTCTCCCGACCGTGTCTACATCAATTTCATGGAATTCGATGCTTCCAAATGGGGCTGGAATTCCGGAACGTTTTAACGATAAGGAGGAGACCATGAAATTAGGAAAAGTTCTTGCCGGGAAAAAAGACGGACAGCGCCTTTATACGATTGAGTCGGGGGCGACGATCCGTGCCGCTGCAAAAAAAATCGTCAGCCTGAAAACCGGCTATCTGATGGTCCGGGCAAAAGATGTGGAGCCTGCGGAGTTCATCGGAATCATTACAAAGTATGATATTATAAAATCGCTCTGCTTTGACAACTCCGATCCGGACAAGGACAAGGTGGATGATTTCATGACCCGGAAAATGATCGTTGCCAATGTGATCGACGATGTGGAATACCTGACCAATGTGATGGTCCGCCACTCTCTCAGCTACCTGCCGGTGATTGAGGGCAAGCAGATTGTGGGTGTGCTGAGCCGCAGCGATATTCTTGCGGAACTGAATATTGAACGGGATATCGAACTGCAATGGTTGTCTGACTATTCCGGAGCCTCTCCGAAAGTCAGCGTGTATTGAAAAAGGGAAGGGGGGAAGGTGCTGAATGAATATTGTGTTTGCTTCTGATGTATTTACCGGTGTCACGCGGCGGGGATTTCTGCTGCGCGGGATCCTTGTCGTTCTTCTCGGAATTCTGATTGCGTTGAAGCCGCTGTTGAATCTCGGGATCATAACGATGATTGCCGGCTGGTTTTTTACTCTGGCTGGAGTATGGGTGCTCTTCGGAGCGGCGGTCAAGCGGGAGCGGCGTTTTTTCTGGCTGCTGTACGGCGTGGTGATGTGTCTGTGGGGCGTGTTTATGATCTGGCACCCGTTCTGTTCGGATCTGCTGCTGGCGTGGTTTCTGGCGCTCTGGTTCGTGACGGAAGGGGTGGTGACGATCTGGGATACCGCACAGAGTCCGGTCTCTGCCGGAGGGAAGGTGCTGCCGGTGCTTTCCGGACTGGCTGCCATGTTCGTCGGCTATGCGTTTTTTGTCTGGCCGCTGACCTCTCTTGCGGGGATGATCTGGATCGCGGGACTCCTGCTGATCCTTGAGGGGTTGATGCTGATTGTCTTTTCCCGCTTGATTTCCGGAACCGGGGAGCAGGTCCTGCCGCCGAAAGGCTGAAAAAAGCAGGGGGCTCCGGTTTCTGCAAGAGCCGTTTTGCTGGAAAAGTTGTTTATTTGAGAAATTGTTGTCCCGGAGAATCTGTCATCATCGGGTGTAGCTCACCGGTAGAGCAGCGGAGATGTAGGAGCTGTCGTGAAAGCGTATGGGATAAGCGTCTGACACGCAGGCGAGAGCCGCTTTTTGCGCCGCGTGTAGAGGGTTCGACTCCCTCCCTCGATGCCCGTTGATACAGAAAAACTCCCTCCTTTGCCGTATTTTGAGCAGAGGGGGGAGTTTCGTTTTCGGGGCTTGTTTTTCAGAAAGGTTCTCCGCAGTTTTTTTCTGAAAAAGAGTCTGCGGAGAGATTCTTCCGTCATGCTCCTGGGTTACAGGATGGTGGCGGAGCGGAACGGAGTCCCTGTTTTTACCGGTTCCGGATTCAGTTTTGTTCCATCCGGCAGAATGAAATTATGCGTAAGGGCCGCGACATAATCCGGGGCGCCGCCGGAGACCTCGCTCCAGAAGAATCCTTCTCCGGGGAGATAGCGGAGCGTTACGGAGCCGTATTCACCGGATCTGTGAGCAAGCGTGTCGCCATCATCGAGGTAGAGCGTGAAGGAGCTTTCCTCTCTGCCGGGATAGACGATCCAGTCAATATGGTGAATGGCCTTTGCATCAATGAACTGCCGGAGCGGCTGGGTCGGGATCAAGGCACCTTCGCGGAAGAAGAGATGTCCACCTCTGTTTTCCGGGACGGCAATCTCCATCGGTTCCCCGTTTCCTTCGAAAATGGTTCCGGACCAGAGATCGAACCATCTGCCGTGCGGAAGACGGAGTGTATTTTCGGAGTAGACATCCGTCAGAATGAAGTCGCCGACCTGGAAGAGATTTCTCTCCTCGTATGTCCACTCCTGATCCGGATATTCCAGACAGAGCGGACGCAGAATCGCCCGGCCCGTCTGCGAGGAGCGATAGGCAAGCGAATAATAATAAGGCACCAGCTTCATCCGCAGTTCCGAATAGAAGCGGAAGGCCTCGTTCAGAGTATCTCCGAGGAATCCCGGATACTTGAATCCCGCCCAGCTGTTCAGAAGCGCCCAGGGGAGCAGAAATCCCATGTGAATGCCCTGAATGGTTTCGGCATTCATGTCACAGGTCGTATAGGAGTGGCCGACGATGGCGTCTTGAAGAAGTCCCGTCATGGATTGAATTCCTCCTCCGGTATCGCCCGCCCAGGTGCCGGGATAACGCTGGAGACCCGCCCAGCCGGCAACGGAGATTCCGTAATACCGTCTGCCGGTGAAGGCCTCGTAACCCCGGTTCATCTGTCGTGAGGCAAGGAGGATGGCCAGATTGTGCATCTCCTCATCGGTCTTGCCGTTGCCGTAAAGACGATCGGGAAATTCATTGATGAGCCATGCAGGATCCAGTTTGAAGAATCTGGCACCGTCGTCCACGAACTTTTTGAGATGCTCGAACCAGGCCTGTTCGCGGATCGTGTTTGTGTCCATGTAAATGGGAGAGTGACCAACATTGGTATCATCATGAGTCAGTTCGATTCCGTCAAGAATGAGATTTTCCTCTTTTTCTTCCGTCTTTCCGCTGTTGAGCTGCCGTTCCTCTTCGAACGTGAAATCCCAGCGGGTGCAGAGCCAGAGTCCCAGCTCATATCCCATCCGGTTGAGCGCCTTGATCATGCTGGACGGACCGCCGCGATAAGGGGAACTGTCTTCACAGCCGCGGAATCGTTCCGCGTTCCATTCCTTGTTTGCGGTGCAGTCGTAATAGGTCTGCATCCAGTTCGGTTCGAGACTGAGATTGTCGCAGGGAATCTGCTTCTGGCGCATGGCATCGGCGATCATGAGAATGTCGTGCCCGGTCGCCCGGGTGTGGTAGAGCAGCCAGAGTCCGAAACTTTTCATGGGAGGCAAGCCAGGCCGTCCGGTCAGCTGCGTATAAAGATCAATCATCTCGTCGTAACTGCTGCCGGTGAAAAGATAGATGTCGAGGAACTCTTTTTCCACGGCAAAACGGGCAACGTCCGGTGTGGAGCAGGCAACATCGAACACAAGTCTGCGTGTCGTATTGAAAAACACCCCGTATCCCCTGCTGCTCATATAAAAAGGAACGGGAACGTGCTTGATCGGATATTTCAGATAGAGCTGATCGTGCTGACCGTTCAGGAGCAGGCGCGTCCGGACCTGATCGCCGAAACCGATCAGTTTTTCATTTTCCCGCACTTTCATTTCAAGCCGGAAACCCTGGTTCCGAAACACCGTCGGAGCCGATGCCGCACAGCTTGAGGGCAGGGATTCCGCCAGCAGGGCGCCGTTTTTGCGAAGCTCGAATGTCCCGTCCGGATTGATCTTGAGTGCGATCCCTCCGGAAGTCGTCAGCGTATCCTTTTCAACAACGGCATGAGGATCCGCTTCCAGCTTGTTGATGAATCCGTAACGGTTCAGAAGCGTGGTCTGGAGCCCGTCGAGCCCTTCCGCCTGAAGATGCAGAATCCCGTTGGCGAAAGCCTCCGCATGCAGTTTCAATCCGTTTTCAATCGTGCAGATCAGCATTTTCATTCCCTTTTTTGTTGTTCCATCCTGTTATGTAAAAGTCAAGGGGCTGAACCCTCTATTTTACGTTTTTTG
>CAJKAR010000061.1 GCA_905197955.1 uncultured Lentisphaeria bacterium | reverse complement strand
GGGTGCAGGGCCGATGGTCCTGCCGAGGGGTGTTGGGGGCGAGAAGCCACCAACTAAAACCCCGGTAGAAAAAAGGAAGAAGGCGAGAAACCAGCCCCCGAACAACACAATTTATCAGACGAGCACCTTCCCGATAATATCATTAACAGAAGCGTAATGATGACGGGTAAGATACTCCTCGATTCCGTGAAGGACTTTTACAGGGGACATGGGATCCGCGAAGATCGCAGAACCGACCGCGACGGCGGAAGCGCCGGCGAGGAGGAATTCGACAGCATCTTCGCCGGAAAAGATTCCTCCCATTCCGATGATCGGGATGTTGACGGCCTTTGCTGTTTCGTAGACCATTTTAATTGCGACAGGTTTGACGGCTGGACCGCTGAGGCCCCCGGTGATATTTGCGATTTTGGGCCGTCGTGTTTCGATGTCGATCGCCATTGCGGGGATGGTATTAATCATGGAAACGATATCACTACCGTTGTCTGCGGCGGCCTTTGCGAATTCGGGCATGCTTTTGACGTTCGGGCTGAGTTTGGTAATGAGAG
The DNA here is from genome assembly GCA_905197955.1 of uncultured Lentisphaeria bacterium. Taxonomy (GTDB): domain Bacteria; phylum Verrucomicrobiota; class Lentisphaeria; order Victivallales; family UBA1829; genus UBA1829. The sequence continues at coordinate 15,336 of CAJKAR010000061.1, read as the reverse complement.
GAAGTTTTGTCGCGGAGCGGACGGCAGCGACGACCTTTCCCATTGCCGCGGTATCGGAGCTGAACGAAATCCCCCCCTCTTTTACGTTGGGACAGGAGACATTGATTTCGAGAGCCGCGATGCCCTCGGATTCCGCATCGAGTCGCTCTGCGACATAGCGGTACTCATCGACGCTCTTTCCCCAGATATTCACGATGACCGTGGATCCGGAGCGTTTGAGATACGGCATATAATGTTCATCATGAAGGAACTTGTCAACGCCGGGCCCCTGGAGACCGATCGCATTGATCATTCCGGAAGTGACCTCCGCGACGCGGGGAGTCGGATTTCCGTGAACGGGCTTTGCTGCGACGCCTTTCACGACGACGGCACCGAGCAGAGATGGCGCAAAAAATTCTTCGTATTCGCTTCCGTATCCGAATGTGCCGGAGGCGGTCATGACGGGATTTTTCAGTTCAAGCGGACCAAGTTTGACTCTCAAATCAGGCATAGTACACCTCCTCGGCAAGATAGACGGGTCCTTCTTTGCAGGTACGGGAATACCTCCATCCGTCGGGGGAGGATTCATCCTTCATTTTGACCACGCATGCGAAGCAGGCGCCGACCCCGCAGCACATGTGCTGATCAAGACTCAGATAACAGCGGACACCGCGTTCCACACACATTTTTCCGAGCGCCATCAGCATCGGCGTCGGCCCGCAGGCGTAGACGACTGGAGTCCCTTTTGCATCGGCGAGCGCAGGATCCAGCAGTTCGGTCACCAGCCCTTTGTGACCGAGGGAACCGTCCTGCGTGGAAATGCGGACATCGAATCCGGCTTTTTCATATTCCTCGTTCAAAATGAGATCCGCCGTGGAGCGGGCTCCCAGCAGCAGAAATCCTTTTGCCGGAGAACGCAGAGCCAGCGGCAGCGTGGCGGCGGAACCGTAACCGCCAGCAACGATGATCGGAGTCTCTTCCGGAGAAGGCATGGGATAACCGTTTCCCTGCGGTCCCATGACATCGCAGATCTCGCCTGGAGCTAGCTTGGCAAGCACTTCGGTGCCCGAACCGACGACTTTGTATGTCACGGTCAGAGTACCGAGTTCCGGATCATAACCGGAGATGCTGAAGGGACGGCGCAGAATGCGATCCCGGAGCGCGGGAATCTGAACATGGACGAACTGTCCGGGAGAGGCTTTTGCAGCGATCTCCGGCGCCGAAAAAACGATCCGGCGGTAGAGTCCTTTCAGACAGACATTCTCTAAAATTTTACATTCGGAAGTCATTTCTGTCAATCTCCAAAATTTGCAATTACGACAAAGATAAGGTATTATACCGCAACATCCGCGAATAGACAAACACACAGGAGCAATTTCGATGCTTAAATTTATGGAAAATCTCGCAAAAGAGGCAGGAACCATGGCGCTGGAACAGAGGAAACACCTCTCCGCCGCCAGTCTCCATTTCAAAAATGAGAGGGATCTTGTGACGGATGTGGACCGTCTGGTCGAGAATTTCATCAAGACGAAAATTGCGGAACGTTTCCCCGACCATGCCATTTTCGCGGAAGAATCCGGCATCTCGCAATCTGCCTCCAGTGAATATCTCTGGATCATTGATCCGATCGACGGCACCACATCGTTTGTGCACGACATGCCGTTCTACTCGGTCTCCATCGGACTCCATCGAAACGGAAAGCCTTATGCCGGAGCAATTTACGCTCCAAGACTCGATGAACTCTACTCCGCGGAACTCGGCAAAGGCGCCACTCTGAACGGAACTCCGATTCATGTCTCCGCCCGGGACTCTCTGGTGAACTGTCTTGCGGAAACGGGGTTCGCATGCCTGCGGGCGGGACTCAAGGAAAACAATCTGAAACATTTCTGCCGGATTGCTCCGCAGATCCGCGACATCCGTCGCGACGGGTCCGCCGCTCTTGACATGGCTTTCGTTGCTGCCGGACGAGTCGATTTCTTCTGGGAAATGCTTCTTCAGCCCTATGATATCGCCGCCGGGGAAATCATCATTCTGGAAGCGGGCGGCAAAGTTACCGATTTTCAAGGAGGGGACAAATATCCTGTGGAACGCGGCATTGTCGCCTCCAATGGAATCATTCACGACCGCGTTCTGGAACAGCTTGCACTGGACTGAGTTATGCCGGAACTGATTGCGAGAGTCACGGTCAATCTGTCGCTGGACCGCTTATTCGACTACCTCATTCCCCCTGCCCTGCGCGACAGAATCAAACCGGGAATCAAAGTCAATGTCCCTTTCGGCAAAGGAGCCTCCCTGCGTCCGGCTTACGTCATGGAAATCACCGACCGCTCCTCGTATACCGGTCTGAAAGCCATCGACTCTCTCTGCAAAGGCGCACCCGCAATTCCCGATTCTCTTCTGAAACTTGCAGAGTGGATGGCGCTTTATTACTGCTGTCCGCGAGAACTGGCGATCCGCAATCTTCTGCCGGGAGCGATCCGCAACGGCAGAGTCAAACCGAAGATGCGCCCGCATTGCCGCATCGACGACAAACTCAAAGCGGCGGAATACATCGAAACTCATGGCTCCCGCTCGAAAGCCCGCGCCGCCATCATCAAAGCGCTGATTCTGGAACATGAATTGCCGCAGGACATCCTGCTGGTCAAGGCGGGGGCCGGAAAATCGGCGCTGGATGCTCTGGTAAAGGAGGGACTCGTCATCCGCGAGGAACAGCAGGATGACCGCGATCCGTTCAAAGGAGCCGTAGTTCTGAAAACCACCGCCATGACTCCGACTCCCGAACAGGCGCAGGCTCTGAAACTCATTTTCGATGTCATGGAACACAAAGACAGTCGCCATGTTGTTCTGCTGCATGGAGTTACCTGTTCCGGAAAAACGGAAGTCTATCTTCAGGCGATCGCCCGTGCCATTGAAGACGGCGGCGAAGCGATCGTTCTCGTTCCGGAAATCTCCCTGACCCCGCAGACCGTGGAGCGCTTCCGCGCCCGGTTCGGCGACATGGTCAGCGTGCTCCACAGCGGACTCTCCGACGGAGAACGCCGCGATGAATGGATGAAAGTCCATTCCGGACGAGTAAAAATCGCAGTCGGCGCCCGGTCCGCGCTTTTCGCTCCGTTCACCAATCTGAAGCTGATCGTGGTGGATGAGGAACACGAACAATCCTACAAGCAGTCGGAAGCGCCGCGCTACAATGCGCGCGATGTGGCCGTCATGCGGGGAAGGCTCGAACAGGCGACCGTCATTCTCGGTTCCGCCACCCCATCTCTGGAATCCCATTACAACGCGCTCAACGGCAAATACGCCTACGCGCGGATGCTGAAACGCAGCGATCCTTCGATTGTCCTGCCCGATGTCCGGATCATCGACATGCGCTGCGAAGAGACCGACGAAGGCAAACTGCCGTTTCTCTCCAAAGCGCTTGTTCAGAGCGTCCGGGACCGGATCGCGGCGGGCGAACAGAGCATTCTCTTTCTGAACCGCCGCGGATTCGCAAAACAGATGGTCTGCGACGAATGCGGCTTTGTCGCCGCCTGTCCCGACTGTTCGGTTGCGTATACCTATCACAAAAAATCGCAGATTCTTTCCTGTCATCTCTGCGGCGCGATGATCACGGCATACCAGAAATGCCCCTCCTGCGGAACCGACAAGATCCGCTATTCTGGCGCGGGCACCGAACGGATCGAAAGCATTGCCGCCGCCGCATTCAAAGGCGCGCGGATCGCCCGGATGGATTCCGATTCCATGACGAGGCCGAGTCTTTATGAAGAGATTCTCGGCAAGTTCCGGCGCGGCGAGATCGACATTCTGATCGGAACGCAGATGATCGCCAAAGGACTTGATTTTCCGAATGTGACATTTGTCGGAGTCATCAATGCGGACATGGGCCTTTTCCTTCCGGACTTCCGCGCCTCGGAACGCACGTTTCAGCTTCTGACCCAGGTTGCCGGACGCGCCGGACGCGGCGAACACCGCGGCGAAGTGCTGATCCAGACCTGCAATCCCTTCAATCCGGCCATCATCGCCGCAGCCGATCACGACTGCGACACGTTCTATGCCGAAGAACTCCCCGTCCGCGAGGAACTTCATTTTCCCCCCTACGGTCACATGCTGACCCTTCACTTTTCCGGCGAAAATGAAGAACGCATTCAGCGTTATGCCGCCGAACTCATGGCAAAACTCCAGCCGTATCTGGATCCGGAAACGATCGTATCCGATCCGGTTCCCGCCCCGATCGAACGCATCAAGGGAAAATTCCGCTACATGGCGGCGTTCCGAGGCGGAAAACTCGGAAAACTGAAACAGTTCCTGCGCGCCGAAACCTGCTGGAACCAGCCGCGCGATCTTCAGGTGCATCTGGATGTGGACCCCGTTTCCATGCTGTAAGGGAAATACCGTTTTACAATGTTTTTACAATCGTTTTACATTGGTTTGACAACAATCCCCGATTCTGAAGTATAATATTCTCAAACCAACCAGAGAAAGGGACATGTCATGAAACACACAACAGGAATCCTCTCAGTCGGATTCGCTCTCGCGCTGCTGCTTGGCGCAGGCGCACGGGCGAACGCAAATGTCACGACCGTAACACTCCGCGCCGAGCCGGAAAAAAACATTCTGCTTTCGGGAGTCGGCCAGGACGCCATGATCAAAATCTCGATTGAGACCTCCGCTGCCGCAAAAGAACAGAAAAGCCGGGTGAACCTCTGCATTGCACTCGACCGCTCAGGCTCCATGCACGGAATGAACAAGATTCAGAATGCGCGGGCGGCGGCAGTGGCGGCGCTCAACATGCTCGGAGAAAACGACCGCTTCTCGCTGGTGACGTATGACAGCCGGGCGCAGGTGCTGATCCCATCGACTCGCGTCACGGATGCAAACCGCAGGGAGCTGATCGAAAAGATCAACGCGGTCACGCCGGGCGGCTCGACCGCACTGTTCGCCGGAGTCTCGCTTGCGGCAAATGAAATCGCAAAATGCAGAGAAGCCGGATTCGTCAACCGGATCGTCCTGCTTTCGGACGGACAGGCGAATGTGGGGCCCTCCTCCGCGCAGGAACTCGGAAGACTCGGACGGGGACTGGTCAAGGAAGGCGTTTCCGTCAGCACGGTCGGAGTCGGCAGCGACTACAACGAAAACCTGATGACCGCCCTCGCCCAGAATTCCGACGGCAACTTCTATTTTGTCGAAAACAGCCGCGATCTCTCCCTGATCTTTGAAAAGGAACTCGGAAGCGCTCTTGCGGTCGCGGCGAAAGATGTCCGTCTCCGGATCGTCTGTCCTCCGGGAATCACGCCGAAAGGGATTCTCGGACACGAATGCCGCATCCACGGTCAGGAGATCGAGCTTGATTTCAACCAGATCTACGCGGGACACTCCAAAGTGCTGATCCTCCAACTCGGGCTCCCTGCGGCGGAAAACGGCGCGGAAAAAACCATCGCCTCCGTCAAAATGGACTATCTGGACAACGCCCTGAAGAAAGAATTCTCGGCAAACAGAAACGTCCGGCTGGCGTTTGCCTCCGATCAGAGCAAAGTCAAAGGCAGTCTGAACAAGGCGGTCAGCGCCGATGTCGCCCTCCAGCAGAGCGCTCTCCTGCGCGAACAGGCGCTCGCGGAAGCGGATAAAGGCAACTTCTCTTCCAGCCGGAAAATCATGGAGTCCGCCGGCACTCTTCTCCGGAAAAACGCGGCAATCACCAACGCGCCCGCCGTGCAGAAAGAAGCGGACATCGCCGCTGAAGAAATCAGAAAACTCGACAAAGCCAAGTCCGCGCCCTCCAGTTACAGCCGAGTCCGCAAGGAAATCATCGGCAACAGCTTCCAGATCAGAAACAGTCAGTTGTTCAAACAGAAATGATTGAAAAAACGGAACAGAAGAGTATAGTAGCTCCTCATGAAATGGAAACTGGAACATACGATTCTTCTTCTCTTCCTCTGTGCGGGGACGGCAGCCGCCGTCCTCGGCGTTTTCGCGTTCCGTCTGGCGCGCCATGAGGCGGAGTTTCAGAAACAGCAGATGGCGAATCTGCTCCGGAGCGAATGCAAAGTCTTTGCGGAGCGCTGCCGCGACACGCTGGAATCCATCAAAAGGGAGCTGATCCGGAAAGCCGCCGGAACCGGACCGGAGATCCGGGCGATCGACCGCGCAGTCCGCACCGAACCGCTCTTTGCCGAAGGCTTCTTCACCACAGCCGACGGGCTCCTCCGTTATCCGGACCCCGACTCCGCATTCGCACGCCGCTATGAGGAACTTTTCAACGGAATGATCAGCGCGCGCCATGCGGAATCCGAACTGTTCGCCAACATTGTCGTACCAGCAGACAGCGCGGTGTATCTCTCTTCGCGGACACTCGCAAAACGCAACGATTCCAGCAGCATCCTGCCGATCCTCCCCGCATCTCCGCTCAAACAGAAAACCGCGCCGAAAAACTCTGCCGGAAAAAAACTGGAACATCAGAAAAGAACCGCCGTTCGTCAAAACGCCACTCCTCCTAAAAGCCTTCCCGCTCCTGCCGCAGTAAAACAGATGCAGTCCTCACGGCAATCCACGCTGAACGAAATTGCGGCGGCAGAATCCCCGGCTGCCTCAGAAGCGGACCGGAGTTCCGCCCCTGCAATGATCCGCCGTTTCGAAGCCATCATCCGCAACCGGAACTCCGGCTACATTCCGTGGTACAACGGGAACCGCTTCACTCCGCTTGTCTGGGCGAGAAACGGAACGGCATCCGGAGGAGCCGTCTGCGGATTCGAACTCGAAACAACCATGCTGCTTGCCAAGCTGATCCCTCTGTTTCCCGATCACCTGCCGTCCTATTTCCGGATCGAATTTCTTGATGCGAAAGACAAGCTCATTCACTCCTCCGGAGGCGAACGGCAGGGTAATACGGAAGCAGCACTTATCATGCCGTTCTCGGAACAGCTTCTGCCGAACTATCAGATCCGCGCGTATCTGCTGACGGATCATCTGCCGCGGAACACCTTTCACTCGATTCTCTGGATGCAGCTTGCCTCGCTCTGCCTGATCATCCTGCTTGCCGGGGGAATCGCCCTTTTTCTGATCCGGAAACAGGCGGGACTTGCGCGGCAGAAGACCAACTTTGTCTCGCAGGTTTCCCACGAACTGAAAACGCCGCTGACCAGCATCCGCATGTATTCGGAACTGCTGAAGGCACACGCATCCGCCCTGACCGATGAGAAACGGAACCGCTATCTAAACGTGATCCGGGAGGAGAGCGAACGGCTGACCCGTCTGGTGGACAACGTTCTCGACTTCGGACGCCTGGAGACGAACCGCCGGAAATACCATCCGCAAACGATTGATCTGAACACCTTTCTCCGGGAAGTCTGCGCAAACGCCAACGATCTTGTCAGACGCTCCGGCATGGAGATCCGCCTGACCGTGCCGGAAGAGCCGATTACAGTCTCGCTGGATCGCGACACCCTGACACAGATTCTCCACAATCTCTTCGACAACGCCTGCAAATACGCCTGCAAAGGAAAATTCATCGACGTTTCCCTCTTCCCCGACTCCATTCTAGTTCAGGACTACGGCCCCGGAATCCCTGCCAATGCTCGAAACAAGATTTTCCGCCAGTTCTACCGGATCGACAATTCGCTTTCAGCGGAGACCTCGGGCAGCGGACTCGGACTAGCCATCTCCCGCCGTCTCCTGCGCGACCAGGGAGGCGATCTCGTTCTGGAAGTGAAAAACCACGAAGGCGCCGGATTCCGGATTCTTCTTCCCCCTCCTGCGACTTCCCCTTAACGGAGCTGATGCCTTATGCCGAACTTCAAAATTCTGATCGCGGAAGATGACCGGAACATCCGGAACGGACTCCTCGACGCCCTCGAATTCGAAGGCTATACCGTCAAAGGCGCCTGCGACGGCGCCGAAGCAATCCGTCTTTACAACGAATTCCAGCCTGACCTCCTGCTGCTCGACGTCATGATGCCGCAAATCAACGGCTATGATGTCTGCCGACGAATCCGCCGGAACGATCCCCTCCTTCCGATCATCATGCTCACCGCCAAAGCCGAAGAGATCGACAAGGTGCTCGGACTCGAACTCGGAGCTGACGACTATGTGACCAAACCCTTCAGTCTGCGAGAGCTGTGCGCCCGCATCACGGCACGTCTGCGCATCCGCACCGCCGCCGGAAACGAACAGAAATCCACCGAGATCTTTTCCTTCGCCGACTGGCAGGTCGATCCGAAAACCCAGAGAGCCGTTTCCGGATCGCGCGAAGTCGAATTGACCCAGCGGGAAATAGAGCTTCTCCGTCTCTTTGCCGGACATCCCGATGAGGTGCTGAAGCGCCAGACCATTCTGAAACAGGTCTGGGGTTCGGAATCGCAGTGTTCCCGAACCCTCGACCAGCATCTCGTCTCGCTCCGGCGAAAACTCGGAGAGGACCCGAAAACGCCGAGATACATCGAAACCGTCTACGGCAGAGGCTATCGCTTCAAGCCGTGATAATTTCTGTTTATTTGATTTTCGCCACTCCCGCCGTCATAGCCTCTCCCCTGCGGAGCGCATCGGCAAGCGGGAAGTCCTGTCCGGCAAACAGCTCAAAACGGAAACTCATGAGTCCATTGCTGTCCGGCGGGAAATTGGTATCCCAGGTGTTGTCGAACAGCAGGGGCCAGACATCGTGCGTATTCTGCGGAAGCGCCCCCACCTTTTCACAGAAATAGGGCTTGCAGAAACTCAGCAGGGCATTGTCGGCCTGATACAGAGCCAGACGGTTTGCGCCGTCGGAATAGAGCACGCATCCGTCGATGGCATAGTAGTCCATGCAGGATCCCGGAATCTGCTCCGTTCCCGGATGGTACACCTCTCCTCCGGTCGAGATCTCCGGCAGGACGTTCTTCATGCCGCCCAGCGCAAGATGGAGCGAAAACACCTCCGGAGTAAAATCCGGTTTCCGATCAAGCGTCACGGTCAGCCGGACGCGCGGTTCCCCGTTCCAGAACTCCAGTTTCCGGCATCCGGAAAACAGAGCCGGATGCGAAAAATACTGCCGGATCTCAAAGATGCCGTCATGCTCGATCCGTTCCGCCTTCCGGCAGACCGATTTCCGGAACAGAACGGACTCCCGGATCATGGCCAGACGCTTTTTCCGATCCTTCTCCCCGAACATCCGGCGATAACAATCGCGCGGGAAATCGCCGGTTATACGTTTGGAAACAAAATCGCCGGTCCCTTTTGTAAAGATCGGAAAACCGATTCCTTCAAACCGTGCGCACACCGGCCAGCCCTTTGAATCGCACTCCAGATTCCAGAGCGTCTTCCGCTCATCACGGGACACTGGAGGCGTATCATCGGCAAGCAGTTCAAACTCGCGAATCTCTCCCGGAGCAAGCGTTCCGCTCCAGAAACCGCAGGCGTGATCCGCAACCAGGTCGCCGTGGATCCGCGAACGGTTCCAGACACTGCATTCGGAACGATTCTGCGGAACCTGAAAATGGTTCCAGCCGGGAAAATATTCCAGAGCCGTTTTCCGTCCGGTCCTCCGATCAAGCACAGAGTGCGGAGTACCGCGAAGCACATGCGCCGGAAACGTCACAAATTCCGAAAGGGACTCTCCGGAAGGGTTGAACAGAATCATCGTTCCGGCAGCAGGAGAAATCCTCTTCCGGACCGCATCAGCAAATGCGAGATCCAGTTCGGCTGCGGGCAGAAACGCCCGATTGCTCTTCAATGCGGCGGTTCCCTGCGACATCTCGCTCCATGGCCGCGCCGCGCTGTCCCAGCTGTCCCAGCTGTGTTCGTTGAAGAAACAGAGGGATTCGAGCGAACGACTCCGGAGATCTTCCGGAAGCTCTCCGATTTTCCCATCTTGAAACAGCGAGAGAATCCGTTTGGCTCTCCGGGAAGCTGCCATTTCCCGTGGCATTGAAACGCTTCCGCGCGCCCACCAGTCGGTCCATTCGCCGGAATAGACGGGAATTTCCGGACAGGCCTGCTCCGCCCGCTCCATGGCAAGCGAAGGGACGGTCAGTTCCAGACGCGGTTCCAGTCCGAGCCGGTTCCATTCACGGATAAATTCGCTCAACCCTTCCGGCGGCGGATCGTTGTCATACCGGTACTGATTGGTGCAGGAGACAGGCAGTTCGGGAAAACGTCCCAGAGTCTCTTCCTGTTCCTTCAGGAGCTTTGTCAACGCCGCGTAGCAACGCCGAAGATTGGCTTCCGTGGCGGCGAAAATCTCCTGCTCCGCCGGAGCATGATACAGGAGATCGGCGGCTTCCGGAATCGGTCCGATTCTCCAGTCGCCGTAACCGAGCATCGAGTGAAAATTGCCGTAACTGTTGTTCACCCAGACCGTCACGGTCTCCCCCTCCCCGATCCTCCAGCGGAAGAGGCACGGCAGCGAAAACGGCGCAGAACCAAGATAGCTGTTCGGTCCCATCCAGAACCGCCGGATCCCCTGCTTGACCGCCTCCCGGACCGCCGCCAGAGGTAGTCCGTTCACATCGGTCTGCATTCCCACGGAAAACGGAAAATGACGGGAAATCTCCTCCGGCAGCCACTTCAGCGCAAACACCCATTGGGTTCGATCCATACAGGGAGTCGAACTGAACGGAAACGCACAGACTTCATACTGTCCCTTCTGCGCACAGCGGATCAATGCCGAACGGCGCTCCGGAGAAGAACGCTCCCACCAGTTGCGCAGTCCCCAGGTGACCTCCTGCGTCCAATGAAACCGCGCGCCTTCCGGAAAATCTTCCGTCCGGAGCATCAGATCAAGCGCCCGGTCGAGCGCCCGGCACTGCATTGTCTCCGTGACTGCGGGATGGTCCGTGTAGCCGACATCGTAATGTGTATGCGCAACAATATTGATCCGTCTGACTGTCATGATGAAAAATCCTCTTTTTCTTCTAAGTGGTTTGCCAATTCCTCTTTTTCGTATTATTATACACGAAAAACAGCGGCCGGAAAATGGAATTTTTCAGAAAAAAAGATGGATTATCATGAACAGACCTTCTGACGAAGCCAATTTCACGCAAACTCTTTTTCTTCCGGAAACTCTCTGGAGTACACGTTCGGAAACCACCCTCCTGTATGCCGAGCGCTTCCGGGGCCCCCGGAGCTCTCCGGCTGCCGACCGCCATCCTTTTTATGAACTCACGGTTGTTTTGAACGGAACCGGAAAACTGCATATCGGGAATTCCGTGCAGGAACTTCTGCCGGAGAGTGCAGTTTTTCTTCCGCCGGGCACACCGCACCGGGAAGAGGCCGCAGGAAACCTGGATACCATCTGGATCGGCTTCCTATCTCCGCTGCCGGAACTCGCCGGACAGAAATCATTTGTTCTGGAATCGCATCGGACGGCGGAAACGGCACTCGCCTGCTGGAAACTCGCCGCCCCGCGAATTCCCGGAACCGGATTCGAACTCGATGGAACTCTTCTTGCCCTCATCGGCATTCTGCTGCGCAGTCGAAAGGAGGAACACGCCTCCTGGCAGGAAACCATCTTTGATTATCTGGAATCGCACTGTCACGAGGAATGCTCCATCGGCGCCCTCGCCCGCAGATTCCACTGTTCCGAAAGCTATTTCCACCGCAGATTCCGCGCACTCACGGGAATTCCGCCGAATGAATACCTGATCCGCCTCCGGCTGAAAAAGGTGATCTTTCATCTGCGGCATACGGCGCTGCCGCTTTGCGGAATTGCTCCGCTCTGCGGATTTGCCGATCCCTACTATCTGAGCAGGCTTTTCCACAAACGGATGGGAATGACCGTCGGAGAATTCCGCAGAAAGTACGGTAAAAGCACTTGACTCCCCGGAAAAAAACTGTATTGTTTCCCTCAAAATCACCCCGATCATCCAAGGAAAAGGACCCCATGCCTGCGGAACCGACCCGAAAACCTCTGATTCAAGTGTTAGAACGAGCCTTCGACATTCTCGAAATGCTCGCCCGGCGCGATACTCCCATGCGGGCGACCGACATCGCAAAGGAACTGGGACTGAGTCTTCAAACGACCGGAAACCTGCTGCGAACCCTCTATGAAAGGGGATATCTCTCACAGGATGCAAAACGGTTCTACCGCCTGGGCGGTCAATGCTTCTACCTCGGCTCCTATGCCGACCGCTGGAAAAAACTGCGGAAAGCCGCCGATCGCGCAATCCCGGAACTCTGCAAGGCTACCGGACTCCTTGTCTTCGTCGGAGTCATCGAAAGCGACAAGCTCTTCTGCATCTCCCTGCGGAGCGGAAGCGAACTCGATCCTCCCTCACAGCGCTGGGCGGATGAGCTCCATTCCACCGCCAGCGGACGTCTGCTTCTCGCCGGACTCTCTCCCGAAGAACGGAAAAAACTCCTCGCACGCACCCTCCGGAAAAAAACACGGAAAACCGTCACTAATCCCGATCAGCTGGAACGCATCTGTCAGACGATTCAGAAACAGGGATTTGCGGAAATTCACGGGGAATCCGTTGAACAGATTCACTCCATCGCCGTTCCGATCCGAAACAGGGATGGAAAAATCATCGCAGCTCTCGCGCTCTCCGGCGGGGACTCCGACTGGAAGCAAACTTCCCGAAAGGAAAAACTCAATCTGATGATCCGGACAGCAAACGCCATCCAGCTCTGAGAAGGAACTCAACGCGGAACCACCGGAATCGTCCAGTTGATATCCTTTCGCGACCAAGGGGTCCGGAGCTTCGGCCGTTTCACTCTGCCGTTGAAGCACTTTTTGACCAGAGCGCGCCAGCGGAACTCATCGGCAAACGGAGTCAGCTTCAGGTATTTCCAGTAATAGGAGGAATAAGGATGATGCGTCGTTTTCCCGATCCGCCACGGTTTGTGGACTCCGGTGAAATGGGCGATGCCTGGATGACGGATCGCATCCAGCGTCTCGGCTTCCGAATAGAGCGCCTCATTCACCGGATTCCGATACACCGATGTGGTCAGATTCCATTTCAAGGGCAGCAGTTTGTATCCGCCGTGATACGCAATATTCAGAATGTCCTGATCGGGATATTTCAACTTGTCCATGCAGGTTTCATAAATTTCCCGGAAGCGTGCCTCATCGCCGGAAGCGCGCATCGCGGCAAGATCAAAGACCATCACACCGGCATTGAAATAGCGATCCTCAGAAGCAAGCCCGATCCGTGCTTTCTGTTCCGGAGAAATTTTTACAGCTGTAGCAGCAGCATGACATCCATCTAGAGGGAATGCCCATAAAGATAACACATCATCCAGAAGGAGAAGATCGCAATCAAGATAGACCACTTTTTCCACATCGGGCAATAGAGAAGGAAGCAGCAGACGATAATAGGTTGCAATTCCCCAGTCCTTCCGGAAAATCTTCCATCCGGAAAAAGCAGTTTCCGGAACCTTCACTGGAATCAGTTCAAAATTTTCCAACCTGGCCAATTTTCTGATTTCAGAAAACGCTCCCACATCCAGTTCCTGATGCAACAACCAAATTCTCAGGGCAAGATTTCTCTCTGGTGAATTGCGGCGATGCACCAGCATAGATGCAATCGCAGTACAGGCATGCGGCAGATAGTTGCGATCCGTTGCCAGAGCAATGTTAACGGTTTCCATTCAACCGCCCTCTCCTCTCCGGTACTCAAAGTTTCGTTTTGCAGCGTTTCCCGATGTAGATCTGACGCGGACGAACAATCTTCGTATTCATTCCGATCATCTCCTTCCAGTGAGCAATCCACCCCGGCAGACGTGCCAGAGCAAACATCACCGTGAACATGTTCTCCGGAATCCCAAGCGCACGATAGACCAGTCCGGAGTAAAAGTCCACATTCGGATACAGATGACGCGAAATGAAATATTCGTCGGAAAGCGCAATTTTTTCCAGCTGCATTGCGACATCAAGAAGCGGATCCTTGATCTTCATCTTCCGCAGGAAATCATGACACTCCTTCTTGATGATAACCGCACGCGGGTCAAAGGTCTTGTACACCCGATGCCCGAATCCCATCAGACGCGCCGGATTGTTCTTGTCCTTCACCTTCTGCATGAACTTCTCCACGTTGCCGGTGCGCTCAATGTAACTGAGCATCTCCACCACTTCCTGATTCGCTCCGCCGTGGAGCGGACCGGAAAGAGCGGACATCCCCGCAGAAATCGTCGCATACAGATTCACCTGGGCACTGCCGATCGTCCGAACCGTTGTCGTCGAACAATTCTGCTCGTGATCCGCATGGAGAATCAGAAGAATATTCAAAATCCGCACCGCCTCCGGCGCAATTTTGTACGGCACCACAGGCGAATCAAACATCATGTTCAGGAAATTCGCACAGTAGGAGAGATCCTGACGCGGATACACAACCGGTTCTCCGATGCTTTTCTTATACGCCATCGCCGCCATCGTGCGGACCATCGAGATCAGCCGCGCCGTGGAAAGCTCGATATCCTCCTTCATGGAAAGCAGGTCCACGTTCGGATAAAACGCCGCCAGCGCATTGATCATGGTGGAAAGAATGTGCATCGGATGCGCTCCGCGCGGGAAATGATCGAAAAAGTGACGCATATCCTCATGAACCAGAGAGTTGCGGTTCAGCAGTTTCGAAAACTCCACCTTCTCCTCTTCATTCGGCAGAGAACCATGAACCAGCAGATACGCCACCTCTATGAACAAATGCTTGTCCACAAGCTCCTCCACGGGAATCCCTCGATAACGGAGAATTCCCCGCTCGCCATCAATAAAGGTGATTTTGCTGTAACAGGCTGCCGTGTTCATGAATCCGGGATCAATCGTAACATATCCCGTCTGCTTTCGCAGCATACCGATGTCCAATCCCTTTTCCCCCTCGGTTCCAGTAACAATCGGAAGTTCAATTTCTTTGTCATCAATCTTGAGTGTAGCGAATTCAGCTTGCTTCATGGGGGGCTCCTTCCGGTAAAACAGGATACAACTATTTACGAGAACTTGATAATTTAAACCGATTTTTTCTCTTTTTCAAGCCATCAGATATTTTTTCACAGTTTTCCCCTCTCAAACAGAAGTGACATCACATCAGAAATTCGTTTTCTCCATCCATCTGTGCATAAGCAAAGTCATGCACTCTTCTTCCCGGAATCAGGCAAAGTCCGGAACAAATGAAACAATCAATCAAAACAGCCAGAAATCCAACTCTCCGCTTCTTGGAAGAAGTCATCCAGCCAACCGACTACAGGACAATCCAGAACAACTACCGGATCGGAAAATCTCTGCCGAACTCTGCCGGTACAACCATATAACTTAAAAGTTTTTAAAAATATCAATTTATACTGTTTTATGTCGTTTTATGTTAATTAATACCGCTTTATACTAATTGAAATATAAAACAAGGAGCCTTTGCGTTCTTTGCAAAGGCGTCAGAAGTTTAGGGAAAGAGGAGAGCGCGA
>CAJKAR010000060.1 GCA_905197955.1 uncultured Lentisphaeria bacterium | reverse complement strand
CATTGAAATAGAAGTATTTAACATTGTCATAAAATGAAAATTTTTGACAAAAGCAATATCAAAAAAAGGAAGGAAAATATGAAACAAAAATTCACACTTATAGAGCTCCTGGTTGTAATTGCTGTAATTGCAATTCTGACCTCTCTTCTGCTGCCGGCTCTGGGGAAGGCTCGTGCAACAGCAAGAAAAATAGCCTGCATATCCAATATGAAACAACTCGCGCTTGGATTCGAATTCTACTGTTCCACTTACAATGACTTCATTCCCAAACCGTTCGGACCGACGCCGTGGGGAGAAAGCAGAAGCTGGCACAGTGTCGTCTATCCGCTGTTTCTGCCGAAAGTGACCGGACGGGAACTCGTCCATGATTTTGACGCAAAAGCCAAATTCTACTGTCCGGCGTTTGACAATCCCAACGCATACCACAAACAGACCACATACAGCATGAATGGCTATATGGGTGATAATCAGTGGTGGGGTGGTTCAACCCCGGCAAAAACCTATGCAAGAAGAAATACAATAAAAAATGCAAGCATGGTCTTTCTGGTCGGAGAAAAAGGCGCCAATGCCGACTGGGGATATACCATCATAAAAAATGCATTTAAGAACTTTGAAACCAATCTGCTGAGTTCATCGGAAAGCGTCGTCAAGACCCGCATTGAACCGCGACACTCCTTTGGTGCCAACTTCCTCTATCTGGACGGACACGCCGGCCATTCCACCCGCACGCAGATTCCGGCATTCTCCGACATCGCCATCGGACGGGACATTCCGCAGGCAAACTACTCCGGAACCTTTTACAACTGATTTCAAACAAACCATTTTCATTTTTCAAAAAGGAGTATCATGAAACGACATTTTCTTTCTCTTCTGATCCTTACCGGAGTGACAGGGCTTCTTTCTGCCGCATCCCCATTGCTTCCGGGGCTCGGCGACTTTTCCTGGGATGCTCCCGGAATCCGAAAAAACAGCGAACGGGAACAGGCTTGTCTGAACGGATACTGGGCTTTTTCTCCAGTCGCGGAGACCCTTGATCCGCAGGCGAAAGCTCCCGATAATTCAGTCGGCTGGGGTTATGCAAAAGTCCCCTATCCGTGGGAAACCATGCGGGTGATGAATCTACCGGAAAACGCACCGAAAAAAGCAAAATGGCATACGGCTTGGTACCGCAGAACCTTCCGGGTTCCTGAAGAGCGGAAAAACAACCGCGTCTTTCTGGAAATCCAGCATATCCAGACGCGCGGAACCATCTATATCGACGGAAAGGAAGCAGGAAAAATCCTCTTCCCCGGCGGTTCCCTCGACATCACACCGTTCATCCGCCGCGGAAAATCTCAGGAGCTCACAATCCGTGTCTCGGCGATCCCTTCCTCCGCGGAGGAATATGTCATCATGGACATCAACAACATCTACAAGGTGGCGTCGCGCATCCGGAACAAGGGAATCGTCGGCGACGTGTTCCTGAACATCGTTCCGGAAACCCGGATTGAGCACACCCACTTCATCACTTCGGTGGAGAAAAAGCAGATCACTTTCCACGTGATTCCGGCGAATCCAGCCGAAGGAAAGCAATACACGATCGAAGCGGAAATCCGCGATCCCTCCGGAAAAACGGTCAAAACCTTCCGGAGTCCGCTTCTCACGAAGAAGATGCTGAAGCAGGGACACTGGGAATTCTCCGCTCCGTGGACCGATCCGAAACTCTGGGATATTGATACCCCGGAGAACTTCTATCATGGAACCCTGAAACTTTACGAAAATGGCAGACTTGTCGATACGACTCTTCCGGAAAAATTCGGATTCCGCGAATTCTCAATCCAGGGGCAGGACTATGTTCTCAACGGCAAACCGCTCCATCTGCTGGCATACATTCCCGGAAACTACAGCTATTTCTGGGCTTCTGACAAATCCAGTCGGCCGCTGGCGGAAATGACTCTCAGACGCCTCAAAAAGATGGGATACAATTTCGCAATCAGTGAAAACTACAATTTCAATGAAGGAGCCACCGGCTACATCCGCGGCTTTTTCGAAGCTGCCGACAACACAGGTTTTCTGCACTCCTTCTCGCTTCCGCATCCCCGCGCGTTCAACAGCGCCCTCGACACGGATCCGCAGAAGCGCGCGGAGTACCGCAAACTCACGGAATACCTGATTCGTCTCTACTGGAACCATCCGTCACTTGTCATGTACGCCACGACCCACAACTGCACCGGTGCCTGGGGAGATCAGAATCCGACCCGTCTCGGCGGCGATTATGTCGCGTCAAAAGCGAAAGGCGAACGCGAACCCAAAGAGAAAAACCGGCGCAACGCCGAGGAAACGCAGAAAATCATCCGGGAAATCGATCCGGCACACCCGGTCTATATCCACTCCTCCGGCAGTCTCTGCGGGCAGTACACGCTGAACATGTATCTGAACTGGGCACCGCTCCAGGAACGCAGCGACTGGCTGGAGTATTACAGCAAACGTGGAAAAATGCCGCTGGCACTGGTCGAATGGGGACCGCCTCACAGTGCCTCGTTTTCCAGTTTCCGCGGATGGGTCTGGAGCCGCCCACACATTCAGACGCCCTGGGATGCCGAATATGTCTCCGCCTACTACGGCGACAAGGTCGGTGAATGGACCCCACAACGTCTCGAACTGCTGGACCGGATCATCAAAAACGACGGGAAACCGGTTCACTTCGGAAGATTCACGCTCTTTGAACGATTCGACATCGTCAACCGCCTGCAAGGAGATTTCTTCGCGGACAACTACCGCTCCATGCGCGCATGGAATCTTTCCATGATGCTGCCGTGGGACTACGATTCCAACTACATCCGCCTCCCCGGCGAATGGAAATCGAAAGAGTGGCCGGACCGTTATAAAAACCTTAATCAACCGGGACTTGTTCCCGATTTCGTCGGTCACGACAAGTATCCCCTGACCATCTATCCGGAAGCCTATCGTCTGAGCCATCTAGGGAAAGCCATCCAGCACTGGGGCGCGCCACTGATCGGCTTCATCGGCGGGGGCAAAGTTTTCACGACGAAAGAACATGTCTATCTGCCGGGAGAACGCATCGCAAAAACTCTTGTAATGATCAATGATAAACGCCGGGATCTTGACTGCTCCTGGCTGCTGATGCTCAAGGACCGTCCCGAAACAAAGCGGACAGGCAAAGTCCGTATTCCCGCCGGCCACCGCTCTTTCCAGACTGTGAAACTCCCCCTTCCCTCTGATCTGAAGCGCGGATCGTTCGAATTGAACGCAGAATTCCGTTTTTCCGATGGGACTCTCCGGAAAGATTCGTTCACTTTTCAAGTGATTCCCTCCGCAAAGAGCACCGCGCCGGGACGAACCATCGCCGCGCTGTACGATCCGAAAGGCATGACCGAAGCTCTGCTGAAACAATGCAATATCCGTTACCGTAAAGTCGGGCTCCGCGACAATCTTTCCCGCTATAAAACGGTCATCATCGGCAGGGAGGCGCTCTCCGCGAAAGGAGCTCTTCCGAATCTCGACGCAGTCCGCAAGGGACAACAGGTGCTGATCTTCGAACAGCAGACACCCGCTCTGGAACGTCTCGGCTTCCGGATCAACGAAATCGGACTGCGCAAACTTTTCTTTCGCGATTCCCGGAATCCTCTGCTGAAGGAAACAAGCGAACCGCTCTTCGCCGACTGGCGCGGAGAATCGACTCTTCTTCCGCCGATGCTGAACTATAATGAATTCTTCTGTCCCCCGTGGACCTGGTGCGGATTCAAAACACACCGGGTCTGGCGGTGCGGAAACCGGGGAACCGTCGCCGATGCCCTGATCGAAAAACCAACCATCGGCAACTTCATGCCCGTCCTCGACGGCGGATTCAGTCTCCAGTACGCCCCCCTGCTCGAATACCGCGAAGGGAAAGGGCGAATCCTCTTCTGCCAGCTTGAGGTAACCGGAAGAAGCGAAACGGAACCCGCCGCAATGCGGATGGTTGCCAATCTTCTGCAATCCCTGGAAAATCCGCCTGAGAATAAACTAAGGAGCTGGAGCATTCTCGGCGGCGAAACATTCCGGAACGAAATTGCGAAACTCGGCTTCCGCAATCCGGCAGCGAGCCTGGATGCGCAGGTGCTCGTGATCGGCCCCGGTGCTGAGAGATATCCGAACCTCACCCGGATGGTCGAAGGCGGAACAAGGGTCCTCTGCTTCGGACTCAAGGCGAAGGAACTGAATGCACTCTTTCCGGGAAAAATCAATGCAAAGGATCTGAAAAATCAGCCGTCGCGCCTCGCAAACCTGAATTATCCGGAATTCGCCGGAATCTCCAATATGGATACCTACTTCCAGACTCGGCTCGACTATGCCGTCACAAAAAACGATGCGGAACTGGATCGCATCATGATCGGAAAAGGATCGGTCGTCATCTGTTCCGTAACGGCGGACAAACTGGACTATCGCACCCTCTTCCATCTGCGGACCTCGTTCCGGCGGAGAAGCAACCTGATGTCCCGTCTGCTGAACAATGCGGGCATCCCATCGGAATGCGTTCTTCTGAAACGCTTTGCGGAATCGCCAAAAGCAAAGCCGTGGCTCAACAGCTTCTACGTTCAGGATCCTGTTGAGGAAGACAATCCCTACCGGTATTATCACTGGTAAACCCTTTTTCGCACAAAACAAAAGAAGCCCGGTCCGCATTTCTCACGCGCACCGGGCTTTCTTATAGAGCAAAGGGCAAACGTCAAATCAGGAAAAGAAAATAACTCAAAATCGCAGAACCGATCAAGACGTAAATCAGATTCAGTTTCCACTTCAGTTCAACGAAAAGAACCAGAGCGAAAATCAGCACTCCCTGCCAGCAGATGCCGAAGGAGGCTCCTTTCGTCCAGAGATTCCGCAGTGGGGCCGTAAAGACCGAGGTCTCGGCAAAGAAAATCACGGCAGCGGCGATCAGTCCGAGGGTCGCGGGACGGATACCGGAAAGCACAGCCTTCACAATCGGATTGTCTTTGAACACCTGAATAAAATAGGCGATCAGCGTCACGATAATCAGCGACGGCGTCATCACCCCCAGCGTTCCGACCACTCCTCCAATTGCTCCGCCAAACATCCCCCCGATGTTCTGCACTCCGCACTGATATCCGACATACGTTGCGGCATTCAGCCCGACTGGTCCCGGAGTCACCTGCGCCAGCGCAACGAAATTGGCAAACTGCGCATTCGTCATAAAATGATAGTTGTTCACCAGCTCCGTCTGAAACAGCGGAATCATCGCATACCCTCCGCCGAACGTGAACGCACCGATCTTGACAAACAGAAGATACATCTGAAGCAAAGTCATTTTTTCTCTCCCTCCCCTCCGCGCAACTCAAGCTGTTTTTTCCGAAGCCTGCTGATCCCCGCGATCAGCAGCCCCGCAAACGCAGAAGCCACAATCAGTCCGACGGCATCCACATCAAACACCACCAGCAGCAGGAATCCGAGAATCGCAATCACAATCGGCACCGGACTTTTCAGAATGCTTTTCGACATCTTGATCACGGAAAGCAGAATCAGCGCCGAAACCGCGGCACGAACTCCCGTGAAAATATGATCGGCCGTCGCATTTCCGGAAAGCTGGAACAGAAGCGCGGCAATCACCACGATCACCACCACCGGCGGAATCACCACTCCGACCGATGCGACAATCGCTCCCGCCAGTCCCGCGGTCCGCTGCCCGATCAGAATCGCCATATTCACCGCAATGATCCCGGGAACCGACTGCACAATCGCCACGACATCCACCATATCGGATTCGCTCATCCAGTTTCGTTTCTCCACAAACTCCCTGTCCATCAGCGGCAGCATCGTCAGCCCTCCGCCGACCGACACCGCCGAGATCTTGAAAAAGACCTTGAACAGCGTCCACAGCCGATTCTCTTCTGTCGGCTTATTCTCCCTGTTTTCCATACTCAGTATCTCTCCACGGATATCGTGTTTTCCGCGCTCCAGACCTCTCCCGGCTCCAGCGGATAGAGTCCGGTCACCGATTCCGGCAGCGGCAGATTCGGAGAATCCGCCATCCAGCTCATGGGTTCCGCACAGAAGAAGTCCTCCATCCCCTCCCGGTTCCAGAGCGCCGCCTGGCCGAACTTCTCATCCCAGCGGTAGACAACCTTTATGCGGGGAACAGGAAAATCCAGAATCGCTCCCCGGAACGATTTGCCGTCGATCCAGTCCTCGGCCACAGGGCACTGTTTGGAAACCGGCTCGCGGTTGATGATCTTTCCGTGACGAAAATCATCATATCTGTTCCACCGAGCCTTTTCACCGGTAATGGCAAACCGTTTTTCCCGGTCGAATTTCCAGTAGAAATCGGCCGTGGTCACACGTACCGAGCTGGAACGGTATGCCTCAGGCGAGCGATCGCCGAGGGGAAAGCGGAATGTAGAATGGAATCCCACTCCCAGCGGCATGGTCTCCGGTCCGATATTCGTGACCGTCAGACGCTGCAACACTCTGTCCGGCAGAAACGTGTAACGAAGATCCACGCGGAATTCGTGCGGAAAACCTTCAAACATTTCGTTCTCCTCATTGTAGGTGTAAGAGCTCTCCACCCAGACCGCTCCGTTCTCCTCCCCGGAATCGGCAAGATGCCATTTCCGGTTCAGGACAACTCCATGGATATGATTGCCGAACGGGTTGTTCACCGGAAGATGATAGTTGCGGCCCCGCCAGGAAAAGAGGCCCTTGTGAATGCAGTTCGGAGGAATCAGAACGGGAAATCCGTAAACCTCCGGCTGAAATTTCAGATCCTCAATTGTCTCCGGCGAACGCAGAAGATTCAATCCGGTCTTTTTCTCTGTCAGCTCCAGCAGAATGGAGCCGACGGAAAGAATCATCCGTCCCTTCCACTCCCCCGTTTCAACTTCAAGATAGGATTCCTCCCCGACGGCATACTCTCTAATCACGATTTTTCCTCCTGTATCAATTCCGGTATTATACCATTCCAACGCGCTTTTTTCCAGAATCCGAAGGAAAAACCCCTCGAAATTTCCGTTTTCACAACGACTCGAAACACCAGAAACCAGATGCAAAACGCCCCTGAAACAGAACTTCCGTTTCAGGGGCATCTTCTCAGCTTCTGAAAACTCTTCGATCAGGAGATGAAGAGCATCTCGCGATATTTCGGCAGAGGCCAGAGCTCATCATCAACATTGAGTTCCAGTGCATCGACGTTGTGACGCAGAGCCGCCATCGCCTTCACCACCGGAGCCTGATTGCCGGTCTTGAGCGCCTCCTCCAGATCCTTGCAGCAGGAATCCACATTGTCGAGAAGTCCGCCGATGGTTTCCGCCATCGCCTTCTTAGCCGCGAGTCCGGCCGCGATTCCGGCATTCTTCTGGTTCATAATGGATTCCGCCAGTTCCGCCAGCTGTTTGGAGGCGGCAGGCATAATCACGGTTCTTGCCAGACTGAGGGAAAGTTCACCTTCGATTTTGATCTTCTTGGCATACTCCTCCATAAAGATCTCATACCGGGATTCCAGTTCAGCTTCGGTGAAGACGTTGAATTTGCCGAACAGCTCCTTGCTCTTCTCGGAGACAAATGCGCCGAGGGCTTCCGGCGTGGAGGGGAAGTTCGGCAGACCGCGTTTGGCGGCCTCTTTCTTCCACGCAGCCGTGTAACCGTCGCCGTTGAAGATGACCCGCTTGTGCTCCTTGATGATCTTCTGAAGAAGAAGCTGAAGCTTTTCATTGAAACTCTTCTTCGGGAACTTTTCGAGTTCAGAAGCGATCTCGTCCAGCGACTCGGCAACGATCGTGTTGATCACGATGTTCGCCCCGGCGCAGGACTGGCTGGAACCGGGAGCACGGAACTCAAATTTATTTCCCGTGAATGCAAACGGACTGGTTCTGTTGCGGTCGGTCGCATCGCGCGGCAGAGGCGGAAGCGTATCGACCCCGATCTTCATGAGACTTCCATGCTTGGAAGATTTCAGACAGCCCTTTTCGATCTGTTCAATCACATCCGTCAGCTGTTCGCCGAGGAAGATCGAGATGATCGCCGGGGGTGCCTCGTTTGCACCGAGACGGTGATCGTTCCCCGCTCCGGCTGTCGCCACCCGAAGCAGATCAGCATGCCGGTCCACCGCCTGGATCACGGCGCAGAGCGTGGTCAGGAAGATCGCGTTCTGGTGCGGATCGCTGCCGGGATTCAGCAGATTGCGGTCGCCGTAGCTGACCGACCAGTTGTTGTGCTTGCCGGAGCCGTTGATGCCGGCAAACGGCTTCTCATGCAGCAGGCAGATGAAGCCATGTTCCTCCGCCTTCTGTTTGAGAATTTCCATCACAAGCATATTGTGATCGCAGGCAAGATTGAGCTCTTCGAAAAGCGGCGCAAGTTCGTACTGGGCAGGCGCCACTTCGTTGTGTCTGGTCTTGGCGGGAATGCCGAGTCTCCAGAGCTCGCGCTCCACATCGCTCATGAAGCTCAGGACACGATGCTTGATCGTGCCGAAATAATGATCCTCGAGCTGCTGATGCTTCGGAGGAGGAGCTCCGAAGAGTGTGCGTCCGGTCTGCACAAGGTCGGGACGCGCAAAATAGAAGTTCTTATCCACCAGGAAGTATTCCTGTTCGGGTCCGAGCGTGACTTTCGGCATCAGGCCGCCGTTTTCCCCAAAACACTTGAGCAGTCTCTTCACGGCCTTGGCAAGAGCCTGAGTCGATTTCAGAAGCGGAGTCTTCTTGTCGAGCGCTTCGCCCGTATAGGAACAGAATGCGGTCGGAATGCAGAGCGTGGCACCATTCGGATGACGTTTGATGAACGCCGGGCTGGAAGGATCCCACGCCGTGTAACCGCGCGCTTCAAACGTGGCACGGAGTCCGCCGGAGGGGAAACTGGAGGCATCGGGTTCTCCGACAATCAGATTCTTTCCGGAAAATACGGAAATCGCTTTTCCATTTCCATCCGGTTCCAGAAACGCATCGTGTTTTTCCGCGGTGGCGCCGGTCAGAGGCTGGAACCAGTGCGTGTAATGGGTGGCCCCCTTCTCGATCGCCCACTGTTTCATGGCGTTGGCGACATCGTCCGCGATGCTGGCATCCAGCGGAGAACCTTCCGTAATCGTCTTATAGAGGGTCTTGAACACGGGCTTCGGAAGACGTTCCCGCATGCATTCGATGCTGAACACATCACTTCCATAATCGCTGAGTTCGAATTTCGTTGTTCCAGCAGCCGTTTCCTTCCGGGCGGCCACTCGTTCAATCGCGTCAATTCTTGTTCTGTTCATGATTCCCATTCTCCTGATTTCGTTTTCAAAACGCAGAGTTTTAACGGTTATGCCGACCCTTAGAGCAGATGTTATGCCAACTTTCCGCATTCCATTGTTTCCGCGCTGAAAATCATCTCCGGCGCCGCTTTTTCTCTTTTCATTTTTTATAATATATCCTGTTTTTCTGAAAATAACAGCGGAAAACGAAAATATTTCATTTCTTACATTTTTGTAACTTTTTCAAAAATTCAAATACAAATTTGTAACTTTTCCCGGAAGAAAAAAAGAGTCTGCAAAACAAAAAAAGAAAAACAGGAAGAAAAAAACGGAAAAAACACCAGTTTTCCAGAAAATAACAAAATTATCACTTTTTTTTCTTTTTCCGGAAACCGGACAAAAAAAACTGGCATGAAACCTGTTAAAGAGAAATTCCAGCAACGGACTAAACAAACAGGGAGGCCTGAACTATGGCAAGACAATCGTTTCAAGGACGGCCCGAGCCGCAGAACGGCAGGGGACTGTACAACTTTCAAAATGAACACGACGCATGCGGCGTGGGACTTGTTGCGGATCTCGACAACCGCCGCTCCCACCGCATCGTCGAAATGGGCGTGGAAGCGCTCCGCAGGCTGATGCATCGCGGCGCCACCGGATACGATCCGGAAACCGGCGACGGTGCCGGCATTCTCACTCATATCCCGGATGAACTTTTCCGCTCGGAAAAAGAACTCGCCGCCGTTCTTCCTCCGCAGGGCGAATACGCAGTCGGAATGCTCTTCCTCCCGGAAAACAAAGCCGAGCAGGAACAGGCGATTTCACTTCTTGAAACCGCGTTCTCGGAAGAAGGCCTCACCATTCTCGCCTGGAGAAAGGTCCCGACCGATCCCTCCAGCATCGGCAAAGCCGCAAGAGCCTCGATGCCGGAGATCCGCCAGGTCTTCGTTTCCGGAAAAAAGGACAACGCGGAATTCGAACGCCAGCTCTATATTGCGCGCAAAGTCTATGAAAAAAAGATCGCCGCGCTGGAGTTTCAGGGCGGACGCCCCTATGTGGTCAGCCTCTCCTCCCGCTCCATCGTCTACAAGGGACTGCTCCTCGCCACGCAGATTGCAAAGTTCTATCCTGATCTTGCAAACGAGAATTACCGCAGCGCCCTTGCAATCGTCCATCAGCGTTACAGCACAAACACATTTCCGACCTGGCCGCTGGCGCACCCGTTCCGCTGTCTGGCGCACAACGGGGAGATCAATACGATCCGCGGCAATCTCAACCACATGAAAGCGCGCGAGCCGGAACTGGAATCTCCGCTCTTCGGCGATGACATCAAAAAACTTCTTCCGATCATACCGGACGGACAGAGCGACTCCGCCTCTCTCGACAACGCTCTCGAACTTCTCGTCGAAGCGGGCCGCAGTCTGCCGCACGCCATGCTGATGCTTGTCCCGCAGGCATGGGGCAAGGATTATCATATCGGGCACGATGTCCGCGGCTTCTTCGAATACCACTCCGCCCTGATGGAACCGTGGGACGGTCCCGCCGCCATTGCCTTCTCCGACGGCATCAACGCCGGCGCCATGCTCGACCGTTCCGGTCTCCGCCCCGCCCGCTACACGATCTCCGCCGACCGCACTTTCGTTCTCGCCTCCGAAACCGGAGTCCTGGACATCGCCCCCGGCGCGGTCGTCAAACACGGCCGCCTCGGTCCCGGACAGATGATCTATCTTGACCTCGAAAACAAGCGGGTTCGCTACGACGCCGAAATCAAATCCCAGATGGCGCGCCGTCAACCCTACCGCCGCTGGGTGCAGGAAAACCGGATCACGATCAATGGATTCCTCGATCAGGCAACCCCCGCAATCGTCGGCAGCGACCTGCCCCGCCGCCAGAAACTTTTCGGGTACACACGCGAGGATCTCGATATTCTGATCTCGGCCATGGCGCAGAATGGTCAGGAACCCATCGGCTCCATGGGCAACGATGCGGCGCTGGCGGTTCTCTCCGAAAAACCGCAGAACCTCTGCAACTACTTCAAACAGCTGTTTGCGCAGGTCACGAATCCGCCGATCGACCCGATCCGCGAAGCCTCCGTCATGAGTCTCATGACCTACATCGGCAACCACGGGAACATTCTCTCGGAATCGCCGAAACATGCGCATCTGGTCAAAATGCAGCAGCCGATCCTCACGGATGAGGATCTCGGACGGCTCCGCGCCCTGAATCTCCCGGATTTCCAGACGCAAACCATTCTGATCGCCTATTCGCCGGAAACCGGACTCGAAGCGGCGCTCGAACGAATCTGTACAGAGGCGGAAACAGCGGTCCGCAACGGCAGAAATGTCATCATCCTCAGCGATCGGAATCTCCCGGAAGAGGAAATCCCCATCCCCGCCCTCCTGGCGGCTTCAGCGGTCAACCGCAGACTTCTGACAGCAGGAATCCGCAGCGGCGCGGGAATCATTCTGGAAACCGGCGAAGCCCGCGAAGTCATGCATTTTGCTCTGCTGCTCGGATTCGGTGCAACGGCGGTCAATCCGTATCTCGCGCTGGAAACGGTTTCGGAACTGGTCAAGGAAGGAAAAGTCACCGTTCCGCCTGCGACGGCAACCGGAAATTACATTCATGCCGTCTGCAAGGGACTTCTGAAAATCATGTCCAAACAGGGCATTTCCACGCTGAGAAGTTTCCGCAGCGCCCAGCTCTTTGAGGCGGTCGGGTTGAGCAGAGAACTGATTGAACGGTACTTCTCCGGGACCGCGTCCCGCGTCGGCGGCATCGGTCTCGAAGAGATCGCGAAAGAGGCCGAACTGCGCTGCGCCCTCGCCCGCGGCGACACTTACGGGAAACCCTATCTGCTCGCCTCCGGCGGACAGTACAAATTCCGCCGCGACGGAGAAAGCCATCTCTGGACCCCGGAAACAATCACCCTCCTCCAGCAGGCGGTCCGGAACTCCGACTACTCCAAATTCAAAGCCTACACCAAAGAGATCAACGAACGTCAGAAAGGCATCTGCACCCTGCGCGGACTCTTCCGGTTCCGCAAAACCGAACCGGTTCCGCTGGATGAGGTGGAGAGCGCTTCGTCGATCGTCAAACGCTTCGTCACAGGCGCAATGTCCTACGGCTCCATCAGTCCCGAGGCGCACACGACAATCGCCAGAGCCATGAATGAACTCGGCGGAATGAGCAACTCCGGCGAAGGCGGCGAAGATCCGGCGCGTTATCTCACCAAACCCGGAGAAATCAGTCTGTGCAGTGCCATCAAACAGGTCGCCAGCGGACGCTTCGGCGTGACGGCGGAATACCTCGCCAACGCAAAAGAACTCCAGATCAAGGTCGCCCAGGGAGCAAAACCCGGCGAAGGCGGACAGCTCCCCGGACACAAAGTCAATGAGCTGGTCGCCCGGGTCCGTCATTCTACCCCGGGAGTCACACTGATCTCACCGCCGCCGCATCACGACATCTACTCCATTGAGGACCTCGCCCAGCTGATCTGCGACCTGAGAAACGCGAATCCGAAAGCACGAGTTTCGGTCAAACTGGTCTCGGAACTCGGAGTAGGAACCGTGGCGGCGGGCGTGGCAAAGGCGCACGCGGATGTCGTTCTCATCAGCGGACACGACGGAGGAACCGGCGCAAGCCCGCTCTCCAGCATCAAGCACGCCGGACTCCCGTGGGAAATCGGACTGGCGGAAACCCAGCAGACCCTGCGGTTGAACAAACTCCGCGACCGGATCCGCGTTCAGGTCGATGGACAGCTCAAAACCGGACGCGATGTCGTCATCGGCGCTCTGCTGGGCGCGGAAGAGTTCGGCTTCGCCACCACGATCCTCGTCTCGATGGGATGCGTCATGATGCGCAAATGCCATGACAACACCTGTCCGGTCGGCATCGCGACTCAGGATCCCGCACTCCGCAAACTGTTCGCCGGGAAACCGGAACATGTCAAGAATTTCCTGCTGTTCATCGCCGAAGAGGCGCGCGAAGTGCTCGCTCAGCTTGGACTGCGCTCCATCGACGAAGCCGTCGGAAGAGTCGATCTGCTCGACACGGCGGAAGCTCTGAAATTCTGGAAAACCCGGAATCTGGACTTCTCCGCAATCTTCGCCGAGGCAGCTCCCCCGGAGGCCCCGCGTAAATCCGCAATCCCACAGGAACGTCCGGTGGCTTTCGACGACGAAAAACTGATCCCCAGACTCAAAAACGCCATCGAAAAAGGAGAAAAAGCCCTGCTGATTCTTTCGGTCCGGAACAAGGATCGAAGCGTGGGAACGCGCCTGAGCTATCACATAGCCTCGCGCTACGGGCACAAGGGACTCCCCGAAGACACCATCCGGATCGAATTCGACGGATGCGCAGGACAGAGCTTCGGTGCGTTCCTCGCATCAGGCGTCACGCTGACGCTGAAAGGTGAGGCGAACGATTACGTCGGCAAAGGACTCTCCGGCGGAAAAATCGTTGTCATGCCGCCACCGGAAAGCCGGTTCGTACCGGAGGAAAGCATCATCGTGGGCAACGTGATCGGCTACGGCGCAACCGCCGGAAAACTCTTCATCAACGGTCTTGCCGGAGAACGGTTCGCAATCCGCAACAGCGGCATGACAGCCGTCGTGGAGGGCACGGGCGATCACACTTGCGAATACATGACCGGCGGACACGTCATCGTACTCGGAACAACCGGAATCAACTTTGCCGCCGGAATGACCGGAGGTATCGCCTATGTCCTCGACGAAACGGGCGACTTCGACCTGCGCTGCAATCTGGCAACGGTCGATCTGGAATCCGTCCACAAGGGATCCGAAGACGAGGAACTGCTCCTCTCGCTGATCAAAGAGCATCTCGCCGCGACAGGCAGTCCGAAAGCCGGAAGAATTCTGGAACACTGGGATGACATGATCCCGAAATTCGTCAAAGTCTTCCCGGTGGAATACCGTCAGGCGCTCGGCAGAATGAGCAGAGAAGACATCGAAGCGGTCAACCGCACAACCCACAGCAACTGATAAAAAAAAGGAGGCTGTTATTATGGGAAATACAATGAAACGGGCGTTTCTCGACGTCAAACGTCAGGCGCATTCTTATAGACCCCTCAAAGAGAGAATCCGGGACTTCAACGAGGTCGAGGTCCCTCCGGCACCCGAAGTCCTGAAAGTTCAGGCAGAACGCTGCATGGACTGCGGCATCCCCTTCTGTCATGGAAGCGGATGCCCACTCGAAAACCAGATTCCCGAAATCAATGCGGCCGTTGCCGCAGGACGCATCGCCGAAGCATGGGATCTGCTCTCTTCGACCAGCAATTTTCCGGAATTCACATCCCGCGTCTGCCCCGCTCTCTGCGAAGCGGCCTGCACAGCAGGACAGCATCTTGATCCTGTCACGATCCGGCAGATCGAACGCTATACGGTGGATTCCGCATTCGAACAGGGACTTGTCAGGGTTCGCCGTGTCACAAGAAGATCCGGAAAATCGGTTGCAGTCATCGGAGCGGGTCCCGCCGGACTCGCCGCCGCGGATGTCCTCAATCAACACGGACACAAGGTGACCGTTTTTGAACGAGACCGTTTCCCAGGCGGACTGCTCCGCTACGGAATCCCGGACTTCAAACTCGACAAGGCAGTCATCGAACGCAGAATCAAGCTGATGGAAGCGGAAGGAGTCGTCTTTGAAACCGGCGTCAACATCGGGATCGACATCTCCTGCGACTATCTGAAACGCAGATTCGATGCAATCGTCATCGCCACCGGAACTCGCGCTCCGCGCGATCTGAATGTCCCGGGACGCGAACTCTCCGGCATCCTGCCCGCAACCGAATTCCTGGCGGAACAGAACAAGCTGGTCTCCGGCGAACATTCCGGTGAACATCCGTTCTCCGCAAAAGGAAAAAAGGTCGTTGTCATCGGTGGCGGCGACACAGGCTCCGACTGTGTAGGAACATCCATCCGGCAAGGAGCAAAATCAGTCACGCAGATTGAGATCATGCCCCAGCCGCCGGAAAAGCGTTCCATACATACGCCCTGGCCCGCATGGCCCTACATGCTCCGGACATCATCCAGCCATCTGGAAGGGTGCGAACGCCGCTGGAACATCTCGACAAAAGCATTCGAAGGCGAAAACGGCGCCGTCAAACGCATTCTCTGCACAGAAATCGAATGGGAAATCTCGCCGCAGGGGAAACCGCTCAAATTTACGGAAAAAGGCAGCACGTTTGAACTGGAAGCCGATCTCGTTCTCCTCGCAATGGGATTCACCGGAATTCCGAAGGACGATCCGTATCCAGCTCAGCTCGGACTGAATCTGGAACGGAACCTGATCAGAGCCGGATGCGATGGAACTACTGAGGCAGAAGGTGTCTTTGCCGCAGGAGATGTCAAATCCGGTCCCTCTCTGGTGGTCCGCGCCATCGCGTCGGGCGCAAAAGTCGCTCAGACTGTGGATGAGTATCTGAAGCAGAAATAAAACATGAATGGCGAAGAAAAGCCGGTCCGTTGCTAACAGGCGTTTCCCTCGGAAACCTTCGCCATTCATGTTTCCGACCGCAAAAGTTGCAGCCCTTTCACGGTCTCAGAATCTTGGCTGATCAGAAATGCGAGAGGAGACAACCGCTTGCGAAAGCGCTTTTTCTCCCCTCGTGTTTCTCTATCTCTTTTTATCCTGAAAAAATAAGGACGGAAAAATGCGCAAGCATTTTTCTCGGGTCAAGGACTGTGTCCTTGTCGCGGT
>CAJKAR010000059.1 GCA_905197955.1 uncultured Lentisphaeria bacterium | reverse complement strand
TTGAGAGTCAGCCTCCTTTCTTTTTACGTTTCCTTTTACCATAGCAACTGTATTTTTTCCACGGAGTCTTTCCCTTTCCGACCGCCTGAAGATAGTGATGGACTTTTTTTCCCGGAGGAACAAATCCGTGAACGGAAATCCATCCGGCGCCCCACTTTTTCTCACGCATCACCATATCATTTTTCGCATCCACGCTGATTACGATCCGTTTTCCTGCGATGTTGCTTCCCTTCAGAGGCAAATTCGCAGAGCAGCGCGAAATTTCCGACTCCTTTGGAATGGAAATCTCCAGCACGCTTCCAGTTCCGGGCAGATCGGTAATTCGAATGGCCGCCGGAGCCTTTTCTTCTTTCGTCATTTTTTTCAAATCCCCGTCACTCTTCAACGGTAGATCGTACAGCACAGTTGCGAAGGCCGCGGAACAGGAAAACAGCATTCCGGCTCCGGCTAAAAGCAGACGATTCATCTATTCATTCCTTTCTTCTGATTGATGTTGTAAAAATTCATCAGGAAAACGTCATTCATACGGTTTCCAGTCAGTTTCCAAGAAATTCATTACCGTTCGGAATTCCAGGCTGGCCACATGACCATCCAGGAAGACACTGTTGACGGTTCGGTCACTACCATGCCGATAGGCTACATAATTCGGATTACCCCAGAAATCAGAGGACAAAACCGGGTTGTTCCGATAGATCAGCCACCCTTCTCCCGGATTCTTTTTAATGGAGTTGGAAGAGACTCCCCCATTGAAAGATCCTCCCGCCCCCACCTCCAGATAGTGGATTTTGGAGGATGGACGCTTCACTCTGGAAAAATGCAGGATGCGCGGTTTATTCCAACCATAATCAGTCCCTTCCCCGATGTAAGTGGTGAACCAAGCCTGATTTCCGTATGCGAACTTAACATCGGCCCAGCCCTGAGCGGAACTTTTCAGTTCATAGCCGCCATCTGTCCGGGATGCCATATCGGCGGAAGTCCGTCTGGCTTTGGGACAGATAAACTTCGCATCCCAGAAGTCGTGCCGGTATGATTGCGGCTGATGACGAACATTCAAATAGGAGAGAAAATGAGCGTTGCTGAACCACCGGCTGCCTTCATGATAGAAATTTTCATTTCCGCCATCGGCTTCCGGAACCGAAGAGCCGTTGCTGTCCGCCGAATAGCAGATCGTTGCATACGCGATCTGTTTCATGCTGGATGAACAGGATGTCTGATAAGCCATTTCGCGCGCTTTGTTCAGGGCAGGAAGCAGAATACTGACTAAAATTGAAATAGTTGCAATCACAACTAAAAGTTCTATCAATGTAAAAATTCTCATCTTATTCATGACATCCACACTCCTTTCTGAAAAATGGCCTGCCGAACCCCGTTTTTATATTGTTCAAAAGAGAGCTGCATGGGAATGAAGATCTTTCTTTCATTTTCTGTTCCCTGCTGCAGAAAATGTTCTATGAGTTTCTCCGCTGCGGATTCCAAATCAAAACGGTAAAGATAACCCGTATAGTTCATATCACGGAAGAGTTCAAATTGATCGATCATCAGACAGCACTTATCCATATCCTCGTATTCACATATCTGCCGGTAAATATTCTGAAGCGTGCTGAAGAAGATGACTCCATCAAAATGAATTCCGCTCCCATACAGGCCCTGAAGTGCAGAGGAGATCCCGTTCTCCGTCCCGGAAAGAATGGTCAGTTCCATACCGAACATGGAGCGGGCACGTTCCGTAACCGCGAGGATCTCGGCATAAAAAAGCAGGGATTCCCGGATAATCAGCAGTACTTTTCTGCGTTTTTGAGCGGCCATCATCTCAAAAATCTGCAAAAAGGCGTTCTGATCCGGTGCGGCAACGGAGATACTCCGTCCCGGGGAATAGAATGCGGCAATCGGAATATCCATCCGATCCTTTAATTTCCGTGCCTCCTCCATTATTCTGACGCTGGAGCCGGAAAGAAGAATTCCGGAAAGACCGTTTTCATAGACGGCCGCCTGAAGATTTTCCGGTTTATCCAGAAAGATATTCTTCGTACAAATCAGATTGCCGCGGGCAAAGAGACTCCGGACCAGCGGAATATTCAATTCCCATTGCGATTTGAATTCAAATGAATAATTGCCGACTCCGTTCACCAATCCGTAAATATGCATCTTTGCCTGATCGGCGGAATCCAGAAGGCTTCGATATCCTCCTTTTTTCTCCACCGAAAGGAATCCATCTTCAATCAGGGAGTGCACCGCCCGCATGACTGTCGGATGGGAAACGGAAAACTCTTCCGCCAGTTTCCGCAAAGACGGCAACGTCTTCCGGGGCGATTTCTGACTGCTCATCTGGCAAAACAGTTCCGCCCGGATCTTCATGAATTCCTTTGCATTTTTATACCCCAAATCAACTCTCCTTCTTTGTCATAAATTATAATATATTTCAAAAAAAAAGCAATAGGATGGAACAGGAAAAGTGGTAAAAACAGCTTTACCACTGGAAACGCCCCGCGCTCAAGCAGAAAACCTTCAAACTTCTTACGGGAAAACAGCCATTGTCCAGAAAATGAATGCGAAACATTTTTTGGATAAAGATGTGATATTGACTTTTATCACATTTCTCAAAAATACGCAGGATAAGTTTCCCATAAGGGCAAACAGGTATCGTTTCCTTTCCATCGGCTGAAAAGAAATTTCAAGAGCGGAAGAGTTCCTCTGTTTTTTTGTATTCGGAACCAGCTGTCACGAACCCGATGACGACAACACATGAAACGAAGGAAATCCATGATCTGATATTCCATTTGCAGACCACGCTTATCCCCGGCGACTTCTGAATTCAATTTCAGAACACCGGATTTCCCTCAAACAGACAGTGCCACAAGCGGTCTCTCTTCAACTCAGTATTTCCCGAGTTCTCCGTTCTGAACTTTCTGCATTCTCAATTCCAAGCAGGAACACACCTCTTCTCGCAGGAGTATACCCTTGTAATTTACCGACCTCCGAAACTGCGGGAATTACACACAACATTCCGGAGCTTTACCAGACATTGCTGTGCATTGAACTCTCTGCGCAGGAATGCGCGAAGAATCGGACTCAGATCAGAAAACACACGCCGCATCCCGACAAAATCCGGCTGGGGAACCGCGTTCTTCAGAATTTTTTTCGTCAGCTTGCAAACCTCCGGATTGACTTCCTCCAGATAAGGCGCCGCATCCTGACGGACCGTCAGAGTCATAGTCTGAGATCCCAGCTCCTGAGCCTGTCGGGAAAGAAGAAATTTCATCCAGCTCCATGCGCTCAGCAGCTGTTCCCGACTCCGGATGCCGTCGCGGAAAATACCGATGCTGAATCCGGAATAAAACGGCCGGTATGCTTTTTCCGGAAGAATCGCTGGAAAAAGCCCGGCAAGATTCTCCCACTCAGCATTCATTGTCGAAAGAATATGATGTGTCCATGACGAGGCAAACGGCAGAATTCCAACCCGTCCGACTGCGAAATTCTCATCCGGCTTTCCCAGCAGGATTCCGCCCGGACACAGCGACAGAAACTCCTGAAGATTCTCCAGAGCATTCCGAGCACTCTCCGAACACAGGATCTGTTCCGTTGTATCTCCGGCAAGGGGATCGTATTCCTTTCCGAAGACGCTCTGCCCCATCATTTCCAGATAACACTTGACCCCATGCCATGCGTTCGGGATCTGAAGCGCCCCGGCGTAAAGATCCGCCGGCATTTTTTTCCCGCCGGCATGACGAAGCATCCTAGCAATCTGCGTCCAGTTGAAGACCGTTTCCGGCAGCGAAACATGCAGTGCATTCAGCCAGTTCCGATTCACAAGCACATGGCTCGGAAGCCCGAAACTCTGGTAAATTGCATGACAGCGTACTTCTCCCGATCCTCCGCTGGTTCGGTAGAACGCCTGCGGCAGAAGCTCCTCCTGCAAAGAAGTAAATCCCGGCAGTTCATCCAGAGGAATCAATGCATCCAGTTTCGCATAAACGGAGTGCCAGAAAAATTCGCCGCAGCACGGCACCTCGCCATTCGTAATCCGCTGAAGATAGGGATCGCTCTGATGCCGCGAAGCTTTGATCTCCACCAGACGGATATTCACATCGGTATAGACCTTCATGAAGCATTCCGCAAGCTGTCGCATGATAAAGCGGGAAAGCGGTGAAGGTTCCAGCAGAGCATGAGTTACTTCGATTTTCCGGTCGTTCCGTTTCACATACGGGAAAAAGACATCTTCCCTGCGCCATGTCACATAAGTTCCGCTTCCCTGACGTGTCTCCACAAATCCCCTCTCCTCCGCCAGACGGACCGCGCCGATAACCGTAATCAGAGAAACCTTATATTCCCGTCTCAAGGCATCAAAAGACGGCAGGCGTGTCCCATGCGCCCACTCCTCGTTCTGAATCCGGCGGATCAGCGATTCGCAGAGTTTTTCCCGTTGCGTGATCTGTTTCCCTGCTTTCATTTTTCTTCTCCAAAAAAGTCTTTATAAAAATATAATAAGACTTTGAATAATTTCAACTATTTTTCCAACACCTCTTGTCATAAAAATAGTTTTGTAGTATATAAATAACAGCAAAAAACTGGAAAAGAAGGTGTTTGACGGTTATGAAAAGAACAATCGGATGCAATCTGGTAGATGCGGTTTCGGATGGAGTCTACGGATTCTACACTTGTGACGCTTACCGGAATTTATTGAACAGGTATGCACGCTATCGGGAGCTGATCGGAGCGCTGGAGTTCTCACATGTCACGGAGATTTCGCCGGAAGAAGCGGTGGAAATCGGAAAACTTGCACGCGGACTGGGATTCGAAACATGGAGCATTCACTCCGAACATTTGAATGTCGGCGATCGTCTGGAAGAATATCTTGCGATTCAGAAGCATGAGGCGGAAGTCTGCGCCGCACTGGGGTGCCGCGTGATGGTCTGTCACCTTCCGAACCTGTGTCCGTATGTGGATTTCGAACGGGATCTGGATGTGATCGGGAAAGTGGCGGATCTGACCCATACGAACGGAGTGCGTCTGGCAGTCGAGACCTGCCTCTATCCGGATGAAAATGGAACTATTCTTCCCGATGCGGAGCTGGTTCTTCAGGTCGTTGAGGCGTTGAACCGGGAAGATGTCGGAATCAATCTTGATACGGGACACTGTCTGCTCGGACAGACCGGAGGACGGAAAGAAGGAGTGAACCGGCTTCTTTCCGGCAGTGAAAAGCAGACTCTTCCGAATCTGGTGCACCGCATCGGCAGAAAACTTTTCACGACGCATCTTCAAGACAACTTCGGCATGAATGATGATCATCAGGCCCCCGGCTTCGGCTGGATCGACTGGGAATCGCTCCTCCCGGCAATTCTCGAAACCGGCTACGAGGGCCCCCTCATGATGGAGCTTACCGGGCCGACTGTGAAAATCCGCCGCACCGTTCCTCAACTGCGGAATTTCCCGCTGGAAAAAGAGATCGTTTTCGCCGCAGGTTATCTGCACTTTCTGCTTGCAAGGGGTCAGGCTCCTCATGAAAATCAGCCGCTTCCGGAACCTCTCAACCCTTCTGCCGAATTTCCGGAGAGGAACTTCATTGCACTTCGCTCTTCCGCAGAGAGTTCTGGAATACGGAGAACTTCTCCTAAAGAAACTTTTCGGAAAGAAGATCAAAGGATTTCTGCATGCAAAAATCCTGAATGAAAAATCTAACGCTCAATTCAAGAGAAAGGATGTTATTCCAACATGATCAGGTTCTTTTTCAGCGGCATAACGGCAAAATTCCATTGGCGGAGGTTCACTCTGGTGGAACTGCTGGTCACGATTGCGATCATCGCCATTCTGACAAGTCTTCTGCTTCCGGCACTGCACAAGGCGAAATCGGCTGCGCAGAAAGCAACCTGTACGGGGAATCAGCGGCAGCTTCTGGTCGCCCTGATGACCTATATGGATGATTATCAGGGATACGGCTGTCCCCCGCTCTTCTCCGGCGACAATTATATCCTGAACGGCGGAAAGTTTTTCGCCTGGACAGATGCCATTCTCTATGGCGGATATGCAGGAAATTTCTCTTACACCCCGTTCAGTTTCGGCCTTTACAAAGTCAGTCAGAATTATCTCCGACTGGTCAACTGCCCCACCCTGCCCAACAACTATTCCTATGCCGCGCAGAGAGGATATGGAATGTTTTACGCCAACGCCGGAACGGAATTTGCCGATGCGTTCTGTTATGAGACAGGACTGAAAAACGATACGGGGACAGGTATCAGCAGTGCCTATCACCTGTCGAAACTGAAAACGGCATCGGAACTTGGATACATTGCCTGCTCCGGAAAGATCAGCTCCGGCGCATTCGGCGAGCAGCATCTGACAATCCCGCAGGCCTCCGTCACAAGTTGGAACAACTGTGCCGCCGGAGCCGTGAATGCCTCCTATTACGGAGCCTTCGCTTTCTGTCACAGCGGAAGCGGAAACATGGGCATGGCCGACGGTTCCGTCCGAAGCTGGACTCGAAGTTCCTACGAATCCAGACTCAATCCCAATACAGGAATCGGCTACAACCAGCTCTTCCGCTCGTTTCCGTTCAACTGGAATAAATTCACAAAATAACCAAAGACAGAATAAAAAAGGAATTCACCGATGAATCTGCTATCACGTATTCTGCTAGCACTCAGCACACTTCCTCCGACGCTTCTTTTCGCGTTCAATGAACCGGGAAATCTCCTCAAGGACTTCGAATTAAACTCCCCGAAAGAAATCTGGAACTGCACCCGCCATGTCGAACGCAAATCGATCGAGTCATTTGAAGGCCTTGCCGATCCCCTGTATTATCTTGCGGGAAAGGATGGCGCCGTACTGAAGCAAACCGTTGCAGTGAAAAAGAATACATGGTATACGATGTCTTTTCTGTTTCGGACCCGGGGCGAGTATGGCCAGGATAAAATCTATGCATACAATCTCTTTGCCGGCTTTCTGGCGGAAGGGGAATCAAACATCTGGAACGGAAAGGAAACGAGAAGTTTCGGAGGGTCCCGGAAGTGGACTCGCGGAACGATCTTTTTCAACAGCGGAACGAATCAGACCGTGACACCGTTCATCGCATTTCTAGGGAATGGGGAATGGGATGTCGGACGCATTTATCTGCGGGAAACCTCTCCGGATGATTTCCGGAAAAACTCCATTCTGGACCCCGGATTCGAACAATCTTCTCCGGGTATGGTTCCCGTGGAATTCCGGAGAACCGGTCAGAGCCGGAATTTCAAAATCAGCGTCTCCCAGGGCGATCATGCAAGAACAGGGAAACAGGCAATGGAAGTTCATTTCACCGGACGTTGCCAGCTGGTGGGCGGTCGCTTTTTAGCAAGAAGCGGAGATACCTTCAAAACCGGAATTTACCTGAAGGCCTCGAAACCGGTATTTGCCTCACTGTTTGTAACAGGAACTGTTCCGGGAAATAAAATACGCCGCATCCGAAAACTTGCAATCGGTTCGGCATGGACACGGCTCGATGTGGAAGGTGTGATTCCATCGAAAGGAGAATCCGTCCATACGCTGCAGCTCTATCTTTCGTTTGAAACGCAGGAGAAAGATGCCGGAGTTGTCGTCTGGGGCGATGACGCCTCTTTCGAAGTCATCTCCGCTCAAGAGCGATCCGTGAATATGACACGTCCGCGCATCTGGAACGATTCGTTTGAGACAGGTCCCTACGGCTGGAAGATCACATTTTTTGAAGACCCGAGGCACTCGCTTTCCCAGACCCGCGCCTTGTCACTCGATACTTCGACATCGGGCCACGGGAGCTCCTCCCTGAAGATTCAGAAATCCGCCATGCCAGCCTCTCTGAAAAAAAAAGTGGCAATCACCTCCCTCCCCCTGAGGCTCGACAATCAGAAGGAGTATGTTTTCTCCTTCATGGCAAAAGCGGATCGTCCGACCATCATTTCCGCGGCGTTTCCCTACAAGGGGATCGGGAGTTTCAAACTGACAGAACAATGGCAGCGATTCACCAGCCGTCCAGTCAAACCGAACCGCTGGTATATTCGGCCCGGCTGGAATGAGATTCGCATTACCTCTCCTCTGGACGGATCGACCATCTGGCTTGACGCCATCATGCTGGAAGCGGGCAGTCACACCACCCCCTTCCGTCCCGCCGCCGAATACGAGGCGGGCATTTTTTTCCCCGAGCCGTACAAACTTTTCCCTCTGAACGAAAAGCATACAGCTCAAATTGCGGCAGTCTCTTACGAAAAAGACCTGAAAGGATCCGCGGAACTCCGGATCAGCGATCTGTTCGGAAAGATTCTTTTACAGGAGAGTTGTCCTATTTCACTGAAAGCGGGCCGGGCGCTCCGCTGGAGCAGAGAGGTTCCGACCGGACGCACCGGCTATTTCCGAGCGGAAATCCGATTGCTCGATTCCTCACGGAAAGAGAGAGCGAAAAACATCACGACCTATGCGGTTCTCGCATCCCCCCGGGAACTGCCTTATGAAAAATCCTGGTGCGGGATCCTCGGCGGCATCGACAACAGCGGACGGAGAGGCAGCACCGCCGCCGATCTTGCCCTGATGGGAGCCTCTCTGGATGAGACGCTCGATGCGATCCGTCTGATCGGCTACAAGTGGATCCGCATCATGGGAATCGGCAACTGGCGCAATACGGAGCCGGTCCGGGGGACGTATGAATGGAAGTGGGATGAATATCTGATAGCCCTGAAACGGCACCGATTCGGGATTCTGGCAGAGTTTCTCAGCCACGACGCTCAGCCGTGGAGCAATTCCGGAGTCACCGTCAAAGAAGTGCTCCAGGGCGGATTCCATTATACGGCCAGAGCGGAGGATGTTGCCAAGTTTACCGCCGATTTTGCCCGTCGCTATCGCGGAAAACTCGACAGCATCAATCTGATGAACGAAACCAATGGCTATCCTCCCGAAGAGTACCTCAAGATTGCCGAGGCGGTCTATCAGACCTTTAAAAAAGAAGCTCCGGAAGTGCTCGTTCAAGGTCCGGGATATCCTGCCATGGTTCTTCCTCTGCTCTCAGGAAAAGACAACACATGGATCACCCGCGCCTTGAAACTCGGACTGAACAAGTATAATGACATCATGGGGATCCACTGTTATTCCCCCGGTCATGCACACAGTCTTTCGTCCATCATGCGCGACAGTGTCGAACTACTTCTGACCAATCAGAATATGAGCTTTGCCGAAATGCGCCGTCTTCAGATTGAAAAATTCAAAAGAGAATATCGCAACAACCGAATCTGGGATACCGAAAGCGGAGCGATTTTCAACACGGTCGCGGAATGGATGAACTCTCCCGCGGAAACCCGATTACCGTGGTATACCGAACAAGTTGCAGCAGCCCGGATGATCCGCTGGAACATTCTCCGGATGGCAATGGGTGTCGAACGGCACTTTCACTTCATGTTTCTGTTTGCGGCCGGGATCAGCTATCATACGCTGGATCTTATGAATATCGACGGAACGCCGCGTGCAGGAGTGGCTCCGCTCTCCACCTTCTACCGTCTGTTTGACGGAAGCCGTTTTCTCGGAAGAGTTCCTCTTGGCGGAACGACTCATCTTTATGTCTTCCGCGATTTCGACGGCAAAGCCATTGCCGCATGCTGGGAACCGATTCTGGAAAATAAACCTCAGGGAAAGATCCGTTTCCCGAAGAGTGCCGCCATCACGGAAGTTCTGGACTTCACCGGGAATCCTCTCCAGGGGAAAAACGGAGAGTATCCTCTTGGCGCTGCACCAATCTATCTGAAATCAGCGCTCTCTCCGGAACAGTTCCGGGAAGAACTGAAAAAATCCAAATCTGTTCTGGAGAGTTTCCGCAGTGCGCTTTCCGTAGTCGCGGATAGCAGAGGAAAGCTTCTCCTGGAAGCAACCGCACAGAATACCGGGACCGAAAAAATCGAAAAGCTTAAAATCACTCTTTCCGACAAGCGGACGGGATCCCTGAAAAACCTTTCTCCCGGCGAAAAGAAACATCTCCGCTTTCCGTTGAAAGAATCCGCCACAGGAACTCTCTCCATCGAAGCGGATTTTTATGGAAACAACAGCCGTCAGCATGCGGCATTGAACAAAAAGCTGTTCCGTCTCGATTCCGCCCGCAAGCCGGCGGTTGCAGACGGTGTGATCGGCAAGGAGGAATACAGCACACTCTGGAACAGGGAATTCATTCGGACCGGACGGGGACAAACCTCTCCGCTCTCCGTAAAACTTTACGCATCCTGGCTTCCGGACCGGATTCAGCTGGCGGCGGAGGTCATAGATTCCACTTACGTTCCTGCGAAAAAGGGAGAGGAAGTATCTCTCGGCGACGGCGTGGAGGTGTATCTGGACTTTTCTCCGGGAAAAGATCCCTTCTCTCCGCTTTATCCGGAGGATGCGATCCGGATTTCCGTCAATCCGGCCTTTCCGGAAAAGCCGTCGTTTGAGCGGAACGGTTTGCCGGCGAAAAGCGCGGTATCCTTCTTTGATTTTGAAAAAATCAAGGCAGTCTCCCGCCGGACAAATGAGGGATATCTTGTCGAGTTGGAGATTCCTATGAAAAAACGACTCCGGGAAAATCAGCTTCTCGGCTTCAACTTTACGGTAATGGATCATGGAAATGTGCCGAAACCGAACCAGGGATTGTCGCTGGCACGCAGCACCTGCTGGAACAACGTGCTTGCTTTTGAACTACTTCAACTAAAAACGGAAAAAGACAGAAAGCCCTGACGGAAGAAAAACGAATCCACCCAATGCCAGTTTTTTTGTTTCTGAGTTATGGTCTGCATTTTCCATCTACGGAGTTTCCGAAAAATCAGACATTCAATCGCACCAGGACGGACAGGAAATCTTTGCTGGTCAATAAAAAAAAACGCGTTTGGATTTCCTGCATAGAACAGAGGCAACTTCTCAAAAAAGTTTTCTGAATAAAATGCAGCTTTGTATTTTATAATAAATGAAAAATCAGGGAATGAAGCGGCTCTCCCCCTTTGTGCGATTGTTCCAGGGAATTAATAGGATTTTGAACGAACAGAAGGCTTTTTAAAACTCCGGCTCTTGAATTCATTTTCTGCGGAAATATATTTCAGGAAAAAGAATGAAAGCTCGGAATATGTATAAAAAATCGAAGATGGCCAATGTCCTGCGGGTGCGATTCGTTCCGGCAGATATGAGGCGGGAAAAAGAATTCCTTCGGAAATCGAACCTTCGGAGCTCTATCATGCCACCACGATCACGGTCAACAAGGCGCTGAACATTCTGGTCAACGAGGGATATCTTCTCCGTCCGGGAGCACGCAGAAACGAAACTTATATCCGCGTACAGAGGCCGTATCCGCAGGGATACATTGCTATTATTTTTGCGCATCTGACCTGTCCGTTCTACATGAAAATCCTTTCGAGAGCGGTCCGGGCGGCGGAACTTTACAATTACATGGTGGTTCCGTTTCCATGGAAAACAATGTAACCGAACTTCTCCAGAGGCAGGAAAACGCACGTTTTTCCGGTAATCTGACAACTTCGATCGACAGGCTGCACACCTCGATTCCGATAACTAACATTGATACCTTTCATTATGAGCATGAAGAACTGTATCAGGTGCGCTGTAATGCCTATGACGGAGGATGATGCGTCGCGGAAGCCCTGTTGAACGCCGGTCACAGAAATATCGTCGCCCGTTCGTTCTGGTAGACAACCGGATCGAAGCACCCCGTAGAACCGCATTCGTTGAAACAATGAGAACCGGAGGCGTACTGATATCGACAACCGCCTTTTTCACGGAGATTCGGAAACTCTCCATTCAGCTAGGCCCCTTCGCCGGAAAATCTTGAAACAGTATCCCGATTTTGCCGCAATGGCCTGCTGGAGCGATCCCACAGCACTATGGATGATGCGCACAGGACGGGAATTCGGAATTGATCTCGGAGGAAAATTCCTATTGCAGGATTCGGTAATATTCCTGAAATTCAGCGTTTGTCCCCATTCCTTACCGTAGAACAGTTCCCTGCTGAAAGCGGATACACAGTACCAGCTGTTCACTGATTCACCGTGTGGAGCATCCGAACGAACCGCATCCGCATCTGGAAAAACTGGAAGTGGAACTGGTAAACGAAGAACTCGTGCACCGAATTTCCTGACGGATCAATCCGAACAAGCTGCAGCCCCCCTGAACAGCTGTTATTGTCCGATGCGGTCGATGACAAATTCAAACATCATGTCACCGTAATCAACGTCATTTTTGATTAAAATGCGATTGCTGCCTTTCCGCAGAAAAACGGAGCATTCCAAAGTTTGCAGACGGGTCGGAGGCAGAATCGGGGACGCAGGATCCTGACTGAACGTATGCTCATGGGAATGCACTACTTTTGTTCCGTTCACCCAAAGCTTGATATTACTGTACGTCTTCAACCGGATTCGGAGTTCACCAGAATCGGCAAAAACAAAAAACGGGATTTTGAAGAGAATGAAATCATTCTGTTCCAGATCCCGTTTTATTACAACAGCTCCGGAAACGGTAATCAAAGTTCCCGAAAAGAAGCAAGCTGCTGCGGCAATTTCTCAACGAATCTCCGAATTTTATCCCGGACCATCCGGAAACAAGCCAGTTTTTCCTCTTCCGATTGACATGCTTCGGCAAGTCGGGGCGGATCATCAAATCCGACATGAACAATGCGCGTTCCGCAGGGAAAGAGAGGACAACTTTCATACGCATTGTCGCAAACGGTTATCACATAATCGAACTCCAAAGTCGGCAGCTCCGAGATCAATTTTGATTTCTGAGAGGAAATATCCACTCCGGCCTCGGCCATCACCTTTACAGCATAAGGATTCAAGCCGTGTTTTTCGATTCCGGCGGAATACGCTTCCACCTCATTGCTTTTCAAGGCATGCGCCCACCCTTCCGCCATCTGACTGCGGCAGCTGTTGCCGGTACAGAGAAATAATATTTTTACCATAGAAAAATTCCTGATACTCTCCGCATCTGTTTCAATAA
Source organism: uncultured Lentisphaeria bacterium (assembly GCA_905197955.1). GTDB lineage: Bacteria > Verrucomicrobiota > Lentisphaeria > Victivallales > UBA1829 > UBA1829. Next base: position 3,275 of record CAJKAR010000059.1, on the reverse strand, counting down.
AAGCAGACAGGGGCAATGACGCCCCATAATCTTTTCATTTTCGATCGGCAGGATTGACCTGTTCTATGCCAACGGATGAAGATTTGGATGAAACGTGATCCGCAATCTTCCTGATGACCATAAAAATAATGCTTGCCACGACAAAAAGAAGCAGGAGAATGGTCATAATCCTTTTTTTGCCGTCTCCGCAGCAGCAGGAAGCGGACTGCTTTTCTGAATGCGAACCGCAACAGCAGGGGACGGGGGATTCCGCCGGTTTTCCGCAACAGCAGAGGACGGGGGATTCCGTTTTTTTCGCTTCGGCAGAAGCGCATTGACCGTTGCAGTCACATACGGGTGCAGACAGAACGGCTGCAATTTCATCGGATGTCAGCACCTTGCCGGAACTGACGACTTTTCCATTCACGACCAGTGCCGGAGTCATCATTACGCCGAAAGCAGTGATCTGATTGATGTCTTCCACCTTTTCAATCTCGCAGGAGAGATTGAGTTGTTCCGCCGCAAGTTTCGCATTGGCGGCAAGTTTTCTGCACTTGTCGCAGCCTGAACCGAGAATCTGAATTTTCATCATTTTTTCTTGCTCCTTAAATTTATGTGAATCGAATCAGCGTAAAAGAAACTCAAACAGATATCCGCCGATCACGGCGGTAGCAAAAATCAAGGCGACAATCGCCGCGACAATTCGTGCTTTGAAGATGCTTAGCAGCATCGACATTTCCGGAATCGCCATGCCAGCTCCGCCGATAATCAGAGCGATTACTGCACCAAGACTCATCCCCTTCTGCACCAGCGCCAGCCCGATCGGAATTGCACTTTCCGCCCGGATGTACAGCGGCACCCCGACCAGCGCGGCAACAGGAATTGCAAACAGGTTCTCCGGACCGGCCAGAGAGACGATCCACTCCTGAGGAATGTATCCGTAGATGGTCGCTCCGATTGCGGTTCCGACAATCAGATAGATCAGGACACTCTGCAAATCTTCGTAAGCATCGAAAAACGCTTTCTTCCATTTCTCTTGAAACGTGACGGAAGTCGCCGATTCCGAACTTTCTCTGCCAGAACAGCAGCCCGTTCCGGATTCCGCAAATTTACGCACATATCGTTCCGCATGAAATACTTTCATTATCCATCCGCCCGCCATTGCCGAAAAGAAGCAGGCGGAAAAATAAATCAGACACGCTTTCCACCCCATCAATGTCCAGACCATCCCGACGATGATCGGATTAAGCAGTGGAGAGACCAGCACAAATGTCAGAATGGGACCGATGGAGACTCCGGCATTCAGCAATCCCAGAGTCAGCGGAATGGTCGAGCAGGCGCAGAACGGAGTAATGCTTCCCAGCAGTGCGGCCATCAGGTATCCGCTCCGACCGGAAAGATATCTGCCGAATTTCTCCCGGGGAACATATTGAAGAATCAGAGAAATCGCGGTGCTGATCGAGAGAAAAAGCACCACCAGCTCCAGGAAAATAAATCCGAAATAATCCAGGGTATCCAGTAAGGTATTCATTTTATTTTGTCACATCCTTTTCCTCATCGTCCGCAATTTTCACCAGTTTCCGTAGAGATACCCGAGAAGCGTGGAAAACAGGATCACCAGAGAAACAAATACAACCGTTTTCCGGCACCCCATCACGCTGTTGATGACCAGCATATTCGGCAACGAAAGCGCCGGTCCTGCCAGCAGCAGAGCCAGAGCAGGCCCCTTCCCCATGCCTGCTCCGATCAGACCTTCCAGAATCGGAACCTCTGTCAATGTTGCAAAATACATGAACGCCCCGGCAAATGCCGCAAAAAAGTTGGAAAGGAGGGAATTCCCGCCGACCAGCTTTCCCACATATTCGGATGGGATCAGCCCTTCCTGACCGACGCGCCCCAGCAGAAGTCCGGCAATCAATACACCGAACAGCAGGAGCGGCATGATCTTCTTTGCAAAATCCCAGCTGCTTTCGAACCAGCTTCTGAGCTCCCCCTCTCTCTCCGTACTCGTAACGAAACCGATTCCGAGAAAACCCGCCGTAAATGCCAGTAACGGTATTTCAGGAAACAGAATAGCCAGAGCAATCACCGGAACGGCAACACAAAGCAGTTTCCACCAGATCATCCCGTAATACCGGATCAGCATAAATCCAAGCACGAGAGCGGCAAGAGAAGTCATATACCATTTGACACTCCAAAGAGCATTCCACAACGCTCCGGAATCCTCGGATTTTCCCAGGTTTGCAAACACCAGGATCGCAATCATGCTGCCGATATACAGGACATTCTGCCAAAGCGGACGTCCGGATTCCATCTCCACAAGTTCCGCAGCCATGCGCGCTTTTTCCTGTTCTTCCCTGCGGAAGATCAGATGCATGCAAATGCCGATCACGATCGAAAGACCGATCGCTCCGACAGCCCTTGCAATTCCGATTTCCATCCCCAGCACCCGTGCAGTCAGCACAATCGCCATGATGTTGATGGCCGGTCCGGAATAGAGGAACGCCGATGCCGGTCCCAGTCCCGCTCCCATTTTATAAATTCCAGCAAACAACGGGAGAATCGTACACGAACAGACCGCCAGAATGGAACCGGAAACCGAAGCCACCAGATAAGCAATCCACTTTTCCGCCTTCGGCCCCAGATACCGCATAACCGCCCCCCGGCTCACAAACACGCCAATGGCTCCCGCAATGAAAAACGCCGGAACCAGACACAGCAGAACATGTTCCCTTGCATACCATTTCACCAGTTCCAGCGATTCAATCACCGCATGGTTGAATCGCTCCGTCCCCACCGGTAAATAGTAACAGAAAAGAAATCCTCCTGCAAGAGCAATCAGCCATTTCCATTGAGTTTTCCACATGCTGCAACTTCCTTATTTATTTAGTTAAAAGACGAAATATTAAGTTAAAAAAAATCACTTTCCCAGCTTCTCCCCCAGACACTGAAGAACCGGCAGAATGCACGGACAGGAAAGCCGGTAAAAGACCTGTTTTCCCCGCTTGTCATCCACGACGATTCCGGCATTTTTCAGAATGGCCAGATGCTGACTCATGGTAGCAAACCGGATACCAACCGCTTCGACGAATTCGCAGACGCAGTGTTCCTGTCCATCCGCAAGCTGTTTTACGATCCAGAGTCGCGTCGGATGTCCAAGCGCCTTGAAGACATCCGCTTCATGACGACAGCAGTTCTTATCAAATTTCAGCATAAGAATTCCTTTCATTTCGTAATATAGCTAAGAACCTATCCCTAAATAACAGCAAGTTTTCGATAAATTATAACCGTTGCGG
>CAJKAR010000058.1 GCA_905197955.1 uncultured Lentisphaeria bacterium | reverse complement strand
GTGATAATACAGGACGGGCAACCAGCTACGGACTGATTGACGATTGTATGAGGAATCGGCAAGGTCAACCGCAGGAAAACGGCGTCATGCTCCGAAAGGATGATCCCGAATATGAACGCAAATACGACCAGTGTTTCCGACGTTGCAGCTACCTCGCCAAGGTCAACCAGAAAGATGCCTCCCCCAAACATCAGCGAGAACTATTTTCGTCCCGTATTCAAAAAATCAATGAAAGGAAATCACCATGACCGAACAAGAACTGAACGTATTCCTTGACCTGGAATGGAACTGTGCAGCATTCACTCCGGACACTGAACACATCTCCGCTCCGCTCTCACCGAAGCAGTGGGCACGCATCATTTCCCGACACCCGGAGCTTCAGGAGCTCTGCCCCTTCTCCGAGTTCACCCCAAACGAATGGACCACCGTTCTTGAAAAGCAGGCATCGCTTGCATGGCGGTGTACATGCTGGAAAGATTTCACCCCTGCTAAATGGCAACGTCTGTTACTGCATCAGCCGACTTTACTTCACTATTGCGAAATCCCGGATCACCCTGCTGTACGGAGCGGGTTACTGGCGAGTGACAGTTATTTCAGCGCAGACATCGACACACATGACTTCACAGTGGGCGACTGGTTCTGGGTCGTAAAACACAGCCCGAGGCTTTGGAATCTCTGTCCTTTCCAAGAGCAATTCACGAAACCGATGTGGTGGAGCATTCTTTTCAGTTCCGTAGAGCTGCTGACGGCCTGTCCCTGCCTCGATCAATTCAGCGATGAAGACTGGCGCAGACTCAATATCCTCCCGAAATTGCGGGGACGGTTACATACCAGTGACCAATTCCGGAAGCTGGTCGAGTTGCTTGAGCTTCCATACCGTCACCACAAGTTTGATGACCCGTCGTTATAGTTTCATAAACGAAGCGATATTGTTCCTGCTACAACAGGGGAATGGACTGTTTCTCTGGCCTCAGAAAGGCATCCTGATCTACGGGGGACCCGCTTTCGGACAAGTATTTTTATACTTTTTGTATGGTGAACATAATGTGCCCCGGATGGTCTGAGGCGAATAAATTGTTACGGGCGGAAAGCCCAGAAAGGAAGGACATCATGGCCGAAAACACCTACACGATTCCCGGATTGATCTCTCACGTCTCCTCGGCAGTGAAGCAATCACCATCCCCCAACCAGCTGCGTCTTGGCGTCACATTTCCAGATCGGCTGCTACTTTCCACTAACGAACAGATCGGCGTTTTCATGGATTTCGCAGCCTGCGTTCCGGAAACGATTGCGACAAGCGGGAAAGCCTATTGCAAACGAATCATGACCGATGTGACGAGGGATGCAGAAAAGGAACAATTTTACTGCGTATTTTACATTGATACGGTTCCGCTCCAATCGGAATCCCTGAGCGAGGAAGACCAGAATAAGCTGTACTTCGCTCTTCGGGATCTCTGGCAGAATGCGGTGCTGAGTGAACGTCGACCCCAGGCATTCTTGCTGAAGAACTGATTCCCCGACAACCGTGCGAAAGTGGACACGCTTTCGCACGGTTCACCACTTCGCAACTTCCTCAGTCGGCCAATCATTGTGAATATCCAATGGGTTTTGTTCCCTCTGGAGACATACGTGTCTCCAGAGGGAACAAAACCCATTATCGATGAAGCCGGAACTCTATTTTTTCAGTAGAAAATGGTGTCTAAATTCTAGTTTGGGTCATCTCGGTTTTAAGAGCTTCAACTTTGTCATTGCGGCACAAATAACGACCTGTCGCCTTCCCGTAGTTTGAGCTGCGTCAGACATCAGGAGTTTCGTTCGCAGATTTTCCGCCCAGCCTCCGCAACTTTCTGACGCAGCTCCGGAGGATAGAGGACTTCAATGCGCCCGGCTTCACCCAGTATCCAGCGGATCACCTCGTGTTCGAAAGCCGGTTTCAACGTGATAATAAGCGAACCATCGTCTTGACGCTCTATCTTGAACTTCTTCACTTTCTGGTGCTCATAAAGGTAAAACGCAATAGAGGCATCACAGTGAAGACGGATACCTTCGATTGGCTGGTATTCAAACAAACCATTGCGTTTCGTTCTGTCCAGCAGTTTCTTATCCGTTTCAAACGTATCAACACCGAATGCGACCGAGGTTATCCTCTGAATCGCATAGGTCTTGGCCTTCTTCATCCCATACTCGTATCCCTTGATATACCAGATTCCGTGATGAAACGCGATGATGTGCGGCTCGAATTTACGCTCCTGCTCTTCGCCGTTCGGTTTCCTGTAGGTCAGCGCCAATACCTGATGACACCGCCAGCCTTCAAAAATAGTCTTGAAGATCGCTGGATCAACGGCGGCCTTTATGCCGGTCGCACATAGCAGTGATTCAATCATAGCTTCATCAAAGAATTCCGAACTGTTACCAGTCAAGGCTTTTTCGACCGCCGTAGTAACATCGGTTTTGATCGGTTCAGGCAGAAGATCGGAAGCCAGTCGGGTTCCCAGCAGCGTCATGCTCAGGAGCTCATCCCCCATGATTGGAACAGAGAACTCCCAATCACGGTTTTTAAGATAATAGCCGCGACGGACCGCATCATAGGCAATGGGGGCATGATATTCCTTCTGGAGAATTTCGATATCCCGCAACACGGTTCGAGAACTGCACGCACAGTCCATATTCTCATTGACATCCATTTCGCGTAACAGTTTGGCGAAACTGCTCGCATTGGGATAACTGTTCTTTTTCATCTCGGCAACGAACTTCATCAGACGCAACGCTTGACGAGCCTGGACACTCATGACTGCAATCCTTTCTGTAGAGGTAAGACATTTCTGTTGTCATGCAATATATCGTTTTATATGCACAAATGCAATGGGATATGTCAAAATAAAAAATTGTTTTTCTTCATCCGGATGAATTGGTATGACATCCCGTGTCATAGCTGCCGTGGTATAAGTATACTGTTGATCGGAAAAATGAATGTCACATAAAAAAAACAAAAAGGCAGGGAGGTAATCATGTTATCAAAGGTTGATTGGGAGGAATGGCTTAAAGAAAAGAAGATATGGACAGCAGCAGAAGAAGAAGAAGAAGAACGGAAGGAAATGCAGGCCGCATTCGACTGCTTTCACAAGTCGGAAAGTTGGGATATGATTTGCATGATAAATGAAATAAATGACTTTTTCGATATTGTCATCAGAATAGCGAGAGAAAAACGCAGTTATCTCAGTGGAACCGGCTGGAAAAAATCGTATTTGACACCGGAACAATTGAAATCCGTTCAGGAAAAACAGCAGGAACTGGAACAAGAGAAAAAAGAAGTGTTACCTGTAGAACAATCGACAAAAATCTATAAATGGGGTATTACCGTTTATTACTCCCGGTGGTTTGGAGGCACCTGCGGTGACGGAATAGTTATAGCCCACTCCCCGGAAGAAGCGGAACGCATGTTGCGATTGGAGGAGCTCCGCTGGAATACGGAAATCACAGTTTTTTATTGAAAACATAACGGGATATAGGGTCTATGGCATTGGGCAGCATGGATACGGAATTACATGGAATCCCCGGACAGCAGGAAGTGTATTATGTGCAGTATTGTAACAGTGGATATGGAACGTCGGCAAAACGAATGTTGGCAATGGAAAATGCGGTGTGCTTTGAATGAGTTATCGGATAAATTTTTGATGGAGAAACACTGCTATGACATTTCGTGGCATAGGTGCTGCTGTATAATAATAAACAGCAGAAGGAATGATATTTTCGGAAATATGAACAACCGGCTCTCTCAGCAAGATATTCGGATATCCGAATCATGTATAGCAAAAAACAAATAGGCAGGAGGTAAATATGGAAAAATATCCTAAAATCGCGGTTCTGTCAGAAAATCTGCGGGGTAGAACATTTGAAATCAGCAAGGCTGAAATGAGTATCGGAAGCCATAAGGACAATGACATTTGCATTGATGATTCGAGCGTGAGCGATCACCATGCGGATATTTTTCGCCGCGAGGTTGACGGAAAAACTGTCTATGTGCTGCGGGATAATAACAGTCTCAATGGAACCCGAGTCAACAATGTCATGACAACCGGGGAACATATATTGGAAAACTCGGACATAGTCCTGTTTGGCGACATTGAAGTATTGTTTGATATTAACGAATCGAACAAATCACAAGTTGATGATATGCGGTCCATCGACTTGCCAATTATAGGGGTCTCTGTTCAATATTGCGATTTTGATTCTTTTTCCAGACGAAAAAGAAATTTTTTCAAAAGAAAAAAATACAGATAGGGCGGTATCGGTGGCTACAGATGCGTTGACGGAGAGATTTTCAGCCCATTCCCCGGAGAAAGCGATATGCATGCTGCGCGGTTTCCACAACTGTGATCAGACACTCACTGTTTTTTATTGAAAAAATGGCAGAAATGCAGCTACTATGACACTTCATGGCATGGGTGGTGTGGTATAATAAATGGCAAAAAGGAGATTTCAGGCAATATGAACAAGCGGATTTCGGAATTATATCAAGCCATGCTGTTCGAACTGCACAGGCGACTGGAGGAGGCAGACCGGATTTTCATCCGTATCTCGGAACTGCTGCTTGACATGATGTCAACGGAAGCGTTGTCCGAAACACAAAAGCCTGAACTCAGGGAGCTGGATCGTCAGCACCGGGAATTGCTGGCGGAAGTCGTAACGGAATTGCGGCGGGTGTACTCCGGGCGGATTGAAGTGTTCCCTCCGGGCAATGGCGGTTTCATTGAAAATCTGGAACGGCGTAACGCTCAGTGTGAAGAATTGGAACGGATCGTCAACCGTCTGCTGGCAGAGAACGGTTGCAAGGTAAATGAAAAATCGGCGGAAGCCGGAAACTCATGGAGAAAGATTATGGAAAACATCAATTTCAAAACGGAGTTTGAGCGGAACTTCAGCGAAGCGGAACAGGTTTGCAAGCGTCCGAACATCCTGGTCGCCGGTTATACCGGCAGCGGCAAAACCTCACTGATCCGGACAATTCTCGGCAGTGAGCTGGTTCCAATCGAGGGGATCGGCAACTCCCGTCCGTGCCGGATCGAATTCGACTGTTACGAAAACGAGGACATCCGGCTGTGGGATTCCCGCGGGCTCGAACTCGGGGACCGGGAAAAAGATTTCCGGGAAAAGATGAAGGAGTTCATTGCGGAACGTCAGAACGAGCCCAAAGTGGAAGATCACATTCATCTGGTCTGGTATCTGATTCAGGGCAACGGTGCGCGGGTGACGGATTGCGATCTGGCTCTCCTGAAAGAGATCTTCTCTCCCGACAATGTGATTGTTCTGCTCAGCAAAAAAGACATCACAAAAGCGGAACAGGCAGAAGCAATCCGCAAGACGCTTACCGATGCGGGCATCCCCAAAGAGCATATCGTGGAAGTTTCCGATGCGGAAGGCGGAGCGATCGGCTGCGGGGAACTGGTGGCGTTGAGTCGCCGGATCCTTCCCGACGCCTACCGCGATGCTTTTCTGGCGGCACAGCAGATTGACCGGGAGGCGAGAGCGCTTCGGATTGCGGAAAAATCCGACACCGCCCGCGCGATTGTCCGGAATGCGGTTTCCGAGGCCGGAAAAGTTGCAGAGGTTCCGATTGCTCTGTCGGAAAACTGTCTGTTGTTGCCGGTCGGCATTGCGATGGCGGCGAAACTCGCGTCGCTCTACGGTTTGCGGGACCGGCAGGTTCATACGGATGCCGCGACTTTTGTAAAATCCGCAGCAGCGGCAGTGCCGGAACTGTTTCCGTGGCGGGAATCTTCCGAGGCCATTGATTCCGCTTCCGCCGAAACGCTGATGGAGTCGCTCGGGACGTATCTCCGGAACAGTTTTGAAGCTCATGTGCTGGCGAAAATCAAGGGGACTCCGCTGCCGTCGCTCGGCTTGGATCTTGAACTCTTCAAACAATTTCACAGAACATACAAAAAAGGAATGAAAATGAAACCGAATATCCTTGTCTGCGGGAAAACCGGCGTCGGGAAAACGTCGCTGATTCAGGCGGTCACTCATCGCGGTGTAGTGCCGGACAGCGCCATCGGCGACGGAAAACCGATCACTGTCGGCTTTCAGGTCTATGAAACCGAAGCAGCCAATTTCATCGATTCCGAGGGGATGAATCCCGGCAGGCAGACAGTGGACGAATATGCCGATTTCATTCTGGATGAACTCCTGCAGCGGCTTGATGCCAGCGATCAGGATAAACTCATTCACAACATCTGGTACTGCATCGACGGCTCCGGAGCACGGATTCAGGATACGGACGCAAAACTCATCAAAACATTCAGCGACAAAGTGATTCTGGTCGTGACGAAGTGCGAACTCATGCGGAAGGAACAGGTGGAATCCGTGATGAACACTCTGCTCGATCTGATCGACCGCGACCGAATCGTGATGGTCTCTTCCGAAAACCGGACCGGCCTGAAACAGTTGATTGCCAGAACCGAAACGATGAGCGCGGCGGCGATGGGGCGCGCCTCGGAGGAACAGGAAGCCTTCCGCAACCGCTGGGACAATTACTATTCCAACATGCGCCGCGCCTGGACGGAGAGCGTCAGCGGAGAAGCGGACAGTTACATCAACTGGGCGGCGGGACGTGCTGCGGCGATTGCGCTCGTTCCCCTGCCGCTTGCCGATGTCGCACCGCTGATTGCCAACGAGGTGTATATGCTCTACAAACTCGCGGAGATCTACGGCATTGCGGCGGACAATACGGTCATCACCATGCTGCTCGGCTGCGCCGGTGGTTCCATTGCGGGAAAGGTCGGAGCCAGTTTCCTGCCGATCCTGAAAGTTCCGATTGCGGCGGCGGTCACCTATGGAGTCGGCAAGGCGGCGAAAGCCTATTTTGAATCCGATATGACGATGAACGAGGACGAACTTCGGCAGGAGTTCCTTGCCGGTGAACGTGAAGCCAGGAAAAAAGACTGGAAGAAAGCCGGGGAGGATGCACGATGAATTCAAATCCATTCCGTCTTCCGGCGAACTATCCGCCGCCCCGTCAGATTTTGCGGGAACATTTTCCGAACACCGCCAATGAACTGCTGATCAAAGGCGGCTGGGGATATGAAATCGAGAATGCAACAGTTGTCTTGGAATTCGATCCGGAAATTAACCCCGATCATCGCTTCCGCGGCGTGTCCATTGAAAACGTCTTTATCCAGAAACGCATCTGGGAGGAACTGACATTTGCACGTCCCGAGGGGGAACGCTATTGCGGAATCCGGCATGGGAAGGTCCGGCAGTCTCTTGAGGTGGGTCGTGCGGGATATTATGATTACATTCTTGTTGATGTGACCGCCTTCCGTGAACAGGACTGGGAGGAACTCAAAGCGGACTGGGAGGCGCATGACGGATACAAGAACGATCCGGAAGGCAGGATTCGGCATGAAGCGTGGCACAACAGCAGACAGATCAAATTCCAGGAAGAATTCTGGTTCAATATTAACAATTTCTTTTGAGAAAGTAACAGTTCTTTAACGAAAACTGCATATCCGACTTCTGCACCTAGAAATTGCAGAAGTTGGAAAATACAAAAAGGAATAATTGCAATGTGTACAGTAATGCTTGTACCGGAAACACTTCAGGCTCAGATGACTCCGGCGGCGGTTGCCCGGAAACAGGTCGATGAACTGATCAAACGGGAACAGGAGGCCATCGCAGAATTCCGAAAGGAAAGACGCGAATGCAAAGAGATGGATATTCTCGCAAAATTCCAGGAGGCCATCGCAGAATTCCGAAAGGAGAGGCGTGATCGCAACGCGATGCCGCCGGTGCCTGCCGGAGATATTTTTGTCTGGTTCGATCGCGCCTGTTACGGCAATGGCGGCAAGGGGTATTACTATGTGAGGTTTCATTCGGGACGATGGTGTAGCACCGCGTATGATCATCCGGCTCTGATTGTCAAGAAGTCGAAACTGCGTCCGGATCAGATTGCGTTTATGGAGCGCAAATGTCGCGAAACCGAAGAAGAGGCGCAAGAATACAACCTTCGCGTTCAGAGTTTGAGTTCATGGATCAGCGAATTGAACAAATAAAAATACGGAAAGAGTAGTATGTCTCTGGGCATCTGGAAAAATAAAAAACGCATTGAATATGGTAAAATCGTGTGTATGGTGCTTGTTCCGGTCATTTTCCTCCTGACCGGAATAAGCATCGGCCACGCTCTTCCACGAAATGAATCCGTCGAATCCGCCTTGCTTACAGCCAGGAAGGAATGTGAACGGGAACTGTATGGCAATGCAAATTTCTCTCAATGGAATTTGAATATGTGTTCCTCGTTCCTCCGGCGACTGGCGGAGATGGAGCTGGCGTGGCGACAGATCGAAGTCGAAAACAGCGCCGGTTTCAGCCGAATGGAAGCCGACTACATGAAGTGGCAGGATGAATGGGACAAAAGACTTGAAGAAGACCGGAAGCGGCCTTCTGAATTTGCGGGAGGCTCCATGGAAATGATGGACTGTGCTCTGCGGCAATACGACCTGCTTTGCGAGCAGTTGGACGAGTTGGAATGCAAATGGAAAAATCGGAAAAAGTAATTTGGTATGACATTCCATGACATAGGTGTCATGCTAAAGTAAGGATATGTAAACAGGAAAGTTAAGGAGGTAAGTCCGCATATCGCGGACGGGTATTCCGTCCATGATACGCCAATACTGGAAACGATAGAAAAACAGAATGATGTATTCCGGTCGATTTCTTATGGAATCGATGAAAATACGATTTGCAAAGTCGGAAACAATGCACTATATTTTTTCTGTGATTGTATCACTGGACAAATGAAAGGAGCATTGCCGACTGAGCAATTTACAAGAGTTCGTGTAAAACGTATTTTCAGCAATCGTCTGCCCTAAAACGCCAAATCAAAGCAGATAACGTAGATGCTGACGGAATACATCCTTTGGACGTATTCTGTTTGCATTCGTTATCTGGTATTGGCGTACCATGGGCAGAGTGCAGCAGGGTGCGTCCTTTTTTGTAACATAATCGGAGTCAGCGGCTTGAAAGAGCCTCTCCATATTTTTAAGAAGCGTTAATTCAAAAATAAAAGAATGTAAAGTAAAGGAGGAGTGAAAAAGTCATATAGAGAATTGATTTTTACGTTTTTCTCCCCCTAAAAAAATCGTATTCGCTGTATCAAAATGGGGGTTCACGCAGAACAAAAAGATTTATTAACAAAAAGCCAAGTGTTTTAAAATTGGCTCATAAGGGAGTATAAAAGATGAATATCATGGTATATGCAGTAATTGCGGAAGGAATCATTTGTATCGGCATTCTGTTATTACTCATAGTTCAAAAGAAAAAAATGGCTGAGTTGGTCGCAAATCTCTTGGAAAAAGAAAAGAAACAAGAGGAATTTGAGAATCAACAGCGGGGCATCATAAATGCATTAAAGAAAGAACAAGAAGATTTCATATCACAGCAAAGATCTGCTGCTGAAGAATTTTGCTTGATGCTAAAACAGCAAATGTTTATTCATGAAGCTAAACTGTTGAGTGAGCATGGGGAGTGGTGTTTGGAGTATGATGGAGAAAAGAAGTATTTCTCCCCCGGAAAGATTGAACGGGTTTCTTCTGCTAAGCTGGAAGAAGAATCTTCTTTTGAATATGTCGGAGATGAAGTGATTTGTACCGTAACTAAAAACGGACAAATCAAATCTGAATTGACTTTTACAAAGAACGGGGCGCCGAAATCTGGCAAAATATTTGAAGATGGGAAATTGATTAAAGAATTCTCATACAATAACTTGGGACAGGTCAAGGAGAATAAGTAAGATGCGGGATTTTAAAGAAATAATGCAATCTGCTGCTAATCTTGGCGGAAAAGTTTTACGGAACACAGCCCATGCCATAAGAGAAGGAGCAGAAAAGGGTGCAGAACTTGCTGGGACAGAAGCAAACATCGTAGTAGACGGTCTAGCTACAGTTGTTAGCCTTGGGAATGAACGGGGAAAACAGGTTGTTCGGGGTGTCGCTGAAACAATTGTTAAAGTTATGGAAATTCCAGGAAAAACAATTGGCCAAGGATTTGAACAAGTAGCAAACATCATGACTGAATCGGTTAGTCATTTAGCAGGAGATGTGGATGGTGAAAGTGATGCGAGGTTGGCGCGGAAAAAGGCATGGCAAGAATATCTCGATCATTGGAATGAAGCGTGGACTGCCGCTAAGAATGCGAGTGAGGGAATTACTGGAGAAAAAATTTTCAAACTTGCAAGAGCCCGTTTTGAAAAATTGAAGAAAGAACAGGAACAGAAGCAACAGGAGCTGGACACCCTGTTCAAACAGCAGACAGCTGTCATTCAAAAGCAACTTGCAAACATAAATTCTTCAAGGGTTCAGGCTAAAAGTCTTTTTCAGGAGTTTGAACAGCTATCTTCTGTATTTGCCGACTGGAAAATTCGCCGCTACAATATTGTTGAATGTTTTAATCCCAAGAGTTTTCCCTTTGAGAAATTAAAAGAACAGAAGGAATTCTTTTCAAAAAAGGAATTCTTTTCAAAAGTAGATTTTGAAAAGAAGCCGGGGAGGAATCGCTTCAAAGGTGTTATTTCTGTAGGCATTTGGACAGTAAAACAAATCGAAGACGCTGAAAATAAAATAAAAGAAGCCGACAAAACTTTTCATGACGAGTGTGATCGAGCAGAAGAGGAAATTAGGCGGCATCTGAAAGTTGTAAAGTCTCTGGAATTTGTAGAAGAAAACTTTGTCTTCTTCATTGATTTTTATAACTCTATGATTAGAGAGCTTGGTTATTCAGTTGATCTGCTACGTGAATCGGGATATATGCAAAACATGTTTTTCTTTGCCAATTCCGATGAGAAATTGAATCCTGCGTTTCTGCCGAATAGACACATCCAATGCCTTCAGGCTTGTGACAAATTATCACGTCTGCTTTGTGATCTCAGCAAACGGATATATTTCAACGACTCTAAAGTCGAGGTTGTTGAAATTGATCGGAAACGCGTGGAAAAATACCGTGAACGTTTCGTTATACCGCTACAAAAAGAACTTGCTGCTTAACAGAAAGGATGCTTTTATGGAACAGAGCTATAAAACCCCGGAACAAATCCAAGAAGACCTTAAACATATTTCGCCCTTGGCACTTCCAGAATACTTGGCTAACTGCGAATACTATGATAAAAGCAATGCCTTTGAGGTTCTGGAAAAGGCTGTTAAAGAGTTTGAAAATCAAGGAGGACTTGCCAATACGTTATTCGACTCTGTCTGGCAGTCTGTTGTCAATTCTGTGGGACTTTGTCTCTTACGAAAAGTTCATGAGCCGACCTATCGCAAAATCGTAAAAGGAAAGTGTACCGATTTTTCTCAATATGCAAAACGGGCATTTACCTTCACTTATGATGAAATTCCTGCTATGCCGTTAACCGCATTAAGCAATTTACAGCAAGATTATCTGCGGCGCAATATGAATCGTCAGCCCGGAGAAAAAAATGATGAGGGGGAATTTACGCCTCAGCTTGATACGAATCATTATGACAAAGGCAAAGACTACCGCGATAAAACCAACCGGGATCACAAAGATCAAAACGGGAAAACAATCCAATATAATGAGAGATTCCTGGAAGAAGAAGCGGCCAAATCTCCGGATGGAAAGATTCGAGCCGTCGATGGAACGCCTTTGAGTATTCACAAAGAAGAGGAACCGGATCGTTCAAGACGTGCAGAGGCAGACCATATTATTCCGCTGCAAACAATCCACAATAACGAAAAGTTTTTCATTGAACGTTATGTTGATCTTGATAAAAAAGATGAACATGGACGAACCGTTCTTCAACAGATTGTAAACAGCAATGAAAATTTCCAGGTATTACCCGGAAATAAAAATGCCAGCAAGGGGGGCGGGCAGACCAATTTGCAGTTTATTGAAACGTGCGAAAAAGTAGAACGTGCTTCTGAAATTTATAAAAAAATGGAAACGGCTTCTCCGGCTGAACAAACAAAATTAAAGGAAGAACTTGCTCAACTGAATTTGAGTGCGAATCGGCGTAGAGATGCCAGAAAAATGGCCAATCAGGAGAACTTAACGGAAGAAGAAAAAAAAGCGTTGGAGAAATATCATCTCTCCGAAGAAGAAAAACAACAGCTTCGGGAAAATCATGAAAAAGCAACGAAGGCGTTGCAGAAGATGTTTCTGAAAGAGGGATCAAAAACGGTTTTGCTCGAACAGATCGGAAAATTTATCGAAATTTCGATTGGGCCAATTGGCTTTGAAATACGCGATTCCATAAAAAATGGAATCTCCCACGGCTTCGAAGGTTGCAATTTTTTTGAAGCATTCGTCAAACGAATCTGGAGAGCCTTGTGTTATACTGTAATAAAATTAGGTGATATTCTAATCAGTTTGTTCGGCGATCTATCCAAGATGATCATAACTTTTTTTGTAAATGCTTGCAAAATTATTCAGAATTTTTTTGGGAAGTTCTTCGATTTAGCCTTGAGTGGCATTTCCGTCTTAGTCGATTCTGTTAAGGTTTTATTGGGCAAGGGAAGTGCTGCAGAAAAGGGAGATGCTATTCTAAAAATTATTGTTGGTTTTACTTCTGGTATTTTAGGGCAATTTGTCATAGATAGTTTATTGGAATCGTTTGGTATTCCAGATCCTTTTTCAGAAATTATTGCGGCTGTTTGTTCTGCTGTTATCGGGTCTTTGGTCATGGGAATCTATGACAGAATTGATCTTTTCAATCTCAAACGGGAATTACGACGGCAGCGGATTGAGGAAATTTTTGCTCTCCGCAAGCAGAAACTTCAGGTAGCCTCTCAACAGTTTGATATTATTGTTTCTGAAAAACTGAAACAGCAGCGGATTGCCATGGAAAAAATTCGGCAGACCCTGAATGACAGTTTCAAGGCGAAGGATTTTGAAACGCTCAATTCAGCTTTGGATGATGCCTGTGCATTGTTCTGTGTTGAGGTTCCATATAAAAATACTATGGAATTTATGGACTATTTGCGCAAGAATCCCAAAATTGTTATTTGCTGAATATGCAAAAAGCCCCCTGCATAAGGACGGAGCAATATAAAATTCTAACAGATTGAAATATTGATATCCGGATCTATACAGGATTAAGAAGGAAGGTTACTGTCTATGATCAAAATACAAATGGACACGGTGGATATTGAGAAACTGCTGACGGCATATTGTCCGCGGATGGTACAGCATACCGGCAACAAGTATCTGATCCGTTTCGGGGAAAAGCAATTTATGCTTGGAGATACGGAACTGCTTCTGAAAACAGAAGTTGAATATGATAAACTCAAAGGCGATCTGAACTGCAAACTCTGCGGCAGTGGCGCAGAAATCTCCATCGGCTTAAAATGATACGTGTTGAAGCAGACGCAAATGATTTAAAACAACTGGTGAAGATCGGTAAGGAGTTTCCCGGGCTGAATGTTCTGGAGAAATTAGATAATATCCGCATTACTGAAGAAGCCCGTATTGCATTTGATGTCATTCTGCGAGAATCTAAGCCAGCCGTATCCGCAATAGTCCAGATCAGTCTGTCAAAAGCCTCAGTCGCGTCACTTCATATTGATATTTGTCAGCTGGGATTTGTTCAAAAATGGCTGCCTGATTGCTTTATTATCGGAAGCAACAAGATTGCCTCCTGGATTCATAAAGACATAACCTCTGTTCTTGAACAGCAATGTGCCGGAACGTTGACCCGTGAATCCCTGTCTCGCCTTTCCTTTGATTTACAAACGTTCTGGCGGAAGAAGCTGGGATTCTCGTTAATTGTCAACATCGCCGATATTTCTCTGCAACAACAGCGATTCGTATTGAACTTAGAGTTGAATCAAGAAGCCTGTATATAAAAAATTTTGAGGAGGAAACGGTATGGCGACAGAAGAAGACAAACAGTTCTACAAAGAGCATAGGCATGAGCCTTATCAGCAACTGGAGAGGGCAATGAAATCCCGCGACCTTCGGAAGATTCGTTATCTCATCCGAACAGGGAAAGTTGACCCGAATGTGAGGCTTTGCAGCTTCATGTCCAGGAAATCATTATTGCATATTTTTATTTCCGACTTTGATGAGTTTTCATTGTCACAACGGAAAGAACTTATTCGGTTGATGGTTGCTCGCGGAGCGGATATTCATGTAAAGAATGATGACGGGAACTCTATATTGAGTGATGTTGCCGATTCGATGCCGTTACTGAAATTCTTTCTGACAGAGTTCAAGTTCAGTGATGAAGAGATGCAGGAAGCAGTCTCACTAAAAACTCTAAAGCTCCTAATCCAAAATGGGTTGCAGATTTCCCCCGATGTGGTGAAAAATTTATTTCTCAGTGCGTATGATGTAAAGGCTATAAAATTCCTGATGGAGAAATATCATGTATCCGTAAACTATGTTGACAAAAAAGGATTGATGCAGATTCATCGTGCGGTCTATTTTTTCAATAGCGTGGATATGATAAAATTTTTGCTTGCACATGGAGCTGATGTTAATTCCCAAACTCGTTCCGGTATAACTCCACTGATGCTTGCTACCAGTCCGGAAATATTCAGTTTTCTGATGAAACATGGTGCGGATGTATACGCAGAGGATCAGCAACGGCGAAATGTCTTGTTATGGCAAACTACTCTTTCAAACTCGCTTGCCATTATCAAAGCTCTTGTAGAACAATACCACTTTAATGTGAATCAGACAGATGAGGCAGGAAGATCTCCGTTGATGCGAGCGGTAGAGCGTGGCAGTCTGGAGGCGGCAAAATATCTTGTAACCAGTGGCGCAAATGTCAACGCCGTCGATAATGAAGGACACAATGCCCTGTTCTATCTGTACAAAGACTATGAACCGGACAAACAACTGCTTCAGTATTTGATCGAACAGGGAATCAATGTCAACCAACTTGACTATTCCGGTAAAAACGTTCTCTTTTATGCGACGAAACATATTGATCTGCTTTTAAAGGCTGGAGCCGATGTGACAGTCGTGGCAAATGACGCTACAACGGTACTCATGAATTACAGTCTCTCGTTCTCTGATTTCAAGCTTCTAATCCAGCATGGTGCTGATCCAAGTAAGTATGCGGAAAAGTTATTGCGCTGGTGGTTGGCAGACAACCATAGCCGTAAAGTTGATGAGAAAGATATCATGCTTTATCTGATCAAGAACTATTCTCTTGATCCCAATACCAGAAATGAAGCAGGAAGAACTCCGTTGTTCTATCATCAGGTTTTTAGAGAACTTGGAGACACCATGGAAACAGTGGATAAAGATGGGAATACTCCTCTCATCTATAAATTTACTACATTGGAATATGTATTTCTGGATAACGAGTTTTCTCCGCAATATTATCAAAGACAAAACAACGAGGGCAAGACTGCATTACATTATGCAGTAATAAGAGGCATGGGGGCAAAAACGATCAGAGAATTACTGGATTGCGGTGCCGACTGGCGCATCAAAGACAACTCCGGACGTACCGCCCTGGACTATGCGCGTGAACTGAAGCGGTTTGATATTTGCGAACTGATGGAAAACTATAATCATTCGATTTGAATAGAGGAGGATGCCGAACAGGACAGACGACAGAATCAAACAAGTTCTACGAGGACAACAATGACGATGTTCACAAGGTGCCGGGATATATATCTTATTGTATCGGCAATTAAGGGTATTTGCTTTTGAGGCAGTTTCAAGTCCGACAAACAAGCAACCTAAATTGCCGAATCTATAACTGATGTGGCACAGCCTGTTCAATTACCATCCAAACGGTTGGAATGTGGACCGCCTTTAATACTGCCGGCATAGTGAAAGAGAACATCATCACAACCGATACTTATTGGAACAAATGTCTCAAGGAATTCGAAAATGAATTGACACACTTAAAGATAAATACCCCCTCATAAGCCGAGAGAATTGCTGCGTTATGTAGAGAGAGGTTATTATGTTTGGCAAGATCAAGTTGGTATTCAGCGTAATTTGTTGGATTGTGCAGGGAATCATCAACGACATCCGGTACAAGCCCAAGTACGCTATATTCGAGGCAAGTTTTCTCGAGAACAAGGACCTGGATACACTCCATGATCCGGAAAACGGGCATCAGGTTGAAGTTGTAGAACATCCAAACACAGTGGATGTCATATTCTATCGTACATCTACAGATAAGATGCAGATATCACCACCTGTGTCTAGCTGGGGATATACGTTTATCAAGCACCAACTGAAAACTGAAACACTGGATAAATTACGGACGTTCATCAGGCGATGAACTCAGTAGAAGTAAATTGAGTTTCGGTGAAAGGACGAACCGCATTGGATCAAAACAACATAACTGAAGCATGGTGGTATATGAGCAAGAGAGTTACCATGGCAATCACGACGATTGCAATCTTCCTGAGCAGCATCTTTCCGGTGATGGCGGGGCAGGAAATCGTTCCTGCGGATGTCACAGTCAAAGTGCAGTATCAACTGAAGATGGACGGTTACAATTCATGGACGACAACGAACGCTTCTTTGAGGGGAGCGGTCACCGAATCTATGATGATCAGCCAGCTTGCTGCCAAACATCCAAGCGGACAGATTCGCATCCTGTCTGCCTCCTATGGCAAGACTGTTGTCCATACTGTCCGCTACCAGATGAAGCGTGGAAAGTCTGCCTGGACGAACGGAACCGTTACGTTGAACAACGCCCTGACTGAATCCATGGCAAGGAATCAGCTCAAAGCGAAGTTCCCCGGTGCAACCATCCGAATCCTGAGCTTCGTAAAAAAGAAATGACTAAGGAGAGTTCCCATGCGATTACCCGTAGCGGAAGACAGGAATTGTTTTACAACGAGACTCAAGTACAGACTCGAACCGAAGAAGCTGGCTCAACAGCGGTTTGACGCATGGCGAGAATGTGAGGACCCATATCGAATGCAGAGAAGTGTGATTACCAGTATCAATGGGTTTTATCTCATCCACCGCACAGGAATGATTCCTTATCCGCCTCCGATATGGTTTGCCAAGTCGAAACTACGTCCTGATCAGATCGCGGTACCTTGAGAAACGCAGAACGGAAGCTGCTGAATGAATCAAAAAAACGCTGTCAACCGGGATACTCACAGCGAGTGCCCCAGTCAGGTTTATGTCTTGAGTCGCAAATAACTTCAAAAAAAGGAAAAACAGCAATTATGAAAGATTTTAGTCATAGACGCATATTAAAATCAGATTATAGAAGATTATCGAGTGCCCTCAAAAATTGGCCTGGCCGCACATCAAGCGAAAAACTTTCTTCGTGGCAATTCGATACTGCAGTGAATCAAAATGATATCTGGATGATTCGTTATCTCATCCTGAGCAACAAAGTGAACCTTAATATAGCAGATATAGGTGGTGCACCTTATTGGTTTGCATTAGTCAGGAGGGTTCCCTGTCCGGCCCCACAACTGATTGGACTTATACGTTTGGCAGTAACACACGGAGCTGACATTCACTCAAGAGATTCCTTACACAGAAATATTCTTGAAATTGTTGCTCTTTATTTGAATGAGAGCTGTATGACAAAAGTAAATTCTTATGAAGAAAGGACTTTTAGATTTGCATCATCTATACCTGTTCTTGAATTTCTACTGACAGAGTTCAAGTTCAGTAACGAAGAAATGTTAGAGGTGCTTGTGTCTCAATACAGCTATACTGACTGGGATATGAAGTATAGGCTCAATCATTTAAAACTGTTTCTTGATCATGGTCTCCAGCTCAACGCTTCTGATGCGCTGAAATTGTTCTGTTTAGCGGTTGATGCAAATGATATAAAATCTGCAGATTTTTTGCGAGAAAAATATCAGATCCCCGTACGCATATGCAAAACTTCCGGCAACACCCATGTTCAATTTCTGACAGATTTCAGTGCGCAGCCGCAACAAGAAACAAATGACAATAAAAACAATTAGGAGTTTACTACCTCGGCAGGATTTTAATCCTGCCGAGGCAGCATGTTCTTTCACGCCTTGAACCGCAGATGACACTTGGGACAGTGGTACAATCCGATCACGTTTTCGTCGATCAGCTTGCCAGCCTGAGCACCGAGCAGACCTCCGGAAGTGACACCCCAGAGGAGATTCAGGATTCCTCCCGCGACAGCTCCGATGGTCGTACCGACAACTCCCAATGCGCTTCCCGCGCGAGCACCGCGAACCATGCCGACAATCACAACGGCCCCTCCAGCGGTAATTCCAGTAGCGGTTCCAACCGTGCAGGCCCGGTGAAGCGGATTTGCAATCGAGGCACAATTCGGACAAAAGACTTTCGCCATAGTAACGACTCCTTCTTTCAGTTGATAAAACCGGCGACCGAAGCCGCCGGGGTGCGAGGTACTCTGTCGTTTGCACCACTTCCGACAGAGGGCGTACCAGGGCAGAGTGCCGTGGACTATCTTTTCCAGAGTTCCGCCGGTTTTCCGTCCAGTCCGAACAGTCGGGTCAGACTGCGGTAGCACTGGTCGGCACGGGCGG
>CAJKAR010000057.1 GCA_905197955.1 uncultured Lentisphaeria bacterium | reverse complement strand
AAATATAGCATAATTTTCTTGGATTTCATCTTTTATTTAGGGATAAGTTCTTAATTGCCTGTACGTTGATCACTTCCGCGCTATAGAACAGACTTTCGTCGAGGGAATGATTTGAAACTTTGTCCCCCACTTCAGACAACTCACTATTTGCTGAAAAAGATCTTCTTTCACAAGAAAGACCTCATGACAGTTCGGACAAGAGACCTCAACCAGAGAAATGCGTTTCCGAACTTCCGGGGCCATGAATGTTGACACGGTTCTGTCAGATTTTCTCGGAAAAATTCAGGATTTTCCCGTAGAAACAATATTCTCTTTGTTTTCCCCGATAGGAATTTGCTAATTTTTACACTTATTCTCCCAAATCATACAGTTCAGACGTTTCGTCCAGACAAAAGAGATAACAAAACCAGCAGGTACTATCACAAAAAAACAAAGCAACATGATGTTGGAATACCAGCCAGAAGACATACTGCTGGAAGTTCCCCGTAATAACATTATGATCCCCAGAAAAATAACACCTAAGATACAGCAATTCAAACAGGATATTTTTTAGAAAGCTTATCTATTTTTTTCTGGTCTTCCATAAACGATCCCCCATGATGAAATTCTCTGGAATATAACATAAACAAGCAAACAAGTCAAACTTAAGCAGCTTAACAGGATTAGATACCAAAAAACAAACGAAAAGGAATACTTGCACATGGAAAATAAGAATAAAGATGAAATTCAGAAAAACACAATTGCAGGGATCTCATTAGGGAACGTATTAGTCGTCGGAGTCGATGGAACTATAAAAACCTTTAAAGATATAGATGAAAAAAAACTAGCCCCCTATTTAGGCTTTGCCGAAGCAGGGGAACGAACTCTAAAAAGCATGGAAGACGTCTCTTCGGCTGCAGAAAAACAGCGCCAACATTATGAAGGTGTCCTAGATGCGCTTAGCAATCTGAAAAACATGGAACAGTTTTCCTGTGAACAAAAAATTGATACATTAAAACAGATTGCCAAACTGGAAGACGCATACGGTAAACTTGGCATAACCATCGACGAAACAAGCGGCAAACTGTCAGGATTCGATTCCGCAGCCGTTAAGATCATACATCAACATAAACAAGCAAAAGAAAAAGAACTGCTGGCTCAAATCAAACAGCTGGAGGCCAATGCGGCGGCACAGCAAGATATTATTGACAATGCTGGAATTGGAATTCCGTTCACACAGGTCCAATTTTTCGGAGAGGAACATGTAAATAAAGCATCCGATAAGCGAGAAAGCATTCTGGAAAAACTGGGAGAAAAACGACGGGAACTTTCCAGACTTCAGAAAAGCAATCCGGATCAAGAATGGATCGCTCGGCGTAATCAGGAATTGCAGAAACGGGAAGCTCTCAACAAAGAACATATTCGTGCTCTAAATGAAAGAGAAAGCGCCGATAGCTATCTGGCGCTTTCTGATTCGGAAAAAATCAACGAAAAAAAAGAAAGCGTCAAAAAGGAAAAGCTACGTCAGGAAGATCTTTATAGCAGAGGCAAAGCACTCCACAGTATGATTCTAAATGAAGAGGATTCTATAAAACAAGTAGAACTCAAAGAAAAACTGCTCTCGCTGGAAAATGAATACATAGAATCCCAGAAAAAAGAATATGACGCACAAAAGGAAATCGAACGTCTGGAACAGAAAAGAAATGAGCAGATCAACCGTCTTGAACAACGTAAAAAGGAATACCTGGAGGAAAGCAGATTCGAATACCAGTATCAAAAGCTCATTGCAAGCGGACTGGATGAAGAAGCTCAAAAATTAAAACTGATCCACGACGCAAAGGCACAGGGAGTTCAACTGACCGAAGAGGAAGTGAAACAACTCCTCAAACAAAAACAGGAACTTGAGACTCTTCAGAAACATAGAAAAAAACGCGATGGAGAAGTTGCCCTGGAGTCTCTGGGAAAAAATCAGAAAAACGAATTGCGGGACAAAGCATTCCGCTCCGTGGGCATGTCAAAAGAGTCCGAACTGAACAATGCTTTGGAAGAAGCTGAAAGAATCAAAGGGGACAAACTCTCTGACAAAGAACGACAGAGAATTGAAAAATATGTCAATCTCTCCCATCGTCTGGATTCCCGGAATCCACTTGATCTTGCCGGCATGGAAATCAAAAGCAACGAACTCACCGCCCGCGGCGGATTCCTTGGCGGAGCAGCAAAACCGGATCCGAACGGAATCAATCAGAAACTTCTCGCAACCCAAAAAGAAACCAACCAGATTCTGACCCAGATCAAAGACTTTTATATGAACAACTGAAAGGAAAATAAGCTATGATTCAGATCAAATTCGGCTATCCGATGCTGGAACGATCGCAGAACGGCAGTGTTTACAGCATCGTCTATTATGGAGGACGGGACGAGATTGCCAATCTGCAGTCAGAACATCCCATCGGAGAGTTTTCCGACTTCGGCATTCTGGTTTCCAACGCGATGAAACCGGTCGATGGCTTTCATGAACTCGAACTGAGATATCAGGCGAATTCCGATGGAAGCGGTATCGAACCGCCCGATACCGCCTACGGAAAACGCAGTGCCACCCTCAGCGGTTCGATTCTCTCTCTGCCCATCGAAAAATGTGTCAATTACCGGGCCTGCTGGAACCACTATCTGATGGCGGCACCCAATGTGAATGATCTGCCTTCCTGGTGGGCAAGCGCCAAAACGATAGTTCTTTCCTCGGATCTTTCCCAGAAATACCAGTGGTGCAAGAACATCAGCGAAGCGCCCGCCACAGGTAAACTCCGATGGCATGTTCTCAAAGAACCCGTCAAACCGGGGATCGAAACCATCGACTACCCGACCTTCACAATGACAGAATCCGCCCGCTATCAAAGTTTTAAAGCCGCAGTCGATATGGTCGGCAAGCGGATGAACATGATCGTCACCCCCTTCACAAGCGGGGTCGATGCCAGCGGCGGAAGAACCTGGAAATGCGACAACGCCAGCGTTCAATATACCGGGAAATACTGGCTCGCCAGCTTCTCCTACACGCTCTCCGGTCCCGGCGGATGGGATACAGACCTGTACAGCGAATAATCCGGAAGGAGGAACAATATCATGGAAATGCTCACAACGATTCAGCCGTTGGAAGTCAAACGGAAAATCAACGAGCTGATCCGGGAAATCAACCGTCTTGCACCAGTGGCGGGGAACGGAATTGCCATTGCAAGATATTCTTCCGGAACAATCTTTTCCGTCACAGATGCCGGAAGCGGATCCGGAACCGTTTCCGGATCGGAGGAATACGACGGGCCCTTTACCGTCGAACTCATCCAGAAGGAAGAAAAACAGCTCGTCCGTTGCCGCAACGGTCAGGATGAAAACGCTCCTTATGCGGGCTACATCCGGGTGGGCTCTCTTCTGCAGGCACTCGAAGTACGATCCTGGGAGGCGAAAAGCGGAAGCGTCTACGCCGAGGTTCTCTACGAAGACAATGAATCCGGCGATGGCGAAGGCTCTTATTCCATCGATCTCTATTTCGAGGAATCCCTGCCGGAAGACTCCGATCCCAAACGCTGGATTCTCCGGATCGCGGAACTCTCCTGCGATGAAAACGGCATCTTCACAGTCTCTCAAATCTGGGAAAACGGCGATATCGAAGTTTCCGGGAGGTGGGTCCGGTGAATTATGACGGAAACTGGGAAACGTTCGGATTCCCCAAGATAGAGTTTCTGCCGATGGGACTACCTTATAACGGTCTGTGCGAAGCTCTCTGGGAACGCAGAAAAGTCTATACGCCATCTCCGGTCGATCCGGACTCCGGCGAGGCGATGGAACAGAAAAATCCGTATCGCCCCGATCCCTTTGCCGTGTGCGGCAGCGGACGGGACGCGGCCATTCTTTTCGACCGCTATCTGCAGGATGTTGCAAGACACTACATCAATCATCTCAAGGTCGATTTTGAAACTCTGACCGAGATTCCTTTCTGGACCATGGAAACCCTGTGTGATGCTCTGGAGGAAACTTTCCTGAATCCGAATTCGGAACAGATGCTTCCGGAGTGGCCTCTCGAATGGGCGCTTCAGCGCTACCGGATGATCAATCTGCTCCGTTTTGCGGAAATCAGTTATCAATGCTTCTATCTGACAGGATCCGAGCATAGCGGAGAACCAATGAGTCCGGAGGCGGCAATCGAGGCGGCTATGTCCGGAGCATCGCCGCAGGGGCCAGTGGAAAATGCCTCCATATCCCGCACGACAACTACGATCTGGGGACCCGATCATGGATGGAAAGAGGGATCGTACTGCGCGGATGTTTATCAATGCGGAAACATTTCCGCTCTGCTTTCGGAAGAACTCACGGGAGCGGATGTCCGTTTGTATCTGTCCGTGGACTCACCGGATGCCGATCCGGAGAATTTCGACGCTTACGGAACAGGACTCCTTCGCGGATTGAATGTTCTGTATGCAGACAGCAGCGGGAATTTCTCCACCGACTGGAGTCTTCCTGGAATGCCGGATCACACCCGCGTTCCCGTCAAGGGAAAAACTGAAACGTTCGGATTCACCGCACGCGGAATCTTCTGCTGTGCGGATTTTTCGACAACCTTTCACTTTATAAACAAGGATGGTGAATAAATGGATCTTTATTACGACATGACACGCCAGATGCGTGTCGATGCAACCGGAGCTCGAGTCACGGGTCGTCCTCTGCTCAGTTACAAGGAACAGCCTGTCTGGGAACTCCATCTCGTGGATGGAGAGAATCTTCCTCTGGATTTGAGCGGACTCCCCAGCTGGCGCGCCGCAGTTGACAGCGATCTGCTCTCGTCAACGGAAGTCATGTGCCGCACACTCAATGACAAGATTGACAAAAGCAGCCTTGCCGAAGGAATCGTCCGCGTTCAGCTCGATGCAAACACAACAACCTTTCTCGCCGCCGTTGATGGAAAAGAGAATCTTCCCGCTTATTTCGAACTCTGGGGATATGATGCAGACGGGGTCAAGCAGATCTATCTCCGGATCGGCATCACAGCATCCTCGGTTGTTGATCCCGAAGGCGGAGAACCGCCGGAAGCGCCGGATTCCGGACTCGTTGAAAAAACAGAACTGGAAGCGCTCGTCAGCAGACCCCTGATCTATGAATATTCCGTGGATGGGGAGGAAGCACACTCCACATTTGTGATTCATGTTGACAAATACCAGAGAGTTCGACATGGCGAAAACGGAGAACCTTCCGCCTGGCAGCCGATCCCTTACGGAGTCGATGGCCGAGTCGTGGAGCCGGGAATGGTCGCTCCTCTTGCCGAACGGCCCGAAAATCCGGAAGACGGATTCTGTTTCTGTGATTCCGATTCCGGCGATCTTTACTGGTATCTTTCCGGCGCATGGACGAATCCCGTCCATATCACCACCCTTCAGGGGCCCGCCGGCAAGGACGGGAAAGACGGTGCTCCCGGAGCCGATGGAAAAGATGGTGCTCCCGGAGCAAAAGGCGATGAGGGAAAACAGGGGGAACCCGGACCACAGGGACCCGCTGGTCAGGGACTCTGGATCGATAAAACCGACATCCTTGCCCGACGTCATCTCTACGATGCTGCCGAAGCCAATTTCATCTTTCTGGCCACCGATCTCCTCATGGATGAGACGGATGGACGACATTATCAGTGCTGGTATCAGAAAAAATCCAATGATCTTGGCGACTGGTCCTCCGGAGTCCGTCTCTATCAGGGGATCCAGGGAGAACAGGGTGTTCAGGGAGAACCCGGACCGCAGGGGCCTCAGGGGGAAAACGCTTCCGTCACGCCGGATTATCTCTTTACGGAAGCGGAAATCTACGGAGGATCTCTTGTCATCAGCGGAGTCCGTCCAATCGCCCAGGTGGAACTCAATCTTGAGGACGGAGCGGGAAAAGTAATCCCGATCGCCGGAGAACCCGGAACTCCGGACTGCTGTGCCATACGTACCTGCTACGAAGAAAATCATACGGTCATCTATTTCGGAACGATTGACACTTCTTCCGGAGGACGCATCCGCTTTGCCCAGGGAATCGGCGGAAAGACGCAGTATCAGGAATATCTGGATCAGGGGGGTTTGCTCTCCTACAATGAATGGATCGAGGCTGTAAAAAATACGATGCCGGAAGCGCCGAATGATGGTCTGTTCTACTGCCGGAAAAACAGTCAATGGGTCGCGGTTGCCGTACAGGAGCTCGGGGGAATCTCAATCAGTGGAACGGGGACATACAGAGAAACGCTCTCTGTTGGAGAAGCATTCTCGCTGACATTTGATGCGGTTGCCTCCAGCGGAGCCGATGTTGCGATCGAACTGACCTCCGGAACGCTGCCGGATGGACTTTCTCTGAATGGCAAAACCATTTCCGGAACGCCAAGTGCTGAAGGTTCCGCATCGCTTACCTTTACGGCATCCGCGGATGGAGCGAGCATGGCGATTCAAGTGGAACTTACAATCAGAAAAACAGCGGATATGTATTTCGGACATGTTGCATCCACCGCCGAAATTTATAAAATTGCAGATATCACCGCAGAAATGCTTTCCGCAGAAACGGTTCATCACATGCCGGCAAAAAGTCTTGACAAGACCTCTCTCGGCGACGCATCGCCCGGCGATATGGATTTCGTTCTGCTTCCGAAAGAAGAGAATCTGAAGGCGCTCAAATTTGACGGCATCTCCGGCTGGCTTGCCTTCGAAGAAAACAAAGGCGGAGTCTCTGGATCCGGAGCAAACGGAACGGAAATTTCGCTCAACGGAGTATCCTATCTTGCTTACGGGGAAATTCGCCTTGTAAGCGGAGAAACATTCATCAAAGTGGAGGAAATTTGATATGGCTGAAACCATCGATCTTGCAAAACCGCTGAAACTGACGACGCCCGGAACAGCACCGATCGCCGGAATTGTTGTGAGTAATACGGAAGCTCTGGAAGCGATTGAATCGCCATGGCCCGGTATGATCGTTTATGTCCAGGCGGATGGAAAAAACTACCGGATCACGGAACTGAAAGACGTTTCGCTCGGTGCATTCACCAAAAAGGCCGTTTCAAAATACGAACCGGTTCCGGATAAAAGTGATCTTGACGGAAAAGCATCTTCGGATCACACCCACAAATACGATGAACTGACCGGAGTTCCACCTCTGACTTCCGGAATTACGCTTGGAATCATCAAATCCTACAATCCGGAAACCGGTACCGCAACCGTGCAGGAGGCTAACGACGACTGGACGGAAAATCCGGAAGGAACCATTCATGAAAACGTGATTGTTCCATGAGGTGAAAACATGCTCTTTTTGAATACGGAAAACATACCGGAAGAGAATTCAAAATGTCTTATGATCGAAAAGACGGCTCTTCCGATCAAAAGCTCTGCTCTCATTGATTCTCTGTACAGCGGACTCCTTTTCTGGGCTCCGCTTTCTCAAAATAAGAGGGCTGCTGAAACGGGACAGGTATGGACAACTGATGGTAATCTCTCTTTTCAGGAACATTATGGGATTTCCTGTGTTACCGGAGATTCTGTCGCGGGAATGTTCTGTCCTGACACGAACTTCCCTGTCGAGAGAGAAGCGTGTACCATGAGTATCTGGATCTGTAAAGCGGATGATTTCGATTCCGGCATTTGGAATTCGCCGATGTGCTATGGCAATCAAGAGGAAGCATACAGGAACAGATGTATCATGAGTTCCGCAAATGACAGTTTTCTCGGAGCTGGTGGGAACAATGAAGCGATGATCGGGACAACACCTCTTCCGGACAGACACTGGATCCACTGTCTTGCAACTTTTACGCCGGAAGAAACAGGAGTTCTTGTATCTCTGTATCTTAACGGGGCATTGGATTCGTCGGGAAGATTGGAGAATCTCTCAACAGAACTCTCTGTTGTGCGTCTGATGCCTCGAGGAATGTACCTGGCTGGAGCAAGAATTTATAACAGAGTTTTGGCTGAAAATGAAATTCAGCGACTGTCGGAAGAATATGTACCGGAGTATTCGAAGTATCCTCAAAATTTGACTTCAGAAAACAGTGATCCTGACTGGGATATCTACTCAAGCCAAGATGGATGGAAAGTTTTTAGCGGAAAAAATGATGCAGGGCCTTTTACAAAAAATCATGTTCCATCAAGCGGAAATACTGAAGTTTTTATTTCTTGGAAACGAGTTGATAAAATTCCTTTTCACGCCTCGTCCTTGGTAATAAAAACAAACGAGGCTTCTGTTGTGGAGGATTTTGCTCTATTTCTCGAAGGAGCTGTGAAAGGATGGATTACCATAGAATGGATTTCTGTTGATGGCACGTTTTCTGATGTAGCAACGCTATTCAGCGAAACGAGTTCTGCGCCAGAAGGAGTCCTTGTTGTTCCGGTAAATCCAGATTTGGAGATAATCGGTTTCAGAATCTATATGGGAACTCAGCTCATAATTGAAAATCAAGCTGGAGGAGTCAAAGTTAATATAACTGAAATTGAGGTGATCTGATGATAATTCCACAAAAATGCCTCTTATATGACAATACAGCATTCCCCCTGCTGAATTCCACGGAGGATGTCTTACCACAGTCTGGAGATAAATGTCTACTGATCCGGGATCGAAATCTATGTATTCCGGTATATCAGAATGCTGAGGATCAAATGCTGACAGATGGAAATTCTCTTAATACCTCATTTGCAGAAGATGAAGCCAAAGAAAAAAGCATACAGGAATTTTCTAAAAACAGCAGCGTTTTTTGAAATATTCTCCAGAATACCATGCGCGAACACTGACCGCAGTCCTTATCTTCTACGGATACCATCAGGGACAGAATTCGAAATTCTGCACAGATTTCTGAACAATCTTGATTCATCCGTTCTCCAGATGGATTTCTGAATATGCAATAGAATAAAACGGATCTGCTTTCAGGATCAGGATTCACGACATTAGATAGGAAGGGGAAACCTCATCCGCTTTGAAAGACGTCTTGAGGTAGAGTCTTCCTGAAGCGTCCCCTAAACGGAAAAGCACAACAATCGGATTCCCTTCCGGATCTGCACCGCGCATTTTCCAAGTAAGATTCAACCAAAAAATAAAAAACAGGCCACAATTATGACAGATTTGGAAACCGAACTTTCGCTTTTAAGATATGAATGTAAACGATACGCTCTTGAGGGATGCGAAATTCTGAAAAAGTACACGGATTCAGAACTTTCCCACATCTACAACGGAGCAGGCCCCGACAGCTGGAAACCGATTGCCCGTCAGATTCTGACCGAACTGATGAAGCTGTTCAAACCGGAGATTCTTCTCCATGATGTCCAGTTTGAGGAGTCGGACGGAACCCGTGAAACCTTCGATCATGTTACAGACCTCTGGAAACGGAACTGCCGGAAAATCTTCGATACGGAATTCCCGTTATGGACCTGGAAAATCCTGAAACGTTCCTACCGGATCGAACGAGCCTACTGGTGGAGTGTAATGCTGGCGGGAAATACCGCAATCGGAACAGAGCTTGCATTTGAAGCATGGATTCAGGCAAAAGAAAGGAGAAATCAACAGCTCACGGAAAATAAATAATCAATCCGACAAAAAACGGCCCCTCCCCGGATTTCCTCTTATCACCACGCAACATAAAATAACAGTATTCTGAAAGGACAGAAAATGCGTAAACATTTTTTCTTTTTTCTCTGCGGAGTTTTTGCTGCGGTACTCTCCGCATGCACCTCTACCACCAGCACGATTCTGGAGTATGATGAGACAGGTAATCTTATCAAGCGAACCGAATCCAGCGAATCCGTTATCAAGACAGTAACCGATTCCACAAAAAACAAATCGGTCATTGTCTGGGAAGATGGGTGGGCGGCGTACATCAGCGTTTCCAGCGGAACCGCGGAAGATCCGACGCCGCACGGCAAACTTTTTGCCGGAAAAGTGAACAAGGGAGCCATTTCGATTCTTCCGGATCAGACAGCCCTGCCGGGCATCGCCAAAATCATTCAGGCAACGAAAAGCGACATCAGTGCAAGCCTGACCGAAGGAATCACTTCCATGAGTTCCGAACTCTCCTCGACCTCAGCCTCTTCCAAGGATTCAGCCAGTTCCATTCGTGAAGACAAATAACTCTTCTCATGCGAAGCAAAAGAAAGCCCCGTTTCCGAAATCGGTTTCGGAAACGGGGCTTTTGTATTTCTGATCCAGATTACAGCAAATCGGCGATTATTTTGTGGCGATTTCTCCGCCGGAAAGTCTACGCCCCTTGAAATACGCCCATGCGCCCCAGATCAGAGCCAGGATCACCCCCGCAACATAGGAGATATTCAAAGGAAGTCCGAACCCAACCGGTCCGCCATGAGCCGGCGAAATCCAGAGAATATAGGTCAAAACGATAAATGTCATAAACATTCCGGGAACCACCGTTACGAATCCGTTTTTCCCGTTTCTCCACAGCCAGACAGACACCGCAATCAGGGTAAAGGACGCCAGAACCTGATTTCCCCAGGCAAAATAGTTCCAGAGCTGCCCAAACGTTTTCGCGCTGATGTTGGACCACCAGAGAAGTCCGGCAACGATCACAATCAGAGGAAGACAGAGCAGAATACGGTTCGAAACCTTCGACTGGCCAATATGGAACATCTCCGCCAGACTCAGACGCAGACTGCGCATGGCGGTATCTCCCGACGTAATCGCCAGAATCACCACTCCGACAATCGTAAAAATTCCCATCCATCCGCCAAGGAAATACTGCGTGATCTCCACCAGCACATTCGTTGCATTATCCGAGAACATCGCAGGGAACATATTGTACATGGCAAAACCGCCAGCCGCCCAGATCATGGCAATAATCCCCTCCACAATCATCATGCCGTAAAACGCCGGACGAGCCTGATGCTCCGAAGCCATCGTCCTTGCAATAATCGGAGACTGCGTCGCATGAAAACCGGACATGATCCCGCAGGCGATTGTCACAAACAGCACCGGCAGCACCGGATTCTCCTCCCGAAAACCGAAAATCAGCTTTTTGAGTTCCGGCGTCTCCATCAGGAACGTGGAGTTCGTGAACGAATAGTGCCACAGCATGGAGATGAAGATCGCCGCGGTTCCAATCAGAAGCATCGCTCCGAAGATCGGATAAACCGCACCGATAATCTTATCCACAGGAAAAATCGTGGCAACAATATAGTAGAGGAAAATTCCGCCTACGGCATACCAGAAAATGGAGGCTTCCGGCATCATCCGGTCGATCAGTCCCGCAGGGATATTGATGAAAACAGCCACGACCAGCAGAAGCAGAAACGTCATGAAAACGGAAAAGACCGTATACACCGTCTTTCCCATCGACATGTTGATGAGCGCCGGAAGATTCGCCCCGTTGTGACGCAGCGACATCATTCCCGCAGTAAAGTCATGCACCGCCCCCCCGATGATGTTCCCGATCGGAATAATCAGAAAGACTATCGCCCCGAATTTTATCCCGAGAATCACGCCGATCACAGGTCCGACACCTGCAATATTCAGGAGTTGTATCAGCATGTTTTTCCAGTGCGGAAGAACCAGATAATCAACTCCGTCGTAGCTTTTTTTCGCAGGTGTCTCCCGGTCGTCCGGCCCCAGAATGGATTCGATGAACTTCCCGTAAGTACAGTACCCTGCGATCAGCAGCACGATTCCCAACAGAAACATTAACATTTTTTTCTCCTTTTTTCTCTCTTTATGTCAAATTGTTCTGTTAAATATCCAGCAGATGAAAACGTTTGACAAGTCCGATCACCCAGATCAGGAAGATAATGACCGGAAGCACATAGGCGATATAAATCCGCATCATGTGCGGAAAATTGAATCCGCTTCCCGCATTTGCCTCCGTCAGAAAGTTTCCATATCCCCATCCGCATTTCCGGGTGCAGAACAGCGTAATCATCAAAGCTCCGAGCGGCAGAAGATTGTCGCTGACAATGAAATCCTCCAGATCCAGCACACTGGATCCCTTCCCCAGCGGCTGGAAATTCTGCCAGAGATTGAATCCGAAAATACAGGGAAGAGAACAGAAAAACAGCAGAACCGCCGTGATGCCGGTTGACTTTTTCCGGGAAAGTTTCAGTTCGTCGATTCCGAATGCGATCAGATTCTCTGCCACGGCCACCAGAGTGGTCAGGGCAGCAATGGAAAGAAAGACAAAGAATACGGTTCCGCGCAGAGCCCCCCAGGACATGGTCATGAAAATTTTCGGAAGCGTGATAAAGATCAGCGACGGTCCCTGCCCCGGTGCCACACCGAAAGCAAAACAGCTCGGGAAAATAATCAATCCCGCCATAACCGCCACAAACGTATCCAGCAGGATAATAATCGTCGCCTCCTGCGGCAGCGACTGCTTCTTTTCAATGTAGCTTCCACAGATTGCAATGCTTCCGATCCCGAGGCTCAATGTAAAGAACGCCTGTGTCATAGCCGCATGCACCGACTGCCAGAGACCATTATCCGTCATCTTCTTGAAATCCGGCAGCAGGAAAAATTCGACCCCCTCCCCTGCCCGAGGCAGCTGAAGAGCCTGCACCGCCAAAGCGATCAGCAGCAGGAACAGCCCGCCCATCATGAATTTTGTCACCCGCTCCACTCCGGACTTCAATCCGGCAAAGCAGATCACCATTGTCACAGCGACGGCAATGTATGTAAACAGGATTCCCTGTCCAGGCGACGCAAGAAACGATCCGAAAAAGGCTTCACATTCCTCCGGTTTCAACGAGGAAAAACGGCCGGTTGCGAAAAACCACGAATACGCCAGGAGCCATCCTGTCACCACCGAATAAAACATCAGCAGAATCAGATTTCCCGTAAAGAACAGCATTCCGGCTTTTTCCCACGGCCACTTTGATTCCGGATTCTTCAGTTTCCGGTAACAGCCGACAATATCAAGTCTGCCGCCGCGCCCAATGGAAAGCTCCATCACCATCACCGGGAACCCCAGCACGATCAGGAAAAAAAGATACATCAGCACAAAAAAACCGCCGCCGTACTGACCGGTGATATAGGGGAAACGCCAGACATTGCCCAATCCGATGGAACATCCGGCCGTCAGCAAAATAAAACCCAGCCTGGAAGCCAGCATCTCCCGCTTCCCGTGCGCAAGATCGTCACTCATGGTCTCTTCTCCGGAAATCTTACATATAAAAATAATATTCATACAATGTAATCGTAAAACAGCAAAAATTCAAGAGAGTACAGGGAAAAAGATACGGGAAAGCCCCCATCCTTTTCTGTCCATCTTTCTCGTCCGGAATGCAGCTCTTTTTCATTCTGACAGAGGAATACGCTTTCACCAAGATAGCACCATCTTTCCTCCTCTCTCACAGCGCAAAAGAGAAGCAGCTCATCCAGCCAGTATCTTCTCTCTCCTTCCCCTTATACGCCAGTTTTCCGACGATTCTTCTAAAAAAAACAGCTTTCGGGATTGAAAAAGGACGAATTGTCGTTATATTACGCTCCATTAACATTTCCAAAACAGAACAGTTCCATAACAGGATTAACCTATATGCCGGGATTGAATCACTATTTCCGCCTGCATCAGGCGATTGAACGAATCCGCAAGGAAGCGATCGCCGAATACTGGGAAAAGGAGAACAAAGACGATATCATTGCGGCCCTGACTCCTCGGCAAATGAATTATCTGATGATCATTCATAAACGCGGCCCCTGCACGCTTCAGGAGATTATGGGACTGACCGGTCTTTCCGCCTCGGCCTCGTCTGCCGCGGTTGACAAGCTGGTCAAACTGGGGATTCTATCGAGGAAAACCGATGAGACAAACCGCAGATTCATTCGAGTCAGCGTCACCGAAGAGCTTCTGGGGCACCTGGAACGGATCGACCTTCTGTTCCGGGAAAAAGTCAACGCCGCCCTGAAATCCTGCAAAGCGGAAGACATCAGCGCTCTGGAAGAAATATCCGACCGTATCTTAACGAATATGAACATGAGAGAACAATGAAACCAACAGATTCAAAAGCGACCTATACCACCGGTCCCATCGGGAAAACCATGCTTGCCACTGCCGTTTCGATGGTGGCGGGCACCCTTGCCATGTCCGGCTACAACATTGCAGATACCTATTTTGTAGGCCAGCTTGGGAAACTACCTCTTGCGGCGATGGGCTTTACTTTTCCGATCATTATGCTGATCGGCTGCATCTTCCGGGGACTTGGAGTCGGAATCATGACGACCTCGGCGCAGGCGATGGGCGGAGGCAACAATCGGAAAGCGGCCCGCCTTATCACATCGGGTCTTCTGCTGATTCTTCTGGTATCTCTTCTGATCGCCGTGATCGGGATCTCAACGATCGACTGGACGTTCCGTTTCTGCGGAGCTGGACCGGATGTCATGCCGGAAATTCACGGATATATGACGATCTGGTATCTCGGATGCTGCACAGCCTCTCTGGGGATGGCGGGCAACGACCTGCTGATTGCCGCCGGGGATTCGAAAGTCGCCAGCGGAATGATGATGCTTGGAATGATAATCAACGTGATTCTGGATCCGTTGTTCATCATGGGCTTCGGCCCGCTTCCGGCGATGGGAATCCGCGGTGCCGCGATTGCAACGGTGCTGTCGCAGCTGATTTCCGCCCTTGTGGTACTCGGAATTCTTTACAGACGTCACCACCTTCTGATCTTCGGCAAAATGCCGGGCTCGATTGTAAAAACCGCATGGAGACTGATTATCAGTTATGCGATTCCCTCCTCCATCGGAATGCTGATGATGCCGATCGGCTCATTTGTCATCACGCGAGTGACGGCGGTATTCGGCAACGCTGCGGTTGCGGCATCCGCGGCGGCGGGACGCCTTGAAATGGTAGCATTCATCTTTCCGATGGCGCTCGGAATTGCCCTGCTGCCGATGATCGGTCAGAACTACGGAGCGCGTCTTTACAGCAGAATCAACCAGTGCAGACGGTTTGCGATGCGGTTTGCGTTTTTCTTTCTGCTGATTATGGGACTCATCTATGTATTTGCCGCTCCGAGCCTGGTCCGTCTTTTCTCTCCTGATCTTGAGGTACAGAGAATCATGATTCTCTACATGCACATCATCCCGTTCGGGTTCTGCATGATAGAGATACACCGGTATTCCACCTTCTTCTTCACGGGATGCGGCCAGCCGGTTGTTGCGGCGTGGCTGAACGGACTTAGGATCATCGGCCTGCTGATTCCCTTTGCCCTGCTGGCATGGTACATTCATTCTCTGCAATGGCTCTTCTGGGGACGGCTGATTGCGGATGTCGCCGCCGGCGGCATCGGCTGCTGGATGGCGCGTGGCCTCACCCGAAGTCTTCCGGAGGACCGGAAACCACCGTTTCTGTATGAAAAAAGACCGTGGTATCTCGGATTTCTACCGCAGTCCCCGAAAATGCAGATTGCAAAATAAAGGGAATTCCGGACAGAAACAGGAACCATCTGCGCTCTGGGAAACGACGTATTGCGAAGTTTTTCGATTTTCCAGATAAGCGTAGATGTTTTCTTATCTGCCGGCGGCCTGCTTCCGCAGATCGGCGATGGAACCACCGTCATGGAACAGAAAATCGAACGAGTATTCCCGGTT
Organism: uncultured Lentisphaeria bacterium; assembly: GCA_905197955.1. Taxonomy (GTDB): domain Bacteria; phylum Verrucomicrobiota; class Lentisphaeria; order Victivallales; family UBA1829; genus UBA1829. The sequence goes on along the minus strand of CAJKAR010000057.1, from coordinate 3,246 downwards.
TTCCACTTCGGTTTTTTCCGCCAGAAGCAGTTCCAGCGCTTTTTCAGCACGGGCCGGTGCATCCATTTCAAAGCGTGTCACATCGGGAGTAAAGGCATAAAAAGGCAGACGAGCGGAAAAAAGAATCACCGAAAGATCCTGCGGAATCCGCAAACCGAGCTCGGAAGCAACGCGAAAAAGAATCCGGCACATCCGTTCCTCCGAGCAGATCCATGCGGTGTGAAGACGTTTTTTCAAGACCTTCCGGAGCGGTTCCGGATCATTAAAGCAGTCGCTGACAACATCGGTCTCCAGATCGAAGTCCGGATATACGTTCAAAATGCCACGCAGGGTTCTGTTGATCCGGAGGATTCGCACCTCATCCAGCGAATTGAGTTTTTTCAGGATTCCGAGTCCGCCGAAGAATGCGATTTTCCGATGTCCTTTTTTCCGGAAGAGCGTTGCGGCCTCCACAGCGGCCTTGTAGTGATCGGGATGAAGGATTGGCCCCTCATAGAGATACGCCTCGCCGATGCTGACGACCCGGATCCCGGCATTCAGAAGCTCACGGACATGAGGAGCAAGAAAATCCGCTACTCCAAGCTGAATCACGCAATAGGGACGAATTGCAGCCATTCGCTGAAGCAGTTTGGAACAGGTTCCCAGGAGGAACATGGTATCGAACCCGTTTTTTTGGAGACCGTCCATAATAAGAGAAGGCACGGAGTTGTCGCTTTCATGGCTCAGGAGCTCCGGCGAGGAGATGAACACAGCCGTCCGCTTGGGCTCCCGGATGAACAGACGCCCTTCGAGATTATTGCTTTGCCAGCCGATCTCCTCGCAATAGCGCTGAATTTTTCTGCGGATCTCATCCCGGACGCCAGGCTTGCCGTTGATTGCCCGGGATGCCGTCCCCAATCCCACGCCGCAGGATTGTGCAATATCTTTAATTGTAATCTTTTTCCCCGCCATTCTTTTCCATGCTCCTCCCGAATTGCCGGAAAGGGCTTTCCCCGGCACAGTTCTCACATACCAATACACAGAATCCGCAGAAAAGTCAATCTGAGAATGGAAATATTTCCGTTTTTTATTCTTTTCCGATAAAAATCCAGGAAACTGGAGAAATTCTCTTGATTTTTTTAAAAGAGACGGATATATTGTAAAGATATGGATCTGGCAATGAAACGGCCTGTTGTCGTTTTTCCCCCATTAACCAACCCCGGGGCGTTGCGGAACACACAAATAACAAAGACGTCTTCACCGACTGAGAAAACAACAAGAAAAAATCCGCGGTGCAAAGCGTCGAAAAAAAGAAAGAGAGTCCACACTCATGGCGATCTCAGTAAAAGATTTGCTCGAAGCCGGATGTCATTTCGGCCACCAGACCAAACGCTGGAACCCCAAAATGAAGGAATTTGTCTACGGTTCCAAAAATGGTATTTCCATCATTGACCTGACCAAAACCATTCACCAGATCGCCGATGCGTGCAACTTCCTTCAGCGCACGGTCATGAACGGCGGTGAGATTCTCTTTGTCGGCACGAAGCGCCAGGCGCAGCAGATCGTCAAGGAAAGCGCCGAAGCCACTGGAATGAACTACGTTGCAGAACGCTGGATGGGCGGTATTCTGACCAATAACGTCACAATCAAGAAATCCATCAAGAGAATGCAGGAAATCGACGCCATCATCGCGGATGAAGCCGGTTCCGGACTCAAAAAGAAAGAGATCGTCAAGCTGACCCGTCAGGATGTCAAGCTGCATCGTGACCTCGATGGAATCGCATCCATGAAGAAACTTCCGGATGCCCTGATTGTCATCGACGTCTGCCACAACTACAATGCGGTCAAGGAAGCGATCAAACTTCACATTCCGATTGTCGCTATCGTTGATACGAACGGAGATCCCGAAGGCATTGACTATCCTATCGCCGCCAACGACGACGCTGTCAAATCCATCAAAGTCATCATGGACACCTTCCTTGAGGCGATCAAAGACGCTCTTGAGCTCTACGGAAAACGTTCCGCCGAGAAAAAGGCAAAAATCGAAGCTGCCAAAGCCGAAAAAGCCAAAGCGGAAACAACTGCCGCTCCGAGAAAACGTCCTGCCGCCAAAGGCGACAAAGCGAAACGCCCTGCCGCTGGCAGACGTCTGAAAAAGACCGAGGGAGAAGCCAAAGCCGACACAAAAGCTGAAGGCGAAGCCGCCGCTCCCGCCGCCGAAGAAAAACCGGTGAAAAAGGCCGCCCCGAAAAAGAAAACCGCAGCCGCTGAAGAAGCTCCCGCTGCTGAAGAAGCCAAATAATTAAGGAGTCATTGAAATGGCCGCTATCACAGCTGCAATGGTAAAAGAACTCCGCGACAAAACCGACGCGGGGATGATGGACTGCAAAAAAGCCCTCACTGAAACAAACGGCGATATGGAAGCCGCTGTCGAATTCCTCAGAAAATCCGGTATGGCCAAGGCAGAAAAACGCGCAGACAAAGCCACAAAAGAAGGTAAAGTCTTCGCCGCAGTCGATGGTTCTAAAGCTGTCATGATCGAAGTCCTCTGCGAAACAGACTTCGTTGCCAAAAACGAAAAATTCTATGACTATGTGAAGGAAGCCGCCGCTCGCGTCCTCGCCGGAACAACCGGTGAAGGCGATGTCACTGCGAAAGCTCAGGAAATCGAAAACGACAAACTCGCTGAACTCTTCGTGAAATTCGGCGAAAAAATGGTTCTCCGCAGAGCTCTCCGCTATGAAATCCCCGGCGGAACCGTCGCCAGCTACATGCACGGCGAAGGAAAGATCGGCATCATGATCGAGGCCGAAGGCTGTGACGATGCCGCTCTGCTGAAAGATGTCTGCATGCACATTGCAGCATTCAGCCCTGCATACATCGTTCCTGCGGATGTCCCCGCAGAAGCGATCGCAAAGGAAAAAGAAATCGCGGCTGCACAGCTCGCTGGAAAACCCGCCAACATGATCGAAAAGATCCTGACCGGCAAAATCAACAAGTGGTATTCCGAAGTCTGCCTCATGCAGCAGCCCTGGATTCATGATGACAAAACTTGCCTCGCCAAGCTGGCTCCCAAGCTCGTTATCAAGAAGTTCGCCCGCTGGACGGTTGGACAGGAACTCTAAAAAAAGTTCCACTTTTTGCCTTATTCAAGCCCGGATTCTTTCCGGGCTTTTTCTTTTTTTGGAGTTGGTGGTATTTTCTTCCTGCCGGGCTTTTGGGTTGGTGGCTTCTCGCCCCCAACACCCCTCGGCAGGACCCACCCGG
>CAJKAR010000056.1 GCA_905197955.1 uncultured Lentisphaeria bacterium | reverse complement strand
TGGGAGCAAAAAATTAAATTTTTTGCGACGGGTGCAGGGCCGATGGTCCTGCCGAAGGGGTGTTGGGGGCGAGAAGCCACCAACTTAAATCCGGCAGAAACAATGCCTGCTCTCCCTTATACCGGTTTCCATCCCTGAAACAGTTCGAAAGGCAGATTTCGCAACAGGGAGTAGAGAATGAGAAGGACCAGCAATGCCACCGCCCAGCGGAATCCGGGGAGGGGCAGACGGAAACGATTTTTGGAAAAAGTTTGAATTCCGAGCAGAGTCCAAAGGTAAGCAAACAGAGGAATGAGAATCAAAACATAAACCGGATTATATCGCAGAGCCGCGATGAAATTTCCATGCAGTAGGGCGTAAGTTGCGCGTGTTGCACCGCATCCGGCGCAATAGAAATGAAAAAAGCGGCGGGAGAAGCAGAGTTCGAGTCCCATTTTTTCCGGATTGACAAAGTAAAGCAGGATCAGAGCGAGGATTCCGGCCGTGGTTGAGAGAATATAAATCAGTTTCCCGCGCGTCATTTTTCGAGGATAAAGACGCAGGTGGAAGAGAATAGATTCGGCCAGATTCCAGCGAGGAACGCGAAAGGATCTCCGTCCTGAGTGAGCGGAATTTCCCGGAGGATGCGGATCTCCTTCTGCTTGCAGAGTCTGCGGAAGTCGGCGATGGTTGCGAGGTGGATATTGGGTGTGTCGTACCATTTCCACGGGAGAGTTTTTGTTTCGGGCATATCGCCGAAGAGGAGTTGTTTTCGTGCGGAACAGTGACCGAAATTGATGAAGCTGATAATTCCGGTTTTTCCGACACGGAACATCTCATCGAGCAGGAGATCCGGCCGTTTTACCGCCTGAAGGGTCTGGCTCAGGATCACAAAATCATAACTGTTGTCAGCGAAATCCGGCAGTCCGCCGTTGAGGTCTGCTTGAATCACCGGAACTCCGCGTCCAGTGCATTCGATGACCTTGTCCTGTTCCTTTTCAACGCCCATGACTTTGGCCTCTTTGAGCTGAGCCAGAAACTTCAACAGTCGTCCGGAACCGCAACCGAGGTCGAGAATACGCGATTTCCCGGGAATCATGGAAGCGATTGTTTCAAGATCCTTGCGGGAGAGAATGGTATCATGATTGAGTCTGATTTCCGTCATTCTTTATCCGGCTCCAAGTTGGAAAGGAAGTTGGAAACGAGTCTTCCGAGGGTGTCGTCTTCCAGAAGAAACGCATCGTGACCATAACTGGATTCGATATTGCAGTAGGAAACATCGAGTCCGTTTTTCAACATGCCGCGGACCATTTCCCTGGACTGTTCCGGCGGGAAGAGCCAGTCGCTTGTGAAGGAGACCACGAGACATTTGCATTTCATTTTTTCAAGACCTTTCGCCATATCTCCTCCGGTCTTGTCGGTCACGTCGAAATAATCAATGGCGCGCGTGATATAGAGATAGGAGTTCGCATCGAAGCGTTCCACGAACCGCATTCCCTGATGTTCCAGATAGCTTTCCACACTGAAATCCTTGTCGAAATCAAAGGAATAGTCTTTGGAAAACTGAAGTTTTCTGCCGAATTTGCGGCGCATGGATTCTTCGCTCAGATAAGTGATATGCGCAAGCATCCGGGCAATGGCAAGGCCTTTGTCAGGCTGTTCCTCATAATTTCCGTTGTTCCATGCCGGATCGCTCATGATTGCTTCTCTGCCGACCCAGTTGAATGCGATCGACTGCGGTGAGATGCGCGAGGACGTTGCAATCGGAATCGCGCTGACAAGACAATCCGGATAAAGCAGTGCCCAGCGTAGCACCTGCATTCCGCCCATGGATCCCCCTGCGACACAGAGCCACTTCTTGATTTTCAGATGATCCATCAGTTTTTTCTGCGCATGGACCATATCGGCAATGGTCACAAGCGGGAAATCCATGCCGTAGCGTTTGCCCGTTTTCGGATTGATGGAACTCGGACCGGTCGATCCGGAACACCCTCCGATGATGTTGGAACAGACAATGAAATACTTATTGGTATCAAACGTCTTGCCGGGTCCGACCATGGTTTCCCACCAGCCCGGCTTTTCATCATCCGGAGAGTGATATCCGGCAACATGGGCATCTCCGGAGAGGGCATGTTCAATGAGAATGGCATTATCTGCGTTTTTAGATAATGTGCCGTAGACTTCATAACAGAGGGTAATCGGAGCCAGAACCTGACCGCATTGCAGTTTGAGTCCTTCTTCGATGACAAAATTGCGGGGAGTGACGATTCCTACGCTGTTTTTCAGTTGATCCGGGTTCATCAATCCAGCTCCCCGATTCGATCCGGACAATTTCAGGGAAGTGTTTCGCCCGAAATCGCCTTGAGTGCTTCCAGATATTTTTCTCTGGTTTTGAAAACAATGTCATTCGGCAGAGCGGGAGCCGGAGGAGTCTTGTCCCAGTCGAGGCTTTCGAGATAATCGCGCACGAACTGTTTGTCAAGACTGACCGGAGAACCACCGACCTTATAGTCGCTTTTCGGCCAGAAACGGCTGGAATCCGGAGTCAGGACTTCGTCGATGACAATAATTTCTCCGTTGTATTCTCCGAATTCGAACTTGGTATCAGCGAGAATGATTCCGCATTTTTCCGCATGATCTGCCGCTTCGTTGTAAAGGCGGAGTGCAAGTTCTTCCACCCGTTTGGCTTTTGCTTCGCCGACGAGTCTTCCGGCTTCTTCCACGGAGATGTTTTCATCGTGCCCCTCATCGGCTTTGGTGGAGGGGGTGAAGAGAGCCTGATCGAGTTTTTCCGCCTGACGGTATCCGGCGCGGAGTTTGTGTCCGCAAACCGTTCCGTCTTTCTGATAGGACTTCCAGCCGCTTCCGGTGATATATCCGCGCACAATGCATTCAAGAGGAATGGTTTTGGCCTTTTTCACGAGAAGCGAGCGGCCGGCGAGATCTTTTTCGACGGCCCGGAGAGCGGCGGGAAACTTCGATGCATCGGAGCAGAGAACATGATTCGGCGCCCAGGAAAAGAGTTTGAACCAGAACAGGGACATCGCGGTCAGGACGCGGCCCTTGTCGGGGATGCCGTTCGGCATTACGCAATCGAATGCACTGATGCGGTCGGTCGCCACAAAAAGGAGACTGTCGCCCATGTCATAAATATCGCGAACTTTTCCGCGGTGAACCGGTTTCATTCCCGGGATTTCGGTTTCAAGCAAAGCTCCGTTTGCATCATAACGCATGGCAGATTACCCCACAGAAAGAATTTTGACTCTGGTGAGTTCCTGTCTGTGCCCTTTGCGCAGGCGGTAGCCTTTACGGCGTTTGATTTTGAAAGCAATGAGTTTCGGGCCGCGGAAGTGTTTCACGATTTCGGCTTCCACTTTTGCTCCCGCAACGGTCGGGGTGCCGACGTTCAGAGAAGCGCCTTCTCCGACTGCGAGAACCTGATCAAATACCACCTTGTCGCCGGCATTGCCTGCGATCCGTTCAACTGCGACAACCTCGTCATTCGTGACTTTGAGCTGCTTGCCGCCTGTGCTTATGATTGCGTACATGATAAAACTCCTGTTGTTTTACGTTACAGAGCTTATTAATATAGCCGTTTATTTTCGTTTCGCAAGTATTTTTTTTATTTTTCTCTTTACTTTCCGCACAAAAGATTCTTTAATATGGCTCTGCAAGGGCAGATTGTCAAGGGCTGTCCGGAAGATTTCTTGCTTTTCGCTTCTGTTTCTGGCGGATGGGAGATTCCGGGGCGTCCGGCGGAAGCTCTCTGCGGGCATGCTCCAGGAGTTCTTCCCGCGTGGTGAGGACCCCTTCCAGAAAGAGATCCCGCAGTTCCCCCAGAAGCAGACCCAGTCTGACGCCGGGACGGAATCCGAGACGGATCAGATCGTTCCCGTTGATCGGCAATGGCGGCAGTGCGGGTTTGTCGGCAAGCGCGATCCAGCGGTCCAGCATCAGCAGATAGCCGTCCATTTTGCCGTGACAGGAGGCGCAGTCGACACGGTTCAGTTCCATTTCCGTCGGGAAGGTGGGGGCGCCGATCATTTTCAGCCAGGTCGAGCGTTTCATCCGGTCCACAAACGCGAAACGCATGTGCCCCGCAACGCACTTCTCCACGGCGGTAATCAGTGCGGAGGAACATTTCAGTCGGCTCAGTATGACGGCGGACATTTCCGATCCGGTTTTTTCGTGTCCGTAAAAGTGCACGTTTCCATCTCTGCCGAGTGCCGCTGTGGCTTTTTTTCCGATATCATGAAGCAGAACGCTCCAGGCAAGTTCCCTGGTTGGATGACACATCTTTTCCAGCATCAGCATGGTGTGTGTGAACACATCGCCTTCCGGATGGTGCTCCGGCGGCTGTTCCACTCCTTCCAGAGCGGAGACTTCCGGAAGCACGATTTTGAGAATTCCGGTTTTCTGCATTAGTCGGAACGCATGGGCCGGGTGCGGACCCAGAAGCATTTTTTCGAGTTCGTCGCGGATCCGTTCCCCGGAAAGATGTTTCAGTTTCGGGGCGAGTGCCGTCATTGCCAGCTCTGTGGCCTTTTCGAGTTCGAATCCAAGGCGGACGGCAAAACGGGCGGCTCGCAGAATGCGGAGATAATCTTCGGAAAAGCGGCGTTCGGGATTTCCGATGGTTCGGAGAATGCCGCGTCGCAGATCTTCTGTCCCGCCGACGAAGTCGAGCATTTCTTCTTCGAGCGGATCGTAGAGAATTCCGTTGACTGTGAAGTCGCGGCGGGCGACATCCAGCTGTTCGTCATCAGTGTAGAAGACTTTTTCCGGACGTCTGCCGTCAAGATATTCCCGCTCCTCCCGGAGAGTTGCCGTTTCAAAGGAGAAGCCGTCCTGAAGAACGGTCACGACCCCGAATGACGCGCCGATGGCGCAGGTCTTTTCGAACCAGCTCTGAATCTCTTCCGGACGGGCTGATGTGGCTATGTCGATATCGTGAGGGGCTCTGCCGAGGAGCATGTCGCGTGCGGCCCCGCCGGCAAAGAATGCCTTTCGTCCGTGGTCCCGGAGGACCTTCACGATGGCAAGAGCTGCCGAAAACATCGGCGATGGCGCTTCCGGACGCGGGAATTTCAATTTTAACGGCATATTTTTTTCTCTTTCCACTTGTTAAAAGGCAGAATGCAAAGTAAAATACCACCGGATGGATTGTTTGCAAAAGAGGAAACCGGATTTTTAGATGAAAAAAGTGTTTTACGGGGGGACCTTCGATCCGCCGCATTCGGGACACATCCGCCTGGGACGCGCGGTTCTTGAGAACGGATATGCGGATGAGATCCTGTACGTGCCCGCATGGCATCCGCCGCATAAGCGCAACGGCGGAATCGCGCCGTTCGAGGATCGGCTGGCAATGCTGAAGATCGCCATCAGCGGCGAACCCGGATTTTCCGTTTCGGAGATCGAACGCGAACGGGGCGGCATTTCGTTTACAATAGAGACCCTGCGCCTTCTTGCGGAACGGTTCCCGGATGATGAAATTCTTCTGCTGATCGGTTCAGACAGCCTCCTTCAGCTGCATTTATGGCATTGTGCGAGGGAACTGGTTGCGGAATTCGGTGTTCTCTGCTATCCGCGCCCGGGCGATCCGGTGACAATGGAGCGCCTCCTTGCCGGAGGCTGGAGCAGGAAAGAGGCGGAAACTCTCCGCAGCAGCGTGATGGAGAATCTGCCGCAGTTCAATGTCTCCTCCACCGCGGTCCGGGAGCGATTGCGGAGGGGGGAGGATCCCGGTGATCAATTAAATCGAAACGTTTGGAACTATATTAAAACAAGGAGACTGTATGAGTCCTGAAGAATCGGAACACATGGAAGGGGAAAAGACAAAACCGGCAAAACCGTCGGCAGTGGAGCTGGCTGAGGCGTGCGCGGAAATCGCGTATGACCGGAAGGCGCAGGATATCATCCGCATGGATATGTCGGAATATTCCGCCGTGGCGGATCAGTTCATTCTCTGTACGGGAACTTCGGATCCGCATCTGCGCGCGATCACGGAACGGATCTGCCGGGATATCCGGGAGAAATTCGCTCTGCGCGGCCGTGTGGACGGGTCCCCGGAAAGCCATTGGATGATTGTCGATTTCGGCGATGTCATGGTGCATGTTTTCACGAAGGAGGCCCGTGAACTCTATCAGCTGGAAACCCTCTGGAAGGATGCGCCGAAAATCGAGGCGATCCGGAAGCTGGAGGCAAAAATCGTCGCATCGCGTCTGCGCAGCTGAAAAGGCGGTTTGCATGCCTCAGAATCCAGACAAGGAAAAGTGGAACGAATTTGACTGGGAGCTCGAACTCCGCAAGGATGACGCCCGGGTGAACTCTTACGCGAACGATCTGCCGAAATTCATTGATCTGCCGGATGAGGACGGCCTGATTATGAAACGGATGCAGAAACGTCCTGAGCTTGCTCCCGCCGGCGGCGACTGGAGCAAGCTTGGTCCAGTCCCGTATGATTCCGGCGGCGATGAGCCGGAGGACGACGAGGAGGCCCCGCCGGAAAATGAGGTCGACTGGAAGTCCGCTCCCGGAGCCGTCGTGTACAGCGAAAGCGCCCGGATGGCCCGCGACTGGGCCGCTTATTATGCGTGTAGCCGGACCCCGGCGTTGCTCGTCCCATCCATGAAAGTGCTCTGCATTTACGGAAAGCTGATGGCGCGTTCCGGCGATATTATCGATATGTCGCTGGATGAGGAGGAGCCCATGCTGCCCTCGCGTCCTTTGAAAATCGCTCTCTGCAAGCGCCTTCTTTCGGATGTCAATCTGCTGATGGGGCATTTTATGAAAATTCATCGCGATTTTCCCGAGCATGCGGCAAAATGTCAGGAGCATGAGTCTGTGCTGGGGCACCTTCACGATAATCTCCTGGATGTGATGGGGGAACTCCGGAAGGGCTGAGGGCTGATTTCTGATTCCGGATGTTTCTCTGCAGGTTAAGAGGATAGCATGTTTCGTATTGTTCATTTTTCCGATCTTCATGCCGCTGCGCCCATGCGGACGCTCAGCGGCTTTTTCGATAAGCGCATCGTCGGTGCCGCCAATTCCCGTTTTGCCCGGAGGAAGCTTCATGATCCCCGGTTCATGGATCTTGCCGTGGAACGGATTCTGGCGGAACCGCCGGATGTGATCGTTTTTTCCGGGGATGCCGCCAGCTGCGGGCAGCCTTCTGAATTCGATCTGGCATACCGGGCGCTCAAGCCCCTGACCGATTCCGGGATTCCGCTGATCTACACGCCGGGGAATCATGACCTGTATGTCAAAAACAAACTCTGCCGTGCCGCTTGTCGGGAGTTTACCGAAAAAATCACAAACGGAAGAATGGGGCTGGAGGGATATCCGTATGCGTTTACGCTCGGCCCCCTGCGTTTTCTGGTGTTCAACGGAGCGAGGCCGACCAATCCGGTTCTCTCCTGCGGATTTCTCGGGGACGCGGCAAGAAAGATGCTCCGCGAGGAATGCGAACGGAAACAGATGCCGATTGTGGCGATCTGCCATTTTCCGTTCCGCCGCATCCGCCGGGGATTTGTCAATGGCATGAGGCATCGGCTTTTCGGAGCGAAAGAGGCCGCTCAAGCGATCAGCAAAGGGAAAATCGACCTCGCATTATGCGGTCACATCCATGTGCCGTACTTTGACCTGGATGGAAACGGACGCGGTGAGACTTCCTGCGGTTCCCTGACCAGATACGGCGCCTATTCAGTGATTGAATTTTCCAATAATGCCTTTGTGCATCGCCGCGTGAATCTGGATCTGCCGTAAGCGCTCCCGGTCCCGCTGCGAAACGGGGGAAGGAAAGCTGGAGAAGCATTTTCGCCTTTCGGTTCGAATAGGTAGGGAAGGGGGATTCCCGTCAGTCAAATGCGGCGTCTGGAGAATAAAAAAATGAAAAGGAGAGAATCCGTTTTTCAAGAGGATTCTCTCCTTTTTGTATTCCGAAGGGGAAATAATGTTTCGGAATTGATTTAGCGATCGACTCTGGCTCCTGCGCCGCCGACCAGTTTTTCGACCTCTTTCAGAGTGGCCATGCTGGTATCGCCGGGGGTGGTCATTGCGAGCGCGCCGTGTGCGGCGCCGTAGTTGACGGCAAGAGAGGGATCATCCTTTTCCATGAGTCCGTAGATCAGTCCGGAAGCGAAGCTGTCGCCGCCGCCGACGCGGTCGAAGATTTCCAGACCGTCGCGCTGGACCGCCTGATAGAATTTGCCATCCTGCCAGAGGATTGCGCTCCAGTCGTTGACGGTCGCCGTTTTGACGGTGCGGAGCGTCGTCGCCACCGCTTTGAAGTTCGGATAGGCGGCAACCACCTGATCGATCATTTTCTTGAAGCCTTCCACCGGGAGGGTCGTGAGTTTCTCGTCGGCCCCGGCTACTTCGAATCCGAGACATGCGGTGAAGTCCTCTTCATTGCCGATCATCACATCGACATATTTTGCGATCTCCTTATTGACCTCCTGAGCGCGCGCCTTTCCTCCGATTCCTTTCCAGAGAGAGGGCCGGTAGTTCAGGTCGTAACTGGTCATGGTTCCGTATTTTTTTGCGGCTTTGAGCGCTTCGATCACCACATCCGGAGTCGTATCGGAGAGGGCCGCGAAGATTCCGCCCGTATGGAACCAGCGGGATCCGAGTTTTCCGAAAATGTAGTCCCAGTCGATATCCCCCGCTTTGAGCTGGGAAACCGCGGTGTTTCCGCGATCGGAGCAGCCGACCGCTCCGCGGACGCCGAATCCGCGCTCGGTGAAGTTCAGTCCGTTGCGGACCGTTCTTCCGATTCCGTCATAGGGGACCCAGCGGATCAGGGAGGGATCGACGCCGCCCTGGAGAATGAAATCTTCCACGAGCCGGCCGACCGGATTATCTGCAAATGCGGTCACCACCGCCGCGCGCTTGCCGAAGCAGCGGCGCATTCCACGGGCGACATTGTATTCGCCGCCGCCTTCCCAGACCCGGAAGGTGCGGGTGGTATGAATTCTTCCCTCGCCGGGATCAAGACGAAGCATCACTTCGCCCAGAGAGATGATGTCGTATTTGCAAGAATCAGGGGACTTTGTCTGCAACATAACGGGAACTCCTTACTGCTTGATGTATTTTTTCGCAACTTCAACTGCCTGACGGATCGTTTCGTCGTCGCACTTGTTGAGCCAGGTACCGCCGACCGCCGCCACTTCGGGAATCTGAAGATAGGATTCCACGTTTGCCGGCTTCACTCCGCCGGTCGGCATGAATTTCACGCCGAGGTGCTTGTACGGTGCGATGATGGATTTCAGCATCGGTACGCCGCCGCAAGCTTCCGCCGGGAAGAATTTCAGCATCCGGCAACCGAATTCCATCGCCTGTTCGACCTCGCTGGGCGTGCAGACTGCCGGGAAAAAGTTCAGATTGCAGGCAACCGCCTCACCAACCACTTTCGGATTGAAGCCCGGCGCCACCGCGAATTTCGCACCCGCATCGAATGCCCGGTGCAGATCTTTCACATTCAGAACCGTGCCCGCTCCGATGAACATTTCCGGAAAGCGCTTCGACGCCTCGCGGATCACCGATTCCGCTGCTTCCGTGCGGAAGGTGATTTCCGCTGCGGGAAGTCCATTTGCACAGAGCTGTTCGCAGACTTTCAGTCCCTCGTCCAGAGAGTTCAGGACAAGAACGGGAACAATTTTCACTTTTTCCAGTTGTTCGGCCAACATGATGAAATCCTTTCCTTGTTTGTAGATCATGCAACATGGTAACGATACAGGAATTTCAGAAATTTTCAAATCATTTTCCATGCAGGATTCCAACAATTTTCTGGACAAACTGCTTTCCGCTTTCCTGCGATTTCCTTTCCTGATGAGAAAAAGACTTGCATTTTCTTTTTTGACTTACTATATTAAATATAGATAAATTAAATTCAATAATATTTAATATAAAGGAGCGCGAATCATGGAATTTTCCGAAACGGTCATTCTTGGAGGAACCTGTCTTGCGGCGGGCCTGGTGCTGAACGGAAACAAAAACATAACGGTCCTGGAACGTGGGGCCATTCTCGGCGGGGAGTATTTTGATACCTATCGGCCTGTTTCCCGGATGGATCAGCCGGTCGTGTCCGATGCCGTCCGCACTCTTCAGGAGGAGCTGCGGGAACGCGGTGCGCTGAACGATGCTTACGCTCTGGCGCCTCTGCTCTACCGGGCTGTGGTTCCGCATACCAGGCAGTTCAAGCTCTGGCTGGAGGTGCTGGAAGTGAAACGGGTCGGGAGCGAGTGGGAGGTGGTCTTCTGCGATGCGGGAGGAAGAGATGCCATCCGCTGTAAAACATTGATCGACACCACTCCGAACTGCCGTTTCTTTCCTGAATTTGCCAAACGTCATCTCAAGGGGCAGTTTCTTGCGGCGGAAATTCATACGGAGACCCCGGAGGGGCTTCTTGAGTGGAAGGGCAGCGGACTGAACTTCCGTCGGGGCCGAGTTGCCGATGAGCTCTTCTTCACCTGCGAATTTCCTACGGGGACCTCCTGGCCGGAGATGCGTCGGATTCTGCTTCAGCGCTGGGCGGACCGTCCTGCGGAGTTTCAGGGTAGCCGTATCCGCTCCATCGCCAAGGCCGCCGGGTACCACATGGATGTGGCTGCGGCGAAACTGGGCGAAAATCTGTACTGGGTTGATCCGATCCGCGATCCGAATCCGCTTGCGGCTCTGGATCATGCGATGCTTTCGCTGGAGAATGCGGAAGAGCATCCTGTTCGACTGGCTTCTGCGGAGTGCGGCGGCAAGGAAGATGCGAGTGCTTCCGTACAGAATGCTCTGCCGCTTTATTCGGAACTGGAAGGAAAGCGCTGTGTCCGTACCCGGAAGGCGGTTGTGTTTGATTTTTCGACGGATCTGCTGGTTGCCGGTCTGGGATCGGGCGGTTCTCTTGCTGCGCTCACGGCGGCGGAGCATGGAATTGCGGTTACGGCTCTGGAAAAACTGCCGCTTTCCGGCGGAACCGGAACTGCGGGCGGGGTCACGGCCTACTATTATGATTATCCGGGCGGCGCGTTCGAGTCGATTGACGCCGAATGCAACGCGATCCGCGCCGATCATTTTGAGCCGAATCACAAGTATAATGCCGATGCGAAGGGAATTGTGATTGAATCGCGGATTCTGAAAAATGGAGGAGGTCTGCTTTATGAGTCTTCCGTGGTTGGAGTCTGGCTGGATCCGACGGGGAAAACGGTTCTGGGGGTTCGCGCGGCGACCCCGGAAGGAATTCGTGACATCGGATGCGGAATTCTGATTGATGCGACTGGAAATGGAGATCTCTCCGCGATGATCGGAGCGGAGTTCCGGGAAGGGCGCGAATTCGACGGTCGCTGTCAGCCGTTTTCCAGTGTCCGCGTTTCGGCGCGCGGAAACGGAACCGGATTTTCCAATTTCGATGCAGGTTATATCTGCATGTCTGATCCGGAAAGCATCACGGCGGGCATTCTCTCTTCGAATGCCCAGCACACGCTCTCTCCGCAGGATCGGCAGGATCCGATTCTCTGGCTGACTCAGGTTCCGGGTGCGCGCGAAGGAAGACTGCCTGTCTGTGAGCACACCATCACGTTCCACGATGCCATCACGCATCGTGCTTCCGGCTACCGGACTCTTGCCTGGGCCTACTCGAACTTTGACGACCACTCCCAGGACTGGGCGTTCGCCGATGAGGAAACCTGCAAATGGATGGTCGTGGCAAGTTTGTGGGGCAAACGTGTCACCGTTCCCCTGCCTCTGGAGATTCTGCTGGTGAAAGGGTTTACGAATTTCATTACCGCCGGACGCGCCGTTTCGGTCGATCATACGATGGCGTCGCATCTGCGCATGCAGCGTTCGATTCAGAAACTGGGTGAGATCGCGGCACTGGCCGCCGCGCAGAGCATTCGGACGGGGCGCTCGCTCCGGGAGCTTGATCCGGATCTTCTGGAAGCGGAAGTCCGCAAGAGCGGCACATTAGACGAACATCAGCTGATTCCGGAAACCGATCCTGTCGGTCCCGAAGCCATCCGCGAACTGCTTTCCGGAGAGACTTCAGGGGAGGCAGTCTGGTTTGCCGCGCAGGATCCCGCCCGCTACGGCGCTCTTCTCCGCGAACTGGTGGAGAAGGGCGATGAGCATACGAAACGGAATGCCGCTCTCGCACTTGGACTTTCCGGCGACGACTCCGTGCGTCCGATTCTGCGCGAGATCGTGGAATCTCACGATGAATTCCGGCCGAATATGACGAGAAATCCGCGTCAGAATCAGCCACGGAATCTTGCCGCGATCCATCTGCTCGGACTTTTCCGGAATCCTTCCGATGCGGAATTCCTTTTCGGGATTCTCTCCTCGTTCCCGGAGGATGTGCAGATTTTCTCGCACACGCTGCGCAGTCTGCTGAAGCTCGGCGACGATCTTCCGGAGCTGCGGGCGGATCTGCGTTCCCGCCTGAATGCGATCTTTGCCGATCGCCGTTTTGCCTATCGTCTTCTGCTGAAAAACTCTTCCAGTTCCGGCGAGGAGATCTATCATGATCTGAACGGCGATCTGCGCGCCATGGCGGAACAGCATTTTGCCCGCTGGAAACAGGCATAAGGGGAAAACGTCATGATCCAGGTGATTGAACGCTTTCATAAGATTCTCCGGAGTTTCACCGAACATCCGGAGCGTCCACGCTCGCTGGGGGAGCTGGCGGAACTGGCGGAGATTTCCACGCCGGCGTGTGCGAACATTGTCCGGACCATGACGGAACTCGGTTATCTACGGAGCCTCGGCAAGCGCCGGGGCTATCTTCTAGGACCGACGGCGTATTTTCTCTTTGCCGCGAATCCGTATCATCATCTGATGGACGCCGCTCGTCCGGAGATGGAAAAACTGGCGCAGCAGAATGCAAACTTCGTGATCCTCGTCTGTGAGGACGGCGGATACCGGCGCGAACTGTTCTGCATCAGCGACACCACCATCATCCAGATTCGGGACCGCAATCCCAATTCCCTTGTCCTGAATCTGTTCCGCTGTTCGACAGGCATCATTCTTCTTTCCCGGATGGAGGAATCGCGCATTCAACAGCTCTGGGAGCTTCGCGGCGGTTCGAACAACTTCCTCTCGGAACCGGATTTCCATCAGTTCCTGCGGAAGCTGCGCCGGTTCCGGGAGCAGGGATGGGGTGAGTTTCCCGATCCGCATCATCCGCGCGTGACCTGCGCCGCTCCGATTTTCCAGAACGGTCATGTGATTGCCGCTCTCGGAACGATTTCCGATCTGACGCACCTTTCCGATCCCGGAGAGCCGATCCGGAACTGCCGGGCGACCGCTGAACAGATTTCCTGTCTGATCTCCCGGAATCGGGATTGAGCCGTTTCCGGAAAAGAACGGCTCTGTCTGAATCCGGAATTTTTTTCGCCGCGGATCAGCGCTCCGCTGTCACGGCGATGAGCGCCATCGGCACACGGGCTGTGACCGTCACATGATCGACGGGAACTTCCGGGCGGGGATTCGGGACGGACCAGACCCACAGCACTGCTTCAGAGCGTTCCGGAGTCCATGACGAACAGAACTTCTTTCCGAAAACCACCACTCCCGTCTAGGGGAATGTACGCAATTTTCTGGCTGGTGTCAAAAGGGGGCTTCTTTCTCAACCTTTATAGACAACTAGCGATAAAAAAGACTTCATGGGAGATTTTCACTGAAATTCCCATAAAGTCGTATATATTACATCTACTCATTTCCTTACTGTCACTGTTCGGGCAAGCTCATCCGCTGTAACGGGAGCTGTCAGGTAGAGCAGTGTGCCCCTGTAAAGCGCCGGAAACGTCAGCGGGTTGCCATACAGATCAATCGCTTTTCCGTTCTCAAGAGAGCACTCAATTCTTGTGTCCTTGGCACTGGAACGACCAGAAATGACCGCTATTGAGTGTTTTTCGTTGGTAAAAAGATACGCCCAGAGACCTTTACAGAGTTCTTTTGTCCGTACGAATTTCATCCCCTCCAGACGACGTGTCATGGCTGAATGCGCAACAAGCATCGGATGCGGTGAACCATCTGCACAGAACAGAACCAGAAAATTCGGAACATTGGAAAAATCCGTGTAACAATGTGCAGAATAAAGGAAGATCTTTTTCACTCCATGACTGAGCATGGAGAGCAGATAGCGCACATTACGGTCCGCTATAGAAGTGTAATCCTCCTTGTTATCCCATGGGACAGTATGCTTGTACAATCCCGCGTAACGCATGGTAATGTCTCCGCTGACATTGCCTCCGCTCGCTCCCTGTCCCTCCGACATATAGACTGGTTTACCGACCGATCCGTTCTGTTTGAGAATATAACCTACCGCCTGGTTATACGCAGTCTCACACGCGTCTTTCGGATATCCGGTCGTGCGCGGAGTGTAGAAATGAAAATCGACCGTATCACAGAAAAGGAGTCCGCCCGCATCATATACACCTTTCGTCCATTTTTCTCCGGTTTCTCCGCCTGTGGTGTTGAAACCGGATACTTTCACATTCGGATTTACTTTTTTTGCTGCAAAATATGCCGCTTTTGTCAAAGCCGCGAAATCTGCCTGCGGATTTTTACTCGTGATGTATCCGTTGGTTTTCTTGGAGTTTTTATTGAAGCCGATTCCCCACCATGCAACCATCCAAGGCTCATTCCAAACAAACCAGTCATCAATAATACCTTTGTAGCGGGCGGCAACTTTTGAAACATAGTTTTCAAAATCTTTCAAATAGATTGGCTGGAAGTAGCGGTCATGATAGCTGATATGATTTCTTCCAGTATCGGCTTTGGAAAGCCAACTGGCCCATTTCGGAGCAGTACCGAGTTGTCCAAAAACCTTAATATGATTTCTGCGGTACGATTTGATGTCCTCGTCACGGAAACACCATTTTCCTTTTTCGGGTTCCAGCCAGAACCAGCCGATATAATCGGCTCCGGCATCGTGCAAACGCGCCCAGTTGATGCCAGCTGCCTTCACCGCCTTCAGGGAGTCATCTGCAGAAAGGACGTGCACACCGAACGGGGAATCGGGCGCATCCTTTCCCCAGGCAACCGGGCGTTCCAGTCGCGTAACGACAATCTCGTTGATTGGTGAAACCGCTTTTTCTCCACGGAACGCCTGGACCTCGATGCGGAACTGTCCGAGCGGCTTCTTCGGAAAGACGAAATAGTTCAAACTGCCGCTCCGCTTCGATTCGGAAATCATAAGGGGCGGAAGCTCCCGGCTCTCGCCATACAGATTCGTTACTTTGGATTTCAGGGAGATGCCATCCGTTTTCCCCGAAACATAATAGTTAATGATCGGCTTCTCTCCCACGAACTGAATCCGCGAACCACTTGTTTCCGATTTCGGGACTGCCAGAGCAACTTCACATTCTCCATTCACTTCATAGCCATCCAGATTTTCCGGCGCAGCGCGGAAGGAATCCACATAAATTGTTCCGGTTCCGGTCAGCCGCAGCGTGAAAGCCCAGGAGTCCACAGGAGTTTTGAAAGGAATCGAAATCCGTTTCCAACTTTGCGACGGAGGAAGAGGGATGGCAAAAATCTGCCGGTTTTCCGACCAGATCGCGGCAATGTATTTCCCATTGCCGCGATAGGAAAACGAAACCGCATTTTTCACGTTTGGATCCGCCACATTGAACGGTTCGCTGCAGATCCCAAGCTGTTTTCCAGGAAGAGATTCCAGTTTCAGTGATGCCTCTCCGGAAGGCCCCTTCACGGAAGGTGCGGGCTCTATGACTCCGTACTGACAATCGCGATGACGGGTCCAGCCGCTTTGCAGTCCGAGCGGAAAACGGGTGTTGCGGAAATAGTTCCGGAGTGCCATCGACGGTCGCCGGATGATTTCCGAAGCGCCTTCGCTCTCCTCCAGTTTTAAGCTGACAATATCGAAAATTCCGCTCTCCTCAAAAATCATCATCAGAGCAACCGGAAGGTTCGGCTTGTTCTTCGGCACTTTGAAATGAATAGTCTGTCTGCTCCACTCCTCGGTCGGGAGCAGAGAACCCAAAGCCAGGGTCGTATAAGGAGCAGGACGTATACGCAAACTCATCTTCACGGGTCCTCCGGTCTGATTGCGTATATATGCTGTCAAACGGTAATTTTTTCCCGCTTTAATGTTCTGAACCGGCGAAGAAAACTGCGAAACGCCTTTCTGTACGTTGATTCGGAGATAATGCTCAGACTTCAGATTTACAACTTTCGCAGAGACCTCGGCATTCATGAAATGAGTGAAATCCTGATTCCACGGCACGGGAAGAACTCCACGAAAACTTCCAACTCCGCGTTTGGTGCAATCCCGCGTCCCTTCCACAAAATTGGTCTCCAGCAGAACTTTGTGCACGACCTCATCCGCTCCCAGTTCTTCCACGGAAATCCTGCGGAAATCAGTGTTCCCCTCTCCTTCGAGAATCAGAAACAGACCAAGCGGAACCGGAGATTTCTCCTTCAGCGTAATAATCTGAGAAACGGTTTTCCACTGCGGAGAAACACCGATTTTCAAAGTCCGCAAAGGATTGTGAGGTGCTGGTATCATCCGCAAAATCAGCGACGCATCATTCTTCGACCGATTCCGCGCAACCACACTTAAGCGATAGCGCTTTCCCGGAAGCAGTTCCGGAAGAGTCAGAAAAAACTGCGGTGCACCTGAAGCCACTTTCAGAACCTTGAAGCGCAAATAATCCCCCTGCGGATCTTTTACCAGTTCCGTCTCCGCGGAAGAACTCGTCGAATCGGCGAAATTCTCGTTCCATTTCAGCGGCAGAACCCCTTGAAAACTTCCATGTTTTTCCGCTCGATGGTCATTCTTATATCTCCTACCAGTTTTTGAAAAATCACTGTCCACCAGTTTTGTTCCTGCGCCCAGCAGAATCCCCGTTATACACAAGGACAGAAAAAGACTGTGTTTCAACATATTTTTCTTCCCATTCTTCTGTATATCTAAAGTTTAAGTTCAAACTAAACAATCTTACAGCCCAGTAGCATTTCTCATATTTGCAGCCCACGCCTCAGTATTGTATTTTCCGTCACTCCAGAAAAAGGTGGAAGCGCAGTTTGTTGCAATAGAACTGAACATAAGTGTCCAGTTTGGATTGTATTTCGTTGGAATCTTGTACATGTTTCTGGTTTCCGCGTGGCCATCAAGGAAGACCACGTTGGTTTTTTCGGCATGGCGGAAATAGATATGTCTTCCAACTTCATTGTTTGTTCCGGAAGGAGGCCATTCCCAGTTCGGATCGCTGCGGTAGCCCACATTCTCGCAGATCAGCATGTTCCGGCTCGGCATCTTGCAGGATTTGGTGCTGCGCGTGATATGGCGGTTCGTCGGATTTGTGATATCCACTTTTATCAGGTGGTTGTTGAATGCGTAGCTTGAGACAAATTCTGTTCCGGGGGTTGGTTCCGGACAAATCCAGAAGACGTTCTGTTCCCGTTGTTTGGCAATATTGTTGTCTGTTTTGTTTTCGGTGTTGAATTTACCAGCATAAAAGAGAGGAATGTCGCGTCCAAGAAACGGGTTGCCGGACGTTTGTCCGCTTCCAGAAACGAGTGAGAGATAATAATTTGGAACGGCGCCTTCAAAATCGCTATTGTATTGAATTCCGAGAATTCCCATTTGTTTGATATTGCTTATGCAGGAAATAGTTCTGGCTTTGACTCTTGCCGCGTTTAATGCCGGCAGAAGAAGCGCTGCAAGAATTGCTATGATTGCAATAACAACAAGAAGCTCTATCAATGTGAAATTTTCCGATGTTGAAACATCTTTCATTTTTCTACTCCTTTGTTTGGCTTTGCAACGGATTCTCCCTCCAGAATTCTGGTAGGAATCACCAGATGCAGATGTTCTTTTTGTTGATTGTTTAAATAATTGATAATATATTTCACTCCGGCCCGTCCCATCTCTTCAAAATCCTGAAAGACGGTTGTCAGCGAGGGATCGGTCAGTTCCGTGAAATGAATCCCGCCGTACCCGATCAGCGAAATCTCCTCCGGGACCCGGATGCCGAGTCTCTGAAGACTGGTCAGCACCCGGAGCGCAATCAAGTCCGATGCACAGCAGAATGCCGTTGGTTTCGGACCGGATCCCGCAAACAGCTCCGCCAGAAATTCGCGAATCCGCTGATTGTGATAATAATCCACAGAGCAGTTCCATTCCTGCTTCTGCTCCAGACCGAGTCTTTTCATGGTCTTCCGGAACGCCGCATAACGCAGAATCGGAAACTTGCCTTCTTTCATCGGATCGGAAAAAAAACCGATTCTCCTGTGTCCGAAACGGGCAAGATATTCTACAGCTCTTGTAATACCTTCCTCATCATCGGAAACAATGAGAGCATTTCCGGTTTTGAGTGTATCATCCAGGACTGCAACCGGAATTTCGCATTCTCCTGCCGCCCGGATCAGGTACTCTCCGTCCGCAATACTGTTCTTGATGATGATTCCCGCCGGACGCTGTTCCAGCAGAAGATCAAAACGATGATGCCGTCCTTCCTGATCTTCTGGCAGATCTTGCAAATTGACCAGTTTCAAATAATATCCGTTCTCTTCCGCCTCCGCTGACGCCGCGGCTATCGCGCGGAAGGAGAATTCGTAACGGACAGTCCCCGATACCATTGCAATAAAATTGGTCTTTCCCTTCAGCATTTGTGACGCAAGAGCATTTCTGCGGTATCCGATTCGTTCGGCGCATTCCAGAACCTTTGCCCGGGTCTTTTCAGCGATCGGCAGTTTTATCGTCCGTTTTCCGAGAACAACCGACACCGTGGAGTAGCTTACCCCGGCTTCTCTTGCCACATCCTTGATTGTCAGCATCTCTGAAAACTCCTTATTACAACGTTGTTATTCACATTAGAGGTAATTTCAAAATAAAAAATTAAAATCACTTGAAAAAAGTCAGCTGAAAGT
>CAJKAR010000055.1 GCA_905197955.1 uncultured Lentisphaeria bacterium | reverse complement strand
TTAGGGAAAGAGGGGAGCGCGAGGGGAGAAGAACCGCTTTTCAAAGCGGTTTTCGTCCCTCGCAACCTGTTTTATCAAACTCTGAAGACACGGATTTAGAAATGAGAAAGAGTCCATGTTAGAGACCCGTTCCAGCTTTCTCCCGGGTTGAGGGTCAGACCTTTCGAGCTTTCCATTTCCAGATTATAGCATCCGAGTCCGAACCAGAGACGCGGGGTGCGGAACTTTTTAAGATCGAATTTTTGTTCCAATCGAACTTTTTTTGCGGAATCATCCACTTTCCACCAGCCTTCGGAGAACGGCTGAGTTGGCTTGTTTCCGAGTCCGTTCCAGAAATTCATGGAGAGAGTTTTTCCTCCGACGGGAAGATAGATGATATCGATTCCATGGTCGCCAGTTCCGCCGACCGTGTACTCCGGGTGCAGATACCAGGAGCAGGCGACGGGATCTTTACCTCCGTTGGTCATGGAGACGTCCAGTTTCAGGGAGCCTTTGCCGTCGAGCGTGAGTTGTTTGACGAGTTTCATTCCAGCGGGGGAGATGGCCGTCATGCGGATTCCGTCTGGGAGAAGCTCCGCCTGACAGGGTGTGCTCTGATGAATCGCATATTTTTCCGGAGCCCGGACTCGATCCCAGAGCGTATAATAGAAGTTCACCCGATCCAGTCCCGCGAGATGATCGTAGTCGATATGGACCTGGTTTCCGCCGATGGTCTTATCTAGAATTTCCAGAATTCTTCCGCCTCGCGCCGGATCGACCGTAACTTCCATCTTGTCGTCGGAAAGGACAACGACCTCTTTGTCATATCCATCCATGCGTTTTTTTCCGACGTTGATTTTTCCGTTGTTTTTCCCGTGAGTCCGTACGTAGATCACCTCTTCTGCAGAGTGCGAGGCATATTCTCCTTCATAGGAGAGGCGAAGACGATAACGATCCAGGATCCGTTCTGTTGGAGTCAGGGAAAAGGCCAGAGTTTCCGTTTTTCCCGCGGGAACGGTGAGCTGTTTTTCCCGGATGCTTTTCTCCGCGCTGTTCTCCAGAACGCAATGGACCCGGTAGGCTTCGCCTGAACGGTTTTGAAGAGCGAACACGGCTTCCGTACTTTTCTGTCCGGGGAGAATTTCAAAAACTTTTCTGGCTGGCGTGATGCGGAGACCGCTTTTTTCCTCTTTTTTCTTTTCGACCTTGACGCTTTTCAGGAGTTCCACCGGTCCCGGTGCTTTGATGTAGATGACGGAAGGTCCGTAAAGAGTCCGGAAGGTTCCATCCGGTTTTGTCTGGATGGCGGAATGTTCTCCGTAGAGCTGAGTGACTTCCACCTTACCCGGTTTTGTCGTGCGGAAAAGTCCGCTGTAATCGCCGCGGCCGTCCCAGATGACCGCGGTGAAGGTTCCGGTTTTGATATCCCGGTAGTTGTAGCCGTAGACGAGTTTTTCATCGGTTCCCTTCATCCTGGAGTCGAGCCGGGAGTTCCCAAGCTCTTCCCCGAGCGTGCAGAAGGCATAAAAGGAGGGCTTCTTCTGAAGATAATAGTCCACCATTCCGAAATGATGTTCGGTGTCATTCGGATTGGTTCCCGCATCCCAGAAGGAGTAGAGAAAGACCCGTTTGAATCCGAGAACGTTGTGAATGATGAGTCCTCTGGTCAGAAACTGCGCAATCTGTTCCCGCGAGATCGGGAATCCCAGCGGATTGGCAATCTGCCCATCCGTGTAACCGAATTCCGTGGAGATTTTAGGCTTGTTTTCATCGCCGTATTTCCGGAGCATGGCGTTGACCTTTTTCATGGCGTCGAACAGAAACTCCGGGGCTCCCTGCGGATAGCCGGGCAGGGCGGGATTGTTCTTTGGATTTCCTCCGTAGGTGTGCAGGTCGAGAACGTCGATGTAGTTTTTCAGTCCGTGCTGATACATCTGATCCAGATACTGGAGCGCCTCGCCGCTGATGTTGACCGCCGGAGCGGCGACGACGATTTTCGGATTTTTTGCTTTTCCCGTCTGGTAGGCTTTGCGGATGCGTTCCGTCGCCTGTTCGGGCGTGCGTCCGGAGAGTTCGGGTTCATTTCCGCACCCCAGAGTCAGAACTCCGATTTTTGCAGCGATTTCCGGAATCACGCTTTCGGAGAGCATTCCGATTCCGCGGTCGTAGAGCAGATCCGCAACATGCTTGTGGAGGCGCCACCAGCGGACTTGACGGACCGGAGTGGTGCCGAGCAGTTCGATAGCCGCGTGATCCCATGCTTTCTGATGCCGGTGCGGAGAACGGACCGCTTCGCCATCGCCTCCGTAATAGTAATTGATCGCGAGCATGTCGCCGAACGTTTCATAGGCGAACGGTTTCGGTACGGTGTATTTCCGCATGACCAGCTTCGGATTTTCCCCTTCGCGGTAGACTGCGCTGATGCCAAAGTAATAGACTTTGTCCGGTTCCAGCGGATAGAAGACTTTGCGCGTGGTGCGTCGGGGGAATTTTTCGAGGAGTTTTACTCCGGGGGCATCCACGCGGTCCGCCGGTTCATCGGAGACGTAGAGCTTCCAGGATTGTACATCGCTGACATTGTTCGCCGATTCGCTCCAGTCGAGAATGACTCCTGCCTCCTGAATCCCCTTCATCGAGAAACGGATTTCCGGACGCTGATTTTCCGGGCTCAGAAGACGGGCTTTTTCTTCGCTGATTTTTTTCCCGTAAACGGCGACTTCGCTGAGAATCTGCTGCTTTGCTCCGGGCCGTTTCCGGATCCGGAACTGGACATGGCGCGCGGCGGCCGGTTTCTCCAGACGGAAGGCCGATTCGATTCCGCGTCCATCCAGAGAGCGGAGCTTGTCGCTAATGGCACAGGTTCCCGCACTGATGAACTGTTTTTTATCGTTGGAGAGGAGAATTTCGAAACTTCCCGTTCCGACCGCTTCCTTCTGGATCGCCCAGACCGTGGCGGATTCGATCAGATAGACCCCTTTCAGGTCGATGATGAATGATGCCCACAGCCCTTTGGTTCCTCCCCATACGCCGAAAGCCTGACAGTCCCCTTCCGGTCCTCTCCGCGCATCGAGAAGCGCGCGGTTGCTCCCCGACGGCTGACTCCCTGTTTTTACGATCTCCGGATCGCAGGCAAAGGGGCCTGTTGTGATCCATTCGAGCTCAGCTCCGGTCTGAATCCGTTTCTGGGTGTTCGGAATGCAGTTGGAGACCCAGTTCGGACGGTGGTTGTCGGTCAGCAATACGCTTTCCGCATGAAGAAGCGCTCCCGCCGCGAAAAGAGCGGAAAGCAGTGTCTTTTGTAATTGCATAGAGTGAATCCTTTTTCTGTTATTTCAGTCCGCCGCGATATTTGTAGTAGGGAGGACGATCCTTGTTGTTGTCGGAGCAGAGAGCCCAGATGAATAGCGGATATTGCAGAGAATTCGCGTGTCCGTCCAGGAACAGAACGTTTCCGGGACCATCATGAGTACGAAAAACATTCCTTACGTTGCCATTGTTGTAGTAAAACCATCCATTCGGATTGATTTCTGTGACGGCTATGACACTGCTCGGGCTTGGAACTTCTCCGATTTTTCGCGGAACCGAGTGAGGTATTCCATCGCTGGCATCAATGACCTTGGCCAGTCCGAATCGTTCCCCGTTTTCATCAACCCCCATGTTTGTATTTAAGGAGTAGCCTTTTTGATACCACCACAGGGGATAGGTGAACTGGTCGTCCTTGAGAGCCGGACAGCCGAAAATGGTATTTTTCTGTCCATTCGGCTTTGCATAAAGATTTCCGAGGAGCCAGGCATAATTTGCCTGCCAGGAACTGGTTGTGCTTCCGCCCAGTCCGGCTGTTTTGGAGGGGACGATCATGTCGGAATTGTCGTTGATGTAGAAGGTGATCATCTGCCCCTGCTGTTTCAGATTTCCGACGCAGTTTACCAGAAGTGCTTTCTGGCGAGCCTTTGCCAGTGCCGGAAGCAGCATTCCTGCAAGAATTGCGATGATCGCAATTACAACAAGGAGTTCTATTAATGTAAAATTTCCCCGAACCGGATTTCTGGCTGCTTCCTGCAGAGTTTTTTTCCCAGTTTTGCACATTTTTTTCATGTCTCTCCCTTCAACATGCGTTTTATTTGATGATATTCTGTTTGACTTTTGCAGTGGAATTGCGTATGATGAGCTTTGTTTCCAGTGTCTCTCCCGGAAGTTCGGCGAGGGTGCCGGAAAGGTACAGATAGAGATAGTTCGCCGCTTTGTATCCGATCTCGTACAGCGGCTGCGCCACGGTGGTCAGCGGCGGATTCAGGTAGGCGGAACCGGGCAGATCATCGAATCCGATGATGGAGATATCATCCGGAATTTTCCGTCCGGTTTCCCAGCAGGCCTTGCAGGCCCCCTGAGCCATGGCGTCGTTCGAAGCCGCGATTGCCGTAACGTCCGGCACCTGCCGGAACAGCTGCATCGTCTGAAGATATCCTGCTTCCTGTCCGTGCAGAGTCGGGATGTGGCTGATGACCAGTTTTTCATCCATTTCAATTCCGTGACGTTTCAGGGCGTCGGTATAGGCTTTGAAACGGTGAAGATGGTTTTCATCTCCGGTCAGATTCATGGCGAGAAATGCGATTTTGCGGTGTCCGAGTCCGATCAGATGTTCCATCGCATCGGTCTCTCCTCCGTAGGATTCGTTGTTCACGAAGCCGATTTTTTCCGAGCGGTAAGGATAGTTCAGCATCATGATGGGAATCTGTGCTTTTTCCAGTTCGGCAATCTGGGGAACGTCACCGGCAAAGAGGCAGACCCCGTCGCATCGCCGTTCCCGGATCTGTTTGAGCAGACTCCGTTTCCGGCTGCCGCAGTTCATGATGATCGAGAGATCGGCGCTTTCCGTGCCGATGAATGCCGACATTCCGGTAATCAGTTCCGAAAGATATTCATCCATCAGCGGTTTTTCCTGTGAGATCACCACTCCGATGTTGAATACGCGTTTTGCTCCCTTGTTCGGGGAAAAATTGAGTTCGTCAATGACTGCCTGGATTTTCTTCCGCAGTTCTTCACTGACATCCGTCCGGTTGTTCACCACGCGCGACACCGTCGCAACGGAGACTCCAGCACGCTCCGATACCAGTCGGATATTGTTTGTTTTTGTCCGTCTCGGCATATCTTCATAATCCTTCATTGTTTTCTCTTTAAATTATATCGGAAAAACGGGCAAAGTCAATAGAAAATAAGAAAATTTTCGTAAATTTTATTTTGTTTTTACGAAAATAAAAGAATGCGAGAATCTGGATAAAGAAAAAGGGATTTCCGTCCTGAGCGGAGGAAATCCCCTGATGTGTTCCGTTGGCGATGGATTACTTTGCCACGATGTTGACGATGCGTTTGGGAACGCAGACAACCTTGATGATCTGTTTTCCTTCGAGAGCGGCTTTGATGGTCGGATCGGCGAATGCGAGTTCTTCCATTTTTTTCGCATCTGCATCGGCAGGCATCATGACGCGTGCGCGCGGCCGGCCCTGAATCTGAATCAGGATTTCGACTTCGTTTTCGACGAGTTTTGCCGGATCGAATTCGGGCCACGGAGCAAGCGAGACCGGTGCCTTGTTTCCGAGAATCTCCCACATCTCCTCCGCGATGTGCGGGGCGTACGGCGAGAGCAGTTTGACATACGCTTCCGCCGCTTCCCGCGGCATTTTGTCCAGTTTGGAGAATTCGTTCAGGAAGATCATCATCTGACTGATGGCGGTATTGAAGTTCAGCGTCTCGGTATCCTCCGTGACCTTTTTGATCGTGGCATGGAGGAGTTTTTCCTGCGCGGGGGTCATCTTCGCCTGATCGTCGATTTCGGTCTGCGCGATCATCTTCCAGGAGCGTTTGAGGAAGCGGAAGACCCCTTCCACGCCCTGCGTGCTCCACGGTTTGACCGCTTCCAGGGGGCCCATGAACATTTCATAAAGACGCATGGAATCGGCGCCGTAGTCGCGGACGACGTCATCGGGGTTGACCACATTTTTCAGCGATTTCGACATCTTGGCCGGGAATTCGACGAGCTTTTCGCCCGTTTCCTTGTGCACGGGTCCGTTTTCTCCCTTGACCACTTTGTCCATCGGGACGAGCGCTCCGCGGGAATCCTTGTAGGAAATTCCGAGGATCATTCCCTGATTGACAAGCTTGTGGAACGGTTCCGGTGTGGAGACCGCACCGATATCGTACAGCACTTTGTGCCAGAAACGGGCGTAGAGCAGATGGAGCACCGCATGTTCCGCTCCGCCGACATAGAGATCGACCGGCATCCAGTATTTCTCCTTTTCCGGATCGATGAACTGTTTGTCGTTGTGCGGATCAATGTAGCGCAGATAGTACCAGCAGGATCCCGCCCACTGCGGCATGGTGTTTGTTTCGCGCCGTCCCTTCATTCCGGTGACCGGATCGGTGTAGTCGAGCCACTCCTCCGCTTTGGCGAGCGGGGATTCGCCTGTTCCGGCCGGCTTGAAGTCGTCCAGCGGGGGCAGGGTGACCGGAAGATCCTTTTCGTCGACAAGACGGATGGAACCATCCTCCATGTGAATGACGGGGAAGGGCTCTCCCCAGTAGCGCTGACGGCTGAACAGCCAGTCGCGGAGCTTGTAGTTGACCGTGCGTTTTCCGGCGCCGCGCTCCGAGAGCCATGCGATTGTGGCGGCTTTCGCCTCCTTGACATGCATGCCGTTGAGTACGAGTCCTTCGTTGTTGGCGGAGTGGAAGCTGACGCCGTCGCCGGTCCAGCAGACCTTTCCGGCGAGGATGTCGTTCAGATCCAGTTTTGCCGCCGCCGCATCCGCCGCGGTCGGTTCGATGATGCACTTGATCGGAAGATGGAATTTGACCGCGAAATCAAAGTCGCGTGTATCGTGCGCAGGGACCGCCATGATCGCGCCCGTTCCGTAGGAGGAGAGAACGTAGTCGGAAATCCAGATCGGGAGTTTCTCTCCGTTGACGGGATTGACCGCATAGGCTCCCGTGAAAGCTCCGGTCTTGTCCTTGTTGAGATCGGTACGTTCGAGGTCGCTTTTGAGCGAGGCTTTCCGCTGATATTCCTCGACAGCGGCACGCTGTTCCGGCGTCGTGATGACATTGACAAGTTCATGTTCCGGCGAGAGCACCAGATAGGTCGCTCCGAACAGCGTATCGGGACGTGTGGTGAAGACTGTGACAGTTTTATCCGTTCCGTCGATTTTGAAGATGACCTCCGCTCCTTCGGATTTGCCGATCCAGTTGCGCTGCATCTCCTTGATTCCTTCGGGCCAGTCGAGCTGGTCGAGATCGGCGAGGAGGCGTTCGGCGTAGTCTGTGATCTTCAGCATCCACTGACGCATGGGCTTGCGGATGACCGGATGATTTCCGCGTTCGCTTCTGCCGTCGATAACCTCCTCGTTAGCAAGAACGGTTCCGAGGGCGGGGCACCAGTTCACAGGGACCTCATCCACATAGGCGAGTCCTTTTTTATAGAGCTGGAGGAAAATCCACTGGGTCCAGCGATAGTATTTCGGATCGGTTGTGTTGATTTCGCGGTCCCAGTCGTAGCTGAAGCCGAGGGACTTGATCTGCCGCTTGAATGTTTCGACATTCTTTTTTGTGGTGATGGACGGATGAGTACCGGTTTCGACGGCATACTGTTCCGCGGGCAGGCCGAAGGCATCCCATCCCATCGGATGGAGAACATTGAAGCCGCGCATGCGCTTGTAACGGCAGAAGATGTCGGTGGCGGTGTAGCCTTCGGGATGGCCGACGTGCAGTCCGGCTCCGCTGGGGTAGGGGAACATGTCGAGGACATAGAGCTTCTTTTTGTCGCTGATGTCTTCGGCTTTGAAAGTCTTGTTGTCCTCCCAGTATTTCTGCCACTTCTTTTCGATGGCGGAAAAATCGTATTCTCTGTTTTCCATAAGTCCGTATCCTTGAAAGATTTATTTTTGTTTGAGTTCGTTCAGTCGTTTTGCAAGTTTCACGATGATGCTTTTATAGCCCGCGAGCGCATGAGCGTAGGCGAGTTTCTCCGCCATGGTGAGAAGCGCATAGAGAACGGCACAGACGCAGAGCGGGATCCAGCTCTGCGAAGCAATGCCGATTCCGAGAAAGAGCAGACAGAACAGCAGCGAAACTGCAATGGCGGATTCCCGATAGCGCCGGAGCACCCGGAAATCGCCGCTGCGTCCGAGAATTTTCTTTTCCTGTTCCGTGAATTTGATTCTGTCCATAAGAAAAGCCGTCGCTTATTTTGCGTAGTCCTTCTCGCGGAGGTCGAAGACTCGTTTGGCTTTGCCCTCGTTGACTGGCAGCGAGTTCGGCGCAACCAGTTCGACCCGCGGATTGACTCCGAGTTCGGTCTTGAGCGCGTCGATGACCTTTTTCCGGATGGCATCCATCGCTTCCAGCGAGCCGGTGAAGTAGTTCGGATTGACTTCCACTTTGACGTGAATGCGGTCAAGAAGACTTTCCTTCGTGATTTCGATGATATAATGCGCGCCGATTTCCGGCACAGTCAGAATCGCTTTTTCGATCTGCTGCGGGAAGATGTTGACGCCGTTGATGATGAGCATATCGTCGGAACGCCCCTTCATGCGTGCGATTCTCCGATGAGTTCTCCCGCAGGGACAGGGCTCCGGAATGATACGTGTCAGGTCATGGGTGCGGTAGCGGATCAGCGGCATGGCTTCGCGCTGGAGGGAGGTAAGGACAAGTTCTCCTTCCTCGCCTTCCGGCAGAACCTCGCCGGTTTCCGGATCGATGATTTCCATAAGGTACTGATCCTCCCAGAGATGAAGTCCGTCATTGCGTTCGCGGCACTCAAAGGCGAGTCCGGGACCGCACATCTCGGAAAGTCCATAGGAGTTGTAGACCTCGACGCCGAACGATTCCTCGATCTGATGCCGGAATGCATTGGAATACGGTTCCGCTCCGGCGAAGAAGATTCGCAGTTTCAGATCTTTTTTCGGATCGAGTCCGCATTCGGGGAAGAAGCTCAGAAGACGCATCGAGTAGCTCGGAAGAATGTGGCAGACGGTTGTCCCGAAGGTCTTCATGAACCAGATCTGACGTTTGGAGTTGCCCGCTGCGCTTGGAATGACGAGTGCTCCGAGTTTTTCCATTCCGTAATGGAATCCGAGTCCGCCGGTGAAGAGTCCGTATCCCATGATGTTCTGGAAAACATCGGTCGGGCGCGCTCCCGCCATGAAGGCGGAACGGGCGGTCATGTTTGTCCAGACATCAAGATCGTGCTGCGTATGAAACACCACGGTCGGCGTGCCGGTGGTCCCGGAGGAGGAGTGCAGACGGACAATATCTTTCATCGGCGCAGCGAGAAATCCATAGGGGAAGTGATCCCGGAGGGTCTGCTTTTCAACAAGCGGAAGACGTTCGATGTCTTTCAGAGTCTTGATCGAATCGATGACCTTTTCCGTCAGGATCGGCGCATAGAAAGGCGACTTCGCCGCCTGTTTGAGTGTTTTCTTGAGACATCCGAGCTGGAAGGCTTCCAAATCCTTCCGGTTCATCAGTTCGATGTCTTTCTGCCAGAATTCCGTTTCCATGATTTGCACCTTTTCTATATGAAATTAAGATTTTTTAACAGACCGGATCGTCAGGAAGAATCCGAGCGCCATGCTCAGGAACGCCCCCATCAGCACGCGGTATTCCGCCGGAAGCAGAAACGTGACCGTATGCGCGGGAAGCCAGAAATAGACTATCGTTTTCGGAATAAAGGATCCCCAGGCATGTTTGTCGATCAGCCCGAGGAACTCGGTTCCTCCGACAAATCTGCGTTTTGCAAACACCACGTTGAACCACTCATGCCCGAGCATCATCGGATACGCGAAGATCAGGTTCATCCAGAACGAAGTCGAGAGCGCAAAGATCAGCTTGTTTCCGAACTCTCCCATATCCTTTCCGCCGAACCAGAGCGGAGTTCCCATAACGCTTGCGACTCCTCCTGCAAACAGCGCAAAGGCGATCGTCATAATCATCCCGAAGACACCCCACGTAATCACACGGATGAAAAAAAGATCCGTATGCCAGAATCCCGTTTTGATCCGGTTCTTGACCATCTCCCCGAACATTGCCAGAAGAGCAAATTTCAGAAAACCCATCAGATAGGGCGCCGCTTTGGTGACATTTCCGAACTGATCAAGTCCTTTCAGGGTGAAACCGGTCCATTCAAACGAACCGTCGAAGATGCCGCCGTTCCTGGAGAGTCCTGTCAGAATGGTGTGGTTGACCGGGAAAAATACAACGAGCAGTGCCAGAAGAACCAGAAATGCGATTCCAATATAATCCGTTTTTTTCATATTCTCTCTCTTGTTGCTGAGTGGTCATGCAAGACCGAGTTCCAGAATGCGGTCTTTGGCTTCAGGATACTGTTTGATGAGCTCTTCCGCAGAGCCTTCCACATAATCCTGGTATTCGAATCCGGGGCAGACCACTGCGCCGAAGAGTCCCCAGCTCTGCTCGGATCGGTCCAGAAGAACCGTGCTCTGCCACGTCCATGCGGGGATCAGACTCTGGGGAAACTCGCCGCCGAGGACATCCGGACCGACAATCCGTTCCTCAAAAGTTCCATCGGGAAGCAGAAGCAGTTGAACGGCGGGGGAGCCGGCATGATACATCCAGATCTCATCAGATTTCACCATGTGCCAGCGGGAGATCTCGTTTCCGCGGAGCATGTAGAAGATGCTTGTCGCGGCACGGCGCTGTTTTGTTGCATGAGTTCTGACGACGGAACGGAAGAGTTCCCGGAACATGCCTCCTTCGGCATGTTTCTCCAGGCCGAGCGCCTGAGCGATTTCATCTGCGGATGGATTCATAATCTGTAAAAAAACGCCGGGGCGGACCCCGGCGCCGTATCGGTTTCGATCTGTGGTTTATTTTCTGAGTTTGACAGCGACGAAATCATCGCGACGGTTTTTCGCGCGTCCAGCTTCATCCGTATTGGGAGCCGCGGGGCGTTCCTCGCCGTAGCTGATGGTCCGGATTCGGGAATCGGCAATGCCTTTGTTCAGCAGATATTCCTTTGCGGAGAGGGCACGGCGTTCGCCGAGGGCACGGTTGTACTCATCGGACCCGCGATCATCGCAGTTGCCTTCGATGACAACACCCGTTCCGGCATTGCTGAGAAGGTAGGCGGCGATTTCATCGAGTTTCGGAGCTTCCGTTGCGCTGATGATGGAGCGGTCGAAGCTGAAATAGACGGTCGGCAGATTGACTCCCGGAATCGGGGTGCCGAAATCGGCATAGGGATTGAGAGCATCGCTGAGAGCATTGTTGGACCAGTCTCCGGGACCGTTTCCGTCTCCGGCACCGCCGATGGTGTTGACATCGCCGGAAGCTCCCTTGAGAGCATCGGAATCGACAGCGGTCTGCCCGGCCTTATCCTTTTTGATCCGGAACATTTCCTCGTTTTCATTGCTGGAGTCGAAGATTCCGCAGCCCGTGACAGCGAAGGTGAGTGCCAGAGCGGCAATTCCGTTGACGAACATTTTTTTCAATGACATGGTAAACTCCTCTTTGTTAGTTTTCGCATACCCTGACAATTTAGCGATTATTTTTGATTTTTCAATCAATTTCCGTCATCCAAACGCTAAAACGGCAATTTTTTTTACTTTTTTTCCGAAAAGATTTCATTTTTCACTTTTCAAAAGCGGGATATACCGTTACATTACGATATGAATGATCAATTCAACAAATGAAGGATGAGAAAGTTATCATGTCAGAATCACTGGAAAAAATGGACCCGAAACAGATCGACTGGTCCTCGCTGGGCTTTGCCTACATGCCGACAAACTCTTACGTCAGATCCACCTGGAAAGACGGAAAATGGTCGTCGCCCGTTCTCATCAGGGAACCCTACATCACCATGTCCATCGCCGCAACCTGTCTTCATTACGGACAGGCGGCGTTCGAAGGACTCAAATGCTTCCGCCAGAAAGATGGTAAAGTCAGATGCCTCCGTCCCGAGGAAAATGTCAAGCGTATGAATCTGGCCGCAGATTATATGCTTGCTCCTGAAATCCCGAAGGAGCTCTATCTGGAAGCAATCCAGATGGTGGTCAAGGATAATATCGACTATGTTCCGCCTTATGGAGTCGGTGGAGCTCTGTATATCCGTCCGCTGCTGATCGGCACGGGCGCCCAGGTGGGTGTGGCTCCCAGCAAAATGTATGATTTCCTGATCCTTGTGACCCCGGTCGGAGCTTACTACAAGGGGGGAATCACTCCTGTGGAAGCTCTTGTCATCGAAGATTACGACCGCGCCGCTCCGAAAGGAACCGGACATGTCAAATTCGCCGGGAACTATGCTGCCAGCCTCAAACCGAGCAAGGTGGCTAAAATGCAGGGATATCCGATCACCCTCTTCTTCGATCCGAAAGAACATGAGTTCATCGATGAATTCGGTACGAGCAACTTCTTTGCAATTACGAAGGAAGGTCATTACGTTACGCCGGTTTCCCGTTCGATTCTGCACAGCATCACAAACATGTCGCTTCAGCAGATCGCTGCAGATCTCGGCATCGAGGTCGAACTGCGGAAGGTGCACAAATCCGAACTCGCGGACTTTACGGAAGTCGGCGCCTGCGGAACCGCCGTGGTGATCACTCCGATTTCCAAGATCGTCATGGGCGATACCGAATTCAAATACGGTGAAACCTGCGGTCCTGTCCTCCATAAACTCTATGACCACATGACCGGCATTCAGCACGGGGATCTGCCCGATATCCATAACTGGATGATGGAAATCAAATAACAGTTTCACCAGAAAATGGAACATGACACAACGCGGAACAGAGGAGTCCTGTTCCGCGTTTTTTTCTAAAAAAGGTTCTGACCGATGAATCAAACATTTGATGTTGCCGTGATTGGTGCGGGATGTGCTGGACTTTGTGCAGCTATCCAGTCCGGGCGCGCGGGCGCGAAAACAATTCTGATCGAAAAAAACGGAATCTGCGGCGGTACGCTGACTATGTGCGGGATCAATTATCCGGGAATTTTCAACGCATGGGGAAAACAGGTGATCGGCGGGATCGGCTGGGAGCTGGTGCGGAAGACTCTGGAGGAGACAGGGGAGGCGCTTCCGGATTTTTCCAATGCGGATATGTCATGTCACTGGCGTCATCAGATCCGGATCAATCCGGTTGTGTTTGCCGCGCTTGCCGACCGGGCACTGCTGGATGCCGGAGTCGAGATCCGTTTTCACACCATGCCCGGAAAGATCGAACGGAACGGAGGTGTTTGGAATCTGACACTCTGCGATAAAGACGGACTCTATGAATTGCAGACAAAGGTCGTGATCGACTGTACCGGAGATGCCAATGCGGTGAAAATGGCCGGATATGCCGTGAATCAGCCGGATTCCTGTCAGCCCGGAACACTCAGTATTTATGCGACTGGTTACGATGTAGACCAACTGGATTTTCCCGCTCTGGAAAAAGCGTTCGACGAGGCGCTGAACGCCGGTGAGCTTGTGCCGGAAGATATGGGGTGGTCGAAGCGTTTCAATCGCGGTTTTTTCTATGGACACGGTGGCAACAGCAATCATGTCTGCGGGATCAATGCCGCGGACAGTGAAGGAAGAACCCGGATGGAAATAGCCGGACGGGAATCCATTCTTCGCATCTATCGTTTTCTCCACCGCCAGGCGGGACTGGAAAATCTTGAATTCCGCTTTGGATCCGGCGAGTGCGGAGTGCGCGAGACGCGGACCATTGTTGGAGAAAAAACTGTCACAGTGGAAGATTATGTTTCCGGACACATTTTTGACGATGCTGTCTGTTTCTGTTATTATCCGGTGGATCTGCACGATGCAAAACTCGGTCTTGACAAGCGAGATCTTGCACCGGGAGTTGTGCCGACCATTCCGCTGGGAGCCTTGATTCCTCGTGACAGCAAAGGATTCCTTGCCGCGGGCCGGATTCTTTCCAGCGACCGTCTGGCGAATTCCGCGCTGCGGGTTCAGGCTCCATGTATGGCAACCGGACAGGCTGCCGGAGCCGCTGCCGCATTGTGTGCTCAGTCCGGAATGGATCCTGCCAATCTTCCATTTGAAAACCTCCGGAAACTCCTTTTGAAACACGATGCCATTTTACCTTGAAACAACTTGTGTGAGAATCTGCGGCTCTGCCGCGATGAAGGTGCAGGTCCGTGACCTGCTTCGGTCCAGCTGAACAAGCTGGCCGCCGGAGGCAATCGCAACAAATAACTAAACCAGGAAAGGCAATCGATTTGAATCTGTTTCAATAGTTTTTTGATGTTAGTAGAACCAGATAAGAGAAACGAATATTTCTAATTATTTTTGGATATTCCTATTGACAAAAAAACGAATGTCGAGTATAATCTATAAAAGACAATCGATTGCGCAATCGATTGTCTAATAAAAAGGACAGGTATCATAGGATGCAGAGTCGAAGAATCGTCAGTATGCGAGATATAGCTCGTGCGACCGGAGTTTCGTTAACGACGGTATCACGGGTGATGAGTCATCAGGGAAATTTATCACAGGAAACTCGTGACCGGATTATGAAAGTTGCACGTGAACTGGGATATTACGACAATCGTCTCAGTTCCGCAATCCGTTTGGGGAAAACAGGCACGGTTGGGGTTTTGATTGATCTCAGTGTATCCTATTATAATCGATTGTTCCGTGGGATTGCCGAAGCCTTGGATGATCGAGACTGTCTTCCCGTGGTAGCATATCGGGAGAATGAAGATTGTGCAATGCTGCATCGCATGATAGAGCAGCGGGTGGACGGGATCATCATTGTTCCAACACAGGATGACTCTGATAATCAGTTTTATCGTGAGGTGATGGACTGTGGTATTCCAATGATTGCAGTAGACCGCGAAGTTCCAGCGGATATCGATTTCGTCGGGACGGATGATTATGAAGGCGGACGATGTGTCGCAGAATTTCTTTATCACAAGGGGCATCGACAAATTGGTTATTATGCAGGTCCGCAACAAGCGAGTCCGGCACGTCTCCGCTTTCAGGGGTTTCATGATTTCTGCGAGGAGCACACCGAAGTGTCCATGATTCAAATCGGAGACGGGAGCTGGCCCTGCATGTCCTATGAGAAACTGATTTCGTTTTTTAAAAGTCACGCGCAAATGACAGCCGTCGCCTGTTATAGCGATTATTATGCGCGACAGATTCTTACCGCGGCAAAACTGGCAGAACGATCTCCAGTTCCTCTTGTTTTTGGTTTTGGAAACATCATATCGGAATTCCCCGATTCTCAGCCGATCCCTACTGTGGAACAACACCCGGAACAACAAGGACGATTCGCTGTGGAACGTCTGTTCCTTCGGATGCAGCATCCAGAACTTTCTCCGGAAAAATTTCGCTTTTCTCCGGAACTCCTGAAAAAAAGCATGATATTAAGAGGATATCAAGAGAATCATTCCGCAGAAGATCATAATGTCAGAGAAAGAGAGGAATAAAATGAAGCAAAAAAACAGTTCATTTTTTGACCGGAGAACAGTTTGTTCAGGAGAACAAGACACAAGGAGTATGCGAAGATATTTTACATTGATAGAACTTCTTGTAGTTGTTGCAATTATAGCAATTCTTGCCGGAATTCTTCTACCAGCATTGCAGAATGCTCGGAAACGAGGAATTAGCGCCAGCTGCATCAGCCGTTTGAAACAGGTGGGAATCTATGCATTTAATTACGCTTCAGACAACAATGATCTTCTTCTCCCACCGGATGCTCGTTATATTTCGACATCAGAGCCGAATGTGGAGGCTCCATGGCACAAAATTCTTGCAAAATATTTCAATGTGTATCCCTCCTGGCCGTGGAGCGACAGCGCCAGGAAGAATTATGCTTTCGGCTGCATGGATCCCAGTGTTCATCAGGGGCGGACCCAGGACAACGATCCTCAGAGCTATGGAATGCGCTGTTACAATATTACTCCGAATGCCGTCTACAAGTTCGGCAATCCGATTCGCAGTTTTTTCAGCCGTCCTGGAGATCCTGACGACGGAAAGCCATCAGGTACCTGGAGAAGTCTTTCAACAATGATTTTATTCGGGGATACCGGTTCCACTCGGAGCGGATTTGATAATCAGGCTTTCTGTCTGGATGATACAAATTATGGCGGATTGGCATCGGGCTTGTTTGCAGAACGTCATCTGGGAAAAGGAAATCTCTGTTACGGGGATGGACATGTTGCAGCGGTGAGCGGAGCTCAGCTAGGCGATGATATGATGAAACCTTACTGGACTTGGTTTAATCAGTTTGGCGTCAAGACGGGTACCTATCCATGATGAGCGGAAACGTATGATTTGAAAAATGAACCCTAAGATAAAAAAAGGAAAAAAATGAAATTCATGTGTCCTCGAACGTTTTTTGCCGGATTTCTTTGTCTGGCGTTCGTACTACTCTGTCACTCATCCATAGCAGACCAGAACAGAAGCGTCCGTCTTTATACGCTTCCTTCGAATGCGTCCGCCGCAGCGGATTTCCGGAGCAGCAGACCGGATGTCGTTTCTGTGAAGTATTTGCCCGGTGGAGGAAACAACGGCCGCGGAGCTGTCGTTTTTCAAATCTTGAAACCGTGTCCGGAAGAGGTGGAAATTACAGGACCTGCTCTGAAACTGGAGAAACGTTCTCCATTCGTCTCTCTGCGCCAGGTGAAGATGGATGCGATGCTGAAGATGAAAAACGCTCCCGACAACTTCTTCCAGATCCGCTTCCGGATCGGAAAAAATACCTACGCGTCCTCGCCGACCCCCCGCCGTTTCTGGGAGACAATCATCGATCCCGGTCCCGCTCGGGAGTGGAACGACTGGAACACCATTTCCCGCTATGGAACTCTCTATAACGGAACCACTTCCGGAGAAGTTGTCCTGCTGGTCAACGCGGCAAAGGGACAGGGTGAATTCTTGCTGGAACAATTCCTTGTGGAGGAAGTCTGCACTACGGATCATCTCATCAAAGCGGCAAGCCCGTACAATACCTTTACGGCGGAAAAGGGGGAGGTCGCCATCCGCTATGTCGATCCGGAAAAGATGCTTTCCGGAAAACTCCTGATCTCCGATGAGGAAAACAGAACGGTCAAGGAGATGAATCTTTCTCCCGGAACAGTCGAAACCACGTATCTTCTGCCGCATCGCGGATTTTACAACATCAAGGCCGATGTGCGCTATTCGGACGGCCGCCGGATTGTGACCGAACGTTCCGCTGCAGTCGTCGGTCCCCGGATTCCCGAACCGGTCCGCCGCGCTTCGCGGTTCGGACTCTGCCGGGTCTGGGCCAACAGCGACTGGGGACAGCTCTTCGGTTCCAGCATCGACTACGGCGGATGGAACCTGAGAAACATCAAGCCGGGCCCGGATGGAAAACTTCTCTGGAG
This sequence comes from uncultured Lentisphaeria bacterium, assembly GCA_905197955.1. Taxonomy (GTDB): domain Bacteria; phylum Verrucomicrobiota; class Lentisphaeria; order Victivallales; family UBA1829; genus UBA1829. The sequence goes on along the minus strand of CAJKAR010000055.1, from coordinate 2,456 downwards.
CGGCAATCCGGGAAGCTGGGATACTCGTTTCATTACTCATGCGGCGATGTTCGAACCCCTGCCGCCTTGTCTGCTCAAAGCCGCGGACCGGGGAAAAGTCGGAATGTATCCGCCGGAAGACTGGAACCGTCTGGCGGAAGCCGTGAAACTCTGGGCAAAAAATACTCCGGTCCTTCCGGATGTCGTCAATATCTTCAACGAACCGAACGGACAGTGGCGGGGAACCAAAGCGGAACTGGCTAAACTGCATAATGTGATCGCGGATTCGATTAAATCGGTCCGTCCGGAAGCCAAGGTCGGAGGACCCGGTTTTTACAGCATCAACACGCAGGAACTGAAGGAATATGTTGATCTCGGCATCCTGAAGAATATGGACTGGCTTGTGATGCATGCCTATGTCAATGCGACTCCCCCGGAAGAGGAGTTTATTGAGAAGATCATCTCCATGCAGGAATATTTGAAGACAACCCCCTATGCGAAACTCCCGATCGCCTTTACGGAATATGGATGGACCGGCGTCCCAGGCGACTGGCAGAAACCGGTTACCGAACTGGAAAAGGCCCGTTACTGTGCACGATCCCTGATCCTCTGCACGGTGCGCGACATCGCTCACATTGCGTACTTTGCCGGACGCTACAATCCTTCGCCGACCACCTACAACTACTCCATCATCAAACCCGATTATACTCCGCTTCCCGCCATGGCAAGCTATTCCGCTCTGATCCGGGAACTTGCAACGGTCAAAGGCGGCGGAATCTGGCTTAAACTTGCCCCCGGCGTCCACGCCGCTCTCTTCCGGCGCGGAAACAGCACGATCGGGGCGTTCTGGACCATGAAGGACCGGATCGCATACGAACTGCCGATGCAGCCGAACTATCTCCGTTCCATGACCGGTACTCCTCTGACACTCTCCCGGAAAGCGGAACTTACTCCGAGTCCCGTTTATGCGGAATTCCCCGGAACCGCTCTTGCGGAAATTGTGGAACAAAACGTCAAACAGCTCCTTCCAGGCGCTTCCTTTGAGGTCTCCGGAGATGAGGTGATCGCTCCTCCGTTCCTGGAGCGAAACGGAAATCGTTTTTCCGTTCCGACCGCTGCTCCGCTGGGCGATTATGCGATTCTGACTCGGAAGGGGAACTCCTGGCAGGTTCATCGGTATCGGGTGATTGAGCCGGTCACGGCATCGTTCCATGCGTTCGACTGGGATGGGAAAAAGAGTTCGGATCCGGAGTTGAAATTCCGCATTCTGTCGCGTCTGCCCGGTTCGGCTTCAGCTGCGCTGGAACTGAAACTCGAAGACGGAAGATCGTTCCGTCAGAATGTGAAATTGGTCTCCGGAAAGGCCGAAGAGGTGCTCTTCCGCATTCCGAATGCGGTGAACGGTCGCCGTTATCCCGGCTCTCTGACTGTCTCCATCGAACGGCCGATTCGATGGACAAGCCGCTGCTCGATGGATGTGACTCCTCTGGCGATTCCCTGCTACTCCTCCGATCCCGGGAAAAATGTATGGGAGAAGATTGCGCCGATTCCAATGAACGACTGGAACCGCCCCGGAGAAATCAAGGAGAAGGAACGTTCCGTCACCCCTGCCTTCTTCCGCGCCTATGCGACGCCGGATGGCTTCCATCTTCAGGTGACAGCGAATGATCCTGAACTCAAACGGGATGCTCAGTGGACGGGAATGTGGAAAGAGGATTCCCTTCAGCTCGCGTTCGATCTGGATGCCGACCGGGAATGGCTGCCGAATAATATCGGAAACGGTTTCAACGGACATCGCGTGGTGGAATATGCCGTCGCATACCCGACCACTCAGAAAAATCCAGAGGCCTGGTGCTTCATGGGCTATGCCGACGGGGTCCGCTCCGGTCCGGCGTTCGAACTGATGACGACCAGCTCCGTTGTCCGTCGCGAATCGGAGAAACTCACGATCTACACAATTTTCCTTCCCTGGCGTCTTCTGGGCGCAAAGAAGGCTCCTCTGGAGTCGGAACGGATCGGATTCGCTCTGCTGCTGAACGATGCAAACGGGAGGTCCGGAAGGAAAATGGTCGGCTATTTCGGCGGCATCGTGAACAAGAATCCTCTGGAATACGGGAAAATCAGACTCGTCAGACAGCCTTGATTTGCATCCGTCTATTCCTCGATCAGGGAAACGAGCCTCCTGCACGTTCGTTTCCCTGTTTTTCCGTTTTCCTGAGTCGATTCCATCCCGGCGGAAAAATAAAATTGAAAAAATCTTCCTCTCCATTGTTTTTACTCGAAACGATTGTATAATTATACCGGATCGAAAAGAAGGATGTGGAAGATGATGGATCGTTTTTTGACTGCCAGCCGGCGATGGCTTTTGGCAAATTGGGGTGTGCTGCTGTTTGCACTGTTTCTTCTGTTTCTGATTGTTCTCCACTGCTGTCCGGTAAAACTTTCAGAGCAATAACGGGCTGAAAAGTTCTTCTTGG
>CAJKAR010000054.1 GCA_905197955.1 uncultured Lentisphaeria bacterium | reverse complement strand
GAAATCGCAAAGGCTCCTGTTTCATATCATCCCACATGAGTCGATAGGAAAATTTCCCGCTGAGTGATCAAAAGAGTTCGTTAGATTTTGATGAGGTTTTTTATAAAACTGGGTGTGACGGGTTGAATTTGAAGACCATCAGCTTTATATTTAAGAGTACGGCGGATGTTGTTTTTTCAGTAACCCAATCAGTAAAGCCCGGAGGAGAAAATGTCTGACAATCTTGCACTCGGAATCGACTTGGGAGGTTCCAAAATTTATGCGGTCATTACCGACGCTTCCAATACAGTCATAGCAGATGCAAAAACCCCGACCAATCCTTCCGCCGGTCCGGAACAGACAGCCAACGCAATGAAAGAAACCGCATTGGCTGCATTGGCAAAATTGAATTTGAATTTATCGGATATCCGTTATTTTGGCGCAGCGATTCCATCCCCTGTGGATCCTGTGACGGGAGATTGTCTTCATGCGGTGAATCTCGGATGGAAGAAAGTCTCCATGCTCGGGATCATGAAGAAGACCTTCGGCTATGATTTCAAACTTGGAAACGACGGCAATCTCGGACAGCTTGGCGAACATTTCTGCGGCGCGGCAAAAGAATTTCATTCATCCGTCGGATTTTTCATCGGCACCGGCCTTGGCGGCGGAATCGTGATCGAAAACAAGGTTTTAACTGGAAATCAGGGACTTGCGGGCGAACTTGGACACACCATTATCCGAGTCGGCGGACGCCGCTGCGGATGCGGACGCCGCGGATGCGTAGAAGCCTATTGCAGTAAAAAAGCCTTTGTCAAAGCGCTCAAAAAAGAGGTGTTCAAACGGGGAGCGACAACGCTTCTTCCGATTGAAAAGTTCAATCCTGAAACGAAAAACATCAAAAGCAAATATCTTGCCCGAGCCTACAATGAGGATGATCCTTCTGTCAGAAAAGTCGTTGACAAAGGACTCCGGATGCTTGGAATTGCCGCGGCCTCCACTGTTGCGACAGTTGCACCGCAATGTATTGTTCTCGGCGGAGGATTTGTGGAAGCGATGGGCGAACAGGTCATCATCCCCTTCAAATCCTCGTTCAACCGTCATCTGTTCGGGATTTCACCGGGAGATATCGAAGTACGGATCTCTGAGCTCGGCGATCATGCCGTGGCAGTCGGGGCAACCATTCTTGCAAGAGGGACCGACCGGAAATGAAGCAGCTTCTCGCTTCCATCGACATCGGGGCGCATTCCGCCCGTCTCCTGATCGTCGAAATAGATAAACGCAGCGGAACTTATGAAGCCCTGGAAGATCTTGAAATTCCGGTGCCTCTGGGAGCCGATGTGTTCAAAACCGGACGCATCAGCGATAATTCCGTCCGGATGCTCTGCGAAATCATGAAGAAATTCAAAATGAAACTTCATGAATACAAGATCAAAACCTACAAGGCAATCGCCACCAGTGCCGTCCGGGAAGCAATCAATGCCGATGTCTTTATCGAACGTATCAAATTCCTTGCCGGAATCGACATTCAGATTTTTACCGGAGTGGATGAAGCGCGTCTCGGCTATCTTGCTGTCCAGTCGGTGATTCCTCCGAATTTCGGGTTCAACGAAAAACATCTTCTCCTTGCCGATATCGGCACAGGAGCCTGTCAGGTCAGCGTATACGATCACGGTATTATGCGTTTCACGGAAACGGTCAAACTCGGAACGCTGCGCGCCATTGAACTGCTTTCCGACACCTCCTCCCCTTCCGCCCGCATGGAACTTCTGGAACCGGTCATCGACTACGCCTTCGGTGAACTTGAATATCTCTCCAAAAAGCTGGAATGCGACGCCCTGATCGTCACCGGAGCTTCTTCCCGTGCCATGCTTTCCATGCAGAATAAGCAGCGAATCAAACGCGGTGTCATCGAACTCAATGCGGAAGAATTCCGGCAGCTGCGGGAAATGGCGGAACACCGCACAGTTGATGCTCTTGGACGCGAATTCAATATCAAACCGGACCTCGCGGAAGCCGTTCTTCCCTGCTGCATGATGATCTCCAATCTTTTGAAACTCACAAAAGCCAAAATCATCTATGCCCCCACGATCTCCACAAAATATGCCCTGACGGAAGATTTCATCAATGACATCATCGAAGGGCGCGATCCCTTTGAGCCTCAAATCTTCGGCATGGCTTCTCAGACGGCGGAACGGTACGGAGGCGATATGCGTCTGATCGCTTCCACGGCAATTCTCGCGGAAAAACTCTTTGAAAAACTCCAGCCGATTCACGGCATGGGCCATCGCGAACTTGTCATGCTCAAAGTAGCTTCTCTGCTTCATAAAACCGGACTTTTCATCAACAATCAGGCGTATCATAAACACAGCTACTATATTATTCTGAATACAGAACTGCCGGGTCTTACTCTGGAAGAGCGGCGCATGATTGCCATGATTGCACGTTATCACCGCAAATCCATTCCGAAGCAGCAGCATCCGGACTACATGGCACTTCCGCCGGACAGACGTGCAGTTATTAATAAACTGGCAGCCATTCTGCGTCTTGCCTGTGGTCTTGCACTCGCCTGCAAGCCCGATGAACGCATGACGGTGAAAATCACGCCCAATCTGGTGACAGTCAATATCGGCGGAGCGGTTCATCCCGCCCCGCTTGACTATATCGACACCGATCTGTTTAATTACGCATTTGCCTCCAAAATCATTTTTGTCTGAAAGGGGGAAAGGATTCAAATGGCAGAAAAGGAAAAAGAACGTTATATCAACCGCGACATCAGCTGGCTTGAATTCAATGCAAGGGTTCTCGGAGAAGCAGCCGACAAGGAAAATCCGCTTCTGGAACGTCTGAAATTCATCGCTATTTTCAGCAGCAATCTCGATGAATTCTATATGGTCCGCATGGCAGGCGTCACACAGCAGCTTGAGCTCACCTACAAGCACGTCTACGGCGACAGCGGATATGTTCCCACTGAACTCAGACAACAGCTTGATACCCGCATCCGTGCTCTTGTCACCCGTCAATACCGCTATCTTTACCGGGAAATTCTGCCAGAACTCCAGAAAAGCGGTATTTCCCTTCTTTCCTGGACCTCCATTCCCAGGCAGAAGCGCGATGAACTCAGGAAGATGTTTATAGCCAACTATCTGCCGATTCTGACTCCCATCGGAATCGACAGTTCGCATCCATTCCCCATCGTACCGAACCTCGGACTCGAACTGCTGGTCCGTCTGACAAAAGAAGACGATCCGCGGGAACGTTTTGCCGTACTCGAAGTACCGTCCATCATGCCTCGCTTTATCGAAGTCGATGCTTTTGAACACAAGGCGTCGTTCATCACCAGTGAGGAACTCATTGCAAACAATCTTGATCTTCTGTTCAACAAGTGCACCATTCTTGAATGTTCCGCGTTCCGCATCACGCGCGACATGGATTTCTCCATCGACGAGGAATCCATTGCAGACCTTCTGACGGAAATGCAGATTGCTCTTCAGAAAAAAGCCAAACGGAAAGTCGTCCGTCTGGAAATCTCCTCCCTGATGTCCCAGAAATCACGAAAATGGCTTGCGGAGATGCTCCATACTCCGCAGGAATATATTTTCTCCATCACAGGAATGCTGAATTTGAAGGATCTGTTCCGTCTTGCCGGACTCAAAAATTTTCCGGAACTGATCGACAAACCTCTTCCTCCCCTGCCCTCGGTCCATGCTCCAAAAGGCGAAAGCATGTTCCATATTATCCGTTCCAAGGGACATTTTCTAGTGCATCATCCTTATGAATCGTTCAATCCTGTGATCCGTTTTCTTGACGAAGCGGCTTCCGATCCGGATGTGCTCGCCATTAAGCAGACCTTGTATCGTGTCAGCGGAAATTCTCCCGTTGTAAAAGCGCTGATCCGTGCAGCAAGAAACGGAAAACAGGTCTCTGTACTGGTCGAAATCAAAGCCAGATTCGATGAGGAAAACAACATCAACTGGGCAATGGAACTAGCCAATGCCGGAGCACATGTTGTCTACGGCATTGCCGGTCTGAAGGTTCACTGCAAGGCGCTGCTCGTTGTCCGCCGCGAAGAGGATGGCATCCACCGGTACATGCACCTCGGCACAGGGAACTACAACGACAAAACCGCACAGCTTTATACGGACCTGGGGCTCTTTACCGATGATAAATCCCTCGGCAATGATGTTTCCGCTCTTTTCAATGTCATCACCGGCTTTTCCAGTCCGCCGGACTGGAACAAACTTCTGGTTGCCCCCTTCAACATCAAGGAAAAGCTCATCTACTACATTGATCGTGAAGCGGAGCTTTCCACCGCTCAGAATCCGGGCGGAATTACCATGAAGATCAACTCTCTGATCGACTACGAAATCATTGATCATCTGTACAAAGCCGCTGAAAAACATGTTAAAATCAATCTGATTGTACGTGGAATCTGCGGAATCAATCCCTATTCCTTGCCGAAACAGTATGCGAAGAACATCAACGTTGTCAGTATTCTCGACCGTTTTCTTGAACATGCCCGCATCTATCGGTTTGCAAACAACGGCGATCCCTTCTACTATATCGGAAGCGCCGATGTCATGCCGAGAAACATTCGCCGGCGTATCGAGGTGCTCCTTCCCATCGAAAGCGAAAGCCTTCGCAAGGAACTGGATTTCATTCTGGAATGCGGAATGAATGACAAACGCAAAGGACGCCGTCTGATCGGAGCCAATCGCTATTCCCGTCCCGTCATTTCTCCGGAAACGGAAGCGACCAGAAGCCAGTACCGGCTTTATGAATACTATAAGAACCGATTCGAAAAACAACAGGAACTTTTCGGCAGAAATGAATCCCTGACAATATTCACTTCACCAAGGAACAAGGAAGATCATGAGTGACAAAAAGAAAGCAGTCGTCCTTCTCAGCGGCGGTCTCGACTCCGCAACCTGCCTCGCAATCGCAAAAAACGAGGGATTCGATATCCATTCCATCACCTTCGATTACGGACAGCGGCATGATGTGGAACTGAAATGTGCAAAAACAATTGCAGAATCATGCGGAGTAACCAAACATCATCTGATTTCATTCAATCTGCGTGAATGGGGCGGCTCCGCCCTCACCTCCGATTCCATTGATGTTCCTGCTCCCGGCGGTTCCGGAGTACCCGTCACTTATGTCCCGGCAAGAAACACTATATTTCTCTCCTTTGCCGCCGCTCTCGCCGAAACGATCGGAGCAAGAGATATCTTCATCGGAGTCAACAGTCTGGATTATTCCGGCTATCCGGATTGCCGTCCCGCCTTCATCAAAGCCTTTGAACTTGCAGCAACCCTCGGAACCAAGGCTGTCGATGAAAACTGGACCTTCCGTGTCAATGCTCCTCTGCAATATCTGAAAAAAACGGAAATTATCCGGCTTGGACTCTCTCTCGGTGTGGATTATTCCCTGACACACAGCTGCTACAATCCGGATCCTGATGGAAAACCATGTCTGAAATGTGACAGCTGTTATCTCCGTCAAAAAGCATTTGCTGAACTCGGAATGACGGATCCTCAACTCAAAAAATTTGAAAAATGACGGATTACAACTCCGGAATTGACGAATTATCCGATTATGATGTCATCGTGATCGGTTCCGGTCCCTCAGGCTTGTCCGCAGCGCTTGCCGCTGCGGAAACCGGGGTATCTGTTCTTCTCTGCGAACGTCTCCGCACCTTCGGTTTAAAACTCCTTGCAAGCGGCGGCGGAAAGTGCAATATCTCCAATATTCTCGACCAGAACTCCTTCATGAACGCATTCGGAAGGGAAGGGCGCTTTATGAAACCCGCTCTCGACTATGCCTATCATGACTGGCTTTTTTCTTTTTTAAAACAGCAGAATGTCCCGCTGAAACTCGAAAACAATTTTCACTATTTTCCAGTCTCTGAACAGGCTCGTGATATTCTGAGTGCTTTTGCAAAAGCATTTCAGCGTGCCGGAGGAATCTTGAAAAATGAGACGAAAATCACCGACATTTTCATAAATGACGGAAAATATTTGAGTGTAAAATCAAATGACGGAAAAATGACGAACTGTAAAAGCGTCATTTTAGCCGGCGGCGGAACCGCCTGGCCGAAACTCGGAGGAAGCCGGAGCGGATTGGATCTGGCAACTCAACTGGGACACACTGTCACATCCTTGTACCCAGCCATGGCACCCCTTCTGATCCGCGAACAATGGATCCGGAATCTTACCGGAATCTCTCTTCCCGATGCCAGGATCTCCTTCCGGCGCGGACGTTCCATATTTCAGAATCACGGAGAACTTCTCTTCACCCATGAAGGGCTTTCGGGCCCCTGTGCAATCGATCTTGCCGGAGCACTTGCAGAAACCTGTGACAGAAACGGCGGCAATACGGAACTGATTTTACAAATTGATTCCTCCCTTGATGCAGCAGCATGGCGGAAGAAAATAGATCAGCTGCGCAATCAGGATGGCCGGAAACTGGTACGAACTCTTCTCAGCAGGTATTTTCCACATGCTCTTGCTGATGCATTCTGCCATCTTGCAGGGTGTTTTGACGAAAAGATCTGCGAACTGCCGGCTTCTCTGCGGGATCGTCTCTGCAATCTTCTTTCCGGTGTTTCCCTTTCCGCTTACGGGGCAGGGCCGATGGATAAAGCAATGGCTATGAAAGGCGGAATCAAACTGAAGGAGATTAATCCATCCACATTGGAAAGCCGTATTGCGGAGGGAGTGTTTTTCGCAGGAGAAATTCTCGATCTTGTCGGTCCCTGCGGCGGATATAATATTCAATGGGCGCTTTCCAGCGGTCGTCTTGCGGGCCGTTCCGCTGCCGAAAAAGCAAAAGCGGCACATACGAAGAAAACCCTCTCCTGATTCCGTCACAGATTGACTACTCTGGAGGAACGGAACACTTCGTCATCCGGAAGTTCTGTAAACGCATAGAAAACCTGTCCGGCATTCTGCGTCTTGGAAAGAAACGATTCCCTGGCTTTCCGATCAAGATCCGCAACAGCGTCATCCACCAGCACCACCACTTTTTCCCGACTCTCGGACACAAGTTCAAATTCCGCAAGTTTCAGAGCAAGAGAAACGATTCTGCACTGTCCGCGCGAACCGTAGAAACGAAGTGCTTTCCCGTTTGCCAGCAGATCAAAATCATCCACATGAGGACCTGTCAATGTTGCATAACGTTCCAGATCCTTCTCTAGAGTCTTTTCAAGTTTTTCCTGAAATTTCTGCCTGTCGAGAGTCTCAGCGGAATGCCTGGAAACAAGTTTGAACTCCGCTATCTCCGGACGGATCTCCGCAAGAAGCAATTTTGTTTTTTCCTCCAGAATCTTCAGAATCTGAATACGGCGATTGACAATCACAGATCCGGATTCGGCAAGAAGAGCTCCATATACATTCAGAAGAGAACGGTCCGGATGACCGCTTTTCAAAAGAAAATTCCGATTCTTCAAAGCCGAAGCATATTTCTGAAGCGCAAGAAAATAATCCCGGTCCAGCATGCAGATGAACATATCCAGAAAACGCCTGCGCAGAACCGGGGATCCCGTCACAATCACCGGATCATCCGGCAGAAATGCCACGCATTTGAACTTGTTTGCAAACTCGCTGGCACGTTTAACCGGCTGATCGTCCACAAATAAATGACGCTCGGAAAAGTCCTCTATCCGAAGTTCGCTTTTCCAATCTTCACGACGCAATATTTCCAGTGTAATTTCAAAACCACGCGATCCGATCCGCTTCATTTCCCGAACTTTCGAGGTACGGAAAGAACGCAGCGTTGAAATAAAGTAGATAGCTTCCAGCAGAGAAGTTTTTCCTCTCCCGTTTGCACCAAGAAAGACAGTGGAAGAACCGCCAAGATCGAAGTCCGCGGCTTCAAAATTCCTGAAATTCCTCAGTGACAACGATCTCAGCATTCGATTCCGTTCCGGGACGGTTCAGCAGAAAATCCGTCCCACACCCACATCACATTGCCGTTTCCGGGAGCTCAGCCTGCGGAATATCAGTTTTTCCGCATCGGCATGATAACGTACAGGAAACCGTCGTTGCTCTTGATCGCAATCGGACTGGTCGCGTCATTCATCTTCAGCGTAACAGTCTCCACATCAAGACGCTTGAACGGATCCGCAAGGAACTGCGGATTGAATGAAACAGCTACTTCATCAAAAGCATATTCAATCGGCATGGTCTCATGACCTTCACCGATGTTGATGCTGTTGGCTTCGAATTTCAGCGAATTGGCGGAGAAGGTAAGTTTCACATACGCGGAGGAATCAAAGAGAGGAACACTGACGATTTCCAGCGCATCGACAAAGGCCCGGCAGGGAAGCTCCACTTTCTTCGAAAACGCAGTCGGAATCACAGCGCGGTACTGGGGATAAACTCCTTCGATCAGCTTCGAAACGATCACGGTATCGCCAATCTTGAAAATGGCCTGATTGCTGCCGATTTCAATGAAGACATCCCCGTCTTTTTCAAGAGCACGCTTGGCTTCGGTAGCAGCCTTGATGGTGATAATGATATCACCGTCGTCGCCTTCCGGAGCCTCGTCCAGAAGTTTTTCGACAAGAGCAAGACGTTTTCCATCCGTCGCCACAGCCGTCAGATTGCCCTCTTTGACGGAAAGAAGAATTCCATGCAGGAATTTTCTGGCGTCATCAATGCTCGCCGCATAGGAAATGCGGTCGATGATTCTGGCAAAATCACTCTGTTTCAATTTGATTTTGCGCTGAGGAACAAATTCGATCGGCGCCGGGAAATCCTTCGGATCCAGTCCGAGAAGCATGAATTCGGCTGTTCCGCAGGTGATCTTGGAATGGTGATTCTCGTTGGTCTCGATTACAACGGATTCTCCTTTGAATTTGGCAACCAGACCAAGAAAACGCTTTGCAGGAATGGTCGTGGAACCAGGTTCGGATATTTCCGCTTCGATTTTCGTTGAAATTCTCAATTCAAGATCTGTCGTGGTGAATGTGAGTTTTCCATCATCTCCGGTTTCGATAAGAACGTTAGCCAGGACGGGCAGGGTGGTTCTGTTGCCGATGATGTTGCAGATCTTCTGAAGAGCCTTCAGAAGAAGTTCTTTTTTCACGCTGATTTTCATGATTGCGCCTTTCTGCTTTTATGTTTCAACAGTCATTGTCAAGCATTTTGTTCATCCTTGTACTTTATCCTCTGAAAATGCTTTTTTCAACAGAACTATGAAAATTTATCTTCGGGGAAATCCAAAAAATATTTTTTTAGAAATTTGATTTTTCGGATCGGAAGAAAAATATTCTGCTGATCTGAAAAGAGGGTTTGTCAACATTTTTCCCGTTGTCTGACAATTTTTTATTTTAAATTTTAAATGTAGTCTTATTATTATGCCTGTCAATATTGTTGACAACTCCTCAGATTCGAGCGTAAATCCTCTGTTTTATTTCTGTTGAAGAAATGTTTTGTTTCTGTTAGGAAAAACTCTTTTATCCACACACTTTTTTTTATTAAACTTTTCTTTACCGTTTTTCCACAAGGTTATGAACATCCGGCAAACAGCTGAAAAGAGTTTTTTTTCTTACGACTGGAAAAGTTTCCCGATCCGGTTTTTTTGTTTCTGGAAATATTCCGATATTATTTTGCGCAAAATAACAGAATCTTTTTTTCTTTGAGGAATGAAAATGTTGCCACTGCATTTGACTTTCCCCGAAAGGTATGATTTATTAAAATATTCTGTATTTTTCAAAAATTCAACCGGGATCGTATGATGATGGAAAAGAATTGTTTTATGGAACAGTTGTTGAAACGCTATCCTGCGCTGTCCGTGTGTGCGGAGCAGATCATGCGTGCTTACTCGATTCTGGAGGAGACCTATCTGAACGGAGGAACCGTTTTCACCTGTGGAAACGGTGGAAGTCAGTCCGATGCCGATCATATTGTCGGTGAGCTTTCCAAAGGATTCCTGTTGAAACGTTCTCTTCCGTGCGAGGTTGTTCAGCAGATCTCTTCCGCTCTCGGCGAGGATGCCGCCGATCTCTGTTCCCGTCTTCAGATGGGATTGCGTGCGATGAATCTTTCTTCCCAGCCGGCACTTTCCACCGCGTATGCCAATGACGTGGATCCTCTCATGTCCCTTGCCCAGGAGCTTTTCGTGATGGGAAGAACGGGAGATTCCGTGATCGGACTGAGCACCTCCGGAAACGCGCAGAATATTCTGAATGCCTTCAAAGTTGCCGGCGGACTCGGCATAAAACGGATTCTTTTCACCGGAAGCGGTCATGGAAAATGTGAAAAGTATGCGGACTGTGTCATCAATGTTCCGGAATGCGAAACGTACAAAGTTCAGGAACTTCATCTTCCCATTTATCATACCATCTGCATCATGCTGGAGGATCGCTTCCATGGAGAACATTGAAGGACTTAAGATTCCCCGTCACGTTGCCATTATTATGGACGGGAACGGACGATGGGCAAAACAGCACGGCAAAGAACGGGTGGAAGGACATATTGCCGGAGCGGAATGTGTCGAACGCCTGCTTGAAACCGTTTCCCAATACGGGATTCAATATTTGACGTTGTATGCATTCAGTACGGAAAACTGGAAACGTTCCCGGGAAGAGGTCGATGTCCTGATGCTGCTTTTGACGGAATTTATCCGGAATAAATTGACGAAACTGAAAGATAATAAAATCCGTCTTCTTGTCACCGGCAGAATTGACGGATTGCCGGAAGAACCCAGAAATGAACTCAAAAAAGCGATTGCGGAGACGTCAAAAGACTATAACTACACTTTGATTCTGGCCCTGAATTACGGGGGACGCGCCGAAATTGCCGACGCTGCAAAAAGGATCGCTCAGGAAGTGAAAGACGGCAAACTGGATCCATCCGTCATTGACGAAACCACGTTTTCCCGCTATCTTTATCTGCCGGACATTCCCGATCCGGATCTGATGATCCGTACCAGCGGCGAACTGCGGATCAGCAATTTTCTGCTGTGGGAACTTTCCTACGCGGAATTTTATGTAACAGACACCTACTGGCCCGATTTTGATGCCGCGGAATTCCGCAGGGCAATCGAAGCGTACAGCGCAAGGGACAGACGATTCGGAGGAAGAAAATAATGTTTATTCCAAGATTGTGCAGTTCCATTGTACTACTGTTGTTGTTTTTCTGTTCCGTGTTTGTTCCGGGACTCGTCGGAAGATGCTGTTTTACGGTTCTGGCGGCAGCGGGCGCGTTTCTTTCCATTCAGGAATTCTGCAGACTGCTGAAGAACAAAGGGATGGAATCGTATCCGGTTTATACCGGGATTTTTATGACGGCATGGGTGATCGGAGTGCTCTATCTGCAAATGTTCTTCAACAGGGAATCTGCATCGGTTTTTCTGATGTTTCTGCTGCTGTTTCCGGTGGTGTTTGCCTGTTCTCTCTGGTGGAAGATTCTTTGTGCGGAACGGAAAATCGAAGTGCTGAACCGGGTATTGGTTTCCGCTGCCGCGTTTTTTCTGTTTCTGATTCCGTTTACGATTCTCGCCTGGCTCTATTCTCTGGAAGAGAGTGGTGGTGGTGGAGAGATTCATAAACTGTTTTTTTATCTGGTGATCGGAACCAAGATCGGAGATATCGGAGCGTATGTGACGGGTTCTCTTTCCAATAAGATTACGAAAGGAAAAAATCATAAACTGATTCCGTCGATCAGTCCGGGAAAATCATGGGAGGGGTTGTTCGGGGGACTGATTCTCAGTATTGTGTTCAGTCTTCTGGTGTTTCCGTGGGCGTTCGGGAGGGAGATTCCGTTCTGGATCAGTCTGATTTTCGGAACGGTGCTGTTTTTCGGAGGAGCGGCGGGCGATCTTGCGGAGTCGTCGCTGAAACGCATGTGTGAGATCAAGGATTCCGGAAATATCATTCCCGGAATCGGCGGAGTGCTGGATCTGGTGGACAGTCTTTTGCTGAATACTCCGATTTTCAGCTTTATGTATTGGCTTTTGGTGCTATATTACTGATATTCAGGAAACCAAGGAGGTTTGTAAGATGGATCACAAACAGGATATTTTGAGGATTCTCCGAGAAGATGCCCGTCTCTCAAATGAAGAGATTGCACAGCGGCTCGGTCTCGCGGAGAAAACCGTCGCATCTACCATTAAAAAACTGGAAAAAGACGGAGTGATTGTTGGTTTTCGAGCTTTGTTTGATGATTCTCTGCTTCCTGAAAATGCCGTAAAGGCTATCATCGAAGTTAAAATCAAACCGGAACGGAACGGCGGATTCGACCGTATCGCCAAGCGGATCAGCAAATTTTCCAAAGTGGAAAGTCTCTCCCTGATGTCATCGGGAATGTTCGATCTCATGCTTGAAATCAAAGGGGAAACCCTGAACGATGTGGCGGAATTTGTTTCCAGCAAACTGGCAACCATGGAAGGTGTCGTTTCCACATCAACTCATTTTATCTTGAAGAAATACAAAGTATCGGGAAAATTACTGCAAAATGAAGAAGACAATGAAAGACTCAAAGTCACCCCGTAATCTCTCCTCCCGGGTGGCAAAACATATTTACTCCCTGCCGAAAAGCGGCATTCGTGACTTTTTTGAACTGGTCAATACCATGGATGATGTCATTTCCCTCGGCATCGGCGAGCCGGATTTCGTGACTCCATGGACCATTCGCGAAGGCTCCATCTATTCTCTGGAACGGGGCAGAACAAGTTACACCTCCAATCTCGGTCTGCTTTCTCTGAGAAAAGCCATCTGCAAATATGTTGCGGAAAACTACAAGGTGGAATATGATCCCGTGCACGAATGCATCGTAACGGTTGGCGTGAGCGAAGCTCTGGATCTTGTCATTCGCGCAATCACCGATCCCGGCGATGAAATCATCTATAACGAGCCTTGCTACGTTTCCTATTATTCCGAGATCAAAATGGCACACGGCGTTCCAGTTCCCGTGGCAACCTATGAGAAAAACAATTTTGCTCTGGATCCTGCCGATCTCGAAAAAGCGATTACTCCGAAGACAAAGGCGATTCTCCTGAATTTTCCCTGCAATCCGACCGGTGCTACACTGAATATGGAGCAGCTGGAAAAAATAGCAAAAATCGCTGTCAAACACGATCTGCTCGTTCTGACCGATCTGATTTATTCGGAACTGACTTATTCCGGCAATATTCTTCTGGCGATCTCCTCACTGCCAGGAATGAAGGAGCGTACAGTTTTTCTGCACGGTTTTTCCAAGGCGTTTGCCATGACGGGATTCCGCGTCGGCTATGCCTGCGGTCCGTTTGAAATTATCGATGCGATGATGAAGATTCATCAGTATTCCATGCTCTGTGCGTCGATTACAGCACAGGAGGCGGCAGAAGAGGCTCTCCGCAACGGAAAACGCGATATGGAGAGCATGAGACGCGAATATATGAACCGGCGTAATGTGATTGTCAAAGGATTCAATAAAATGGGTCTTACCTGTTTTATGCCGGAAGGAGCGTTTTACGCATTTCCGAATATTACTTCGACCGGACTTTCCTCCACAGATTTTGCAAAACGTCTGCTGATGGAGAAACGGGTTGCGGTGGTGCCGGGATGCGCATTCGGAAAATCGGGCGAGGGCTATGTCAGGTGTTCCTACGCCACTTCCATGGAGGGGATCCGGGAGGCATTGAAACGGATGGATGCATTCCTGAAATCTCTGAAAAAATAGAAAAAAATCGTATTCGTATTGAATCAATACGGATTATGCGGATTCGTCCGGCGGGATTTTCCGCCGGATGAAAGAAAAGATTCAAATAGAATAATTCAACACGGAGAACTCTATGTACAGGCTGTTGTTTCTTCTTTTCTTTGCGGTTCTGGTTGTGAACGGCGCAGATAAGACAGTTCCATTCCGTTCGGGTAAAATTCTCTCCGCGCAGGTTTCCAGCAAAAAACCGGAAATTGCCTCGGATAAGCAGAAAGATACACCCGGAGGCGTCTGGGCCGAGGTGGTAATTAAGCTGAATCCGGGACGTAAACTCGGAAGCATGGATTATTATATTGAAGTCGATGGAAAGAAGTATCCCTGCCGTGCGATCGCCAGAAATGATGACCGGTATGATGCCGATGTATGGGAAATTTCCGATCCTCTGGACAGTGACAAAATTCGGATGCTTTTCAATCCTCCCCGGGTTGACGGTAATTCGGCGCAGTACGAAATGAAGTTTGCATTCCGCGATACGATCTCCTATCCGAAGGTGACGTTCAAGAATATGGAATCCGGAGAATTCACACCGGCTTCCAAAATTCCGGAGGAGGGAGTCATGGACGGTTCAGCTCCTGCGCCTGCCGCACCTGCCCCGAAAGGCAGTGAAGGAGCTTCTGAACAGAAAACGCCGGATGCCGATCCAAAACAGAGTTCCATCCAAAAAGACAGTGCCGCAAAGGATGTATCTGCGGCTTGAGGAGCGGAAGGGGTAAGAGAGTCTGCTTGTGTGGAAGTTTTTGAAATCGGGCTTTTTTGCGGAAGCGTTTTTTCTGGGAATTTTTATTCTTTCGGTTTATACCGAATTGTTTCGTACCGTCATGTCATCCACGGGCGGTTCGGAGTTTATTTTGCCGGCTGTTGCAGTTCCGGTGATCCTGATCGCTTCTCTGACATCCATCCTTCTCCTGATTCCACGCAAAACAAGACGCGGAGCCGCATTTGAATTTTTGTATCTTTTATGCGGATACCTTTTAGCGGTATTTGTATTGAATCTTCTTCTTCTGATCTGCGTTTCCTCCACGGTGGATATCCGCAGAAATCTGATTTTTCCGGAGTCGGATGGACTTCTTCTTCTGATCTATCTTCTTGCATCGGCGATTGCCGGAGCGTCTACGGGACTAATTTACGGAGCTTTTTTCAGCCGAGGCGCTCTGTATGAAGAAAATGAAAAATTTATTTACGGAACATTGAGCGGATTTTTGACCGGAGCGGCCCTGCTTCAGGTGATTTCCTGTTTTTCTTTCCGTGGCTCCTTTTTTTATCCGGTGATTGCAGGCGGGATTTTTCTGGTTGTTGCATTGGCAGACGGAATTGGGAAAGTCAATTTGAAATTGACCGGAAAAGGAGTGGTCGTATTCCTGTTTCTGCTGTGTCTGGCAGCATTTTCCGCGGGTGTTTTTCTGATGGTCCGTCATGCGCCGCAGCGTTTTTTTCATCGTTTTCTGAATTCTTCCATCGGCAAATACGAATTCAGTGAATATGGAATTTTTTTGAACGGAAAGACACGCAGACTGTATGAGTATGCATTTGATTTTGATAAAATGCTGGTTCTGGTATCCAGTCTCCAGAATAATCGATCCGGGCAGAAAGCGCTTCTGATCACCAGTCCTGGGACCTCTCTGACCGTATCCATGGAAATCATGCCGCACATTGAGTCAGTCGATGCCCTGGTTCCCGATGCGGTTGCGGCGGGAGTGATTTCATCGGCTCTTTTTCCGAAAAACAAGATTCGCATGTCCACTGCTGATCCAATCGAATTCCTGAAACGGAAACGGGCAGGATATGATCTTGTGGTCATTGGCATTTCTGAAATTTATTCTCTTGGAATGCATCGCTACTACATGCTGGAAACCATTCAGGCTGCAGAGAAAAAAATGAAACCGGATGCTGTTTTTGCGATGCGTCTTCCGAATCCGCCGGGATATACTCCGGAAGCTGTGGAAAGAATGCGGCGGGGAATTATAGCCACTGTAAAACGTGTTTTCCGCAATGTTGTGTACACTGCGGGCAGAACAGGAATCCTGATCGCTTCGAACAGCAGCAATTTGACTTTTTCTCCGAATATTCTGGAAAAAAGACTCGAAAAGCTGACCGGAGGCAGAAAAGTGGCTCCTTCCGGATTGTTCTATATTGTAGGCAATATGCTGCTTTCCGAATCCAGAAATGTGGGATACGGAAAGGAATTTCAGGGAGTGGAGACCAGTGAGTTTCATCCGGAAATTGTCCGTCTGAGCTGGCGGAATAATCCGTTCTTTTCCGGAAAGAAATTTGAATGGCCTTTGAAAATTTACGATTTTATTCTGAAATACTATATTGCGGTTCTGGCAGGACTGTTTTTTGTATATCTTCTTCTGCGTTATTTCCTCTCGTTCCGGCTGGATGTGAAAATGTTGTTTACTTCATTTGAAAATGGTTTTTACGCACTCGGAACATTTTCGATGCTTCTGTTTCTGTTTCAGGTGAAGACGGGATCTCTGTATGCCAATCTGCCCTATCTGATCGGGATTTTTTCCGCTGGTGCAATTTCAGGAGGAATTCTTTCCGGACGAATGGAAAATACACGGATCATGCATTTGACAGCAGGGATTCTACCTGTATTGATCTCTCTTTGTTCCATGCTGGACAGCAGAGGCGCTTTTCTTTCGCTTTTTGCATCCTCGGTTGTTGTTGGAATTTGCTGCGGATATGCTTATTTCGATTTTCGCAAGAAAAGTGGAGATGGTCTCTTTTCCGTTCTGATTCCTCCGATGACCTTGTTCGGAGCTTCATTTGGAATTTTTGTTGTTGCCGCCCTTGCACTTCCGGCCGGAGGATTGATGGCGGCAGTGATTCTTCTCTGCCTCAGCCGTGTTTCCAGAATCATAAACGGATGAATATTACACACGGATTCGTCAATGACGATGGGTTGGATCCGTCATTTTTTAAGAAATGACGGATTAAATAAATTGTCTATAATATGTTGTATGTTATTTACTTATGTATTTTAAATGGTTGATGACAAAAAAATGACGGGTTTCTATATACAGGAAAGAATTGCTGAAACTGGGGAATATATTTTTTTTTCATACTATATATAATGATGAGTCAGATTTGAATTTTTCCGAGAGTTTTTAAGTTTGATTTTCCTGAATCTTACATTCTGAATGGCAAGTTGTTTTCGCATCTTTGCGGCTTTTCTGTTTTTTCCTTTTAGAGAATCATTCCGGGGAAAAAATATAATTCATGCAAAAATTGCATAAATAATTAATTTTTTACAAAAAAAGGATTGACATTTGCACTGTTTTAGAGTATAATTTTTAAAGAGAAAACAAAAAAGGAAGTGGGAATAAAAAATGATCAAGTCGAAAACACATAACAGCACGAGCAGTGCGTCCGGTGTTCTTGCCAGAGTGGCGCAGCAGGCAAAAGTTTCGACTGGAACCGTGAGCAGAGTATTCAATAACAGTACCTTGATTCCTTCGGAAACGCGTTGCAGAGTGCTTTCGGCTGCACGAGAACTGGGTTTTCGTCCCAGAGTGGGTGTGAGAAACAAACAGATTGCCCTGGTTACCGAGCCTCCTCATAAAACAGTAATGGGAGGTTATGTAAATACACTGACCCAGTATATCTGCTTTGCTCTTTCCCGTGCGGATGCCGGAATAACAATGATTACTGAAGACAGAATCGACAACCTGAAAGACTGCTGGTTTGACGGAATCATCGGAATCGCCTGGGAAGAACGAACCATTGAGCTGTTGAAGAAAATGAAGAATATACCGGTGATCTGGCTCAGTGACAATCATTCCGCCTATTTTCATACGGTGTTTCTTGATTGCGAAGCGACTGGACGTCTTGCCGGGGAATATCTTTATAATAAAGGACACCGGCGTGTAGCTGTCATTCACGAATCGGATTACAGCGGAGTGGGACGGATGCGCGGACTGCGGAACTTTTTCATTGGAAAAGGTGTCTCGGAGGATCAGATCTACAATGTTTCCGATACAGTGCCTCTGCATCTGGCCGTGAAGCAGATTCTTGATTTTGGCGCTACGGCTCTCTGGGTGACGGGCGAAGATATGAAAGTGATCGAAGTGAACTGGCTGCTTCAGGAACTGGCTGGAGTGAGAGTACCGGATGATATTTCGCTGATGGGATTTGAAAATCCCGGAATTTCGGAATTCCAGCGGCCTTCATTGACAACGATAGCATGTCCGCTCAGAGAAATTGCGGAAAAGGCGGTTGAACTGGTTCTCAGCGAAAATCTGGATGTTCCCCGTCGCATTGAGCTGCCGGTCAAACTGATCGAACGAAATTCCGTACGGAATATTGGTTGAAAACATAAAGACAAAAATTTTTACATAAGGGAGTTGGGAAAATGAATAAATTACGGACATTGTTACTGCTGCTTTCCGTTTCCGCGCTGACCTCAGCTGTTGCGGAAGATCTGGTGCTGAAACCGGAGCAGCTGACCGCTCGCTATAAAGCGAAAGTGGAACAGAAAAATGGAGCAATCACGATCAACAGCCACACTGCGGAATGGGATTCCGGACTGCTGATTGAGCCGCCGAAAGGGAAAAAATTTGATTTTTCCAAAGCAAGGTATCTTGCAGTTGATGTCGAAAATCTCTCCAAGGATCGTCAGCTCCGTATGACGATGCACATTTCCAGCGGAGTTCGCAACGGCAAAAGCTCCAGCCATGTTGATCTTCCGCATCGCGAGGTCAATACCGGAATTGGACTCAATCCGGGAGAAAAGCGGACAATGCGTCTCTATCTTCCGCATGCTTCGCTGTTCACGGCTCCCGAAGGCGGACGCAATTTCAAAAATCCGCTGGACACAACGAAGATCAACGGAATCGAATTCAAAATGCAGTGGCCGTTTGAGGCGGAACGCAAAGGTCTTCTGAACTGCCGTCTGACCAATCTGCGCCTGGAGGGAACTCCTGACACATCCAGAAAAGTCGTTGCAGGCGACAAATATTTTCCGTTCATTGATGTCTACGGTCAGTACAAACATATTGACTGGCCAGAGAAGATCCATAACGATCAGGAATTGGTTGCTGAACACAAACGCGAACTTGCCGAACTGGAAAAAACTCCCGCTCCTGCGGAATGGGATCGTTTCGGCGGATGGGCAAAAGGACCGCAGCTGAAGGCTACCGGAAATTTCCGTGTCGAGAAATACCAGGGCAAATGGTTCTTTGTCGATCCGGAAGGACGCCTCTTCTGGTCCACCGGACTTGATGTGCTCCGCGATCATTCCGATGCCACCAATGGACGCGGTCATGAAAAGTGGTTCTCTCAGAAGCTTCCCGCGAATGGTATTCTGCCGTTTACTCAGTGGAATCTTCAGAAGAAATATGGAAAAGAAAATTATCAGGATGATTTTTATCTTGTTCTGACGAAGCGTCTTCAGGCATGGGGGATCAATACAATCGGCAACTGGGCTGCTGGAGATTTCATGCGCAAGGGTCGTACGCCTTACACGATGCAGCTCAGCGACTTTGCAAAAGGATTCCCCCGTTTTGCGGAGAGCCGGGTCAAATTCTATGATGTGTTCGATCCGCAGTTCGATGTGAAAATGGGAAATATTCTGCGTGATCGTGCAGCGGAAGATCCGGCGATCAAACAGTCGCTGACCGATCCTATGTGCATCGGTTACTTCATCGACAATGAACTCCGTTTCAATGATATTATTTCCGCTGTGATGCAGGCAGTTCCGACTCAGCCGGCAAAGGTGGAGTTCATCAACGATCTGAAAAAACAGTATTCGACGATCGAGAAACTCAATGCTGCCTGGAAAACAAAATATGCCGACTGGAAAGCACTTGCGGATTCCAGAAGCAGAAATCTGCCGAAGAGCGATGCGTTCCGGAAAGACAGTGAAGATTTCTATACAAAATTCGTCAACCGCTATTTTGAAACCTGCCGGAAAGGAATCAAAAAGACAGCTCCGTACCGTCTGTACCTTGGCTGCCGTTTTGTCGGATTCCGTCAGAAGGGAAGTGTCTGGGCGGCTGCGGCGAAGTATTGCGATGTTGTCAGTGTCAACACATACAGCAACAGCGTCAACAATGTGAAGCGCAGCGATTTCCGCGACCGTCCGGTCCTGATCGGAGAATTCCACTTCGGAACCTATGATCGTGGAATGTTCAGTTCGAGTCTCGCTCCGGTTGGCGATCAGCAGGAACGCGCAAACAGCTACACGCGTTTTGTTCAGGGAGCACTGGTGCATCCGAATTTTGTCGGAGCTCACTGGTTCCAGTTCCGCGATCAGCCGCTGACGGGCCGTTATGACGGTGAAGGATATCAGATCGGTTTTGTGGATGTCGCCGATACTCCCTATCCCGAACTGACAAAAGCCGCCCGTGAAGTCGGAGCGAATATGTATCGCTACCGCATGAACGGAAAACTTGTAAATTCCATGAAATAATCAAAACATTTGAATAAAGAAAAAAAAGGGAGAAAATTTATGAAAACTCGTAAATTCACACTCATAGAGCTCCTCGTGGTAATTGCCATTATTGCCATTCTGGCAGGGCTGTTGCTGCCGGCTCTGGAAAAAGCAAGAAAAAAAGCTCAAAGCATTTCCTGCACAGGAAATATGAGCCAGTTTGCCAAAGCCATGGTATTTTATCAGAATGATTACGATGACTGGTGCATGCCTGCTCTGCTTCACAGTATTCCATGGCCGAGATTTCTCTACCAGCAGTATAAAATGGCTCCGCAGACGTTTCATTGTGCTGCTGAAACAGTATTCGGCTGGGATGATTCCAAAAAGACAAGTAATGACTGGTGGGGAAAAAAGATTGGGTACGGTTTGAATACTTACAGCTTTGGAGAAAATCTGAAGTCAGATGGTATGGGAGGAAAATGTTATAAACTGCATAAAGTGCAGGAATTCTCCCGCTTCGGACGGAACTCTTCTCTCGGTGTGTTTTGCGATACGGTTCCTATCGACAATGCTTATAACGGGAAGATCCGCTATGGAGGAGCATCCGCATCCACCTACTGGGAAATTGATGCTGAAGTTGCTCCGATCAACAGTTCCGGAGCATGGTGTCCCGCATATGCCCGTCATATCCTTCGCGCAAATGTTGTAATGTTTGATGGTCATGTGACATCTCTTGGATACCAGACCCTGAGATTTAATCGCAAAAGCTATGCAAATCCGAGTGGCTGGTACCATGACAATCTTTTTGTAAAAGAAGATTGGTAATCATTGTTTCCAGCAGATTATTGAAAAGGCTGATTCTCCAAAGGCATAACTGGAATCAGCCGAAATTCAAAAAAAATTCAAACACTGCTTGATAATAAAAGGATAAGAAACTATCGTTTAAAAGAAGGAAAGGAGGCACATCATGAAATCAAACATTTGTAAATTTACCCTGATAGAACTCCTGATCGTTGTGGCTGTGATCGCCATCCTCGCGGCGCTTCTGCTGCCTGCATTGAACAAGGCTAGAGCCAAAGCACGGGATATTGCCTGTACTTCCAATTTAAGACAGGTGGGATTCGTTTTGCTTCAGTACAACGACAACAACGATGGTCGTTTCCCGAAAGCCAATGGACTTCTCAACAGCGGTTCCGGATCCTATACCGGTTCCGGACGCTGGCAGGACGGACTCTATGCACTGAAGTCAAACAAAGCTGTCGCAAACAAACTTCACTGGAGAAGTCAGAGCAATACGGAACTGAGTCGACCGTTTGATATATTCGGTTGTCCGGCCCAGGAGAATCTTCCCTGGAATCAATCAAACAACCTTCTTGGTTTCATGGCGCATTACATGATCAACAGCTGGATCAGTGATTATGGTCAGGATTACATTGCCAGAAATGGAACAATGAACATCCGCCGCGTTCTTATGCCTTCCAAGCAAATGGCAATTACCGATGGCGAACGCAGAAATACAAGTGCCAGCGAAGGATGTCCTTCCGCTTTAACCCGCAGCAACATCTGGTCGGAAGCCTATGGACGAAACCGCATTCGGCACGGTGCCAATCGCGCAATGAACATGGTCTTTGTCGATGGACATGTGGAGACTCGTTTGATCGAGATGATTCCTACCAATGGAAACAATTTGGAGGATCGTCCATTCTGGAGAGGTCGTCTGAGCGATTAAACATCCTTTTTATACAAAAATCAAAAAAGCTGAAGACTGGTCGATTCCTGTCTTCAGCTTTTTTTATAACAAACTCCCATCTTGGAGCCTTTGCGATTTT
>CAJKAR010000053.1 GCA_905197955.1 uncultured Lentisphaeria bacterium | reverse complement strand
CCGCTTTGAAAAGCGGTTCTTCTCCCCTCGCGCTCCCCTCTTTCCCTAAACTTTTAGATGGCCATTGCATTTCAAAGCAATGGCTTCGGAATTCAGGGAGTCTTACTTCTGGTAGTTACTCATCAGGGCCAGCATTTCCGCGACGGCATTTTCAAGGCCGATAAAAACCGCACGGCAGATGATGCTGTGTCCAATATTGAGTTCATTCAAATGAGGGACTTCCCGCAGCAGAAGTTTGATATTCTCATAATCGATACCGTGCCCTGCGTTCACCGTAATGCCAAGAGAATGGGCGAATTCAGCCGCATCCGCAAGACGTTGCAGTTCATCGGTCTGCGCCTTTCCTTCCGCATTGGCGAACGCCCCCGTGTGGAGCTCAATGACGGGAGCACCACAACGTTTTGCCGCCTCAATCTGCTTTCTGTCCGGATCAATGAACAGACTGACGACAATTCCGACAGCGGAAAGAGTTTCGACTGCAGCTTTTACGCTCTCGAACTTTCCGACGACATCAAGACCACCCTCAGTAGTCAGCTCCTGACGCTTTTCCGGAACAAGACAGCAGTGCGCCGGTTTAAGAGAAGATGCGATGCGCACCATTTCATCCGTCACCGCCATCTCCATATTCAAACGGGGAACGGCTTTGGAAAGCGCCTCCATATCGCTGTCCTGAATATGACGGCGATCCTCGCGCAGATGAGCCGTAATGCCATCTGCCCCCGCTTTCATGCAAAGCTCCGCGGCGGCCAGCGGAGACGGGTACTTCGTATGACGAGCCTGTCTTAATGTTGCGACATGATCAATATTGACACCAAGTTTCATTTCCGACCTCCTTCGGTTTCAGTGCGCAATGTATGGATCAGAGCGGACCATTCATCCGCTTTATGCAGGAATCGACCAGCCCCGGACAATGCTGGCGCCGCCATAAAGGGTCCGTGAAATCCCAGCAAATGAAGACGCTCTATCCAGGGTTTCACATGTTCAGGAACCAGCGTGTTTCCCGAATCGGCATCGTAGCGGAAAAGCACAGACCGAACCTCCAGAAGCAGAGTCCCTGCAAGACGATCCGGCAGCATCCGCTCCCGTGGAATCTCATGAGGATGAATATCCAGACGCACTTTCAGATTCGGAATCATGGAAGACCGCAGAAAATCCGTCAGCATTGCCGGAGTCTCTTTTCCACGGCACGGAAGCGAAAACGGCAGCAGCAGAACAATTCCGGTCCGCTGCAGCACCGGAGCAATCAGCTTCAGAATCCGCAGAGTCGATGCCAAAGTCCGCGAATCGGTCAGGACCGAATTCATTCCAGGATCAAACGTCACCGTATGAATCCCGATGGAATCGAGGAGCGACACGATCTTTTCCGTGTAAGCGGCAAACTCGTCGTACAACGATTCCGACGCATACGGAAGATTGCATGCGACCTCCCGGTCGATGATCGAACCGATATGAAGATATTGAAACCCGTTGATCGCCCCGGCCAGAAGCTTTGACGCTTCCTTCAGCTCGAGGATCTCAACGGGAAATTCCACTGCTTCAAACCCGCGCAGAGATTCCGAATACTCCAGAATGTTCCGCACAGGCACTCCCGACGCGGCAAACGCCATCCCAAAGGAGGCTTTTGACGCAATCCCGGAAAGCGGCGGCCGGACGGATTCAATCATAGAAATCCCGCCTCCGCAAGAGTTTCCATTGTCACACTCCCCCTCCCCTTCTCCTGACTCTTCATCAGATGCGCAATCACATATTTTCCAATCACATCCGTTTCCAGATTCACCAGAGAACCTTTTTTCTTCGTCCGCAGAGCAGTCTCCTCCCAGGTTGTCGGAATAATGCCGATCTTGAAACGATCCGCATACACCTTCTCGATTGTCAGAGAAATCCCATCCACAGCGATAGATCCCTTTTCCACAAAATACTCATCCAGTCCACGGGGAAGTTCAATCTCCAGTTCTGTATCGGAAGCTCTCCGCTCAAAAGCCAGAATCCGCGCTGTCGCATCCACATGTCCGCTGACGATATGTCCTCCAAACCGGCCGTTCGCGGCAAGTGCGCGCTCCACATTCACCACGGATCCGAGAGGTTCCGAGCCCAGATTCGTCCGGGAAAAGGTTTCCCGCATCACATGGAACGTCAGTGGGCCTCCCCCCATTCCCTGTTCCAGAGTCAGACAGGCTCCGTTCACGGCAATACTTTCCCCTTTTTCCAGATGCTCCAGAGTCTTTCTAACCTCCACGATCAGTTTTCCGGCATCTCCGGTCATTTTGCGTTCCAGAAGGATTCCAGTTGTCTCAACAAGTCCAGTAAACATCTTCAGCACCCACGTTCCTTCGGCTTCCGCACATAGCCGGCGACGGCAAAATCGGGTCCGATTTTTAATATTTCCATATCCTCAATCTGGAAGGCCTCCGCAAGAGTGGCCGGATCATATCCGCCGACCGCGGGACGGCTTCCCGATCCGCCGAGGATCTTCGGAGCATAATGAAACTCAATTTTATTCACCACTCCAGCATTCAGCGCCGATGCGGCAAGTTCACCCCCGCCTTCCAAAAGCAGAGACACCGCAGGACGCTCTCCCAGCTTTTTGAGGAACGTTTCCCACTCCTCCCGATCCGCCAGCGAAACACATTCCCATCCAACCGGGCACTCCATTCCGGAACGGGATACAACAAACCGCAGCGGCACCTTCCGATCATTCCCCTGCTCATCACGCACCGTGAGCCGAGGAGAATCCGCACGGAAAGTTCCGCCGCCCACCATCACCGCATCCGCCCATTGCCGCAGCTCCTGCACCCGCTGCCGGGCGGCAGGACCGGTTATCCACTGGGAATTGCCCGTTTCCGTGGCAATGCGTCCATCCAGGGTCAGAGCCAGTTTCAGCAGAACAAACGGTTTTCCGGTTGTTATCCATTGAAAGAACGCTTCATTGAGTCTGCGGCAATCTTTTTCCTCGACTCCGCACTCGACTTCCACGCCGTGAGCGCGCAGCAGATCAATTCCTCCCCCCGCATGCCTGGGATTCGGATCGGTACAGCCGATTACCACACGAGAAAAACCATGTTTCAAAATTGCATCCGTACAGGGAGGCGTTCTTCCCCAGGAGGAACACGGCTCCAGAGTCACATACAGAGTCGCACCGGCAAGCTCTTTGTCTCCGGCGGAACGGATCGCCTCAATCTCGGCATGAGGAGCTCCGGCTTTCGTATGATACCCCTCGCCAAGCACGACACCATCTTTCACGATAACGGCTCCCACCATCGGATTCGGTGTAGTACAGCCCATCGCCTTCCGGGCTAGTTCAAGCGCTCTGCGCATGTAAAGAGAATCTGCTGTCATCGGCCCGCCCTCGGATTGATGTACATGGTTCGGGTGGTAATGGTCCAGGCATCCTCATACGGCATGGTTTTGAACTCATGAGCAGCACCCCAGGTATCGGAATAGATCACTTCTCCGGTTTTATCGTTGTAGCCGATAATCAGGCGCATGTGGCCTCCCGCAGCCTGTGGCGCGGACTTATCCGGAATCACCCCGAGCACCACGCACCAGACCAGCGGAAGCCCTTTATCGACCCGGTCATGAATATCGCGTTTGAATTCCCGGAACTCCCGCTGTTCGTATTTCATTTTATAGGCTCGGAAGACCGGGAGCTCCATTTGAGCGAAGGTTCTGCCAAGATACACATACTCGTTATCGGAAATAATGCGGATCCGTTTCCGCTTCATCCGTTTTGCCGTGGCATTGTAACGCTGGACTATTTTCTCCAGATCGCGAATGGAATCCACATCGGAAACATAACGTTTTCTCAGTGTAATTCCGAATTTGGAACCGGCTTTGCGCAGCGCCTCCGCCATGGCGACAATGGAAGTGCCACGGAGCGCATCCGTTCCGGTGATCTGCGCAATCGCATGCTGATTGACCCCGGCACAGCCGTAATATTTCAGAACCCGTTCCGCTACCGCGGCGGCACAATAGCCTTTCATCCCCTGATCGACCATTGGAATGCCGTCGATCCAGACATTGCCTTTCTCATCTTTTCTGACATTCTCCAGAAGATCCTGTTTCGACTCAATCTTCGAGCGGTCAACCGTGGTCAGAGCCCGGCGCCGAGGATCATCCTTCGGATTGAAGCGCTCGATCTCAAGCTGGAGATACTCCGGAAGTTTTTCCCGTCTGGAATGTCCGCTGACGCTCCATTTCATCGTGTAGGCAAAATCTCCATGAACCCACACCACCGCGCGGACCATCATGGCGGATGCAAGACGCCCCTTCAGCTCCTCGCCTTTCTCTCCGGTCCGTTTCTCCAAAGCGTTCCGGACGTTCTCCACAAGCGAGTCAAACGCCTCCAGTTCCATCGGTCCGGCATCCCCGCGATTGTAGAGGGAAAGATAAAAACGGATCAGCGTCTCATTCTGAAACGTCGCAATCGCCTCATAGACGCGAAAACCAAGAAACGCGGAACGCGGCGAATTCGGAAACGCCGGATAACGTGCCGTATCTTTCTGCGAAGACGTCCATTTGAAAAACAGCCGATTGCTCCTGAGGAACTCATCCGGCTTCATCCGGAAGACCGCACAATCGGTACCGATCAATTTTCCCATGTCGTAATCCGCAGCAGAAACTTCGGAGCAAAACAGGGAAAACAACAGCAGAAATGCGATCATTCTCAACATGGATGAGCCTCCCGAACAGTTTTGTTATGACTTTTTCAAATCAAAAACCGCATCAGCATAATGAACCGGATCAAAGGGCTGAAGATCATCGGGCTGTTCCCCCAATCCGACAAATAAAACCGGCAGTTTGAATTCCGACTGAATCTGTACCGCGGCACCGCCCTTTCCCGTGCCGTCCAATTTGGTCAGCACAAGCGCGCTGGCTCCGGAAAGAGCCGCAAATTCCCGAGCCTGCGCAACGGCATTCTGGCCGATGCTGGCATCAATGGTCAGAAGAGTCTCCTGCGGACCGTCCGGCTGAAGTTTGGCGATAATGCGCCGCATCTTCGCCAGCTCATCCATAAGCCCCTTCTGATTGTGCTGACGGCCGGCGGTGTCGATAATCAGGATATCCGACTTTCTCGCCAGCGCCGACTGCACCGCGTCAAATGCAACCGCCGCAGGATCCGCCCCCTGTTTGGAGGATATAAGCTGAGCTCCGGTACGTTCCGCCCAGAGATTCAGCTGTTCCGCCGCGGCGGCACGGAATGTATCGCAGGCTGCCAGAGTCACTTTTTTCCCATCCCGGGCAAAGAGATGCGCCAGTTTTCCTGCGGTGGTGGTTTTACCGCTGCCGTTGACTCCGACCATGAGGATCGTCGTCAGACCGTTCGGAGAGAGATTCAGCGGACGCTGCCGGTCCCCGAACATCGCAACCAGATCCTCCGCCGCAATGGAAAGGATGTCGCTGGAGCCGGAAATCAGTCCGCGCTGATAGCGGTCCCGGATGTCCTTCACAATGGCGGAAGAGGCCGCCGGACCGAAATCCGCATCCAGAAGTGCATCCTCCAGACGCTTGAATGTACTGTCATCCCACCGTTTGACATCGGTAAAGACGCTGGCAATTCCTCTGCTGATCGCAGTGGCGGTTTTCTGAAGACCTTTCTGAAACGTTGAGAACAAAGAAATCATGCTTTTTTATCTGCTTCCCGGGCGCAATTTGGCATCTGGAGGAAGAGAATCCTTGACGCCGTTCAAGATACCGTTGATGAAAACTCCCGATTTTTCCGTGGCAAACGCCTTGGAAATTTCGATTGCCTCATCAATGCTGACGAGAGCCGGAATATCCGGACAATATTTCAATTCATAAATGGCCACCCGGATAATGTTCCGCTCCACCGCGGCAATTCTGGAAAGATCCCATTTTTCCGAGAAGGAAGCAATGGTGCCGTCAATCTCCTCCAGATGGGCAATGATGCCATCGACGATTTTTTCCGCATAGATGCGCGCTTTTTTAAAGGTGCGGTCATCATCGGTCAGCTCCGCTTCCGCCGCCTGTTCCCAGAACATCTCGCGGGCGGAGGAATCCTCTTCCCCGTCGGACATGTCGTGGAGATAGAGATACTGCATCGCAAGCTCCCGCCCGAGACGCTTGAAATGGGAGTGTGCCGAAACCTTCTGGCGGGGTCTGTTGAAATTCGGATGATTCATGATGCGGATACTCAGCTCTTCATTGCCTTGTTCAAATTTGCCATTTCGATTGCCGAAACAGTCACATCGAATCCGCGGTTGCCAGCCTTGGTGCCGCTGCGTTCAATCGCCTGTTCGATGTTTTCCGTAGTGAGAAGCCCGTAAAGAACCGGAACCCCGCTCTCAATACCGAGCTGGCCGATCGCTTTGGAAACCTGACTGTTGATCTGCGCCGCGTGCGTTGTTGCACCCTGTATGACAACGCCGAGAGCAATCACCGCGTCGTAATTTCCGCGGGCGATGAATTTGGAAAGCGCAAACGGAAGTTCAAAACTCCCGGGAACCCAGGCAACATCAACATTGGCAAGATCGCCGCCGTGACGCACAAACGCATCCAGCGCTCCGTCCAGCAGTTTGCTGACGAAAAACTCGTTAAACCGCGCGCACGCGATTCCAATGCGAAGGCCTTTTGCATTCAGATCGCCTTCAAAAATCCGTCCGGGAGTTTTGCTCATGATTTTTCTCCAATCTGTCTGTTATTTGATTTTGTCAAGTTCCTTGTTCTGAAAGAGATGTCCCATACGCTGCTTTTTGGTCGCAAGATATTTCTCGTTGTATTTCTGGGGGACGATCTCTATGGGGACACGCTCTCTGATCTTCAGGCCGTATCCGTCGATTCCCACGAGCTTCTTCGGATTGTTGGTCAGAAGACGAACCCCTTTCACGCCGAGATCCAGAAGCATCTGAGCTCCAATCCCGTATTCGCGGAGATCCGCGGGAAATCCGAGCCGTTCGTTGGCTTCGATCGTATCGCACCCCTGCTCCTGAAGTTTGTAGGCCTTGATCTTGTTTGCCAGCCCGATGCCGCGTCCCTCCTGACGGAGATAAACGAGCACTCCGCAACCTTCCGCGGCGATCATATCCATGGCGGCATCCAGCTGTTCGCCGCAGTCGCAGCGGCAGGAGCCGAAGACATCTCCGGTCAGGCACTCGCTGTGAACGCGGGTCAGCACGGAATCCTTTCCGGCAACATCTCCGCAGGTCAGAGCCAGATGCGTTGAGTTATCAATCAGGGAGCGGTAAAGATGCAGTTTGAACTCGCCGTGCTTGTTTGGGAAATTCACGGTTTCGACCCGTTCCACCAGTTTCTCCGTTTTCCGGCGGTACGCCACAATATCCGCCACGGAACAGATCTTGAGATTATGCTTGTTTTTGAATTCCAGCAGACTGTCGAGCCGAGCCATTTTTCCGTCATCATTCATAATTTCGCAGATGACACCGGCGGGCTTGAGTCCGGCAAGACGGGCAAGATCGACCGCCGCCTCGGTATGTCCAGTTCTCTGCAGCACGCCGCCCGGACGCGCCGCGATGGGAAACGTATGTCCCGGATGTGCAAAATCGCAGGCTTTCATTTCGGGATCCAGCAGATCCAGAACGGTTTTTGCCCGGTCGAAAGCGGAAATACCCGTGGTGGTTCCATGTTTGGAGTCCACGCTTTCGGTGAATGCGGTATGAAACATATCCGTGGAAGGCGGACGGCGGATCTCCAGTTCCTCCGCACGTTTTTCCGTAATGGGAGCGCAGATCAGTCCGCGCGCATAGGCCGCCATGAACACAATGTGTTCCGGCGTGATTTTTTCCGCCGCACAGACCAGATCCCCTTCATTTTCCCGGGATTCGTCATCGGTCACGATGACCATTTTTCCATTGCGGATGTCTTCGACAGCACTTTCAACGGAGTCAAACAATTCACTCATTTTTTGCGCCTCTTCTGTTTTTTTGTGTTGCATTCGTCTTTACAGAGCGTAACAGGCGCGCGCTTCCGCTTTTGTTTACAAACAGCATCGCGTACGACCCTCTCCCTTCCAGACTCTACTGTCGGTCACGGAATCACACCGTATCAACCGCTCCCGCGGCTCGCGGACTTTTACCGCCGGTCGGGAATCGTTTTCCTTTTCCTGAGGGAAAAACTCACCCTGCCCCGAAGATCGCTCTTGTTCTTATTCTGTAATGTACACCGCATTGCGTACATATTCAAATTTTATTTTCCGGAAAAAATCAGCTCTTGTGGAAGAGCTGGAAAACGGAAAGCGATCGGGAAAAGCGGCATCTGAACGATAACGAGTGATTTTTCCGGGATCCGGATCTTCCCGCAGAGAGGGAGTGTCGGAAGGGTTTCCGTTTTTCACAATGTTCGGATTTGAAAGTTTTTTAAAATTCTTTGCGTTTTTTCTTGAACTTTCCGCAAACAGAGATTATACTTACTGTGAAGCAACTCACAAAGACACGATTCAACATGGTTTGAGAAGGAAAAATGAAACTGACGAAAAACATTCCCGCCAGGACGATCGAACGTATGGTTTTGTACAAGAGACTCCTGTCGGATCTTCTTTCCAAAGGACAGAAAACACTTTTTTCACACCAGCTTGCGGCGCTGGCACACAACACCCCTGCGCAGGTCCGTCGCGACATCATGACAATCGGTCACGAGGGCAGCCCGCATAAAGGATACGACATTGCCAGCCTGATTACAAGAATCACAGCGATTCTCGACGGTTCGAAAGACCGTTCTATTGCTCTGGTGGGAGTGGGAAATCTCGGCCGGGCAATTCTCTCCTACTTCACCTACCGTCATCCCGGACTCACGATTGTGGCGGCGTTCGATACCGATGACAGCAAGGTGGATCGTGTCATCTCCGGCTGCCGCTGCTATCACATCCGGGAATTTGAAAGCAAGGTCAAGGAGCTTGACATCAACGTGGGAATCATCACGGTGCCTGCAACACAGGCACAGAGTGTTACCGATATGATGGTCGCGGCGGGGATCCGGGGCATCCTGAATTTTGCGCCGGTTCCGCTGAAAGTGCCGGAGACGGTCTGCGCGGACCGCATCGACATTGCCAGTTCGCTCGAAAAGCTCGCCTACTTCGCCGATCATCTCAAACAGCATGAGTGAGCGAGGATCCGGAACGCTGAAAGGACCGCAGAATGAAAACCGATTCCCTGGATGAAATTCTTGACCGCTATCCCCCGCAGCGGGAACACCTGATCTCCATTCTTCAGGATGTACAGGAAAAAGAGGGATATCTTTCCCGCGAGGCGATCGTCCGTATTGCGGATTACCTGAAAATGGCGACCGGAAAGATCTACGGAGTGGCGACATTTTACAATCAGTTCCGATTTCAGTCCTCCGGGAAGTTCCACATCATGCTCTGCCGCGGAACGGCATGTCATGTCAAAGGCTCTTCCGCGGTGCTTGCCTGTCTGGAGAAGGAGCTGGGGATTCATCCGGGAGAGACCAGCGGAGACGGCTTGTTCAGTCTTGAAATCACGCCCTGTCTCGGCGCCTGCGGACTTGCGCCCGTCATGAGCGTCAACGGCGAAATCCACTCCTGCGTCGATGAATACAAAGTCAAAACCATTCTGGCGGATCTTCGCGCCTCCGCTGCAAACGAGGGAGAGGAATCATGAACAGCATCCCGCTGGATTTGAAACAGGTTCTGCTTTCCGTTCTCACGCATGACGGGATCAAACAGGAGGTCTCCGGAAAAGCCAGGGAATATGCGGAATTCTTCAAACGCCGCGGAACGGATCATCCGGTGATCCGGATCGGCGCCGCAACCTGCGGACTCAGTGCGGGAGCAGGAAAAACTCTGGCGAAAGTCCGGGAATATATCGCGGGGGCCTGTCCTGATGCGGAACTTCTTGAAACCGGCTGTCTCGGACTCTGTTCGGAAGAGCCGATTGCGGATATCCAGCTGCCGGGAAAAAACCGTATTGCCTTCCGGAAAGTCACAGCGGACCGGGTTGTCCATCTGCTGGACAGCGTCCTGAAACGGCACGAAATTCCTGCGGATTTCCTGCTCGGACAGTTCCGCGATTCCGGCGACGCCCCCTGGGAAAACGTTCCTTTTCTCGAAGAACTCCCCTTCTTCCGGAAACAGACCCGCAACGTTCTCCGCAACTGCGGGATTCTGGATCCCGGTTCCATAGAGGAATATCTTGCCTATGGCGGCTATCGGGCCTTTGCCCGTTCCCTTCACACGATGACGCCGCTGGAAATCTGCGAGGAAGTCGAACGCAGCGGTCTGCGCGGCCGCGGCGGCGCGGGCTTTCCCACCGGAACAAAATGGAAGACCGCTCTCAATCGTCCCAGCGACCAGAAATACATGATCTGCAACGCCGATGAAGGGGATCCCGGCGCATTCATGGACCGGGCTCTGATGGAAAGTGATCCGCATCGGCTGATCGAAGGTCTTGCAATCGCCTCCTATGCCATCGGCGCGAGCCGGGCATACATTTATGTCCGAGCGGAATACAAGCTCGCGATCCGGCGGCTGACAGAAGCCCTTGAACAGGCCCGCGCCTACGGACTGCTGGGAGAAAATATTCTTGACAGCGGTTTCGATCTGAAAATTCTGCTGAAAAAGGGAGCCGGAGCATTTGTCTGCGGCGAAGAAACCGCGCTCATCAACAGCATCGAAGGAAAACGCGGAACACCGAGGCCACGACCGCCCTATCCGGCGGTGAAAGGACTTTTCGGCAAGCCGTCGGTCATCAACAACGTGGAAACGCTGGCGAATCTGCCCGGCATCATTCTGAACGGAGAGGACTGGTTCCGCTCCATCGGGACGGAGGGAAGCAAAGGGACAAAAGTGTTTGCACTCTCCGGAAAAATCGTCAATACAGGACTGATCGAAGTCGCCATGGGAACCCGTCTGCGCGACATCATCTGCGAGATCGGCGGAGGAGTTCCGAACCGGAAAAAATTCAAAGCAGTTCAGATCGGCGGTCCGTCTGGCGGCTGCATTCCGGCGGAACTGCTGGATCTTGAAATTGATTATGAAACGCTCCGTGAAGCGGGAGCCATCATGGGCTCCGGCGGACTGGTGGCGATGGATGAAAACACCTGCATGGTCGATGTGGCAAAGTTCTTTCTGGATTTTGTCCAGAATGAAAGCTGCGGCAAATGTATCCCCTGCCGGGAAGGAACACGTCATCTTCGTGAAATTCTGGAGCAGATCACGCACGGCAGAAAACAGGAAACCGGCAATGATGCGCTGATCCGGTTCAAATCGGTCATCGAGCTTCGCAATCTGGCGCAGGTTATCAAGGAGACGAGTCTCTGCGGACTCGGACAGACGGCACCGAATCCGGTGCTCTCAACCTTGCGCTGGTTCCGGGAGGAATACGAGGCCCATGTGTTTGAACGTCGCTGTCCGGCAGGAGTCTGCCGGGAACTGATCCGCTATGAGATCATGGAGAATCGCTGCCGGGGATGTACGGTCTGTGCGCTTCAGTGCCCGGCAAAGGCGATCACGGGATCGCCGCGCCATCCGTATCGGATTGAAGAATCGCTCTGCACCGGATGCGGAAAATGCAGGGAGGTCTGCAAATTCAATGCGGTCGTATTAAAACAGGGAGAACACCGTGGTTGAGATCACTGTCAATAACAGAGTTATCAATGCCGATCCGGGAGAGACCATTCTTTCCGCACTGAACCGTGTAGGCATCCGGGTACCCACGCTCTGCCACATGGCGGGAATGATGCCGACCGGCGCATGCCGGATCTGCGTGGTCGAAGTGGAAGGCGAGGAAGGACTGGTGCCATCCTGCTCCAGTCCGGTCCGGGAGGGAATGCGCATCTGGACGAATTCCCAGAGAGTCATCAATGCTAGAAAAACTCTGATCCAGCTGCTGCTTTCCAACCATCCGGATGACTGTCTTTACTGCAGCAAAAGCAGCGACTGCCAGCTTCGCAGTCTGGCGGAGGAATACGGAATCCGGGAACGCTCGCCGAAACGGAAATTCCGGGAGAAGCTCAAAGACATCACAAGTCCGGCGATCATTCGCGATCCGACAAAATGCATCCTCTGCGGAAAGTGTGTCCGGGTATGCAGCGAGGTGCAGGAGGTTGCGGCAATCGACTTTGTCGGGCGCGGCAGCCGGACCGTCGTCTCGCCGGCCTTCAACAGGAGCATGAACATTTCCAGCTGCGTCAACTGCGGCCAGTGTGTACTTGTCTGTCCGACGGGAGCGCTCACGGAACATTCCCGACTGAAGGATATCACCAATGTCATCGGCGAGCATGAGAAGACCATTGTCATTCAGTATGGCCCCTCGGTTCCGCTCTCCATTGCCGAGGAGTTCGGGCTCAAGCCTGGCGCGGATATTCCGGGACTCCTGAACGCGGCGCTCCGGCAGATCGGCTTTGCAAAGGTGTTCGACACCTCTTTCGCAGCGGATCTCACCGCCGTGGAAGAAGCACATGAGTTTGTTGACCGTCTGAAAAAGGAATCTCATCTGCCGCTCTTCACGAGCTGTTCGCCTTCCTGGGTGAAATTTGTGGAGGAGTTTTATCCGGAATTTCTGCCGAATCTCTCCAGTTGCAAGAGTCCGCAAGGGATGCTGGGGGCGGTCATCAAGACCTTTTTTGCGCAGCAGTCGGGCATTCCCGCCTCCGAGATTTACAGCGTTGCCGCGATGCCGTGCACAGCAAAAAAATTTGAAGCAACCCGAGTCGAACTCGGCAGAAATGACGATCCCGATATCGATGCCGTTATCACGGTGCGGGAACTGCTCCGCATGATCAAGCTCTACGGAATCGACTTCAATGCTCTTCAGCCGGAACCGGCGGACAATCCGTTCGGCACGCGCAGTACGGCGGGAAAACTGTTCGGAGTTACCGGCGGAGTTGCCGAGGCGACCCTCCGGACAGCACACAAACTGCTTACGGGGCGTGAACTGAAATCGCTGAAAATCGAAGCATTCCGCGGACTCGACGGCTGCAAGGAAGCAACTCTCAAAATGGGAGATCGGGAAATCGACGTTGCCGTTGTCAGCGGACTCGGCAACGCACGGAAACTCCTTGAGGAAATAAAAGAAGGCATGCACCGGAATCTGAAATTTGTGGAAGTCATGGCGTGTCCGGGCGGCTGCATCGGGGGCGGGGGCCAGCCGTTCTCCACGAATCCGGAGCGAATCAAAGCCAGAATGCAGGCGCTTTACGCCCTTGACCAGAGCGAACATCTGCGGACCGCGCATGAGAATCCGGAAGTCAAGCGTCTCTACCGGGAATTTCTCGGAGAACCCGGCGGAGATCTCGCTCGCGAGGTCCTGCATACGACCTTCGCTCCGCGCAAAGTCTATCGCTGAAAAAGAGAGGAAACGATGGAACAGCTGAAAGCTATTGATTTTTCCACCCGAAAAGCTCTGCTTGTGGATCCCGATCCCGATTTTGTTTCCGTTCTGAAAACGCATCTGCGGGAAATCGGATTTCAGGTGGATACGGCGAGCTCTCTGGCGGAAGCTCTGAAACTGGCGGATCAGAAAAAGTTCGATCTGATCGTTACGGAAATCCTGCTGGAACATCCGGACAGCGGATTCCTTTTATGTTATGAAATCAAAAAACTGTCACCGGAAACCAGAATCATCATTGTCAGCGGCATCTCGTTCCGGACGGGAATCCATTTCGATCTCTCCAGCGCAGATGCCAAAGCATGGATCAAAGCCGATTCCATTCTGGACAAAGAGATCCGGCTGGAACAGTTCGACCACGAACTGCTGCGACTCTTCCGGTAAAGGAGTATGGATTTATGGATCGCATTTTCATCAGAGACCTGAATCTTGCCACCATCATCGGCACACTGCCGCAGGAGCGGAAGTTCAGGCAGAATCTGACGCTGAACATCGAACTTTATTACGACATGTCCAAACCGTGCCGCACCGATCATCTTTTCGATGCAGTCGATTACAGTGCTGTCGAACGCGATATCATCGAAAAAGTGGAAAACTCCTCGTTTCAGCTTCTGGAAGCGCTGGCGCAATCCATTGCGGATCTCTGTCTTTCCTACACGCTGGTCCAGAAGGTGAAGGTTCGGATCGACAAACCCGCCGCTGCAGTCAGAGCCAGGGCGATCTCGCTGGAAATTGAACGGGAAAAGCCATCCACTCCCTCCCCTGCCGCAGACTGAGTCCTCTCTTTCTGAATCCGGAATCGCACGTGCTGGAAAACAACCTCACTGTTTTTCCAGCAGAATCATCGTCTCCAGATTCGGAGTGCCGGGAAAGAGGTCGAGAGCCTGAACCGCCGAAGGCTCATAGCCCTGATTTTTCCACTGAGCCAGCGATCCGGGAATCACATCCGTTCCGCAGAATATATGCACAACGCGAAGCGGTGAACGGCGCGCAAGCTCTTTGATGACATCATCCGCGGTTCCGCATCGTGGCGGATCCAGCACCAGCAGTTCCTTCTCCGCCGGAGCGGGAAAACGGTTCCGGATCAGCGCCGGGCCGATCTCTCCGCGAATGAAACGAATATCCTTTTTCCGGTAGAGGTGTTCCGCACTTGCGGCGGCAGCCTTGACGGACGGGCCGTCGATCTCCACTCCGATCATGGAACCGACCTTGGGAACAAGGGAAAAACCAATCATTCCGTAGCCGCAGTAAAGATCCAGCAGACGGGCATCGGATTCCGGGCGGATCAACTTCTCCACGGTATTCAGGAACAGCGGAATCATGGATTCGTTCACCTGGGAAAATCCCGTCGGCGGATACAGAAGACGGCAGCCGTCCGGCAGGGTGATATCCAGGAAGGAGGGCCCGAAGAGTTTTTTGTATCCGACTTCCTTCTCACTGCGCTTCGCCTCCAGATAGTAGGGCGAACGGGATTCATCCAGATACATGAAACAGGAGATTACTTCCGGAATCTCCTTCTGAAGCTCCGCTGCGATGATCTTGAGTTTGCGAACGATCGATGCATCAATTTTTGCCAGATTCAGAATCACAGCGGCTTTGCGGTCGGATCCGCGCACGATGCAGTAATTCAGATTGCGGGCAAAAAAGCGGAACTGCGGACGCGACAGCATTTCCAGAATCAGTTCATAAATTCTGTGATGCAGATCCGGTTCCAGCATGGAATACTGAAGATTCCCGCGGATTCCCCCCTGTCCGGAATGCCCCGGATGAAGCAGCTGAAATGTGCCGTTGGAGAAAACGCCCCGCCGCTTGGAATTTGTCCGATAGTGGCGCGGCAGAACCGCCGGAATCATCGGCAGCGGCGTCCCCGGAATTCTGTTCTGTTTCCAGAAGTGTTTCAACGCAAGATTCTTGATCCGGCACTCCGCCTCGTAGTCCAGAGGAGCAAAGGGTTCGGCGGAAGCGGGATCAAAAGCAAAATCGGGCAGATCCTCACAGAGATCCCGAATACAGTTCAGAAAAGGAGTGGCGGCCGGAGAAATCATTTACTTCAGCCCCAGAACATCCTGCATATCGTAAAGTCCGGGAGCGGCGTTTTCCAGGAACGCAACCGCTCTGACGGCCCCCTTCGCAAACGTGTCGCGGCTGGACGCCTTGTGGGTCATCTCGAAACGCTCACCGGTTGTGGCAAACATGACCGTGTGGTCGCCGACGATATCGCCGCCGCGGACCGCATGCATTCCGATCTCCGTTTTCGTGCGAGCCCCGACCACTCCCTGCCGGCCATGAACCACGTCCTTCTCATAGGAGAGTCCGCGAGCCTCGCAGATCCGCTCGGCAATCGTCACGGCGGTTCCGCTGGGCGCATCCTTCTTCTGATTGTGATGAGCTTCAATGATCTCCACATCGTAATCGCTCAGGATTCCGGCGACCTTCTTCGAAAGATAGAAAAGCAGATTCACTCCGACACTAAAATTCGAGGCGAAGACAATTCCGACCTTATTTTTCTCCGCAAGACGCTTGAACTCTTCGGAAGCGGCAGCTCCAAGAGCCGTCGTGCCGACCACGATGGCACATCCTTTTTCCGCGGCGATCCGGGCATTTTCCATCACCGTCCCGCCGGTCGAAAAATCAATCACGGCGTTTGCTTTTTCCAGAGCCTCCGGCAGAGAAGCCGTAATTTTCACGCCGCAGGGAGAAAGTCCCGCCACCGAAGCCGCGTCACATCCGATAAACTCGGATCCGGACCACTCCACCGCTCCGGCAAGCGTCATTCCGGGAGTATTCAAAACATTAGCAACGAGCCGCCGACCCATTCTTCCGGCGGCACCGATCACAACAACATCAGCCATTTTCACGTCCTTTATTTTAATGTCACTTTGCCTTCATAACGCAGGTCGATCGTCCTTTTGTCCTCTCCGGAACCGGCCACAGAGGGCATGGCGGAAATCAGGGCGGTCATATTTTTCTGCATATTTTTCGTCGGGATGTAGACCCGGTACACTTCCGCAAAGTTGTTCTTGTAATACATGCTGAAGAAAAGATAATCCGTATTGTGCGCGTTCACGGATGCAATCCGGATGTCGGGAAAGAAACGGACCGTCAGCATAATCAGCTCCAGCGAAGGCGAAAGGCGATGGAACGTCTGTCCGACTCCGGGAACCCGCTCCCGATATCCGAAAAGCACCGGCAGATTGTTATCCAGATTCAGGCATTTCTCCTTCTGCATGACGACTCCGTCCTCATCAATCACCAGCGAGGAGCCGATGCGTCCGAGAAACGCCCGGGGAATCCGTTCCGTGATCGTAAAGACAATCGTATCCGGCAGCCGCCGCGCCACGGTCAAATGCTTGATACCCGCTTCCGCCGAGAGCTTTTTCCGCAGCTCCGCAAGATCCACGGCAAACAGATTCACCGCGCCTTTTCTCAGATTGGTGATCGCGGTGACGTAACTGTCTTTTCCCTTCCACCAGCCGCTGCTCTGCACCTCGACATGCTTCAGGAGAAACGCAGGATTTTCCGTGAACAATCCGCGAAAGGAGAACCATACCAGAAAAATCACACAGGCCGTTGTGGAAATCACGATCAGAACGCCGAGGATGATTTTCACCCGTCTGCTGAGTGTCAATGAAGGCAGTTTCAACGCCATGCTTCTTTCCTTTTCCTGTGTGTGAATCTCTAACGGCGGACCTCGGGTATTATACACCGGAAGACCGCCGTTGTCAATCGAAATTGCCGGATTACTTGAGTTTCAGTTTCGGAGCCTGCCGATGATACTCCTGAATACTGCAAACCTCCATCCGTCCCATCTCCTTGATCGCTTTGAGACCTTCGATCGCGGCGCGGAGTCCGTCGATCGTCGTTGTGATCGGGACCCCCTTGATGACGGCATGGGCTCGCATATGCACCTCATCGGTTCGCGGCGTGACACCGGTGGAGGGTGTATTGATGATCCAGGTCAGTTCATGGTCGTTGATCGCATCAATGACATTCGGACGGCCTTCCGATATTTTGAAGATCGGCTGCACCGGAATTCCCGCATCGTACAAGGCGGTTGCCGTTCCGCAGGTCGCATGGATCGTAAAACCGAGACCATGCAGCTCCTTGCCCAGAGGGACCACCGCATGCTTGTCGAGAGAACGGATGCTCATGAAGATATCTCCTCCGTTCGGAATGGAGTTGCCAGCCGCAACCTGCGTTTTGAAATAGGCGACTCCCGGCGTCATATCAATACCCATCACCTCGCCGGTGGACTTCATCTCCGGACTGAGCACAATGTCGATTCCCGGGAAGCGGACAAACGGGAACACGGCTTCCTTGCAGCTGTAATGTTCCGGAATGATCTCTTTTGTAAATCCGATATCCTTCAGCTTCTTCCCGACCATCACAAGAGAGGCGATCTTCGCCAGCGGCACACCGATCGACTTGCTGACAAACGGAACCGTTCGCGAAGCTCGCGGATTCACTTCAAGGACATAAACTTCCTCGTCCTTCACCGCGTACTGAACGTTCATCAGACCGCAGACTTTCAGTTCTCGAGCAAGATCAAGCGTGTTTTTATGAATGGTCTCCAGAACCTTTTTCGAAAGGGAGATTGTGGGAATCACGCAGGCGCTGTCGCCGGAATGAATTCCAGCCAGTTCCACATGCTCCATAATGGCGCCGATGACGCTGGTTTCCCCATCGGAGACACAGTCCACATCCAGCTCCGTCGCATCCTCAAGGA
The DNA here is from genome assembly GCA_905197955.1 of uncultured Lentisphaeria bacterium. Classification (GTDB taxonomy): domain Bacteria; phylum Verrucomicrobiota; class Lentisphaeria; order Victivallales; family UBA1829; genus UBA1829. Next base: position 6,041 of record CAJKAR010000053.1, on the reverse strand, counting down.
AGCGGTCGATCAGAACGGGGCGCTCTTCCGACGCCTCCACCGCTTCCACCATATATTTGCGCAGCACCTCTTCATTGTACACAATCACCATCGCGCGTCCGCCAAGCACGAACGAAGGACGCACCAGCACCGGATATCCGATCCGGTTTGCCACCGCCACCGCTTCTTCAATGTTGGTGGCGATACCGCCGGCAGGCTGTTTGATCCCAAGTCTTGAAACCAGTTCATTGAATGTCTCGCGATCCTCGGCGGCATCAATGCTGGCGGGACTCGTGCCGATGATGTTGACACCGCAGTCCTGAAGACGATGCGCCAGATTCAGCGGAGTCTGCCCGCCGAACTGAACGATCACGCCGTCGCACTTCTCATGTTCATAGATATGCAGGACATCTTCGAGGGTCAGCGGCTCAAAATAGAGCTTGTCGCTGGTCTCGTAATCGGTGGAGACGGTTTCCGGGTTGCTGTTGACCATGATCGTCTCATACCCCGCGTCGCGCAGAGCAAAAGAGGCGTGGACACAGCAGTAGTCGAACTCGATTCCCTGACCGATGCGGTTCGGACCGCCGCCGAGAATCATGATCTTCTTTTTCCCGTTCGACTTGCCGCTGGCCTCGTTGACCTCGCCATAGGTGGAGTAATAGTAGGGGGTGTACGCTTCAAACTCCGCGGCGCAGGTATCGACAAGTCCGTAGACAGGCATGACCCCGATTTCCTTCCGAGCCTTGTATACCTCCACTTCCGTCGAATGAAGGAGATACGCGATCTGACGGTCGGAATACCCCATCTCCTTGATCTGGCGGAAGAACGGCGGATCTGCTTTCAGAGTCTCCAGCGATCCGGCGCTTTTGATTTCTTCCTCAAAGCAGGCGAGCTCGTGCATGTGGCGCAGAAACCATTTGTCGATCATGGTGAGTTCATGAACGCGATCCACGCTCCAGCCGCGCTTGAACGCCTCGCGAACATAAAAGAGCCGCGCAAAGTTCGGACGGATCAGTTCGGCTTCAATGTGTTCATCAGGATATTGCGAATACTTTCCGTCCTTGCCGTCGACGCCGTATCCGGCGCGTCCGGTCTCCAGCGAACGCATCGCCTTCTGAAGCGACTGCTTGAAGGTGCGTCCGATGCTCATGGTCTCTCCGACGGATTTCATCTGTGTAGAAAGGGTGCTGTCGGCTGCCGGGAATTTTTCGAACGCGAACCGGGGAACCTTTGTCACAACATAGTCGATGGAAGGTTCAAAACACGCCGGAGTTTCGCGGGTGATGTCGTTCATGATCTCATCAAGCGTATAGCCGACCGCGAGCTTGGCAGCGAACTTTGCAATCGGGAAGCCGGTTGATTTGGACGCCAGCGCACTGGAACGCGAAACACGGGGATTCATCTCAATGATAATCATGCGTCCGTCCTCGGGATTCAGCGCCCATTGAACGTTCGAGCCGCCGGTTTCGACGCCGATCGCCCGCATAACGGCAAGGGAACCGTCGCGCATGCGCTGATATTCGCGGTCGGTGAGGGTCTGGGCGGGCGCAACGGTGATGCTGTCGCCGGTATGCACGCCCATCGGGTCGATGTTCTCAATGGAGCAGATGATGACCGCATTGTCTTTCTTGTCGCGCATCACCTCAAGCTCGAACTCCTTCCAGCCGAGCAGAGATTCCTCGATAAGCACTTCGCTGTTCATGCTGGCGGCAAGTCCGCGGGCGACGATGGCTTCGAATTCCGCTTCGTCATGAGCGATTCCTCCACCGGTTCCGCCGAGAGTGAATCCCGGACGGATAATCAGCGGGAAGGTCCCGATTTTCGCGGCAATGAACTTTGCTTCCTCCATCGAATGCGCGGACCCGCTCTTAGGCAGATCCAGTCCGATTTTCTGCATGGTTTCCTTGAAGAGTTCGCGGTCCTCCGCACGGCGGATCACATCGGCCTTTGCCCCGATCATCTCGACTTTATAGCGGGAGAGGATCCCGGCATCATGAAGTTCCAGAGCCAGATTCAGCGCGGTCTGTCCTCCGAGGGTCGGCAGAATGGCATCGGGACGCTCGCGCCGGATGATTTCCAGCAGGATATCTTTTGTCAGCGGTTCGATGTAGGTGCGGTCCGCAAAATCCGGATCAGTCATGATGGTTGCCGGATTGCTGTTTACAAGGATGACCTCGTATCCTTCCTCCTTGAGTGATTTGCAGGCCTGGGTTCCTGAGTAATCGAATTCACAGGCCTGGCCGATGACGATGGGACCGGAACCGATCAGCATGATCTTCTTGATATCTTCCCGCTTAGGCATAAGAGTGCTTCCCTAACTTAGAGGTTCTCCGCAGAAGTTCTGCCGAGATGCGAAGACCGGCAGAGGGTGATTTCTTCTGCTTTCGGGGAATGAAATATACACCGCAAATCCCGATTTTTCAATAGGAATTTTCAAATTATGCGGTCGGAAGACTCGAAAAAAAGAAGACGGAAAATCAAAATCCTCTGCGGCGTTTCCCGAGCAGGAAAACATCCTGCAGCTGTTCGGGGGTTCTTGCCTTGCGCCAGCGGGACTCAAAGGAACGCCCCTGAATCGTCTGGGCAATCGCCGCAAGGGAACGCAGATGGAAATTGCGGCGGTCTGGACTGCCGAACAGAAAAATCACGGCATTGACATCCGTGGCATCTGGTGTAAACTCAATGCCTTCCGTGCATTTCACCATCATCATCCGGAACTGGGAACGGCCCTCAAGGGTCAGATGCGGAATTGCAACGGTCGGAGAGATCACCGTACTGGATTCCGATTCCCGGATCAGCAGCTTCTCATCCAGTTCCCGGCTGGAACATCCCAGAACAGGAGCCATCTTCCGACTGACCAGATCAAAGAGATCCGGCAGGGAAACCCGCTGATCCAGAATCATGACGGAAGAGTGTTCGACAAGATCATCGAAATCATCCTGCGCGATCCCGTCGCGATCCCGGAGAATGTCGCGAAGCTCCGTTTCGAGTCCGTGCCCGCTGATGCGGCACTTCGAGATCCGGGCAACCAGATGCATCAGAGCAAACTCCAGATGCACTTTCCGCCCGAAAATGAAGTAGAGCACCACAGCAAGCAGAACAATGCCGATCGCAATCTGAACCGCACCGAGCCCCATCTGCAAAATCAGCCAGACAAACGCAAGCATGCTCAACAGCGGCAAAACCGGGTAAAACGGAGTACGGAAGGTCGGTCGGTAATTCTGAATCTCGCTTTCCCGCAGAATAATCACGGAAATATTCGTCAGGATAAACGAAAGCATGATGACCGTGGAAGCGACTGTCACCAGACTTTCCAGATCCAGGAACAGCGACGCCACCATTACCGCGCCCGTCAGCAGCAGCGACGGCAGTGGAAGCTGTTTTTTCCCGTACACCCTGCTGAAGACTCCCGGAATCAGCTTATCCCGGCTGAGCGCAAACGGGAAACGGGCGGCAGCCATGATCCCCGCATTCGCGGTCGTGACAAACGCCATCATCGCACCGACTGTGATGATCCAGTATCCCCAGCTGCCGCGGATCGTTTTCTGAGCGGCATCCGCCAGCGGGGTCAGCGATCCGGAAAGATCCTTCCCGGGCAGCACGCCTACCGTAATAAAAAGGACAAATCCGTAAAGAAGAGTCACTGTGATGATCCCTCCGAGCATACCGAGCGGCATGTTGCGTTTCGGATTTTTCACCTCCTCGGAAACACTCGCCACATCAAGAAGTCCGCCGAATGCGACAAATACAAATGCCGCCAGCGCCATCACCTCTCCGATATTCCCCTTCCCTTCCGCAAAAAACGGAGTAAAACGATCGAACTCCACCGAAGGAACACCGGTCACAAAAAACAGTCCCATTGCCCCCAGCAGAATAAAGACCATAATATCCTGCGCCCACGCCGCGGCATTGGTTCCGATCAGATTCACAAGCAGGAAAAAGATCGTCAGACAGATTCCGCAGCCAAGACGCGGCGTTCCGATCAGCTGATACAGAAGTTCCGACATACCGAAAATCGCAAACGAACTCTTCAGCGCAATCGCACTCCAGTTGAGCAGCCCGGAAATGGTTCCGGCAAGCGGTCCCAGACTCCGTTCCGTGTAGTAATAGATTCCGCCGGCAAGCGGCATAGCGGTCGCCAGTTCGATCGTCGCAAGCGATCCGACACAGGCAAACACTCCGGCCAGCAGATAGCCAAGAATCATCGCCGGACCCACTTTCTCAAATGCTACACCCGGAAGAATAAAAATACCGGAACTGATCATCGCCCCGGTCGCGATACAAAAAACATCCAGCAGTCCCAAGGACTTGATCAACTCTTTTTTTGACATAACGACACCTTTTCCCATTTCAATTCTGCACTCCGAGTCTCCACCGGCGGAACCGGCGGAACTCCTCCTGTTGTTTCCATTCCGGAATCAAACGGAAAAAGGGCCATCGCGCTGCTGATTGGTTTCCCGAATTTTCTGAACATGAAAATGTGGAACTCTTCCGCAGACACACCCCGAATCCGGAGAAAGATGGAACTCAAAGGGCGCTGAAACTAGACACCCGCATCTCCAGAGCAATCGATGATCCGATGGACCGGAACCGTTCAGATTCTCTTCCGAATCATACGAATTTCCGCCCATCTCCTCCAGCAGGGATCCGTCGCAATCAAACAGGACACAGGGAAGCTGAGACTCCGAAATCTCTCTTCCGCTTCCGAAAACAAAAGAAAAAAGAGTCACTCCGCTGAAAAAAACAGCGAAAAACAAGACGAATCCGTTTTTTCCTTGGTTTTCCATTGCAGAGCTCCTTCCAACAAGAGTCCCGGCAGCGGATCCCGTCCGTCCCCGGGGACTGTTTCCAATGTACATTCATTAACGGATTTGTCAATCGGAAGCTCGAAAAAAAAACAAAATTTGTTCCGCTCCTCTGTTTTCCCCGTCCCTGTCGGGAAAAATCATCCGCAATTTGATTTTTCTCACATCCGCCAGTATGTTATCAACTCATCGGCAGAGTCAATCATCCAGAAGGAAGGAGCCGCAAAATGCCTGATATCATCGAAGAAATCAAACACTGGAAAAAGGTGCGCAACGCCGTCATCCTTGCGCATAATTATGTACGCCCCGAAATTCAGGATATTGCTGACTTCGCAGGTGATTCCCTCGAACTGAGCATCAAAGCTAAGAATATCGAGGCGGATGTCATCGTATTCTGCGGAGTCCGCTTCATGGGAGAAACAGGAAAACTTCTCTCTCCCAACGCAATCGTCCTGCTCCCGAATCCCGATGCTGGATGCCCCATGGCCGATATGGCTTCCGCAGAAGCCGTCAGAGCTTACCGGAAGGAAAATCCGGATGATCTCCTCATTGCCTACGTAAACAGTACCGCCGATGTCAAAGCGGAAGTCGATCTCTGCTGCACCTCCGGAAATGCGGAAAAAATCATTGCATCAATCCCGGCAGACAAACCTGTCATGTTCCTCCCGGACCGCAACCTCGGCGCAAACATGAACAAAAAACTCGGACGATCCATGAAACTCTGGCCCGGATGCTGCCCCATCCACGATAAGGTCACAACGAAAATGATCGAATCCGCACGGAAAAAACATCCGGGCGCTCTCGTTCTCGTCCACCCGGAATGCAGACCCGAAGTCGTCGAAGCTGCCGACTACGCTCTCAGTACCGGCGGAATCCTGAAATTCGTTCGCGAGTCAGATCATAATCAATTCATCATCGGAACCGAAGAGGGAATCCTTCATCGACTCCGGAAAGAAAATCCCACGAAAGAATTCTTCCCACTCGAACCACTCCTCATCTGCGAGGATATGAAAAAAATCACCCTCGAAAATATCCGCGATGTCCTCCGGGATTTGAATCATCAGGTCAAACTCTCCCCGGATCAAGCCAAAACAGCTCTCGAACCAATCGACAAAATGCTCAAAAAATCTTGATCTGAGGCATCATCAAAGGTCAAAGTGGCTTCTCGCCCTCTTTCTCCTGTATACCGGGGTTTAGTTGGTGGCTTCTCGCCCCCAACACCCCTCGGCAGGACCCACCCGGGCCCTGCACCCTGCG
>CAJKAR010000052.1 GCA_905197955.1 uncultured Lentisphaeria bacterium | reverse complement strand
CCGCGACAAGGACACAGTCCTTGACCCGAGAAAAATGCTTGCGCATTTTTCCGTATTTTATGTTTACAGGATCAAATTATTCCAGTCCAAGAAATTTTTTTGCCTTGTCGAAGAAAGAAGCGTGTTTTGGATATGCAGCATCTTTTTGTTTATATTCGTTCAACGTAGCAGCATATTTCTGAAGGATTTCACGTTGTTCCGCAGTGAGTTTTTTAGGAACCTCTACATAAAGAGAAACATATTGAACGCCTCGCCGTCCACCTCTCAGAGAGGGCATTCCCATGCCGCTCATGGAAAGGACGTTGCCGGTCTGGGAACCGGCGGGGATTTCCAGTTCGGCTTTGCCTGTGACGGTGGGAACGTCGATTTTTCCTCCGAGAGCCGCTGTGACGAAATCAATGGGGATTTCGCAGTGAATATTATCGCCGTCGCGCTGGAAAAGTTCATGTTCCCGAACGGAGATGACAACGAAGAGATCCCCATTCTGTCCGCCTCGCACTCCCGGTTCTCCTTCTCCGGAAACGCGCATTCGCGTACCGTTGTCAACCCCGGGAGGAATGCGCAGATGAACTTTGCGCTTGACACGTTTTTTCCCTGCTCCGCTGCATTCCGGACATTTCTTTTCCGGAACGGTTCCGGAACCGTGGCAGACGGGACAAGTCTGCATGACCGTGAAGAATCCCTGAGAAACACCAACCTGTCCGCTGCCTCCGCACCGGGAGCAGCGCTGATGTTTGTATCCTTCCGCACATCCGGAGCCTTTGCAGGCCTGACAGGAATCCATACGAGTGAATTCAATATCCTTGTCTACGCCGAGAACGGCATCTTCAAGATCGATTTCCAGTTCATAACGTAAATCGTTTCCATCCTGCGGTGCATCCGGATTGCGACGTCTTCCGCCGCCGAAAAAGCTGCTGAAAGCATCGCCTCCGCTCTGTCCGCCGAAGAAACTGCTGAAAATGTCGAAAGGATCATTAAATCCCTGTCCGCCGCCCATTCCATGGTTTTTGAAGGCATCCTCGCCGTAGCGGTCGTAGAGTTCGCGATTTTCGGGATCTCCCAGGACTTCATAAGCCTGAGAGATCTCTTTGAATTTTTCCGCTGCTTCCGGATTGTTCGGGTTCCGGTCCGGATGGTATTTGATGGCGAGTTTGCGGTAGGATCGTTTGATTTCGATCTCTTCCGCAGTCCGTTCCACCCCCAGGATTTCGTAATAGTCAGCCATTGGTTAGATCTCTTTTTCGACACCGAGCGTCATGAGGTTTGCGGCGCGTTTGGCGAAGAGAGCAGGATCAGGAATCGGACTGCCTTCCGCAAGGAGAGCCTGATCGAACAGCATTTCCGCGTATTCGGCGAGTTTGGGGCTGTCCGGCGATTTTTCCACGAGCTTCGTCAATGCGACGATCAGCGGATGGGCAGGATTGATCTCCAGAATGCGTTTGTATTCCTGAGCGTTTTTGTCGATCGCCTTCATGATGCGCTGCATGTAGGGGCTCGGATCGTAGTCGTCGCCGGAAAGACGGGAGGCGCTCTCCGTGAGGACCGCAGAGAATTTGACATCCTTGACCTTGTTTTCAAGCAGGGATTTGAGTTTGCCGATCAGATCTTTTCCACCTTTTTCCTCGGAAGCCTTCTTTGCATTCTCTTCCAGCTCTTTGCTGACTTTGGAATCGGTTTCAAGTTTTGCCTTCGAAGCCGAGACCATCTTTTTGCCCTCGAATTCCGGAATGGATTCCAGGAGCCATTCGTCGATGGGGTCGTTCATGAAGAGAACGTCGTATCCGGCCTTCTTGAAGGTTTCGATATGCGGAGAGTTTTCGAGGAACTGACGGCTTTCTCCGGTCAGGAAGTAGATATCCTTCTGCTCGGAAGGCATGTTCGCGACATATTCCTTCAGGGTTTTCAGTTCACCCGACTTGCTGTTCATGGTCTCGAAGAGGAGAAGATTCTGCAGTTTTTCCTTGTTGGAATAGTCCGAATGAGCTCCTTCCTTGATCTGGCGGCCGAATTCCTTGTAGAATCCGACATATTTTTCGCGTTCGTTTTCGAGCATTTTCGTCAGTTCAGAAAGAATGCGTTTTGTAAGAGCCTTGTTGATGCGGAGAATCTGAGGATTGTCCTGAAGCGTCTCACGGGAGATGTTCAGCGGGAGATCCGAGGAATCGACCACACCTGAGATGAAGCGGAGATATTCAGGAAGAAGTCCTTTGCACTCGTCGGTGATGAACACGCGGCGGATGTAGAGATGGAGCGAGTTCCAGCTCCTGCCGGGCATATTGAATCCCCACGGCTGTTTTGCAGGGATGAACAGAAGAGATTTGAACTCGGAAACGCCTTCCGCATTGTAGTTGATGCGGACGAGAGGCTCTCCGATTTCTCCGGAGATGTGAGAGTAGAAACTGTTGTATTCGTCGGGTTTGACTTCGGATTCCGGACGGAGCCAGATGGCTTTCTGGGAGTTCAGGGTTTTGTCTTCGACGGTCTCCTTGCCATCCTTGTCCTTGCGGGTTTCGAGCATTTTGATCGGATGCTCGATGAAGTCGGAATATTTCTTGACGATGGAGGAGATTCTCCAGGTTTCGAGATACTGTTTGTCATCCGCTTTGAGATAGAGAATGACGGAAGTACCCTGTGTATCACGCTTGGCGTCTTCGGAGAGGGAGAATTCTTCCTGACCGTTGGACTCCCAGCGGATGGTTTTGTCGCTTCCGGCCTTGCGGGTTTCCACAACGACTTTGTCCGCGACCATGAACGAGGCATAGAATCCGACGCCGAACTGTCCGATGAGTTCAGGATTGGAAGTCGATTCACCCTCTTTTTTATTCTTTTCAAGCGCTTCGAGGAAGGCCTTTGTTCCGGAGTGCGCGATGGTGCCGAGGTTTTCGACGACCTCTTCACGGCTCATTCCGATACCGTTGTCGGAGATGGTGAGTGTTCCCTCTTTGGCATCGGGAGTGATGCGGATTTCCCATGTCTGAGCGATTTCAGGTTTGGTGAGAGCGAGGAAACGCGCCTTGTCGATGGCATCGGCTGCGTTGGCGATGAGTTCGCGCAGGAAAATGTCTTTATTGGAATAGACGGAATGGATCATCATGTGCAGCAGTTCGCGCACTTCCGTTTGAAAACGCATATTTTCCATGATGGAGATCTCCTTACATATCGCTGTTTACAGGAAATTATTTGGATTTCTGGACTTCATTTGTGGCGGAATGATAGTCGTTGCAGTAGAATCCGGCTCCTTTGAAGATGATTCCGGCTCCGGTTCCGATTTTGCGTTTGAGAGCTTCTTTGCGGCATTTCGGACATTTGGTCAAATGGGCTTCTGTCATGTTCTGAAATTTTTCAAATTCGTGTCCGCAGCTTGTGCAAACATACTCGTAAGTAGGCATTTCCAATTCTCCATATTTTCATTTAAAATATTTTTCGTTTTATCCCGCCGTATAAGCAATATACGTGCCAACAGTGAAATACGCTCGAATCAAGGGAGACAATAGCGGGGGAAGTGAGACATTCTGTCGCGATATGCTGATTTTTATGTGCCATTGGCACAGGAAAAGAAAGGCGGAAAAAGAGATCAGCTCTTGAATTCACGCAGAAATGACGCGGCATCGTGCACTGCCCGCCGGAAGAAGGAATCCATTCCGGGAACGGTGATGAAAATATGGACGGCACCTTTGTAGTCATGATGGATGACGCGGCGTTTTTTCTGTTTCAATGCTTCCGCAAAGGCGCACCCCTGATCGTGAAGAATATCGTATTCCGATGTGACGATCAAGGCGGGAGGAAAGGAGGACAAATCGGTTTTCAGAGGAGAAAGATATCGGATTTCATGTGTCTGTTTGCCTGCGGGAAGATAACAGTCGAGAAAGGCGTCCATGAGATCTGCATCGAGGGCGTAGCCTTTTCCATAGCGCTGTCTGGAGAGGGAGTTGCGGTCGGAGAGATCTGTCACAGGATAGAAAAGCAGGACTCCGGCTGGAGTTTTTCCGGTCTGGTCATATTCTTTCAAAGCGGCGGCGGCAGCGAGATTGCCTCCTGCGCTGTCTCCTGCCAGGAAGATTCGCTCCGGATCATTTTTTATGTCGTCCGGCAGGTCCGGAAGAGGCGAACGCGCCGCTTGGAGGACACGCATGACATCCTCCAGAGCCGCCGGATAGGGATGCTCCGGCGCAAGCCGGTAATCCACGGCGATCACGATGACTTTTTCCGCCGCACAGAGCTCTCCGCAGAAACGGGAACAGGTTTTCAGATTGCCGATGACCCATCCCCCGCCGTGAAGATAGAGGACAGTTTTCAGAGGTTTTTCCGGCGCTTTTTCGGGATGATAAATCCGGACGGGGACTCCGTTCAGAGTGGTGTTGCGAATCCGGACCCCTGCGGGCGGAGGCGTATCGGGACGGGCAAGACGGATTGCCTCCAGCGGAGCCGAATTTCCTTGTTTGGCTTTCTGCATTGCCGCAATCTGTTTCCGGGAAAGATCCTGCGGGAGATTTTTCAGGAAGAGCCGGACTTCCTGTTCTGCTTCTGCTGCATTAAGAAAATTTGGAACCGACGCAGCCGGGAAAACAAGAGCGAAGAAAAGAGGCATCAGAAAGATCCGGCTTTTTTTCACAAAAGAGAAATGGAACGGAGGAATCTGTTTTCCGTAGGATTCCGCCGGAAGAGAGATCGCTTGACTGGGAATGGCACTCTGTTTTGCAGGTTCCATGAGATTCTGACTCCTTCATTTCCATGGAAGAAAGGGACCGGGGATTCGAATCCCTGTTTTTATGTGGTAATTTCCCATCATTCTAGCATAAAATGGTGAAATTTCAAGGAGGAGAGTGTTTGTAAAGCGGGTGGTTGGACGGTATATTTCCATGTTCCGGGCAAAACGGTCCGGAGCCGGACGGATCGGAACTTGCGGCGAGCTTCCCGGTTTCCCGGATTCGGTCCGGAGAACTTTGTTTGCAGGAGAATGAAGCATGAAAATTCTTTTCTTTTCGGATGTGCACGGATCGCCGGAGAGTCTCTCTCTGGTGGAGAATCAGATGGAACGCCTGAAGCCGGAGCTGCTTGTCCTTCTCGGTGATGTGCTGTACCACGGGCCGCGCAACCGCCTGAGAGAGGATTACGCGCCGCAGAAAGTGGTTGCCATGCTGAATCCGCTGAAAGACAAACTGATCGCCGTGCGGGGCAACTGCGACTGCGAAGTCGATCAGATGCTGCTTGAATTCCCGATCATGGCGGAGTATTCGACTCTGTTTGCCGAGGGGCATCGATTTTTCCTGACGCATGGGCACCATTGGAATCCGGAGAAACTGCCGCCGGTTCCGTCGGGGACGGTTCTTGCGTTCGGGCATACGCATCTGCCGGTGCTGGAAAAGGGGGAGGGAGGAATTGTCGCATTCAATCCGGGTTCCATTTCTCTGCCGAAGGGAGGCAATCCACCGTCGTTCGGATTTTATGACGGAGGAAGAATTTCCATTTTCAATCTTGAAACCTCGGACGAGATGAAGAGTCTTGTTCTTCCTTGATCCGGAAACAGGAGGGCAGTTTTCATGAAGGTTATCGACGCTCATCTGCACTTTTCCAAATGCGACGGTTTCGACAAAATCGCTGTTGCCGCCGGACATGAAAACACTCCGGAACATCTTGCCCGGACACTGGAAGAAAATGATATCGTTCTTGCAATCGCCATGGGCGAGATGGGCGGTGTCCGGATGGAAGGAACCTGTTCTCCGCGCAGTCCGAATCTGGCGGGAACGGTGAAGCCGGGAGAGAAGTATCCGCATCCGCCCTGCATCGCCTACTGCGCCGGAGTCGAGAGCCGCGAGATCGTTCCGGAGACGACTCCGCGTTCGATCGCCGAATTCGAACGGCATCTTCAGACTCCGGAGTGTGTCGGAATCAAACTCTATCCCGGTTACAATGCCTGTTATCTGAACGATCCGGTTCACTATCCGTATTACGAACTTGCGGAGCGGTACGATGTGCCGGTGGTGATTCATACCGGCGAGGTCGCGGGGAATCACGGACTGTTGAAATATTCCCATCCGCTGACGGTGGACGAGGTCGCCGCGAACTTCCCGAACGTTCGTTTTGTGATGGCGCATTACGGCAATCCGTGGATCGTGGATGCGACTGCCGTGGCGGCGAAGAATCCGAATGTGTATCTTGATCTTTCCGGACTGGCGGAAGGCAATTTCACCGCCGACTGGTTCTGGAGCCATTTCAAGGGACAGATGGAATTCACGCACATGTGGCTGACCTATCTGAACAACTGGGACAAGGTGCTCTATGGATCCGACTGGCCGCTCGTGAATATTCCGGCGTATCTGGAAGTGATCCGGAGACTGGTGCCGGAGGAGTGTCAGGAGAAGGTCTTTTTTGAAAATGCCTGCCGGGTTTTTCCGAAAGTGAATGCTCTGCTTTCCGGCGCAGGGAAAACAACATTGTAAAAACATTGTCAAACGTCTTGCTTTTTTCGGACGGAGCATGTAAAGTCGTCCGCAGAAAAACCGGAGGTGGAAGATGCGGAAAATCCTGTTGTCTGTTCTATTTGTATTGTTTGTTCTGCCGGCGTTTCATGCAGCGGCGGAAGTGACCGTTGTTCCTGGCGCGGAAGCGGAGAAGTCGTATTCCGAACTCTGGAAGATTCTGGAGAATCCGCCCGCCGGAATGGATTCCGGCAGGATCGCGGAATGTTTCCGGGATGTTCTGAACCGGCTCGAAAAACGGAATCAGCCGGAAGAGTATGACAAACTGCTGCATCTTGTGCAGACAAAGTATGCGGAGAATCCCGATGTTCTGGTGATGATGGCAAATTGTCGATCCAGTCTTCCCGATTACGGATACCGGATCGGAGAGGTGTTCACGCGCGGCGGGAACCGCAGCGGCACCGGAGAGATGCTTTCCTGTCGGGAACACGATCGCGTTTTCATGCTGAAGCTGTTTCTCTCTGCGCTGAAGCGTGCGGAGAAGAGTTCGCGGAATCTTCCGGAGCGATTCTATGGTGCGTTTGCCGGACTGCTGATTCCGGAACCGGAGGAAAGCTGGAAATTGCAGAATCTGACGGATCTGCAAAACGCTCTGCCAGATTACCAGTCACGCTGGAAAGCGGAGCCAAGACTGCCATCTCCCGTCAATTCTGACGGATCTCCAATATTTTATTCTGTTCCGTCAAATTTTGATTTGGCGAAAAATGACGGAGAGCGTCTGCGTTTTCTTCTTGCAAAGGCGGGGAAGGAAGGGGAACAGATGCTGGCGGATTTTCTGTGCCGTCAGTTGGATCCTTCGGGGAACTGGCGATGGGTGTACAGGAGTTATCAGTCGACGAAAGAGGGGGAAGAGTTTTTGAAATCCCTTTCCGACGGTGAGACGTTGGCGTATATGGCGAATGGGTTTCAGCGGATCTCTCTGCCGGATGATCAGAATTACATCGCAATTTACCGGAAATACGGGAAGTACAAGGTTCTGGGTGATCTTTATGTCGCGCGGCGGCAGTTCCCGCGTGCATTGAGAGAGTATCAGGCGGCGCTGAAAGCCTCTCCCAAAGACAAGGGATTGATGGAGCAGATTCATCAGCTCAAAGATAATCTCTGCATGCTTGCTCCTGTCAAAGTGCAGACGGCGGGACGGGAACCGGAACTGACTCTGATTTACCGCAATGCCATGGAAGCGGAAGTCACGGTTCGTTCCCTGGATGAGAAGAAAATACTGAATACCGTTCTGGAACTTCTTTCGAAACCGCAGAAGGAGTTTTCGCCGGGGGCTTTTTATGGTCTTCCCGTGCCGGATCTGGAAAAGCACTTCCACGGAGCCGTCGGGGAAGAGAAGGCGAAGTTTTCTCTGAAACTGGATCCGGAGCGGGATCATTCCGATACGGAAAAGAAATTCCGTCTGCCGTTGAAGGAGGCGGGAGCGTATCTGGTGACCGTGTCGCTGAAAGATGGCAACACTTCACAGATGGTTGTCTGGCTGACGGAGTACGCGCTGACTATGACGCAGACAACGGATCAGCCGAATCGTCTTCTTCTGAATCACGCCGCCACCGGAGCTCCGGTGGCGGACCGGAAGATTCGGCTTCACTTCTTCCGGACGGTCTATGCGCAGAAGCCTGAAGAGATCCGGAAATTCGGAAAGGTTCGGATTGAAACAAAGAATCTGACGCTGACGACCGATGCCGATGGTTCCGTTGTTATGCCGGCAATGAATATGAGCCTTCTCTGGGCGGTTGCCGATGTGGATGGCAGAATGGCCGTTTACACCGGTGGGGGATATTTTTCCAGCGAACGGCAGGGGGCGGGAGCCATTTACGATCGCACGATGGCGTTTCTGATTACGGACCGGCCGATCTACAAGCCGGGAAACATGGTGGAATTTTCGGGATTCCTGCGGAGAGCATCGTATCGGGAGAAGGTGTCGTACCGGTATCCGGCGTCAGTGTTTGTAACGGTGACGGCTCCGTTCGGAAAGGAGCTGTATTCGGCGGAGATGCCACTCAGTCAGAAGACCGGGGCGTTTGCCGGACGTTTCCATCTGCCTGATGATGCCGCGCTCGGAGGATACTGGATTGCTGCCCGGACCCGGAAGGGGGGAGACTATCTAGGGAACATCCATTTCCGTGTGGAGGAGTACAAAAAGCCGGAATACCGGGTTGCGGTGAAGCTGCCGTCGGGGGCGGTGAGGATCGGAGAGACGATTTCCGCTTCCGTTTCCGCGGACTATTATTTCGGTCAGCCTGTTGCGGATGCCGAAGTGAGCTGTTCCGTGTATCGCGAGAAAGCGGAACCGTATTTCCCGCTGACCGGTCCGTTTGACTGGTTGTATGGACGCGGCTATCTTCTCTCTTCCAGCTCGTTCTTCTGGCATTTCTTTCCGTATTATTCGGAACGCTCTCTTGTGTTGCGGACTGCCGGAAAACTTTCTGCGGAGGGCAAATTCGAGTTCAAGATTCCGACCGCTGGAATCAAGGAGCGTTTCGGAGCGGACAATTACCGCTATACGGTTTCCGCGGAAGTGACCGATTCCTCGCGCCGTGTGGTTTCCGCACAGGAAAGCGTGATGGCGACGGCATCTCCGTTTACGCTGTTTGTGTATCCGCTTTGCGGTTTCACGCGCCTGGATGGAACAACCACGCTCCGTATCGCTGCGGTGGATCCTGCCGGGAAGGAGCTGGAAGGAACGGGAATCGTGAAGCTCTTCCGCCGCGGCATTCAGGCGAATGGGAAATTCGAACGGGTTGGAGAGTGTTTGAAAACGATCCGTTTCCGGAGCGGGGAGAATCCTTCGTTCCGTCTGAATGCATCCGGAGTGTATGAGGCGTATGTCGAGTTTACTTCGAAAGAGGGGGCGCAGGAGAGCGGCTCCTGTACGTTCCGCATTGCCGGAGATGACGGAAAAGAGAATCTGTTTTCGGATCTGCCGCTGGAGCTTTCGACGGATCGCTCCACCTATCGTCCGGGCGACACCGCTGAACTTCTGATTTCCTCGAACAAACCCGGCAGTACGGTTTATCTGTTCACCGCTTCCGGGATGAAGGCATATCGTTTGCAGGGATATTCCCTTGTGGTTCCCTTCCGGATTACGGCGCAGGACTGTCCGAATATCTTTGTCTCCGCGCTGATGATCCGCGACGGTGTGACTTCCCATGTGACGAAACAGCTTTACATTCCGCCGGAAAGCCGGATTCTGAATGTGGATGTATCGGTTCCCTCCGGCAAAGTGAAGCCGCGTTCCAGGGTTCCTCTGGAGATCGCCGTGACGGGGCTGGACGGAAAACCGGTTTCGGGAGCGTTCGCCATGACCGTATACGACAAGGCGCTGGAAGGAGTTGCTGCGGACAATGTCCCGAAGATCAATCTCTTCTTCTGGGGATGGAAACGATGGTTTTACGCCTCTTTCTTCAATGCGATGGATCGGAGTTCTCCCTCGTATTCGCAGGATCCGATGAGACTTTTCCGGTTGATTTCCGTACCTGTCATGAGACTGAGAGGTATCCTTCCGGAAAATGCAGCGATGGCTCCGAGTGCAGCCAATTTCAGAATATTCAAATCGGAGGCGAAGAGAAAGGTCGCGGATTCTTCTCTGGTTTTTGCGGAGGCGGACAAGCTGGAGGATGGAAATGTTTCCGGAGCAGGAGATGGGGCTGTTAGCGTCCGTTCCGACTTTCTCGACCGCGCCTTCTGGATCGGCCAGCGCGAACTGGGAAAAGAGGGGAAGGCTCGTCTGGAGATTCCTGTACCGGATAATCTGACTACCTGGGTCGTGAAGGTCTGGAGTCTGACGCCGGAGGCGGGAGTCGGACAGGGCAGCGCTGAATTCGTCGTGAGCAAGGATTTTATTGCGCGTCTGGAAATGCCGCGTTTCCTGATTGCCGGAGACAAAACGTCGGTCCGTGCGATTCTCCACAATTATACAGCGAAAGAGGTTTCGGCGTCGCTTTCCCTGCGTGGAACGACGGGTATTCTCCGCTGTGCCGGAAGTTCCCGGAATAACTGCCGGATCGAACCGGGAAAGAGTGTGACGGTTCCATTTGAAATCACCGCGCTGAAGCCGGGCAGGGCGGAAGTGACTCTTGCCGCGCTCGCCGATGGAGAATCCGATGCGGTGCGCCTGCCTCTGCCGGTTCTCGTGAGAGGCATGGAAAAGAGCGTTCCGACTGCGGGACATCTTGAAAATCAGAAGGCGGTGATCCGTTTTACTGTCCCGGAAAGAATTCGCAAGGAGAGCGTTGTGCAGACTGTCTCCTTTGCGCCGGGTGCCGCGGTGGCGATGGTGGATCTTCTTCCGTATCTGGCGGCGGAGGATTCCGGAAATGTGTTCGGAGTTGTCAACCGGTTTCTGCCGGTGCTTTCGGCGAAATATGCTCTTGAGAAAATCGGGATCCCGTTTGAGCGGGCGGTCCGGGGACGGACGGTCCGGGATCGTCTGTATGCCGATTATCTGCGCGGAGCGGAGCGGCGGCCCGTCTTTCAGGCGGAGACGTTTGAAAAACTTGTTTCCGGCAATCTCCGGATGATCGAAGGCATGGTCAATGCCGATGGCGGATGGGGATGGTTCAGCGGTTACCGGGAGCATTCCTATGCGGATACGACCGCATATGTGGTCGATGCCCTGCTTGCCGCAAAGAAAATGGGACGGAACGTGGATGAGAATCGAATCCGTCGCGGAATCGACTGGCTTTCCGCACATGCGGAGAAACGCTTTGGTGAGATTCGTCAGGGGAAATCGACGGTATCCAATGTGGATCCGCTTGTGCTGAAGACGCTTGCGGAAGCGGGAAAGCGTCATTCCGGACTCGAAAAGTTCGTATTTGAACAGAAAAGAGAACTTTCCTCCTATGCTCTGGTACTGTATGCTCTGGCGCTGGACAAGAAGAGTCCATATCTGGCACCGGTTCTGGCGGAACTGGAAGAGATGCGGAAGAGCGATGATTCCGCCGGAACGGCGTATCTGGATATTAAACCGCAGTGGTGCTTCTTCTGGTACGGGGACGACACGGCGACGCAGGCGGCGTATCTCCGGCTGCTTCTGCGGCAGAATCCGGAGGATCCGATGGCGGGCAGGGTGGCACGTTATCTGACGACGAACATCCGCAATGCGCCGTCGCGCAGTTCGATCCGGGCTCTCGGCGCGGCGGTGGAGAGTCTGGCGGAGTACATTCGCGTCACGGGGGAAGGGGATCCCGATCTGAACATCATGGTTCGATTGGACGAGGGGCATGTCGGGTCGTTCCGCATTACGAAAGAGAATCTCTGGAACGGTGAGTTCCGGATCACGATTCTTGCGGAGATGCTTCCAGCAGGCGAGCATCTTATGACGATCTCGTGTGCAGGGCGCGGCTCGGTGTTCTACAATACGATGCTGACGTATTTTACGCTGGAGGAAAAAATCGCTCCCGCCGGCGGAGAGATGCGTCTGGAACGCAAATACTATGAGCTGGTTCCTGAAACGGAAACCGCGGAGACTGCCGGAGTCGGTGGAAGGCCGCAGACTCTGACGCACGAAAAGGTAAAACGGATCGAGCGGAAGGATCTTTCGAAGATCCGTCCGGGAACGATCGTCGAGGTCGAACTGATCGCGGATACAAAGAATGATTACGACTATGTGGAATTCACAGATCGTCTTCCTGCCGGATTCGAATATGTGAAACCGGTCAGCGGCTACCTCTCCTGGTATCCCGCGATTTATGCGGAGTTCCGGGAGACCGGTCCTCGCTTCTCCCAGCGGGAGCTCGGACGCGGAAAGAACAGCATCCGTTACTGGATCCGGGCTCAGCTGGACGGAATCTATCAGGCGCTTCCGGCCTCTGGTCGGGGAGTCTATGCGCCGGAACTCAAATGCAACACAGGAAATGCGGTATGGAAGATCGGAACGGAACAGTGACAACAGGAAGGAATGGTTTTCCGGGAATTGCCCGGAAGTGGTTGTGGATCGCATTGTGTGTGATCTTTCTGCTGCATCTCGGAGTGAATTGTTTCATTGCGCTGGAGCACCGGGAATTTTTCCTGCACGATGATGGATCGGAATACATGGAACTGGCGCTCTCTTTTTCCCGGACGGGGGAGATGATCTCGGAGAAGAACCGGTATTACGAATCTCCGCGTTCGTATCCGATGCCGGAGGCGTATCGTTCGCTTCTTCTGCCGTTTCTCGGAGGATGTTTCATCAAGGTGCTGGGGAATCCGTGGATCGCGCTGGCGGTCTGTCAGGCGGCGGTGATGACGGCTCTTTCGCTGGTGCTGTTCCGGATCGGGGAACGGATCGGATCGGAGGCCGTCGGCTGGCTGGCGCTGCTGCTGATCAATCTTCATCCGCTGTTTGCCGTGTATTCGATGCGTTTTTCCTCGGAGAGTCTGTTCACGCTGTCGCTGGCGGTGTTCACGCTGGTGTTTCTGGGGAAGGAGTCGTGGGGGAAGTATGTCCTGCTCGGGATCTGCGGCGGGCTTTCCGTGTGGGTGCGCCCGACCACGATTCTGCTTCTGCCGGCGCTGATCTGCGGGCTGCTGTTCCTGCTGTATCTCAGGAGAAAGACTGCTGTGGGGAGAGAGCGGTGGATTTCAATCGCGCGGATCGGAGTGTTCTCTCTGGTCTTTTTCCTCTGCGTTCTGCCAGGAGGATTGCGGAATCTGCATCATTTCGGGACGTTCAATCTGACCTCCTATCTGGGTGGATTCAATCTGTATCTCGGTTATAACAGCGACAATCTGAACGCCTACAAGAGCCGCAGCGGAAAAGAGTTTCTGGAACATCAGAACAAAGCGTGGGAGCGCTCGATTGCGCTGGTGCGGAATCTGCCGGAATCCTGTTCGGGGAATCCGGCTCTTCAGGATCGTATTCTGAAGGAGAAGGCGTTCGAGGAGATCCGGAAGATGGGGATCGGGAATTTCCTCTATCTTGGATTTGCGAAGGCGTGGCATTTCATCCGTCCCTGGCCCCTGTACGGAGCGCATGGGTTGTTTCAGTTTGCCGTGGTGGCGTTGTGGGAGTGCGGTCTCTTTCTCTGCGCCGGATTCGGAATCTGGCTGCTGAGGCGGAAGACGGAGTTCCTGCTGATTGCCGCTCTGGTGATCGGGACCGGCTGGGCGGCACATGCGGGAGTCCATGTCCTGATGCGTCACAGAGCTCCGTTTCTGGATCCGTTTCTGGTCCTGTTTACCGCGTATGCTCTGGCATGGATTCTGGAAAAAGGAGTGGAACGCTGGAAGAGAAACCGCGCGTTGCAGGTTATGCGCTGAGAGCGATCCGCTTTTTCAGTTTTCGCTGTTTGAGGAAACTGTTT
Source organism: uncultured Lentisphaeria bacterium (assembly GCA_905197955.1). GTDB lineage: Bacteria > Verrucomicrobiota > Lentisphaeria > Victivallales > UBA1829 > UBA1829. Next base: position 11,422 of record CAJKAR010000052.1, on the reverse strand, counting down.
TTCAGCATCAGGAGATACTGGAAGATCACATTGGCCGAGAGTTTGCTTGTTCCGTGTTTCCGCATGGCGAAGACGATGCCGGTTTCCGCGATCCGGATGTTTGGGAACAGGGCCAGGAGGGAGAGGATTTCCAGCATGATTTTAAATCCTCTCGGATCAAGTTCCCCGCGGACTTTTTCGTACGCCTCTTTCCGGACGGCGAAGAAGCCGGACATGGGATCCTGAATCCGGACTTTTAAAATGAGCTTTGCCATCAGAGCGGCGGTCCGGCTGGTGAGGACTCGGGAGAACTTCCATTTTTCGGCAAAGCCGCCGCCTTCAGCATAGCGGGAGCCGACGACCATATCATTGTGTTTCATGGCCTGAAAGAGTTTGCCGAGATCTTCGGGACGGTGCTGGCCATCGGCGTCCATGCAGATGAGGACATCTCCCTGAGCCCGGTCGAATCCATAGAGAACGCTTGCGCTGAGACTGCGGATGCCGTCATGGAGAAAGGCACGGACGTTCGGGATTTCAGACGCGAGCACGGATGCCTGTTCAAAGGTTCCGTCGGGACTCCGGTCATCGACGATCAGGATTTCGGGATCGTTTCCATATTGTTCCCGGATGCTCCGCACCATGGCGGAAATATTCAGCGCTTCATTGTAGGTCGGCAGAATAATGGAATATTTCATACATATCTCTCTGGTATTTCAGGTATTATACCATGAAAAGGGGAGGCGTCAACTGCAAATTGATTTTTTTCCGATTTTATTTGACATTTTCGGCAATCGACATTACTTTGGAAAGCAAAATCATGCGAAAAACAGAGGAATGATCCAGAAACGGAGGCACTATCATGAGCAGAAGAAAGGAAATCAATCCATCCGAATTCAAATCGAATCCCTTTGAACTTTTCAACAGCGGGTGGTTCATTCTGACCGGCGGAAATTTTGCGGAGGGCAAGTTCAACGGCATGACGATCAGCTGGGGATCCGCAGGCACAATCTGGGGAAAACCGTTTGCGATGGTTGTGGTGCGTCCGCAGCGGCACACGCTCCCCTTCCTGGAGCAGGGCGACAGTTTTACGCTCAGCGCCTTCGGGACAGAGTGGAAACAGGCACTCGGATTCTTCGGCAGCAAGTCCGGCGCAAAATACGACAAGTTCAAAGAGACCGGTCTTACGCCGGAATCTTCCCTGCACGTTTCCGCTCCGTCGATTGCGGAAGCGGAACTTGTCCTTGAGTGCCGCAAGACCTATGCGGACTGGCTCAAGCCGGAGTGCTTTGTAGATGCGAAAGCCGCTGAAACCTGGTATCCGGACAAGGATTTCCACAAGATGTTTTTCGGGGAAATCGTTGCCGTAAGCGCCACGGGAAAATATCTTTGAAATTCAGTCCAGAATCCCGGTGATCTGTCCGTACAGATTGTGCCCGCCGTAGAGCAGGGGGACGGCGGAGCAGTAGTCCAGGTGGTCGGAATCGGGGCGGCTCATGATCCGGACAAGAGAGAAGAGCACCTCTTCTCCTTTTTTCGGGGAATCGGCGGACCTCGTATTTGCGAAGCCGGGAAAGAGTTTCCAGGGCACGGCGATTTCGATTGTCAGTATGCCGTTCCGCACGCAGGACCGGTATTGCAGACCGGGAAAGAGATCCGGCGGCATCCGGTGGTCGTGGAATCCGCCCCAGTAGTTCAGGCTGCGGTAGTCGCAGAGAGCCCGGTTTTCGAAATTCACGATAAGCTCCCAGTAAAGTCCGATTCTGTGGTCGATCCGCAGAAACGCCTCCAGACAGTCCGCTTCATAGGGCATCTTCCCGACCCGCCTGTACTGCGTGTTCCTGAGAACGGCGGAAAGATAAAGATACTGCTTGTCCCAGAGCAGACGCCAGACGGGATTGTCGCGCGGATCGGGCTTCCGTTCTCCGATGGCGTACTGACCGCGGAGCGTGAGGGCGTTTTTCCATTCGGCGTCTTCCGCATGGCCGTCGATCCGGACGGGATTTGCCGCGGCAGGAATTTTCAGCCGGGGAGGGGAATAGGTCCAGTTTGAGTCTCGTTTTGCCGTGGCGATGTAGGAACGGATAACCTTCCGTGCCTCTTCCGGGGTCGGATTGCTGTTCCGGAGAGTCCTTGCCGCGTTCTGGCAGGCGGTTCCGCCGAGAAGATCCGTATGGTATTTGGCGGGGCCGGGATGTTGTTTGCCTTCCTTGAAAATGTCGTGAGCTTCCCGGAGCAGAGCCGTATCTCCGGGATCGGAAGGTGTGGTGCAGGAGGTCGCGGAGAGAAGAACAAGGATTCCGGCGATCCGCCGGAAAAGGGTTCCTGCTGAGTTCAGAGTGGTATACATGGGATCTCTCCGGATCATAGTTTCGTGTCAATCCGGATCTTGGAGAACTGGTATTCGCCTGGATTCATGGAGAAATCGACCGTGAAGGTTTTTGTCTCCGGAGCGAAAGCGGAACCGGGTACCTGAAATTCATACGTTTTCCATTCGGGCGAGAGACGTAAGGTTTTGCTTTTTCCGCCTTTCCAGTCAGTTCCGCGGATGAGAATCCAGAGATCGCGGTTTCCTCCCCCGGTCCGGGCGGTAAAGGAGAGCGTGACGGTTCCCTGACGGGGGATCGGACGCGGATCGGAGACGATCCATCCGCTGCGTTGTCCGGTACCCTCCCCGTTCATGACGATGCACTCTTTTCCGTCGATGTTCCTTTTCCGGACCGTTGAACGATGAGCCGCCTTGAATCCGGGGACGGACGGAAGAACTTTTTCCGCTTCGGGGCGCGGTTCGTCCAGAAGAATGAGATCCTCCCATGTGCCGGGGCGCTGCCACGGGAAAATTTCCGGAGAAGTGACAAGAACTTCGCCTCCTCCGTCGGTTTTCAGGACATTGTTCACCATCAGACAGGCTCCGATGACGCTTCCGTTCCGGAATTTCATATCGGGAAGTTCCCGCGCCGGAATGAAACACTCATACAGAGTTCTGCCTTTTTCGTGTTTTACGGCGAGTCTGGTTCCGGATTGTTCCGCAGGGACACCGTGTTCGGGAATGGCGCTGTGATGAATTTCCGGTTTCCCTTCCCGCAGGGAGAGAACGACTTCAAAAACACCGTTGTCATACTGGGCATCTGAGAATTCCGCCGTATTGCGGGTATCGAGGAAAAGCTGGATGGAGTCCCGTTTGAAGGAGGCTTCGCCGGCCTTCGGCGGAAGGAAATCCCTGTCTTCCACATCAGCGGCGAGGAAGAGCCCGGTTTCGTTCCACGCATAGCCGAGACGATAGGTGTAGGCGGGCTGATTCTTCTTGCTGACTCTGTATGAGGTCATTTTGTAGCGTGAGAAGGTCCAGTCGGTGCCGATGCTGCGCAGTCCGGTGCGGTAGGCGATCGGTCCGCCCGCGAGGAAGCGGTATTTCATCGGTTTGGCTCCATCCACGGAAACGGAGACTTCAAATTCTCCGCCCCAGCCGTCTTTGCGCAAAGGTGTGAGCAGATCGAATTTCAGAGCGGCTTTTTCCCCTGTTTTCAGGTTCCTGACACTCTGGGTTTTCTGGGGATCGACGTTCCAGCAGCCCGTCGTTTTGGAAATGTTCACGACCGCGTTCAACGGTTTCCGCTGGAGGGATTGAATTTCCACGAGGAAACGGTTTTCCAGAGGCAGCAGTTTTCCTTTCACCTGACAGATTCCGAGCGATTTCAGCGCTTCCTGGACATCTTTCCGGTAAAGATAGCGGCGTGCTTCGGTGTACTGTTTTTTCTCCATCCGGTCATGAAGAATCTGCCGATGGCGGAGGAGCCGGGGTGAATTGGAAATCTTGACGGCGTCATCCAGATTGAGAATCTGATCCCGGAGCAGTTTCAGATCGGAATCGCCGACCTGCTGAACAATTTTCGTGATTTGCGCATCCTTCGTGTTTTCCGCGGCATAAACCAGCAATCCCTGACCCGGAACCGTGAGTTCAAACTTCCGGTTCTTCCCTTTCCGTGTTTCCTGTGTGACCAGATTCAAAATGGAATCGCTGTTGAGTTGGAAGGAGACGCGGACAGGGAAACTTTCCCGATTGACAAGATAGAAATGTTTTCCGCAGATTCGAAGCGCGACCGGATCTTCCTTCCGGGCGGCGTTCCGGTATTTTCCGGGTGGAATGCTTCGGAATGCCCGGTAGAACGGGCGCAGAAGATCGGTGAATCCGCTGTCCGGATTTCCCCACCAGCCGAGATAGATTTCCTGAAGATCCATATTGGCGAGCAGATTGGTCAGGGGCAGGAGGGCGAATTCCGCGTTCGGATAGCCGTTTGCCCAGGTGCCGTAATGGAAGTTTTTTCTGCTCCAGCTCCACTGTCCCATCTTCCAGAAGAACTCCTTGAGTTTCGTATCCATGAAACGGTACTGTTCCAGATTGTTGTGCAGGTGCATGTTGATGTTCTGGAATTTCCGTGGAGCGAATGCGTCGGCGAATTCCCGGGAATAGAGAACATAGCTTTCCTGACGGGTTTTGTCGGGGCGGATATGTTCGAACTCGGGACGGATGATCGGAACGATTTCGAGTCCGTCGATCTGCGAGAGCAGATTCAGATCGTATCCGCTTTCGAGCAGGGCGTTCCGGACGGTGAAAGCCTCATTGACGGAGTTTGCCATACTGGTTTCGCAGTTGACCCAGAGCTGGAGACGGAGACGGTTGTTTCCTTTCCGCAGTTCTTCGACGGTTGCCCTGCAGACCTCCGCAAAGGCTTTGCACCGCCATCGGATCCACTTTTCTTTTCGTTCCGGCGCGGTCAGGAACCGGAACCGTTCGGCAAAGCGGGTTTTGGAGGTGCGGCTGACAGGAACTTTGATGCCGGTCTCCTTTTCAAACTGCGCGATGGTTGAGTCTTCGTATCCGTAATCGAGTCCGACCAGAGAGAAGATGACGTTGCTTTCCCGGAAGGTGATTCCCTGAAACATGGGATTCGTCTGATATTTGTCGCGATAGAACGCGGCGAGGCGTTTCGCGTTCCGGAGAAAGAGAGGATGAAGCGGATTCAGAGTCGCCGTTGTATTGCCGCTTCCGAAGGTGTTATGCCGGGAGACGCGTTCGACGGCTTTTTCGCCTCGGGCGCAGTAGTCGTTGAAATCCTCTGCCAGATTCTGTTCTCCGACGAATCCCGCCATCGGCGCTTTCCCGTAGAATCCGAATCCGAGACGGCCGAAGAAGCGGATCTTTTCACGTTCAAAGACTTTGGCGAAGACATCGCACCAGCCGAAGACATGTCCGTTCGTTCCGGGAACATTTCCCTGAGGCAGAGAGAGGAACGAGCCGTTGCGGTCGCCGAGATAGTCATAGAACTGGAAGGTCCAGTTGGTGTAGCCCATGTGGTGAGCATATTCCGCCATTCGTTCGGCCTTTTCGCGCCAGAATTCGAGAGTCACGTTCGTTTCCAGATTGTTCATGTTGAACCACATGCCGTCCATGGCGATATCCTCGTCCCAGACGCCGAGGGCGCGGTCTCCGGCACTTTCGTACTGTTTCGGCAGGAGGTCGTCCTGTGTTTCGTAGATACGGATCCGGGCGAGCGCCGCGCCTTTTTCGGAGGCCCTCTGCTTGTAATTTTCGCAGATCAGTGCGATGTTTTCCGAGCAGGGCAGCCAGAGGAGCCGCCGTTTCCGCATTGTTTCCGTAACGGGATGTTCGCCGCCGGTGAAGATGGCGGTTCCGTTCATCTGTCCGCTCATGGTGATTCCGAAGCGTTCGGCAAAAAGGGTGACGGAATAGGCGCGTTTCGCATCATCGGGGTATTCGATTTCGAGAATGTGATACCGGTTCGGATGAGGGAGTTTGTTCAGTCGGCAGGTGAAGGCGGATCGGTCCATGTTGGAGCTTTCGCGATACCGTCCCGCGGGAGAGGAAACGACTTTGTCGGTGCCGTCGGAGAGAAATTTTTCTTTCGGGAGTTTCCGGGTGAAGTCGATCTCTTCGAGCAGAGAGAGTTTGAGTTCCCCGGTTTTCATTCTCTCGCGGATGGAGGTGCTGTCCAGAGCGAGAAGTTCAAAGACACGTCCGGTATCCAGGACAAGCTGATGCAGTCCGGCCTTTTCCGGTCGGAAGGTGGTCTTGAGGTCCGCGAACTCGCCCGGGCCGGCGTTGATATGGAACACCCCATCTGTTTTTTTTCTGCCTTCCGGATCCAGAATTTCAAACCGGATGTTGTTTTCGATCCGTTTTCCGGAAAGATTCCGGAAGCGCAGACGGATTGTGTTGTTTTTTCCGGCATTCAGGGCGTAGTCGTGGAGTTCAGCGTCCAGCGGACGGTGTTCGGCATAGAGTTGGAGCAGTTCCTCACGGGAGAGCGCTTTGTCATAGATTGTAAAGTTGTCGATGCTTCCGTTCAATCCCTGTTTGCGATTCGCGGAACCGAAAGCGAGTTCTTTGCCGAACGGCTTCGGCTGGAGATTGCTGCTGATTTGTTCCGAATAGTTGAAGTCGATGAGATTTCCGGTCGTTTTTGTTTTCGAGTTCCAGGTGAAGGCGAAGAAATGCCATTTTCCGGGGAACATCCGCTTGTAATACGCGGTGCTGCCGTTGATCCCCTGGGCGTAGATATGGCTTTTGGAGACTCGAACGGGAGCGAACGGAGCGCCGGAGAAGAGAATATCCCGGTAGGCATCGCCGATGTTTCCGATGGAACCGTCGGGGAGGCGGTCTCGGTCGAAGTAGTTCAGAACCGCCTCCATGGGGGTGTCGAGTTTGAGCCAGAAAGCGACGGTGCCTTCGGTCTGCGTTCCGATTTTGTCCAGAGGAAAAACCAGAGAGCCGTCGGATGGGATGAAAATGGCATTTCCATTTCCCATTCCCGGAACGGTTTTGATATTCTCCGCTTTTACCGGAGATTTCAACGTTCCGCCGATGAGGGCCTGCAATCCGTGTTCGCCATTCAGTTCAAACTGTTTTTCTGCTCCGGAAAGCAGAAGTCCCGTGAGAAGGATCAGGGAGAGAAGTGATTTTTTCATAGAAGGTCCAATCTTGCTTTTGTGTATGACAGAGATTTATTCCCGTTCGGAGGTTGGAGAACCATCGGGACGAATACGCCAGTAATGATTGATATCGGCATTTTTTCCTGCGTTGAGAACGGCATTGCTCATCCAGGAGGCGTGTCCGTCGGCCCAGTTGAGATTGATTCCCAGAGAGTGCCGGTTGCCGACCACATTCGGATCGGAGATGTCCGGGCTCCAGCAGACGGGGATATTTCCCGGGCCGATACTGAGATCGGAAAGATCTGCAGTCAGAATCGTTTCCGCGGCAGATTTTCCCTTGATATCGGAGAGAAATTTGCATCCTTTCGGATTGGTTGAGTACCACCCGATATTGAGATTGTAAGCATAGGCGAGCCCGTAACTGGCTTCCGGGGAATTGGTAGTTTCCGCTGTATTTACGGTTCGATTGGATTTCTGGCAGAAAAAAATACTGTTCCGAGCTTCCGGTTTATTATTATAGACATATTTCGTTTCCGCTTTTGTTCCGGCATACGGTGCAATGGCAAGTCTCCATGCGTAATGGACCCCGTTTGTTCCCGGAGTTGCGGAACAGGGAACTCGTTCTTTGTTGTCCATGGCGTACTGAAGGAATCCGGCTCCCTGCTGTTTGAGATTCGAGAGGCATCTTACAGCCATGGCTTTGTCTCTTGCGGAGTTCAGTGCGGGCAGAAGCAGCGCCGCAAGGATCGCGATGATTGCAATAACGATAAGGAGTTCTATCAGTGTAAAATTCCGGGAGAAGGAACGATGAGAGAGGAAGTTCTGCATTTGTCCCGGAGCGATTCTGGGCCTGTTCCATGGACATGGTCTTGTTTTCATATTCTGTCTCCTTTTTTCGAAAGATTCTGAATTGTGATTGTTTCGGCAAAAGAGTTGTTTTTCCTGTTCAGACCGCTCTCACGGAGAATGAATTCGGTTGGAATCTTAATGATATGGGTGTATCCGGAGGGGGAGCGGATTTCCGAAAGCAGGAGCTGGGCGGCGATGATTGCGGCTTTTTCGCGATTGTAGTAAATCGCGGTTGCCATTGGAATCGGACAGGGACGGATGTTGATGCCTTCGATGTTGTCGAATCCGACGATATGATAATCACTGCTTGGCTGCAATCCTGCGTCGCTGAACGCACGGATCAGATCGAATGTAATGAGATCGCTTGCCGTGAAGATGAGTTTGTTTCTGGTGTTTCTGGCAATCTGGAGTCCCAGTTTATAAACGTTTCCTCCCTGTGGAATGAGCATTGTTTCGATGTTGTGATATCCGGCCTCTTTTGCCGCTCGGATGCAGATATCCTTCCGGAAACAGGCGTTTTGATGGCCATGATGAATAATGAGGATGCTGTCGAAATTCCAGTATTCGGCATTTCGGAACATGGCGCGCAGTCCGGTCATCTGATCGGGGAGAACCTGATGGAAAGGCAGATCATATTCGCATTCTCCCTGGAAAAGGACGGTTGGAATTTTCAGGGTATTCAGCAAGTAAGGACAGTTCAATGTGGAGAGAGTGGTGGATATGAGAAGTCCATCCAGTCCACGCAGAGATTCTCCTGTTGAATCATCCTCGGTGAATGTTTCCGGCGGAACCATCCGCAGAGTGCAGTTTTGAGACTGTAAATATTCCATGGCGTGAGTTTCCGGTTCAAACAGAAGTTTTTTCAGTCGTTCATTAGGTCTGTTCTGAAAATTGCATCCGATGACCAGCGGTTTTGTTTTGTCCGGTTCATGCTTCCCGACATAGGTTCCGCTTCCCTGCCTGCGGTACAGAATGCCTTCTTCAACCAGACGCAGAAGAGCCTTGTGCACCGTACTCAGAGATACTTTGTAATAGCGTGCAAGTGCGCGGCTGGACATGACAGGAGTTCCGGCGGAAAGGTTTTCCCTGTGGATTTTCCTGCGGAGTTCTTCCGCGATTTCCAGATAGGGGACTTTTCGTTTTGCGCTTGTCATCATTTCTCTCTCCGGAGTTTTTCTCCATTATAGAATATTTTCTGAAAAAGGCAATCCTTCCCGCAGGAAAATCTTTCATTTTGAGTGTAAAGAGAGGATTTTTTTCAAACGGGAAGTGATCCGAAAGTGTTTGTGTTTCTCTTTTGGAATGGCCGTGGAATCTGGAGTTTTCCGCCTTCTTTATTCCGAGTAGAAGAAAAAATCCCCGCCGAAACGGATTCCGGCGGGGAACAGGGAGCGATTCTTTTTGAGCGGAAAACGGCTGGCGAATCAGAACAGCTCAATCCGTTTCACATTGGCATAGCAGGCCCCGTTCGCGGATTCCAGAGCTTCGAAACGAATATACCGGGCTTCGATCGGTTTTTTCAGTTCGATGATCTGCGGAACCGGATTGTTGAGGATATTATCGAAAGTTCCTTCTGCGGCAACTGTGTCGATTTGATCCGGGGAATCCCCGACAAGGAAGCGATAACGGTAGACAGGCCCCATGCCGCACTCCGTTGCTTTGGGAGGAGTGAAGATAAAGCCGTGAATGGTCTGTTTCCGAGCGGTATCAATGGTGATCCAGTGAGGATACGGAACATCTCTTGCGGTGAGCCAGATATGATCATCGGCGGTGATGATATGTTCCTTTTTGTTATTGTCATCGAACTGGCTGTCTGCTGCGATCACCTTCCAGTCTTTGAGAGCCGTACCGAAGCGGAGATTGGCCTCGGGATTGCTTTTGATTTCCGGATAGGCGTTTTCGACTCCCGGCTTGAGGAGGGAGACGGCGCGGAGGAATCCTGCTTCACGAACCTGGAAGGGTCCGGTGTATTCCGGCGATTCGGCGGTGGGAAGGGATCCATCGAGCGTGTAGTGGATGCGGACTCCGTCATTGGGGGGGATCAGCGTAATGATACCGTCCGCATCACGGACGATTGACGGAGCAAACGTCAGGGGCGGCTGATAATACGCCGAGAATTCCTGAATGCACGGACATGCGAGAGCCTTTGTAATTTTGAGTTTCAGCGCATCGGTTTCGACTGTTTCCGTGCGAAGAATCCGGCTGAATGAGATCGTTGTCTCATCAATCAGTTTTTTCCATTGACCGCAGGGTGTCTTGTACTCGATAGTGAATTCCGCGACGCGTTGTCCGAGCTGCGTGTACTCCTTCAGAGAGATCACATTAAGCCGTCGGATTCCTCCGAGTTCGATGACCGCTTCGCATTCGGTCATTCCATCTTCCGGAGCCCAGAAGGTATCGGGAGAGCCGTCGGTCATTTTATCTCCGGAGAAATCCGCTCCGCGCTCGTTTGAGGCGGTAACACATGCTCCGGCGGCAAAGTTGGTGCGGAAGGTTTTATCCAGAACGATTTTGAATTCATGAATTCGTTCCGCATCGATCTCATGAATCAGTCCGCGCCGGTCGGGAGGAAAGTTGAGGTTCAGGCAGGAACCGCGCCCGACCGAGTGATACCAGATATCCAGCAGATGTTCCAGCGAATGCACCTGGGAATCCTGCTCCTTGTGATAGAACCAGCCGGGACGAATGGAAACATCCACTTCGGAGGGCCACCAGTGTTTTCCGTTGACGTGTCCATGCTGAAGGCCGCCATCGCCTCCTGCGTCTCTGTATTCATTCAGAGTCGCCCAGTTTGGAGACCCTGCATATCCGCGTTCGTTTCCGCACCAGCGGATGTCCCGATGATCCCCCATGTGCCCGAAAATAACGGCATTCGGAGCGCATTCCCGGATGACTGCGGCAGCCTTGTCGTAATCATAGACCTGGACTTTTCCATTGGGTCCTTCGCCGCAGGCGCCATCGAACCATGTAATAAAAATATCTTCGCCGTTTTTGCCGCCGTAGGTAGTCAGGAGTTCGCGGAGCTGATTGCGATAGAACTCGTTGTAGGCATCGCCGGAACCATAGGTTTTTTCATGGCGATCCCACGGGGAAAGATAGAGTCCGAGTTTGAGGCCATATTTTTTTGCCGCTTTTGCCAGATCGCCGACCACATCACCTTTTCCGTCGCGCCATTTGGAGTATTTGACTGAGTGTGTGGTATATTTGCTCGGCCACAAGCAGAAGCCGTCATGATGCTTTGCTGTGAGAACGATGCCTTTGAATCCGGCGCCGCTGATGATCCGGCACCATTGTTCGCAGTCCATTTCCGTTGGATGGAAGACATCTTCCGGTTCGGTTCCGTCGCCCCATTCGCGTCCCGTGAAGGTGTTGACTGTAAAATGAATAAACGCATACATGCCTGTTTTCTGCCATGCAAGCTGTTGCTTTGTCGGAGTGGCCCCGTAGGGAACCGGTGCTTTCTGATCCGCCATTTGATTTCCCTTTTTTTGAATAATTTGTGAATGAAATACAATACTTGCAAAAATTGAAATCGCAAGCATGATTCATTATAAAACTTTACATTCTGTAAAAATAGAGCCTTTGTGTGAAACGCAAAGGCGTCAAAAGTTTAGGGAAAGAGAGGAGCGCGAGGGGAGAAGAACCG